>NZ_JBVIRO010000001.1:0-79009 GCF_055575975.1 Amycolatopsis sp. NPDC033938
CTCCTGGTTTGAGGGTTTGGCTTCAGCACCTCCCTCGCTACCAGGAGCCCACCCTTATGCCAACACGACACACCACAGGTTTAGGAACAGGCTCTTAGAACCCGAATCGCCACTCACGACCAACCCGGCCCAGGCCTCACGGAAGCTTCAAGGTCAGGCCACGACCTGCACCACGTCGCCACTCTGCAGAGTCGAGAAGTACTTCTGCGAAGCCGCCGCGGACAGGTGGATGCAGCCGTGCGAGTACACCGACAGGCTGCCGGTGTGGAAGGCGATACCCGGCAGGAAGAACACCGAGTTCGGCATTGGCGCGTCGAATTCCTTCGAGTGGTAGTTCTTGACCTTGTTCGACACGTGGAAGACGCCGGTCGGTGTCGCGTGGCCCTTCTTGCCGGGCAGCTGCTTGACCGGACCGTAGATGACCTTGCCGTCCTGCAGCAGCCAGGTCTTCAGCGCGGAGAGGTCCACACAGGCGCTCACGCCCGGTGAAGCCAGCGCGGCCTTGCACGGGACGTCGGCGACGTTCGCGGCAGGCTTGGCCGCCGGTTTCGGCGTGGGCTTCGGCGTCGGCTTGGGCTTCGAAGACGTCGGCTTCGGGCTGGAGCTCGAACTGCTCGGCGTAGGTGTCGGTGTCGGCGACGACGACGTGGCGGGTGCCGAGGACGGCGCCGAAGTGGTCGTGGTCCCGGAGGCCGGGTCACCCTGCGCGACAGCGCCACCACCGGGCGCGCCGCCGCCGGTGTTGCCGGAACACGCGGTCAGCACCAGCGCGGTGGCCAGTGCGGTCACCCCCACCAAGAACCTCTTCACGACCCTTACCCCCGTTTGTCCGTAGTTCGTCTGACATGGGTAAAGACGGAACTCACCCGTCCGGGGTTGTTGGGCGGAAGGTCACGATCACGTCTCATGGCACGCGGCCGACGACTCTCGCGTACATCCGGCCGGGATTGGCGCCCTCGTCCAGGTAGCCGGGCAGCGGCGGCAGATCCCTGGCGAACACGGCCAGCCGTTCGAACAGTTCGTTCGCGTCCGCGGGACGTCTTTCCGGGTCCTTCTCCAGCAGATCCGCGAGCAGGACGTTCAGTCCACCCGGTACTCCGTCCACTTCAGCCGGACTTTCCTTGACCTGCTTCTCGAACACCGCGTACGCCGTCGGACCGGTGAACAGCTGTCTGCCGGTCAGCATTTCGTGCAGGACGCAGCCCAGCGCGTACAGGTCGCTGCGCGGTCCCGCGATCCCGCGCTGGATCTGCTCGGGCGCCATGTACGCGGGTGTGCCCAGGATCTGCCCCGCGCGGGTGAACTGGGCGACGTCGGTCTCGCGCAGCATCGCGAGCCCGAAGTCGAGCACCTTCACGCTGCCGTCGGGACACAGCATCAGGTTGGTGGGCTTGAGATCGCGGTGGCAGATCGAAAGCGCGTGCGCGCCGGCCAGGACGGCGCACGCCTGCGCGGCGATCGCGGCCGCCCACGGCACCGGCAGCGGGCCGTGTTCGGCGGCGAGATCGGCGACGGTCACGCCCTCGATGAACTGCATGACCTGGTACAACCGCTCGTCGTAGGTGCCGAAGTCGTACAGCGTCGGCGCACCCGCGTGCTCCAGCGTCGCGAGGATCCGCGCCTCGCGGATGAACCGCTGTTCGAGTTCGGCGTCCGGACCGCCGGGCAGCCCGAGGAACTTCACCGCGACGCGGCGGCCGAGATGCCGGTCGTGGCCCGCGTAGACCGCGCCCATCCCACCCCGGCCGAGCGGCAGCTCGTCGAGTTCGTAGCGATCGGCGATCAGCAACCTAATTCTCCGGCTTGAGCTGTCCTTCGGTGAGCCCGGCCAAGCCTAGTCTCACCAGCTCCATGCCCGATTCCGCCGCCTCGCGCAGTGCGTCCTCGAACTCCGCGAGCCGGGTGAAGGCCTCCCCGTGCGCGCGCTGTGTCTCGATCGGGAGACGCGGGATCCGGGTGCGCTTGAGGTCGATCCGGGTGGAGGAGGTCGGCGCGATCTGCCCGGCCGCGCGCAGACAGCCGGCGAGGAACGCGGCGTCCAGCCGTTCGGGGTCGGGGCGGTACTTCGACATCGACGGCTCAACCGTCGTCGGCGATCCACTGTGGACATATGCGGGTACGGCCGGCGACGCGACGACGTCGCCCGCCTCCACCGTTTCCGGCACGCTGAGCACCCCGGACTTCAGCAGCTCACCGATCGTGGTGAACGCGGGTTTTTCCGCGGAAACCACCAGCGACGGCAGTTCCGGCCGGATCCCGTCGAAATACCGCCGGACTTCCAGGAACGCCTCGCCCGCGTGTTCGTCCCGCGTTTGATGCCGGGCGGGGGAAAGGTCGATCTCCTCGTCGAGCAGATCGATGATCCGGACGGCGCCCGGCACCTCGTCACCGCGCAAATGCGCCGCCCATTGATCCTCCACAGTGGACGGATCGGCCAGCAGGAGCAGCCGGGAGGGCGGGCGCTCACCGGGTTCCGGGCGCCGCAGCAGCCAGACGTCCGAGCCGCTGACCGTCACCACCGCACGCAAAGCCCCGGCCCGCAACAGGTTTCCGCGGATCCGCCGTCCGGTGCGGCGTCCGGCGGCGGCCAGCGGCATCCGGATCGCGACCAGCCCGCCGGGTTTCACATGCGCGAGACAATGCTGCACCCACGCCAGTTCCGGCTCGCCACGCGGTGGCTGGCCGTATTCCCAGCGCGGGTCGCCGACGAGTTCGTCGTAACCCCATTCCCGCTCGTTGAACGGCGGATCGCAGACGACGGTGTCCGCGAGCACCCCTTCGTAGGAGTCCATCGCCAGGGCGTCCGCGCCGTACATCTCCATGTCGGCCCCCGCGAGCAGCAGCCGGTGCGCGGCGATGCACGAGGTCGCCGGATCGTCGGCCTGGCCGAGCAGCCGGGTCCCGCCGGAGGCCAGCAGCAGTGTCCCGAGCCCGCACGCGGGGTCGAGCACGACGCCGGGTTCGGGGCCGATGAGGCGGGACATCAGCGCGGCCACCGGTTCCGGGGTGACGGAGAGCTGACGCGAGTGCGCCTCGACGTAGCGTTCGCACAGGAATTCGTAGGCCTCGCGCGCGCCTCGCTCGCCCACGAAGCGGTCCAGCAGGCTGAGCAATTCCGCGTCGTCGTAGCGGGGCGAAAAGGACCACTCGCCCGGCCGGGTCAGATACGACCCCACCCGGCCCACCCGCAGGCCGAGCGACAGGTCGTCGCCGAGGTTCCGCAGCCGTTGCCAGATCCGGTCACCGAGCGAGATCTCGAACGGCTTTCCTCGCTCACGCAGCCAGTTCTCGACGGTGACCAGCGAAAAGAGGGGGCTCGACGCCGTCCCGCCGACGGGCGGCGGAAAATCACCGTAACGTCGACGCCAGTTGCTCACCGCGGCGCGGCCGACGCCGGCGATCCGCGCGATGTCCGCCGCGCTGACGGTGGCTTGCTCCTCCATCGGCGCATCGTAACCGACAGCTGACCATTCCAGCCCTTTGTTTGTGAACTCAGTACACAGCTGCTTTACTGGGATCCATGAGGTACACCCTTCGGTACGCCGCCGGCTCGGATGTCGGGCGGCGCCGCCAGGTCAACCAGGACTCGGTCTACGCCAGCCCCAGGATGCTGGCCGTCGCCGACGGCATCGGCGGCCAGCCGCACGGCGAGGTGGCGAGCGCCGAGGCGGTCGGCGTCCTGTCCCGGCTCGACGCGGACCTCGGCGGTTTCGACCTCGCGGAGGTCGACCTGGTCGAGGTGCTCTCCGGCGGCCTTCGCACCATCGATGACAGGCTCGCCGCGACGGCCGAGCAGGAGCCCGAGACGCGGGGCATGGGCACCACTCTGACGGCGTTGCTGTTCGACGGGTCGCACTTCACGGCCGCCCACATCGGCGACTCCAAGGGATACCTCCTCCGCGGAGGAACACTTCAGCGCTTCACCCGCGACCACACCCTCGCTCAGGCCCTCGCGGACGACGGCCGCATCGACCCGTCGGAGGTCGAAGGGCACCCTCGCGGCTCACTGCTCATGAAGGCACTCCTGAGCACCGGCAGCGGCGAAGCGGACATCTGGACCTTCGACGCGGCCCCGGGGGACCGTCTCCTGCTGTGCTCGGACGGGTTAACGGCAACGGTTGTCGAAACCGTTATCAAGGACGTCCTCGGCGCCTTCCAAGATCCCGCCGAGACCGTCCCGCACCTGATCCACCTGGCCAACGAAGGCGGCGGACCGGACAACATCACCTGCGTCGTCGCCGACGTTCTCGCTCCGGCGCGCGCCTGAGGCGACCAAGCCGGAAACCCAGGTCAGACCCGCCTTCGAAGGACCGAAAGGGCATCCGGTAAAGTTCCCCACGGAGGATTGGCCGAGCGGCCTAAGGCGCACGCTTGGAAAGCGTGTTGGGTTCACGCCCTCGCAGGTTCGAATCCTGTATCCTCCGCCGTCAGCAAGGCCCCGGACGTTCCGACGTCCGGGGCCTTGTTGATTACTTAGCAGGACCTTCACTTAACAGAGTCAGTTGATCACGCTAAGTTTAATGGTGGTCGTTCCAGCCCCCGACGTCCCAAGGAGTCCGCCAAAATGGCCGGAGTCGAAGAGATCCGCGCTGGTATCGCGCTCGCGAACGAGAAAGCATCCGCGGGTATCGCCGCACTTCAGCAGGCAGCGCAGTCTCTCGAAGAAGCCCAGCTTTCACTTTCCCAGGCCACGCAGGGCAGCACCCAGCACGAGGTGAGCCAGGCGCACGGGCTTCTCGCCGAGGCACTGCAGGGCATCACCGGTATGCAAAGCACCATCCAGGCCGGCATCTCGTCGGCCGAGTCGTACTCGACCCGCCTCTAGCATGTACCTCGAGGAACTGCACCAGCTGCTGACGGCCGTCCAAACCGGCCTCGCCGACGGACGCACGCACGCCGAACGGGCCAGAAGCCTGCTCGAAGAGGCCCGCCGGGCCATCGTGGATCCACAGGCTCAAGCCGTGCCATGGGTGCCGTCGCAGCTGGCGCAGGCCGACGAGGGAATAGAAAACCTCCTGACGCGCCTTTCCGCCGCTGACGACCTGGTCAGCGGTTACCAATCACGCCTCTGAGATCGGCGAGCCGGTATGGGCAGCAAAGCGAGTGAACAGCGCAATCGCGTCGCCACGGCGCTGGAACGGGTCCGGCACCAGATCGGACTCGTCCTCGGAGCCGCCGCCGGCGCCCGCCAGGCCGCCGAGGCGGAACTGGCCAAACTGCAACTGGAACAGCACATCGTCCGGGTGGGGATGAACAACTCCACCTCGGATCAGTACGCCGAATGGTCGCGACATCCCGCCGCTGGCGAGGTGTTCGGTCTGCTCGGCAACGTGCGGAACCAGTTCTACGCGGACTGGGAAGCGGGTCCGGACGCGCTGCGCGACCTCGTCACGAACAACGCGCCGGGCCCCGCCGGCCAGCAGCCGGGCAACTGGCTCGGCCGGGTCGGCGGGAATCCCGGCATCACCGCGCCGGGGTTGTGGCGGGTCGGCTCGGCGACCGTGCCGGGCAAGGACGTCCCGCGCACGTTCGACGTCGCGATACCCCTGCTCGACGAGTCGCATCTGTCCATCACCTCGGCACCGAAGACCCGGGCCGCGGTGGACGGCATCGTGCAGAACCTGCTGATGCGTGTGCTGAGCACCTTCGAGCCCGGCGCGGTGCGCGTCCACCTGTGGGACGTCGGGCAGCTGACCGCGATCCTGCCGGACCTCTATCCGCTGAGCCGCACGAGCGCGCTCACCCTGTACGACCCGGGACGGCTGGAGGACCTCCTCGACGAACTGGCCGGGCACATCCGCCGTATCCACGCGACCGGGATGCAGGCGGGCCACACGTCGCTGCGGGAGATCCGGCAGGCGAGCGGCCAGCGCGTCGAACCGTTCCGCGTCGCGGTGCTCTACGGCAACGGGGAGACCCTCGAACCGGAGCGCGCCCGCGAGCTGAAACGCGTCGCCACCGGGGCGCTCGCGGCCGGGATCTGCCTGATCCTCATCGACGTGCCGACCACCTTGTCGACGTCGGTCGAAACCTTGAGCCTGTACGACGACCGGCGCGCGACCAGCAGCATGACCGGCCCGGATCTGGTCGTCGACCTCGATCCGCCGATGCCGTCCGCGCAGGTCATCCGGGCCGCCGGGCGGATCGCCGAGGCGCTGATCGCCAAACAGGGCGGTCCCCGTTCGTTCGCCGACCTCCTGCCGACCGAACTGGGCAAGGAGAGTTCGGCACGGGAACTGCGGGCACCGGTCGGGTTCTACGAGGGCGAGGCGGTGGAGGTCGTCATCGGCGACGCCAGCCCGCACGCGCTCATCGGCGGGCCGAGCGGTTCGGGGAAGACGAACTTCCTGTACTCGCTGCTGGGCAGTCTCGCGGCGCGGTACTCGCCGGACGAACTCGCGCTGTATCTGCTGGACTTCAAGGAAGGCGTGTCGTTCGCCGGGCTCGCCCCGGGACGGCGTGACGCCAGCTGGCTGCCGCACGCCAAGCTCATCGGCGTCAACGTCAACACCGACCGCGAGTTCGGCCTGGCGCTGCTGCGCTTCCTCGCCGACGAGCTGCGCCGTCGTTCGGCGGCGGCGAAACAGCACGAGGTCACCAATCTCGCGGATCTGCGGGAGCAGGATCCCGGCGGGCACTGGCCGCGGATCGTCGCGGTGATCGACGAGTTCCAGTACCTGTTCGCCGGCCGTGACGGCGTGACCTCGACCGCGACCCAGCTGCTGGAGGACATCGCGCGGCGAGGCCGGTCGCAAGGCATCCACCTGGTGCTGGCGAGCCAGGACGTCGCCGGGATCGAGGCGTTCTGGGGCAAACCGGCGGTGTTCGAGCAGTGCACACTGCGGATCGCGATGCCGAAGGCACGGCGGGTGCTGTCCGAGACCAACAACGCGGCGGTTTCGGCGCCGAAATGGCATGCGGTGATCAACCACGATTCCGGTATCGCGCACGGGAACCAGCTCGCCCACGTGCCGGACGCGAGCAGCAAGGACGTCTTCGTCAAACTGCAGCACCGGCTGTGGGAACGGTATTCGGAGTCGTTCAAGCGGCCCCGGCTGTTCGACGGCGCGCATTCCCCGGTGCTGGAACAGTTCCCGGTGTTCAACGATCTGAAGCCGACGAAGAAGCCGCGAGCCCTGCTGGGGCAGTCCATCGACGTCGACGAGGCCGCCTGCGGGGTCGACCTGCCGAAGGCGCCCGGCCGCAACATCGCGGTCTTGGGTGCCGCGACGGCGGAGGCACTGTCCATCATGGACTCCGCCGCGCGCTCGCTGGCGCGTCAGCATCCGCTCGGTTCGGTGGAGTTCGTGCTTTCGTGCCCGATCGAGGCGTCCGTTCCGGCGGTGGCCGAGCTGGCAGAGCGGCTGAAAGCGGAGGGACACCACGCGTCATTGGTCGACGACCTGCCTTCCCGGGTAATCGATATCGCGGAGAATCTGTCCTCTTTGGACAATGCGAAGGTGTTGCTGCTGTACGGCGTCGACGCCTCGATCCCCGCGCTGGAGGCCAAGGCACCCGGGCAGTTGAAGAGCGGTTTGGACCAGCTGCGGGTGCTGCTGAAGCAGGGGCCCACGCACGGCGTCCACACCATCGGCTGGTGGCGCAGTGTCGCGCGGCTCAAGGACACCCTCGGTTTCGCGGGCACCGACGACATCGGCACCTGGGCCGCACTGGACGTCCAGGGCAACGAACTGTCACCGTTCGCCGCCGGGCAGGTCGTGCACTGGTCGCCGCGACCGGGCCGGGCGCTGTTCTTCGACCGCACGACCCACGGCGCACCAGAGGTGATCATCCCGTTCCAGCGGCCGGAAGGGCTTCTCGATGGATGACGGCATGACCGCGGCCATGCGGTACAAGGAGATCGTCGGCCTCGCCCGCGCTTCGGCGGAGAACCTCCGCGACTGGGAGATCGGCCGCGCGGACGAACTGGAGGCCCGGCTCGCCGAGGCTCACCAGGCGGTCGCGGACGCCGCCGAACGCGAGCAGCGGGCGATCGACCGGTGCACACGCTGGTGGAAGATGGCGCAGCACAACGTCGAAGGCCTCGCCTGGCTGCCGGACGACGAAGACCCCCAGCCGGTGCCGACAGCGCGCGCCGGCTACCTGGAGCGGTACCTGGAAGAGGTCAAGCCGAGCTACCAGGAACTCGTCCAGGCCGTTCTTTCCCTCGGCTGGCGCGCCAAACGCTCCTGAACAGCGCGTGAAGGCCCCCTTCCCTCGGCTGAGCCGAGGGAAGGGGGCCTTCACGCGCGTAACTACCGAGTCGGCAGGTAGGGGCCGAAGACGCGTTCCAGGTGGTCCGCCAGGTCGTAGAACGCGTCCTGGATCGGGTTGCCCGCGCTCGGCCGGAACCGCAGCACCTGCGGGTCATGGTCGCTCGCCTGCTTCGCGAACTCCGCGTTGAGGTGCACGACGTCGTAGTCGGTCCCGCGCGGCGCCCGCGACGCCAGGATGTGGTCGAGCACCTGCGACTGACCCTCGAAAACGTAGCTGTACCGCTCATTCTCCGGAAGCGACGCGATGAGGTCCTTCAGCGCGCCACCGGCGGTCAGGGTCTGCACCGCGGGCGAGAACGGGTAGTCATTCAGGTCACCGGCCACGACGATGTTCGCGTTCTTGTCCGACGCGAGCACCTTGTCGATGAAGCCGCGGAGCACGGTCGCCTGCTTGGCCCGCTGCACTTCGGAACTCCGCACCGGCGGCTGGTTGCGGCCGTGGGTCGGCTGGTCGCCGCCCTTGGAGTTGAAGTGGTTCGCGATGACGAACACGGTGCGGCCCTGGAAGACGAACTCGCCGGCCAGCGGCTTACGGCTGGCGTTCCACGCCTCGTCGGAGGGTTCGACCCGGCCTGGGGACGCGGTCAGGTGGGTCTTGCCGCGTTCCTTCACGACGCCGACTGGGGTGGTCGCGTCGCCGCCCGGACGGTCCACAAAGGACACGCGAGCCGGGTTGAACAGGAAGCCGACGCGGATGTTGCCGCCCGGCTGCCCGCCGTCCTTGCCGTTCTCCGGGTCGATCTGCCGCCACTCGTAGCGCGGGCCACCGGCGGCGACGATCGCGTCGACGAACTTCTGCAACGTCTGGTCCGCGGCGACGGTGCCATCGTTGGTGGGCCCGTTGTTGTCCTGGATCTCTTCCAGGTTCAGGATGTCCGGCTTCGCCAGGTTGGTGGCGATGGCCTTGGCCAGCTCGCCGAACTTCTCCGCACTGTCCAAAGCGGACAGGTTCTCCACGTTGTAGGTCGCCACCGACAGCTCACCACTGCGCTGCTTACGGGTGCTCTCGCGCTGCAGGCCGTTGTCCTTCGCCGCGCCCAGCTTCGTCGCGAACAGCGTGTAGCCGCCGAAGTTGCTGTATTCGACCGGGCCGGAGGTCTCGCCGGTGAGCACGTCGCCGGTGTTGACCTTCGGGAAGGGCGTCTCGGCGAACGGGATCAGCGACGCGACCTTGAGCACGCCGGTGTTGAGCCGGTCGTAGTCCAGGTACACCGCGCCACCGCGGATGCTCGGGTTCTGCTGCGGCTTGGTGGTCACGTAAAGCTCGTTGAACGACGACGTCGGGCCGACGACGCGCGCGTCGGAGACGCTGACGGTCTCGCTCTCGTGCGTCTCCCAGAAGTCCAGCGAGTACTTCGACGGCTCCAGCGGCAGCGGTTCGATGTTGCCGCCCGGCGCCGGGGCGACGGTGTCCGGGACCGACGCCGGCGTGACGACGGTCGGCGCGGGTACGGCGTTTCCGCTCGAATCGATCGTCCACTGCGCACTGGTCAGCTCGGTGAGCGACTGGTACGGCGAGGTCGCGGGCGCGTCCGGGTAGAACTCGCGGACGGTGCCGGTGGCCGTCACCGCGTCACCGACGGCCACGGCGGGGGTGGTCGAACCGGTGAAGACGAACAACCCCTCGCTGGTGCGCGGGTCGGCGTCGGGAGCGGTGTCGGTGAGCCAGAACCCGCGTGCCGAACCGAAACTCCGGATCGCGGTCACGACACCGGTGACCCCGGCGACCTTTTGGTCCTTGAACGGCGAGATCCGGGTGGTGCCCTGGATGTCGTGGATCTTCGCGGTGACCGGCGGCGGGCCGGTCTCGCCCGGTGTCTCGCCCTTGCTGTTGGTCGGCGTGGGCGCGCCCGCGGTGAAGTCGGCGGCGTTGTCGTCGGTGTCCGCCAGCGTCGTCCCCCTGGCGACGGACGCGGTGTTGGACGGCGCGGGTGCCGCGGCGCCCTCCCGGATGACGGCGGTCGAGCCGAAGCCGACCAGGTCCTTGATCCGGCTGTCTGCCGCGCAGTCGGCGGCGGTCTTGCAGGTCAGCGCCGTCGTGCCCTGGACGAGCGCGACGGTGCCCGCGGTGGCGGACAGCGTGATCGTCCCGGTGGCGTCCGGGGTCGGCAGCGCGACCGTGCCGCCCGAACCCTTCGCCTGCGCGACGAGGTACCGCGCCCCCGGCGCGACACCGCCGGTCAGCGGCGTGACCTGCCAGCCGCTTCCCGACGCGGGCGCGTACTGGACGCTGAAGCCGTCGAGGCTCACGGCGGCCGCGCCTCGGTTGGCGAGTTCGACGAAGTCGTTGCTCAGCGTGGCTCCCGAGTTGCCACCACCGCCGTAGACCTCGGCGATCACGGCGTCGGCGCTGGGCGCGGCGAGCGCGGCCGGAGCGGCGGCACCGCTCACGACCAGCCCGGAGGCGACGGCCGCGGTCAGGGCCCTTCTCCGGGCAGCACGTCGGGATGTGGTCACGCTGAGTCCCCTCTTCGCAAGATCGGTCGAGGAATACTCCCCCGAACAAGTGAAATGAGGAAGACGGCAAGACAACGATTCGTCACCGCTAGTCCGTTCGGACCCGTGCTTTCGTCGCTGCCGAGGCTGGTTCCTCCAGGTTCCTTCGTGAGAGGATCAAGCTCCGCCGCCTGCACACATCAGGAGGCGTTTTCATGCGCGGACTTCTTTGCGCGCTAGTCCCTCTCCTCGCGGCGGGTCTCGTGACCTCGGTTTCCCCAGCGGCCGCCGAACCATCCGAAAGAGCCGCGTTCGAGGTGATGACCCCGGCGAGCACGGTCGCGTCCCGCACCGACCGGCGGCCCACCGCGGGCGGGATCCACGATCCGGTCGCGCGCAAGACCTTCATCTCGTGGTCCGGCAAGGCCGCGGACACCTACGTCCAGGCCTACGACCACCGGACCGGCACCTGGACGGCACCGAAGAAGATCGCCGACGGCGAGTCCGATCCGCACAACTACCCGACGATGCTGCTCGCGGGCGACGGCCACCTGCTGATCTTCCGCGGCATGCACAACACGCGCACCGTGATCAGCCGCGCGCCACTGGCCCACTCCCTCGACGGCACCTGGACCGACACGGAGATCCCGGAGGGAGATTCCGCGAGCTACCCGATGCCGGTCAAAACCGCCGACGGCACGCTGTTCATGTTCTACCGCGAGACGACCGACGAACTCGATCCGGCGGCGAACCCGGACTTCCGCCCGATGAAGTACATCGTCTCCCGCGACAACGGGAGGACGTGGAAGAACTCGGTGCGGCTGACCGGGAAACAGTGGGCCTTCGGTTCGCTGGGCCGCGCCGACCACATGGACGAGATCTACGTCGGCCAGCTGCGGTACCTGCCGTCGTCCGGGCGGATCCAGTTCGTCTACACGCTGGCCGGCGGCGGGCCGGCGCAGCACAAGCACGACGTCTACCACCGCAACGTCTACTACCTGTCGTTCGACGTCCGGACCCTGCGGTTCTTCTCCGCGGCGGGCCGCGACCTCGGCACTCAGGTCGACGACGCCGAGCAGGAGAGGTACCTGAAGGTCGTCGAGACGCCGCTCGAACTCCCTGGCGGGCTCAAGTCGCCGGACTACATCCTGCAGGTCGGCACGCAGCGCGACGGCAAACCGTTCGTCACCTGGTTCCAGTTCGACGCCGCGGGCTCGCCGCGCGATTTCGCGGGCGCGTGGAACGGCCGGGACTGGGAAGTCCGCGAAGTCGCGAACGGACTCCGAATGCGCGAGATCGAACCGCTCAATGGCGGCACTTGGCGCGTTTACGGAACTCGTGACGGACAGCCGGGCATCGAAACGTTCTTGCTCGGGAACGGGCGCGTCTGGAAACCGGAAACCGTGATCAGCACCCCGAAACCGGTCCAGCGGGTCGAGGTGATCACCGGCTTCCGCGATCCCGCCCGCATTCTGGCGACCGGCGCGTCCAGTGCGCGTGACGTCGCCGTGGCCGACGGTGACATTTATGTCGCGGGAATGCCGCGCACATAGACCATTGGTGTTTCCCTGCCTTAAATGAACCTCAAGTCCGGGTACAACCCGGCGTTTCCGGAGTTACCTTTGCGACGTGAGCGAGGACACACTCTTCTGACGCTCGCCGGGGAGGGCGAGCGGGGGGAACTGGGGGAATGGGGGGCGCACCGCCGGTGCACGGGACCCGTCTGGGGAGGACGGTGCCCGTACACCGGCGGTGCGTCATGTCCAGCCACTCATGAGGCGGATCAGCGCTCCAGCTCCTGCCGCGCGCGGTACTTGCCGATGAGCGACTTCGCCCCGGCGACAGCGGCCTTCCCCGCGCCTTTCGCGCTCGCCGCGAGGAACGTCGTCCAGTCGAAGTAATCCCGCCACAGCACGATGCGGCCGTCGCGGACCTCGAAGGTGCCACAAACCCAGAACTCGGCCTCCCAGGTGCCGCGGCGCAGGACGTCGGTGCGTTCGGTGAGCACGATCGGGCCGTCGGCGGCGATGTGATGCGTGCGCGCCTCGAAACCGCTGCCGTAACGAGCCATGGTGCGCAGCTGTTTCTCCACCGCCCCGAGGCCGCGGGCGGCGGGGAGCGGGACGTTCTGATAGACGATGTCGATCGCCAGGAAACCCAGCGCGCGGTCGATGTCGAGCTCTTCGAGAGCCTGAAGGAAACCGGTCACCACGGTCTTCGGATCCGTCATGCCTGCCAAGGCTAATCCGATTTTGAACCGCCGGAAGGTCACAGCCGTATCACAGAGCGGAGGGGCCGGTCCCCCATGACTACGGAGGTCTCAATGCGACGGCGACTGCCGATGGCCCTGCTCGGACTGCTCGTCTGGGTGCTCGCGGCCTGCTCGACCGCCACGGGTGCCGCTCCGGCGGCGCAGGGCGGACCGGGCGCCAACCAGGCCGACATCACGTTCTCCCAGCAGATGGTCCCGCATCACCAGCAGTCGATCCAGGTCGCGAACCTGGCTTCGGAACGGTCGGCGTCCGAGTTCGTGAAGTCCGTCGCGGCCAAGATCGTCAAGGCCGAGTCGGCCGAGGTCCAGACGATGACCGGCTGGCTGCAGTCGTGGAACGCGGCCGTGCTCCCCGCGGCCGGTCACGCCGGGCACTCGATGCCGGGGATGATCACCTCGGGGCAGGTCGCCGCACTGCAGAACCTGACCGGCGACGAGTTCGACCGCACCTGGCTCCCGTTGATGGCCGAGCACCTGCGCAACGGCGTCGCGATGGCGAAGACCGTGCTGTCGTCGGGTGAGCACGCCGAGACCAAGGCGCTGGCACAGGAGATCGTCGAGAACCAGACGGCGGCGATCGACGAGATCAGCGCCCGGATTTCTTGACCCCCTGAAGGGCCGCCGACGCCCTCCGGTATTGTTCTCGGCGGTGGCGTGTCCGAGCGGCCGAAGGAGCACGACTCGAAATCGTGTGACGGTTAATACCCGTCCGTGGGTTCAAATCCCACCGCCACCGCAGCGAAGAGCCGGTCTCCACGGAGACCGGCTCTTCTGCGTGAGGGCTACTTGTTGAACTTGTCCTTGAGGTCCTGCACGCCGCCTTCCGCGCGATCACGCAGATCGTGCCCGGCTTCCTTGACCTGGCCCTCGGTCTGGTCGGCTCGACCGGAATTCGCGAGGTCCTGGTTGTCGGTCTTCTCGCCGAGCTTCTCCTTGGCGGCGCCGATGGCCTGCTCGGCCTTGTCCTTCGCCTTGTCGAAAACGCTCATGGCGGACGTTCCTCCTTCGACTGCGGCCACCGTTTGCGGCCGCCTGTCTCCGGAGTACCCGGGGAGCGGAAGGTGACACATCTGTCACCCGGTGCGGTTACCCCGTTGCCCGTGGAAGAAGTCTTCGAGCAGGGCCGCGCACTCGGTCTCCAGCACCCCGCCGACGACCTCCGCGCGATGGCTGAGCCGCCGGTCGCGGACGACGTCCCACAGCGACCCCACCGCCCCCGTCTTCGGCTCCCAGGCGCCGAAGACGAGCTTCGCGACCCTGGCCATCACGAGGGCGCCGGCGCACATCGTGCACGGCTCCAGCGTCACCGCGAGCGTGCAGCCTTCGAGCCGCCAGCCGTCGCCGTAGATCTTGGACGCGGCCCGCAGCGCGAGGATCTCCGCGTGCGCCGTCGGGTCGCCGTACTCCTCACGCGCGTTGCGCGCGGACGCCAGCGGGGTGCCGTCCGGTGCCAGTACGACGGCGCCGATCGGCACGTCGTCGCCCGCACCCCGCGCCGCTTCGATCGCCGCCTGGACGGCGGCGATGTCGGCGGCGGAGGCGGAGGGGCTCAGATCTCGTCCAGGATCTTGGAGAACTCGGCGGCGAATCCACACCGCTGCGCGACCATCTGCAGTTGTTCGTCCGGATAGAGGTCGACCTCGCCGACGATCACCTCGAGTTCGGCACCCGGCAGGCCGAGATCGGTCAGGATCTCCAGGTCGCCTTCCGGCCAGACCGCGTCGTCGTCCTCGTCCGGCGGGTCGACTCTCAGCACGTCGAGGACGTCGGCGGCGATGTCGTAGTCGAGCGCCGCGGCGGCGTCGGACAGCAGCAGCGAGGGACCTCTCGGACTCGGCCGGACGATCACGAAGAACTCGTCGTCGACCGCCAACAGCCCGAAGGCGGCACCCGTCGACCGCAATTTCCCGAGCTCGGTGATCGCAGCGTCGAGTTCCGCGAGCGCTCCCGGGTCAAGAGAGCTGCACCGCCACCGACCGTCCTCCCGCACCACGGCCACCGCGAACCCCGTGATCGGCTCTTGCACCGCCATGCGCACACCGTATTCCGCCCGCATTCGGAACGCACGCACGGTGCGCCCGAAGCGCCTCATGCGCCACTATCGAGACATGACCGGACCCACCGACCTGCCCACTCTCCCCGACGCGCGCTTCGCCGGTTTGCTGGACGAAGCCCGCGCACTCCAAGCGAAAACCGTAGAGCTCCGCCGGGAGATCCACCGGAATCCGGAGATCGGACTGCATCTGCCGAAGACCCAGGCCGCGATCAAGGCGGCCCTGGAGGGTCTGCCGCTGGAGATCACCGAGGGCAAATCGACCACTTCGCTGACCGCCGTCCTCCGGGGTGGGAAGCCGGGGCCGTCGATCCTGCTCCGCGGCGACATGGACGCGCTCCCGCTGCAGGAGGACACCGGCCTCGACTTCGCCTCCGAAGAAGACGGCTCGATGCACGCGTGCGGGCACGACACCCACGTCGCGATGCTGGCTTCGGCGGCGCGGCTGCTGAGCGAGCACGTCGACGAGCTGGCCGGTTCGGTCGTGTTCATGTTCCAGCCCGGCGAGGAAGGCGAGCACGGCGCGCGCCACATGATTCACGAGGGCGTGCTCGAAGCCGCGGGCGAACGCGTCGAGAAGGCGTTCGGCCTGCACATCTTCACCCAGGTCGAATCCGGCATCGTGCAGACGAGGCCGGGTCCGATCATGGCTTCGGCGAATAGCTTCCACGTCAAGGTCACCGGCCGGGGCGGGCACGGCTCGGCGCCGCATCAGGCGATCGACCCGGTGCCCGCGGCGGCGGCGATGGTCGGCGCGCTGCAGACGATGGTGGCCCGCAAGGTGAGCGTGTTCGAGCCCGCGGTGGTCTCGGTCACCCGCATCGAGGCGGGGACGACGACCAACATCATCCCGGAGACGGCGTTCCTGGAGGGCACCATCCGCACGCTGTCCGAGCGGACGCTGGCCTTCGTGCGTGAAGAGGTGCCCAAGGTGTGCGAGGCGATCGGTGCCGCCCACGGCGTCCGGGTGAGTGCCGAGGTGGTGTCCGGTTACCCGGTCACGGTGAACGACCCGCAGGTCGCGGGCAGGGTGCTGGAGCTGGCGGCCGAGGTGCTCGGGGCCCGCAACGCCGAGGTCATGGAGAACCCGGTGATGGGCGCGGAGGACTTCTCCTACGTCCTGCAGCGCGTCCCGGGCGCTTTCGCGTTCCTCGGCGCCTGCCCGCCCGGCGCCGACCTGGCCACCGTCGAGGCGAACCACTCGAACCGGGTGGTCTTCGACGAGGACGCCATGGCCAACGGCGTCGCGATGTACGCCGCCTTCGCCCTCGACGCACTGCGCTAGCCACGAGGGTCGTGAGTGGCGATTCGGGTTAGACCGAACCCCCTCTCAGGTACCTACCCGTGTCCTGCGGCCTTGCTGGCGTGAGGTAGCGCGTGAAGGCCCCCTTCCCTCGGCTGAGCCGAGGGAAGGGGGCCTTCACGCGCAGTCGTTGTGACTGGTGGTGCTGCTGAGGCTCTTGATGGCCTTCCCTCCCCGTATCCGCCGTAGGTACTTAAAACACCCTTGGCCAGAACCCGAATCGCCACTCACGACCCGCTGTACCGACCGCCTGCCCCAACCTTCAGGACACCCGTCCCGAAACCTTCGCCGTGGTACCGTAGGACGTCACATCATATATCAGATCGGACATGCCAGTGACGACCGCTTCTTCGTTCGACGAGCTGAAACGAGCGCTGTCCGGGGTCGTGGCGATCCCGGTGACCCCGTTCGACGCCGACGGCGCCGTGGATCCGGACACCTACGAGAAGCTGGTGGACCGGCTGATCACCGGCGGCATCGACGTCGTGACGCCGAACGGCAACACCGGTGAGTTCTACGCGCTCGACGAGGCCGAGGCGCGGCACTGCCTCGAACTGACGGTCAAGACCGCGGGCGGCCGGGCGACCGTGGTCGCCGGTGTCGGACATGACGTCGCCACGGCGATCCGCGCGGCACGGCACGCGCGGGAGGCGGGTGCGGACCTGGTCATGATCCACCAGCCGGTGCATCCGTACGTCTCGGCGGAGGGCTGGGTCGAATACCACCGGGCCATCGCGGCGTCCGTTCCGGAACTGGGTGTCGTGCTGTACGTGCGCAACGCCCTGATCGGCGGAGAGCAGCTGACCCGGCTCGCCGACGTCGCGCCGAACGTCGTCGGCGTGAAGTACGCGGTGCCGGATCCGGTGCGGTTCGCGTCGGTGGCACGGGACGCCGGGTTCGATCGGTTCACGTGGATCGCCGGACTGGCGGAGCTGTCCGCGCCCGGTTACTTCGCCGTCGGCGCGACCGGGTTCACGTCGGGACTGGTGAACGTCGCGCCGTCGATCTCGCTGGAGATGTTCCGTTCGCTACGGGACGGCGACTTCCGCGGCGCCATGGCCGACTGGGAACGCATCCGCCCCTTCGAGGAGATGCGGGCCGCGAACAGCAACGCCAACAACGTGAGCGTCGTGAAAGAAGCATTGGCACAACTGGGTTTGTGCCGCCCTGAAGTCCGACCGCCGAGCCGTCCGCTCCTGCCTGGCGAACGCGAAGAAGTCGCGTCACTGCTGGAAAGCTGGGGGCTGCGCTAACGGTTTTCTGACCGTGTTCACGCCCGCCAAGGGTGGGCGTGAACACGGCGACAGGTCAGAGGTCTTGTGCCATCGACGATCGCGGCGTGGCCCTGATGGGCGCCTCGGGGCGCACCTCGCGGCGCGGCGGGCGGCTGCTCGCCGGACCAGGCCGGCGGGACCATGAGCGCGAAGGGATCGATGTCTGGCCGGTGCTCCTGTCTCCGGTCTGTTCTCGGACCGGACGGAACCGGGGGAAGTTTCCCTCGATGTCCTTGACTGTACGCCAGATCGTGCTGTTCCGGTGAATTGCTTCCGCTGGACGGGCGTGGGACGATGGGGGCAGACCACGGAGCGACCGTGGCGTGTTGTGGGGACCAGTGCCACTCTCGGCCGAACCAGACCCCTTCGGTGTTCCGAAACCCGTTGCTGGACTGACCACTTTCACAAACCAGAACGGTGTGATCTCTCATGACTTTCGCAACGCCGCTGGATCAGCCGGCGTCGCCGTCCAAACAGGGCACCGACTTCGCCGAGTTGTCCAAATTGGTCAAAGACGCCGGCCTGCTCAAACGCAGGCGCGTCTACTACGCGCTCAAAATCTCCCTGAACCTCCTCGCTTTCGCGGGCGGATGGGTTGCCTTCGCGCACCTCGGTGATTCCTGGTGGCAGCTGTTCCTCGCCGCCTTCTTCGCGATGATGTTCACGCAGCTGTCCTTCATCGGACACGACGCCGGGCACAAGCAGATCTTCTCGAGCCGCAAGGCGAACGACGCCACCGGATTCGTCCACGGTGGACTGACCGGGTTGAGCTACGGCTGGTGGATCGGTACGCACAACCGCCACCACGCCAACCCCAACCACGAGGACGAAGACCCGGACGTCAACCTCGCGGCCCTCATCTTCACCAAGGCCCAGGGCGCCGAACGACGCGGTTTCCTGCGCTGGATGGCGAAATACCAGGCGTACCTGTTCTTCCCGCTGCTGTTGCTGGAAGGCCTGAACCTGCACGTGTCGAGCGTGACTGCGATCTTCCAGCGCGGCTTCAAGCGGCGGAAGCTCGAATCGGCGCTGATGCTGGCCCACATCGCCGCGTATCTGACGGCGGTGTTCGTGGTCCTCTCGCCCGGTGTCGGCTTCGCCTTCATCGCCGTGCACCAATGCCTCTGGGGCGTGTACATGGGCTGCTCGTTCGCCCCGAACCACAAGGGCATGCCCACGCTTTCGGCCGGTCACAAGCTCGACTTCCTGCGCAAGCAGGTGCTCACCTCGCGCAACGTGCGCGGCGGTCCGGTCGTGGACTTCGCCCTCGGCGGGCTCAACTACCAGATCGAGCACCACCTGTTCCCGAGTATGGCCCGGCCGAATCTCAAGCACGCGCAGGTGATCGTGAAGGAGTTCTGCGCGAAGCACGGCATCGACTACGCGCAGTGCGGCTGGGCGGCGTCCTACGGGTACGTCCTCCGACATCTGCACGAGGTCGGGGCGCCGTTGCGCGCACAGGCGACGGCGGGTGCGCGATGACCGCCGCCGTCTACTCGCTCGGCGATGTCGCCGAACCGGCCGCCGACGACCGCTGCCCGTGCTGCCCGCATCCGATGTCCTCGCACGACGCGATCGCGCGGCGGTTCTGCACCGCCACCGCGGCCGGCGGCTTCAGCCGCGGCTGCACCTGTGCCACGAAGCCCGAAACAACCGAATAGAGGATCACCGTGAACGCCGAAACCATCCCCGTCTCCCGCTACGAAAAGCGGGTCGACACCGTGAAGAAGATCGTCGCCGAACACACCAGCCTCGACAACGAGGCGGCGTTCTCCCTGGCCGTGCACATGGTGCGGGCCCTCGACACCGTCCCGGAGCCCGTGCGCTGAGGAGTGTGGCCGGGGTTACTCGCGCGTTAACAACGCGTCAGTGACCCGCTCGGCGACGTCAGGGAGATGTTGTCGGAGCGGCCAGGGCGGGTCGATCGGAGTTGTGCTGGCGGAGCACTGACCGATCGACGCGGAGGTACCCGTGACGCTCAGCGAGCTCCTGCCCAGCCTCGGTTGCGAGGCCGCCGACCATCTCGAACCCGGCGTCTGGCCGAGGAGCACCCACCTCGGCCCCGGCGGGGAACTGCTCTTCGCCGGCGCGCCGGTGTCCCACCTCGCCGCCCGGTTCGGGACACCGGCATATCTGCTCGACGAAGACGAGGTCCGGCAGAACGCCCGCGCGTACCGAAGGGCGCTGCCCGACGCCGAAGTGGCGTACGCGAGCAAAGCGCTGTGCACCCGGGCGGTCCTGCGCTGGATCGCCGAGGAAGGCCTTTCCCTCGACACCTGCTCGGCGGGCGAGATCGCCGTGGCGCGGTCGATCGGCTTCCCGCCCGAGCGGATCCTGCTGCACGGCAACGCGAAGACCCCCGAAGACCTCAAGGCCGCGTTGTCCTACGGCGTACGCCGGATCGTGGTGGACTCGCTCGACGAGATCGAGCAACTCGGCGCGCTCACCACCGGCGCGCAACAGGTGCTGATCCGCGTGACCCCCGACGTCGCGGCCGGCACCCACGCGGCGATCACCACCGGTACCGAAGGCCAGAAGTTCGGCTTCTCGTTGCGCGGGGAGGTCCGCGACAATCTCGACCGGGCCGTCTCCGCCGTCCTCTCGCAACCGGGGCTGCGCCTCGCCGGGTTGCATTGCCATATCGGCTCGCAGGTGTCGCGGGTGGATTTCTACGAACTGGCCGCCCGCAAAATGGTCGGGGTCCTCGTCCGGCTCCGCGACAGCCACGGCGTCACCCTGCGGGAATTGGACCTCGGCGGCGGGCACGCCGTTCGCTACCTTCCCGGCGACACCGGTTTCGACATCGACGGCTACGTGCGCCGCCTGCGGGTCGCGCTCGCCTACGAATGCACATCGCACGGTTTCCCGCTGCCGAAACTGACGATCGAGCCGGGCCGCGCGATCGTCGGCCCCGCGGGCATCACCGTGTACCGGGTCTGCGCGGTGAAACGCGGATCGCGCACCTTCGTCGCCGTCGACGGCGGCATGAGCGACAACGCCCGCCCCGCGCTCTACGGGGCGGCGTACACCGCTCGGCTGATCGGCAGGCGCAGCCGCGCGGCCCGGCGGCCGATGACGGTGGTCGGCAGGCACTGCGAATCCGGCGACATCCTCGCCGACGGACTCGCGCTCCCCGACGACGTCCACCCCGGCGATCTGCTCGCCGTGCCGTGCACCGGGGCCTACCACCACTCGCTCGCGTCGAATTACAACCTCGTGGGCAGGCCGCCGGTCGTCGGCGTCTCACGCGGTACGGCCACCCTGCTCGTGCGGCGCGAAACCGAGGAAGACCTGCTGAAACGCGACCTCGGCTGACCCGGCTTCCGAAAACCTCGGCCTTCTCCCTGTCGCACGACAGAATCCTTCGCAAGACAACGTCTTGAAAGAGAATCGCGACAAACAACTTAACGGCGGTAGCATTACCGGCATTGATCGATACGCTGCGCGACAAGAATCGCATGCCGAAACAAAGGGAGGGACGGCATGGGTGACGAACCACGCGCGCAGATGGAGCAGCGCACAGCCAGAGGTTTGGACAATACCGATCGCACTCTGATCGCCCTGCTGCAAGTCGACGGGCGGGCCTCGTTCACGGCGCTCGCCAAGGCCGTCGGTCTGTCGGAGGGCGCCGTACGGCAGCGCGTCCAGCGACTGCTGCGGGACGAGACGATGCAAATCGTCGCGGTCACGGATCCGGCGAACGTCGGCCTCGGCAGGCAGGCGATGGTCGGGGTCAAGGTCCACGGCGATCCGCGGGCGGTCTCCGACCAGCTCTCCGGATTGCCGGACGTCCACTACGTCGTCCTCACGGCGGGAACCTACGACCTGCTCGCCGAGGTCGCCTGCCGGGACGACGAACACCTCTTGAGTGTGCTGAACGACGACATCCGGCCCATCCCGGGCGTCGTCAGCACGGAGACCTTGGTCTACTTGAAACTGGCAAAACAGACATACGCCTGGGGCAACCTGACCCGATAACAGGCCAGCCCGGTGCCATGAAAGGTCCTTTCCTTGCAAATTTTGCAAGGAAAGGACCTTTCATGGCACTCGGGGAGGGGTCAGACGCAGCGCAGGTACGCGTCCGGAGTCCGCTGCCCCGTGTCGAGCCCGCGAAGCACCTTCGGCAACACGCCGCTGTACAAGACCCCGAGCCGTTGAGTCGCCCGGGTCAGCGCGACGTACAGCTCCGCCTCACCGCTGGGACCTTCCGCGAGAATCCGCTCCGGCTCCACCACGAGGACGGAGTCGTACTCCAGGCCTTTGGTCGCGGACGGCGCGATGGCGCCCGGCACGTCCGGCGGCCCGATGACCACCGAAGTACCCTCTCGCGCCGATTCCTCGCGACCGAACTCCGCGACGGCGTCCGCGAAGTCCACTTCGGACAGTCGACGGGCCCATGGCCGCACACCGCACGAACGTACCGAGTCCGGCGGTACGACATCCGGCGCGAAACTCGCGAGGAGCGAGGAAGCCACCGCCATGATCTCCGACGGCGTCCGGTAGTTGACGGTCAGTTTCCGGTACACCCACCGGTCGGCGACGTACCGGGAGAGCATCGCGTCCCACGACCGCGCACCGGACGGCGACCGGCGCTGCGCGAGATCCCCGACCACGGTGAACGACCGGCTGGGGCAACGCCGCATCAGCACTCGCCAGTCCATTTCGGACAGTTCCTGCGCCTCGTCGACCACGACGTGGCCATAGGTCCATTCCCGGTCGGCGGCCGCGCGTTCGGCCAGATCCCGGTCGTCACGCTTCGCGAAGCGTTCCGCCAGATCCTCCGCGTTCAGCACGTCGGCCGCCCTGAGCGCGAACTCGTAATCGTCGTGATCTTCTTCGACCTCGACGATTTCCAGTACGCGCTCCGCGTATTCGCGCTGGGCCAGCTGCCGCCGTTCCGCCGCCCGGCGCTCGGCGGTGCGGTCCCAGCCGAGCAGCTCGACGGCCTCGTCCAGCAACGGTACGTCGGACACCGTCCACGCCTCCGCGTCCTCGCGGAACAGCGCCGGATCGGCCCCTGCCGCCCGCAACCGCTCCGGCGAGGAATAGAGGTCGGCGAGCAGCCGCTGCGGCGTCAGCACCGGCCACAGGCGATCGAGCACCGCGCCGAGCCCCACGCTGACTTCCATGTCGCGCCGGAGGTTCTTCAGCATCGCCGGGCGGGTGTGCGCGTCGTCCTTGGGCAGCCAGCCGTCACCGAGCCGGTCGACGGCGCGTTCGGCGAGCGCGGTGATCACCTCGCGTTCGAAGACCGCCTTCGCCTCGTTGTGCAGCAGTCCGGTGGCCCTGGCCACCTCGCGGGCGGCCGCCGCGACCTCGGCGTCGAGCGGCACGGTGACGTCGTCGAGTTCGATCGGCTCAGGTTCGGCGGGCACTTCCTGCCGGTCCGTCACCGCCGCCGCGAGCACCTCCAGCATCGCCAGCGAACCCTTGAGCCGCTGGACGGACGGCGGATCCTCGCGTTCGGTGCGCAGACCGGGGACGAGGTCCCCCGGCGTCGCGAAAACGGCGCTGGTCTCGCCGAGCGACGGCAGGACGCGGCCGATGTGGTCGAGGAAGCCACTGCTCGGGCCGACCACGAGCACGCCGCGGCGTTCCATCCGCTCCCGTTTCGTGTACAGCAGATACGCCACGCGGTGCAGCGCCACCGCCGTCTTGCCGGTGCCCGGGCCGCCCTCCACGACCACGACACCTGGGTGGTCCAACCGGATGATCTCGTCCTGCTCGGCCTGGATCGTCGCGACGATGTCCCGCATCCCCTCGCCGCGTGGCGCGTTGACCGCGGCCAGCAGTGCGACGTCGCCCCGTTCCCCCGCCGATTCCGGACGGCCGAAGACCTCGTCGGTGAAGTCGAGGACCTTGCGGCCGAGGGTGCGGAACTGACGGCGCCGCGACATTCCCTCCGGAGACGCGCCCGTCGCGCAGTAAAACGCGCGAGACGCGGGCGCGCGCCAATCCAGGAGCAAGGGTTCGTAGTCGTTTTCGTCGTCGAAAAGACCGACCCGGCCGACATAGAGCCGGTCGCCCGAAAGGGCGTCCAACCGGCCGAAACAAAGGCCCTCGTCGGCGACCTTCAGCCGGGCCATTTCGCGGGCCTTCGTGCCGACGGAGACTTCCCGGTCCGAAAGCGCGAACCCTTCTCCCCGCAGCGCACCGGCGTACGCTTCGCCCACCCGCACCCGTTCCGCGTCCAGTCGCCCGTAGAGCGACGCGACGTACTCCCGTTCGGATCGCAATTCCTCGTCGTACCCCTGATTTGACAAGTTCCCCTCACAGCGGTTAGACTACTGACACATTCGGCGTACTGATCAGTCATTCTGATTCGGGCGCCGATTTTTTATTGTCCACCACTTGTCAAGGGAGACCCGGTATCACTCCGGAAATGATCGTGCGCGATAATGGGGACCACAGCCCACCATTACCGCGCACGATCCGTGCTGCCCGGGTACCGCTCAGCCGAGCATGAACTCGCGGGGCTCCAGCGCCCTCCCCACCACGCGGACGTCGCCGAGCCAGCCGTGGAACGCCTGCTCGACGATCGAGTCGTAGGCGTAGGCCCCGATCAGCCAAGGGCCACCGGGGTTCGCGATCCCCGCGGCCGCCGTCTTCGGATTCCGCAGTACCGGGCAACCGTCGACGTACAGCGTCGTCCGCCTGCCGTCGTTGACAGCGGCGACGTGGATCCATTCCCGCAGTGCCAGTTCATGACCCCAGCAAGTGGAAATCCCGTTCTGGTTCACCGGGAACACCGCCCACTGGAACGCCGCACCGTCCGAAAGGGACAGTGTCGCGGCCGGCTCACCGGGGTCGTCACCGGTCTTGCCCGCTTTGCCGCCGGAGCCCTGCCTGCCGAAGAGCGCGGCCCAGGAATGCTTGCCGTCCTTGAAATCGGCGGGCAGCTTAACGAAAGCCTCGATGGTGTAACCACGCGCGAACGTCTCCGCGTTCATCGGCGCGGAGTCCGCGGTGCGCAGGTAGCCGCCGCGCGCGGGCTTCTTGCCGCCGTCGAACCGAAGGCTCGACCTCGACGGCTGCCGCGCGGAGAACTCACCGGAGAACCGCACCGCGTCGGGCGCGCTGCCGGGCAGGGTCACCCGGACCAGGTCGTTGCCCCGGCCGGACAGGTCGCGGACCCCGGAGACCGGCGTGCCGTCCTGCCCTTCGAACCGCCAGTACGCCACGGTGCCGCGGATCAGCTGCCGGTCGGCCGGCCGGGCGGGCGGGACCGGGACCGGCGCGAAACCGGCGAACCTCGCCTCGAAATCGATCTCCAGGCTGAAGTAGTCCACCGGACCGGTGCGCTCGATCTCCCGCCGCTGCAACTCGTTCAGCCGCGGCGCCTGGTCGGCCAGCCACGGTGAGAACGTGCGGACGTCGATGACGTTCCGCGCGAGGTCGAACCGGTAGAGCCGGATCATCGCGCTGCCGCCGTAGTACCGATCCTGGTAGTTGGTGATGTGCAGGTGGACGTCGTTGCCCGCCTTGTTCCGCTTCACCGTGCGGCCCGGCGGCCAGTAGTGCCCGTTGAGGGTCAGGAAGATCTGGTCGTTCCCGTCGACCAGCTCGTCCCACACCTGCTGCCCGAACTCCGAGAGCCGCGCTTCGCCGGCCTCGTCGGCCCATACCAATTCATGGATGGTCAAAATCGCCGGAAGCCGGGGATTTTTCGCCAGTATCGACCGCGCCCACTCCAGTCCGCCCGCCGACGGCCGCCAGTCGAGCGCCAGCAGCAGCCACTCCCGGCCACCGGCGCGGAACACGTGATGGCTGTTGTAGCCGTCCGGGCTCGCGCCGCGGAAGGTCCGCGAACCGCGTTGCCGCTGCGGGCCGAAAGCGTCGAGATACGGGGTGCGGCCGCGCTGGTCGTCGGTCGAGGACTTGATGTCGTGGTTGCCGGCCAGCGTGCTGTAGGGGAACCGGCGCCGGTCCAGATGCTGGAACGACCGGCTGATCTGGTCGAACTCGCCCGGCTGACCGTTCTCGGTGAGATCACCGAGATGTGCCAGGAAGACGATGTTCTCGTCCCCGCCGGTGACGTACCGCAACGTCGCGTCCAGCGGCGCGGGGTCGCCGCGGTCGGCGTCGAAGAGGTACTGGGTGTCGGGCAGGACCGCGAGGGTGAAGCAGGTGTCTTCGGTGTCCAAGCCGTGGCGGCCGGGGGTCGCCGAAGCAGCCGGTGCGCCGAGGGTGGGCAACGCGGACACCGCCGCACCGGCGCCGAGCAGGCCGGCACCACGCAGGAAGGTCCGTCGGGAGGAGTCGTTCACGGCCGCAACCTACGGTCGCGGAGGCAACGGCTCCCGAACCGCGGATGAACACTTGCTCCGCTCGGTACCTTCATCGTATGGGGGAAACCGAGACACCCGAACGGGTCAAACGCTGGCCGGTGCTCGCCGGGGTCGGCGTGGTGGTCGCCGCGGCGGCCTGGTGGATCGTGGACGAGATGCCGTCGGTGGACGAAGCCGTCGCCCGGGAGGCGCTACCCGGGATCGACGAGCATCTGCGCGCGTGGACGACGGCGGCCGCCCGCTCCGGTGATCCCGGCATCCGCTGGGTGTGCACGCAGAAGGTGATCGAGACCCGGCCGGACGGCGATCTCGTCGACATCGGCCTGGTCGCGAGCTGCGACGAGGTCGCGAAAGAGGGCGACGGGCTCGTCACGCGCGGCGGATTCCGGCGGCAGCCGATGGTCTACCGCGTGGAACGGACCCCCGGCGGATACCGCGTGCTCGACCGGAAGTTCGCGGAGGACGGCGCCGGCTACTCGCGTTCGGTCAAGGAGATGTTCTCGTGGGTCGGCGCCCGCCGGGTGCTCGGCGGCGCGAGCCCGGACGACCCGAAGTCCGTGTCCGCCGCCGCGTTCGGCCTGCCCGAAAGCACGCCGGTGCGCACGGGCCGGTGATCAGTCGCCGTTGCGGTCGATCTTTTTCGGCACCACGAACCACATGACGACGAACAGCACCGCCGACACCACGCCCAGGAACGCCATCGCGATCGGACCGTAGACGACCTTGGCGATGAGCGAGACCGTCGTGGTGATGGCGGCCGCGAGGCAGCCGAGTCCGATCAAGACCGAACGGTTGCCGACGGTGAGGATCTGCTCACGATTGCCGGTGCGGAACAGCAACCGGTGCCACGCCGCGGGCGCCGTGAGCAGCACGGTCGAACAGACCGTGAGCAGGACCGCCGTCAGGTGAACGGCTTTCTCGAACCCGCTCGCCTGGTGGAACTCGTCGGTGAACACCACCGTGAGCAGGAAGCCGAAGAGGATCTGGACGCCGGCCTGCGCGACGCGGAGCTCCTGCAGGAGCTCACTGACGTTGCGGGTGAGGCGCTCGTTCTTCGTCTCCCCGGTGTGCTCGACCATGTGGCGGCTCCAAGACCATCGGTTGACGCCTGACCTTTTCATGCCAGCCGAGCGAAGTCACCGTTACGACCACGACGGCGAGGCCGAGCCACTGCGTGCCGGACAAATGCGCGTTCAAGAACGATACGCCTATAACGGCCGCCGTGACCGGAAAGGCCAGCTCCGCCAACGTCGCCCTGGCGGCCGGGGTCGACCGCAAGCCCCAGTAGTACAGGCTCAGCGCCAGCAAACCGGGGACCAGCGCGAGCAGCCCGAGTCCGAGCGCGTTGTCCCAGCCGACCGTGAACCGGCCGCCCTGATACGCCACGATGCCGGCCGCGACCGGAAGTCCGACCGTGAAGCGCAGGGTGGTGACCTCCTTCGGCGCCAGTTCGGTGGAGAGCAACCGGCCGAGCACCGTACCCGCCGCCCACAACGCGGCCGCGCCGATCGCCAGCAGCGCCGCCTTCGCCGCGGCGAGCTGGATGTTCAGCGGATCCTTGAACGCCAGCAGCCAGGCACCCAGCAACGCCGGGATCGCGAAGAAGGCGTATCCGGGACGCACACGCTCACCGAGGACGAAGAACGCCGCGAGGACGGCGAAGACCGGCTGAAGCTTCTGCAGCACCAACGGCGTCACCGGGTCGCCCAGTTTGAAGGCGGCGGTGAACATCGCCGTCGCCAGCGCGGACGAGCCACCGCCGATGGCGAGCACGGCCAGCCATTCCCGCGGGCCGCACCGGCGCAGCGCGCGGAAGGCGCCCGGGATGAGCGGGCTGAGGACGAGCACCACCAGCAGGTGCTCCCAGAAGACGACCGTGGCCGCCGGGAGCGCCTCGGCGAGCGGAAGACGCAGAAGGCCGTCAGTGCCCCAGAGGGCCGCGGCGACCGCGACCAGCCAGGTGCGATCCGGAGGGTTGGTACTCACATTTCCTGCCCATGGTTTGAGAATGATCGCCCGACCGAGTGACCGGTCTGGCGTGCCCGATGTCCCGCGGACTAGGCAGGGGACATGCGCCTCGTCCCCCTCATGACCGCTGTCGTGTCCACTGCCGCGTTACTCGCCGTCGTTGGCGCCGGAACGGCCGCCGCCACCGAAGCCCCGGTGCACGTCATCACCGCCAAGGGCAAGCTCACGACGTACAAGCCGGAACTGGTCCCGCCCGGTGCCCGCGCGCACGTCTTCGGGTTGACCTCCAAGGCTTTCGGCACCTCGACCGCGGTCCTCGTGACCGGTCTCCTGCCCAACCGCGAATACGGCGCCCACGCGCACACGAAGCCCTGTGGCGCCACCGGCGACCTGGCCGGACCGCACTACCAGAACGTCGAAGACCCGGTGAAGCCGTCGGTGGATCCGGCCTATGCCAACCCCCGCAACGAGATCTGGCTGGACCTCACCACCGACGCCACCGGCCGCGGCGTCGCCGTGTCCAAAGTGGACTGGACGTTCACCGATCGGCGGGCGAATTCGATCGTGATCCACGAAACGCATACGCACACCGACCCCGGCCACGCCGGGACCGCGGGCGCCCGGCTGGCCTGTATCACCGTCGGTTTCTAGAAACCCCAGGTGCGCTCGGGCCGGATCCTGATCCGGACGCTGTACTCCCGGTCGAATTTCGGGACGTCGTAGTCGATCGCGGGGTAGTGCTTCTCGTACTTTTCGAGGAAGCCGGGCTGCTCCGACGCGAGACCGTCCGGCAGGATCTCGGCCTTGCCGCCGATCACCAGGATCGAGCCGCCGTGCTCGTCGCTGTTGAAGTGGATGCTGACCTCGGGGTTGGCTTCGATGTGCCGGGTCTTCGCCGTGTCCGGCTGGCTGAAGACGATGACGTCCTCGCCGTCCAGCACGAACCACACCGGGCGGGGCGAAGGCCTGCCCTTCGGGCTGATGGTGGTCAGCCAGGCGATGTTCTCCTTCGCCCGCTCGGCGAGCCGTGGATCGGGTCGGTAGCTCATGAACCGACCAACCACGACCCGGCGGCTTTTCTTCCTCGTCCGCTCAGCGAGACGCGACGAGTTTCGCGTAGCGCGTCCCGGCGCCGAGCAACACCAGGCCGGCGAGGAGGAAGGCCGCGACCCTGGCGAGGCCGTCGAGCGCGGAGAGGTCGAACAGCACCAGCTTCAGCACCGCGGCCCCGACCAGCACGAAACCGATCACCCGGAGACTGACCGCGGAGATGCCGCGGATGAGCAGCACCAGCGCGGCGACCGTCCAGGACACCGTGATCACCACGTGGCCGATCAGGAAACCCGAGCGGCCGGGAACGGCCAGCAGCGCGCCGCACAGCACCATCGCGCCCGCACCGTAGAGCCCGCAGACCCCCGCGAAGAGCCACGGCACCACGTTGTCCGACGCCGCCTTGAACAGTCCGAGCCGGTGCGCGACCCACGGAAGCGTGATCGAGACGGCCAGGATCGCGACGGCCACCAGCAGAGCGGCGGCGAGGTCGGCGTCCGGACGGGGCCGGATCAGGAAGAAGAGCGTCGGCGGGACGTCGAAGGCCAGTGCGATCAGGCCCCCGATGACGGCGAAGCCCAGGCCACCGAAGAGCGCCACGTGCTTCTTCGTCCACAGCGCGACCAGCGCCAGCAGGACACCCTCGCCGATGAGGATCGCCGACCGGGCACTGCCGTCGAAGAGGGTCATCGTCGTCTGCAGGGCCGCGAGGAGCCCGGCGGCGCCCGCGAGGTCACCCGTCCAGCCGCTGAGCCACTGTCCGGCCGCCCACACCCCGAGCAGCACCAGCGCGACCGACGCGGTGACGAGTACGGCCGGGGTCTTCGGCAGGAACAACGCGGCGAGCAACGACGGCGCGGGCGCGGCAGCCAGCAGGGCGAGCGCGGCGGCGTCCCCCGGCCGTTTGGTCGTGACGATCAGGGCCAGCGCGAGTCCGACACCTCCCGCGGCCAGCGCGGCGGCGGTGTTGGCCGTGCTACCACCGAAACCGGTGAACGCCGTGCTGAAGACCGCCGCGACCAGCGGCGGAATCCCCGCGGCGACCGCGACCGACGGCCACGACTGACGCAACTGCACCGGCGTCGAAGCGACCTGGACCACCAGCAGGAACGCGACCAGTTCGGCGGTGAAACCCTGCGTGATGATCGGCGCGCAGACCACACAGCCGAGCACGACGGCCGTCGCGAGCAGCGAAGACTTCCACCGCACGGCCAGCAGCAACCCGCCGACCGCGATCAGGAGACCGATCGCGAGACCCGCGTAGGCCGGGAGGTACTCGTACATCGTCGTCGCCGCGATGGCGTCGAGGTACAACGCCCCGATCCCGGTCGCGGCGAGCGCGAACGCGCCCGTGCGGCCCGCCGGGGTCCGGTGCAGGCGAAGCCCGATCCCGACCAGCGCCGCGCCGAGCACGGCACCCCCGAGTACCCGCGGCAACGGGCCGAACCAGCCACGCTGGATGGCGAGCACGAGGAACAGCACGACACCGAGCAACGTGACCGCGCCGCCGATCCAGGCCAGCAGCCTGCTGCCGGCGCCTTCCTTGCTCAGCTTCTCGCCGAGCGTCACCTTGGGGGGCGGCTGGTAGGGCTGGTAGGGCTGCTGCGGCGGGCGGGGCTGCTGGTACGGCTGCTGATACGGCTGGCGGTATTGCTGCTGGTACTGCTGCCACCGCTGCTGAGCCAGTGCCTGGGCTTGGGCGTACTGGGCTTGCTGGTGCTGGGCGTGGTGGGGGTATGGGTACACCGGCTGCTGGGGCTGGGGCTGCGGCTGCTCGGGGGTGGGCTGCGGCTGCTGAGCCTCGGCCACCTGCTGCTCTGCGGGCTCCGGCTGTGCTGGGGGCATCTGCTGCGCTGCGGGTGCCTGTTGCGGTGCTTCGGCAGGCGTCGGTGCCGCGTCGGCCTGGACGGTCCGCAGCTCGGTCCCGACCCGCGCGAGGCGGGCCCCAAGATCGTCGATCTCCCCGGCGAGCCTGAGGAGCACATCCCCATCGGTGGTCATGGCGATCAGCATGCGGTCTGGAGCCCGCCGAAGGATCCGTAGCACTACTCAATCGTGATGACGATGTGGTCGCGACCTGCGAGATCATCCCAGTAGTGGCACGCGCCTATGAGCTAGCATCGACGTGTCATCCGGGCGATTCGGCTCCAGTGGTTCGAGTCCGGGTGACACCGAGCGCGACACCGTGGGTGTCGTGCGAGTCGCGAGGCCAGGTGCACCCGGGGAATACCGGGACCCTGGCTTTACGCATTCCAGAGGGCAGGGACGAGTGTCGGCCTGCGTTGATGAAGGATTTGGGACGTTGAGTGTCCCAAATCCTTCATGGACACCAGGCGCAGCTCTGAGCGCGTTCCTGGACGAGGAACACGTCGACTTCCAGCCCACCTGCGAGTGACAGACACCACAGGCGACAATGGAGGACGTGACTGCCACCCTGAGCAAGCCCAGCCTGAAGATCGGCCCCTACGAGGTCGATCCCCCGGTCGTGCTCGCTCCCATGGCGGGCATCACCAACGTCGCCTTCCGGCAGCTGTGCCAGGAGTACGGCGCCGGCATCTACGTCTGCGAAATGATCACCGCCCGCGCGGTGGTCGAACGGCATCCCGGCACGATGCACATGATGACCTTCGGCGAGAACGAAAAGCCCAGGTCCATGCAGCTGTACGGGGTCGACCCCAAGACCATGGCCGAAGCCGTCCGCATCATCACCGGCGAGGGTCTCGCCGACCATATCGACAGCAACTTCGGCTGCCCGGTGGCGAAGGTGACGCGCAAGGGTGGTGGCGCGGCGTTGCCGTTCAAGCGCAAGCTGTTCGCCGACATCGTGCGCGAGTCGGCGAAGGCCGCGGCCGAGGCGGGCGTGCCGTTCACGGTCAAGTTCCGGGTGGGTATCGACGACGACCACCTGACCTACCTCGACGCCGGGCGTATCGCCGAGGCCGAGGGGGCGGCGGCGGTCAGCCTGCACGCGCGCACCGCCGCGCAGCGCTACTCCGGCCAGGCCGACTGGACGAAGATCGCCGCGCTGAAAGAGGCCGTCACCAGTATCCCGGTGCTCGGCAACGGCGACATCTTCACCGCCGAGGACGCGCTGCGCATGGTCGACGAGACCGGTTGCGACGGCGTCGTGGTCGGACGCGGTTGCCTCGGCAGGCCCTGGCTGTTCGGCGAACTCGAAGCGGCCTTCAAAGGGACCGAAATCCCGACGCCGCCGAATCTCGGCGAGGTCGCGAAGGTTCTGCGCCGCCACACCGAACTGCTCGTCGAGCACGACGGGCACGACAAGGCCATGCGCGACATTCGCAAACACATGGCCTGGTACTTCATGGGTTTCCCGGTCGGTTCCGAACTGCGCCGCGGTTTCGCGATGCTGTCCAGTATGGACGAGCTCGACGACCTCATCGCCAAACTCGACCACGACGCCCCGTTCCCCAGTGCCGCCACCGGTCCGCGTGGGCGACAGGGTTCGCCGGGCAAGGTCACGCTGCCGCACGGCTGGCTCGACGACCCGGACGACGACTGCGTCCCCGAAGCCGAGGACATGCACTCCGGCGGCTGAGGCGCCCCCGTAAAGTCGGCGTCGTGATCGAGCAGCTGAGCATCCCCACCGACGCCGGTTCCTTCGACGCCATCGCGGCAGGCCCCGAAGACGGCCGCCCCGTCCTGTTGCTGCACGGGTTTCCCGAGGCCGCGGTGGAGTGGGAGCACCAGGTCGCGACCCTCGGCGTACTCGGATACCGCGCGGTGGCACCGGATCAGCGCGGCTACTCGCCGGGCGTCCGGCCGGAACAGGCGTCCGAATACAACATCGACTATCTCGTCGGTGACGTCATCGCGATCGCGGATCGCTTGGGGTGGAAGGAATTCGACCTCGTCGGGCACGACTGGGGCGGCGCGGTGGCGTGGTGGACGGCCGACGCGCGGCCCGACAGGCTCCGTAGTCTCGCCGTCATTTCGACGCCGCATCCGGCGGCGCTGGCGGAGGCCATGAAGACCGACGAGGACCAGCATCTCCGTTCCGGGTACATGACCGAATGGCGGCAGACCCGCGTCACGGAACGCCGGATGCTCGAGAACAACGCCGACGCGCTGCGCCGTATCTTCGACTGGAAGGTACCGCCCACCAAGGTCGACGAGTACGTTGCGAGACTCGCCGAACCGGGCGCGCTGACCGCCGCGCTCAACTGGTACCGCGCGGGCCGTCCCGGCGGGAAGATCGGCCCGATCGAGGTACCGACGCTCTACATCTGGAGCACCGAGGACGCCGCCTTCGGTTCGACGGCCGCGCTCGACACCGCGAACCGTGTCACCGGCCCGTACCGCTTCGAGATGATCGAAGACGCCTCCCACTGGGTGGTGGAAGAGGCACCGGAGGCCGTCACTTCTTTGCTCGTGGAGCACCTCTCGTCCCACTAACAGGGGTAACTCTGGTCGCGGTACCGGTTACAGCGAGCCGAGTGGTTCAGTGGGCCCGGTGAACAACACGACCGAAGTGGACACCGAACGCATCGTCTACGTGACCGAGGACGGTGAACCGACCGGCGAAACCGCGCCCAAGCTGTCCGCCCACCACGAGCACACCCGGTTGCACCTGGCGTTCTCCTGCTATCTGTTGCGCCGCAGCGACCAGGCCCTGCTGATCACCAGCCGTGCCGCGTCGAAGAAGGTGTGGCCGCGGGTCTGGACCAACAGTGTCTGCGGCCATCCCGCCCCGGGTGAGCCGATCGAGGAGGCCGTCCGCCGCCGCGCCGCCTTCGAACTGGGACTGCCCCGTTTGGACGAGCTCCGTTGCGTCCTCCCGAAGTACCGCTACCGGACGCCGCCGTTCGAGGGAGTGGTCGAGAACGAGTTCTGCCCGGTCTTCGTCGCCTGGGTCGACGACGACCCGAAGCCGCATCCGGACGAGGTCGGTGACTGGCGTTGGCTGAGCTGGAATGATTACGCACGGTTGCTGAATGACGATGTGACTGACGTGAGTTACTGGGCAAAGGATCAGTTTTCGCAGCTCAAAGACGTCGAGCCGTTTTCGTCCTTACGGAACGGTACTTCGGTGCGTGACAATGGCGCCGAACCGTCGTCCACTTGAGCGATATTCACTTTGGCCCGTACCGATACCTCAAGAGATCCCTCCTATACGACGAAAACCAATTCGTGGCGGAGGTGAGCGTGGTAGCCGATGACGAGGCCGCGCTCCCCCCGGGCGCGCCGGGTACGGATCTGCTCAGCATCCACGAGTCGATCGCCGGAGTGCTCGCCACCCAGGGCGACTGGCGGCGCGCCTACCACCATCTCAAGTCCGCCTTCGACCTCGCCCGCGCCGGCAGCCTGCGGGACACCCTGACGTCCAGCTACAACCGGCGCTACCTCGACCAATGGCTGCACGGACCGGCCATCGAACAGCACGGCCCGCCCGGGATCGCGATCGCCTTGGTCGACCTCGACCTGTTCAAAGAGGTCAACGACACGTTCGGGCATCTGGTCGGCGACCGGGTCCTGCGCGAGGTGGCCGACCTGCTGCAGCAAGGGCTACCGCCGGAGGCGTTCTGCGCCCGCTACGGCGGCGAGGAGTTCGCGCTCGTCCTGCCGGACGTCGACGCCGCCCGCGCGGTGCGCATCGCCGACACCGCCCGGATCCGGGTGGCCCGTCATCCGTGGGCACGAATCCGGCCCGGCCTCTCGGTGACGATCAGCGTGGGACTCGCGCACGAAAACCGCGCGGAACCGGGCCGCGCGAGGGAAACGGTGGAACCGGAACGACAGTTGCGCCGCGCCGACGCTTTGTTGTATATGGCGAAACGGGCGGGCCGTAACAAAGTGGCGTATCACGATAACGAATCGTCACGGATGATTCCCCGTTCGATGAACTCGGCGGAGTCCGCCGGCGCCTAGCCACCCACTCGGGCAATGTCGCACTCTGCGTAACGGTATCGCCGCTTTTAACGATACTTTAACCAGGACCGCTCACCCGATCGCATGGACCGTTCGGCGCTTCTCGGTACCTTGTGTGCAGAAAATTCCGGGATGGTTGTCGTCACGAACCTGAGGTGTCCGTACGATAACGAAAGAGCTTCGACGCCAGTTGTGAAAGGAGACCGAGTGCCCGACGAGCACCACAACCCGGGGACCGGTCGCCACAGCAACATCGACAGCAGCGCCGGTGCACGCGGGCAGCGCGGCCGTCGCCGCTCGATGGAGACCCACGGCGGGATCAGCGTCTCCGACGTCGTCGCACGTCATACGGGTGAACGCCCGATCTTCGACCCCGAAGCCGAGACACCGGCTCCGCGCCGCCTCCGGCAGCCCGAACCGACGCCGGAGCCTCCGAGACCCGGTTCGCACGCCGCGAAGGTGGAACCACCGGCACCTCGACGTCCGCGTCCGGCCACCCCGGCCGAAAACCCGGCGGCCGCGCCCCGCCCCGTCTCGCCGCGGGCCCAGGCTGTGCCGCCGCAGGCACCGGTACCGCCACGGAACCCGCACCCCGCCGAGACGCCGCGTCCGCCTCGCGCACGCCAGCCGCGCCGCACTCCGCAGGCCGCGCCGAGCCCCGAAGCGCCGACGCAGCGCCGTCCGCCCGTGGTGAATCCGGGCGCGCAGCAGCAGCCCGCGGTGCCGTCGCCGCCCCGTCGTCCCCGCCGCCCGGCGCAGCGGCCGATCCAGCAGGCACCGGTCCCGCAGCCGTCTGCCCCGCCGCCGATTTCCGGTGACGTCCCGGCGCGGTCCGAAATGGACCGGCTCACGATGACCGACGAACTCGAAGCGATCGACGACGCGACGATCGTCAAGCGCAAGATCGACCACACGCTCGCCCGGTTCTCCGCCGCGCACGACGAACTCGAAGCCGAAGAGGCCAAGAAACGCGAGCGGCGTGAACGGCTCGCTGCCCGCCCGGCGGCACTGCTGGAGCAGACCCGTACGGCACTGCAGCGCGTGGTCACGACCACCGACAGCGACCCCGCCGAAGCCGAGCAGGCGCCACAGACCCGTCTGCAGGAGAAGAAGGAACGCAAGACCAAGCAGAGCGCCAAGGCAGGCCGGATCGCGGCGGCCGTGGTCGCCGCGCTCGTGTTCCTCTCCATCGGCAGCGCGTGGGGCGCGCAGACCTGGTTCGACGCGAAATTCAACACCGTCGCCTCGCTCGACGAGGACTCGGCCGACATCCAGGACGCCGCCGGCCAGACCGGCGACGAGAACTTCCTGATGGTCGGTTCCGACTCCCGCGACGGCGCTGCCGCCGAAGACGGCGTCGGTGACGCGGAAGGCACTCCCGGCGCCCGTTCGGACACGATCATGATCGCGCACGTCCCCGCCGACAGGCAGCGCGTCGTGATGGTGTCCTTCCCGCGCGACCTCGAGATCAACCGCCCCGAATGCAAGCGCTGGGACCCGGCGACCTCGTCGTATTCGGACCAGACCTCGCCGGCGCAGAAGATCGCGAAGCTGAACACGGCCTACGCGGTCGGCGGCCCCCAGTGCGTCACCAAGGTGATCCAGCAGATCACCGGCATGAAGATGAACCACTTCGTCGGCATCGACTTCAACGGCTTCAAGTCCATGGTCGACGCCGTGCAGGGCGTCACCGTGTACAACGAGAAGCCCATCGACGACGAGACGCTCGGCATGGTCATCCCGCAGGCCGGTGAGGTCCGGATCTCCGGTGACCAGGCGCTGAACTACGTGCGGGCGCGGCATGTGAAGGGCGACCCGACGTCGGACTACGGCCGGATCAAGCGGCAGCAGGCCTTCCTCGGCGCGCTGCTGAAGACGGTGATGTCCAAGGACGTCATCCTGGACACCGGCAAGCTGAGCGGCTTCATCGACGCGTTCGCCAAGGCCACCTTCGGCGAGAACCTCGGCATCAAGCAGATGATGACGCTGGCGAAGTCGATGCGCGGGATGGGCTCGGACAAGGTCAAGTTCCTCACCGTGCCCACCACCGGCGAGGCGAACAACCGCGGCAACGAAGTGCTGGTGCAGAGCAAGACGAAGGCCGTCTTCCAGGCGCTGATCAACAACACCCCGCTGGAAGAGAAGTCCCCCGAACCCCCGGCGAGCAGTACGGCGTCCGCTCCGACGAGTTCCGCCAAGTCCGGCGGCGCCAAGAAGAGCAGCAGCTCAGGCTGAAGATCCGCCGAGGGATCATTCGTTAGTCCGGGTTCACGTCAGGTTCACTCTGCGATGCGGCTTTTGGCCCCTCTTCCCCGTAGGGTTGGGCCATGCGTGAGGCTTACCATGTCGAACTCGAACAGCTCGCCGAGAACCTAGCGAGCATGTCGCTCCAGGTCGCCGACGCGATGGAGCGTGCGACCAGGGCATTGCTCGAGGTCGATCTCGGACTCGCCGAGCAGGTGATCAGCGACGACGCGAAGGTCGACGACGCGCGCGCTGAATGCGAGGAGCAGGCGTACGCGCTGCTGGCCCTGCAGGCGCCCGTCGCGACCGACCTGCGGACCGTCCTCGCCGCGATCCACGCGGCGGAAAGCCTGGAGCGGATGGGCGATCTGGCGCTGCACGTGGCCAAGGCCGCGCGCCGCCGTCACCCCGACCCCGTGCTGCCCGAGGCCGTGCGGGGCGACTTCGCCAAGATGGGCGAGGTGGCCGTCAAACTGGCCAGGCAGGCCGAGCAGGTCATCAAGTCCAAGGACATCGAAGCCGCCCGCACGATCGAGTCGGACGACGACGAGGTCGACGAGATCCACAAGCACCTGTTCACGGTCATCATGGACCGGAACTGGGACCACGGCGTCGCCGCGGCCGTGGACGTCACCCTGCTGGGCCGCTTCTACGAGCGCTTCGCCGACCACGCCGTCTCGGTCGCGCGCCGGATGATCTTCGTGGTGACCGGCAAGATGCCCGGCTACGGTCCCGACGAACTCTGATCCGCCAAAGGCACCAAGCGCGTGAAGGCCCCCTTCCCTCGGCTGAGCCGAGGGAAGGGGGCCTTCACGCGCGATAGGGAGGCTCAGCCGAAGCGGCCCGAGATGTAGTCCTCGGTCGCCTTCTCGTCCGGGTTCGAGAAGATCTTCTCGGTGTCGTTCAGCTCCACCAGGCGACCCGGCTGGCCGACGCCCGCCAGGTTGAAGAACGCGGTCTGGTCCGAGACCCGCGCCGCCTGCTGCATGTTGTGGGTCACGATGACGATCGTGTACTCCTTCTTCAGCTCACCGATCAGGTCCTCGATGGCCAGCGTCGAGATCGGGTCGAGCGCGGAGCACGGTTCGTCCATCAGCAGCACGTCGGGCCGCACGGCGATCGCCCGCGCGATGCAGAGCCGCTGCTGCTGACCACCGGAGAGGCCACCGCCCGGCCGGTTCAGCCGGTCCTTGACCTCGTTCCACAGGTTCGCGCCGCGCAGCGCGCGCTCGGCGACCTCGTCGAGTTCCTTCTTGCCCTTGGTACCGCCCAGGCGGAGACCCGCCACGACGTTGTCCCGGATGGACATCGTCGGGAACGGGTTGGGCCGCTGGAAGACCATGCCGATCGTGCGGCGGACCTGCACCGGGTCGACCCCGGCACCGTAGATGTCCTCGCCGTCGAGCAGCACCTCACCCTCGACGCGGGCGCCGGGGATGACCTCGTGCATACGGTTCAGCGTGCGAAGCACCGTCGACTTGCCGCAACCGGAAGGGCCGATGAAGGCGGTGACGTTCCGAGGCGGCACCGAGAGGGTGACGCCGTCCACGGCGTGGAACTTGCCGTAGTAGATGTCCACGTCCTTGACGTCGATTCGTTTGGCCATCTCAAACAGCTCACTTCTTCTTCGGGGCGACAAGACGGGCAAAGAGCATGGCGAGGAGGTTCACGATCGCGATGATCAGCACCAGGGTGAGCGCGGCACCCCAGATCCGGTCGAACGCGACGGTCCCCTCGTTGAACGGGTTGCTGACCCGTTCGTTGTTCATCAGGAGCGGCAGTGCGGCCTGCTCGCCGCCGAAGATGTCCCAGTTCACGTAGGCCGAGTAGCCGACGAGGACCAGCAGCGGCGCGGTCTCGCCCATGACCCGGGCGAGCGCCATCATCACGCCGCCGACGATGCCGGACAGCGCGGTCGGCAGGACGATCTTCATGATCGTCTTCCACTTCGGCACACCGAGCGCGTACGAGGCCTCGCGCAGGTCGTCCGGAACGATCCGCAGCATCTCCTCCGACGAGCGGACGACCACCGGGATCATCAGCAGCACCAAGGCCAGCGACACCGCGAAACCGCTGCGAGGCAGGCCGAGCGTGGTGATCCACAGCGCGTAGATGAACAGCGCCGCGACGATCGAGGGGACACCGGAAAGGATGTCCACCATGAAGGTCGTGGTCTTCGCGAGCTTGCCGCGGCCGTACTCGACCAGGTAGATCGCGACCAGCAGGCCGATCGGCACGGCGATGATCGCGCACACCAGGCCTTGCAGCACCGAACCGATGACCGCGTGCAGCACGCCGCCGCCGACCTCGTCCGAAAGCACCGAGCCGAAGTCTTCGGTCCACCAGTTGCTGTACGGGATCCGCTTGACGCCGTTGATGACGACCGTCGCGAGCAGCCACACCAGTGGCACGACGGCGATCAGGAACGACAGCCAGATCAGGACCGTCGCGACCCAGTTCTTGGTCTTCCTCGCCAGGCTGACCTGTTGGAAGGCCGGTGCGATGGCGGGGGTCTTCTCGAGCGTGGTGGACATGCTCAGTCCCCCTTCTTGGCGATGATGGATCGCGCGAGGAAGTTGACGATGAACGTCAGCAGGAACAGCACCAGGCCGGCCGCGATATACGCGCCCGCCGAGATTTCGTTGTTCAGTTCCGCGTAGTCCGCCGCGATCTTCGAGGCGAACGTGGCGCCACCGTCGAAGAGGCTCCAGGTGAACTCACGGCCCACCGCGCCGGTCAGGATGATCGCGAGCGCGATCGTCTCGCCGAGCGCGCGGCCGAGGCCGAGCATCGACGCGCCGATGTAGCCGGCCTTGCCGAACGGCAGCACCGTGGTGCGGATGACTTCCCAGCGCGTGGCGCCCAGTGCCAGCGCGCCTTCGATGTGGGGGGTCGGGGTCCGCTCGAACACCTCACGGGACAGCGAGGTGATGATCGGCAGGATCATCACGGCGAGCACGATGCCCGCGGTGAAGATCGTGCCTCGCATGTCCGGCGAGACGTTGCCCGCCGCGAAGATCGGGATCCACGAGAAGGTTTCGTTGACCCACTGGGAGAAGGGCTCGATCGTCGGCGCGAAGACCATCAGGCCCCACAGGCCGTAGATGATCGATGGGACCGCGGCGAGCAGATCGATCACGTAGGCGAAGGGCCGTGCCAGCCGCTTCGGCGCGTATTGCGTGAGGAAGAGGGCGATACCGAGAGAGATCGGCATCGCGATGATCAGCGCCAGCAAGGCGGAATAGATCGTGACCAGCAGCAGGCCCATGATGCCGAACCGCATGTCGCCCGGGTCGGTCTGCCAGACCTGGCTGGTCAGGAAGCTCACGTTGTCCGCCTGCAGCGCCGGGACGGCCCGCACCAGCAGGAACAGCCCGATCAGGCCGATCAGCGCGACGACGAAGACGCCGGCTCCGGTGGTCAGGATCTGGAAGATGCGGTCACCGGGCCGCACCGTCCTGGACTTGGGATTCGCGAGGGGCACCGAGGACTTCTCGGGCGGTGACGCGGCGGATTGCGGCGAAATCGGGTCCTCCGGGACGGTCTCGCGGACGGCAGAACGCCCACCGGGGTCGCCGGTGGGCGTTCTGGTCGAAGACGAATCGCTCATCGACTACTTCTGTCCAGCCTGTCTTTACTCGTCAACCTGGGGGTTGGCAACAAGGGTCAGGCGATGGCCTTGACAGCGGTCAGGACCTTGTCCTGCAGGCTCTGCGGGATCGGCACGTAGCCCTTGTCCGCGAGCGGCTTCTGGCCGTCCGTGGCGGCGACGGTCAGGAACGCCTTGACGGCCTTGCCCACCTCGGCGTCGGCGTACTTCGAGCAGGCGATCTCGTAGGTGGCGAGGATGACCGGGTAGGCACCGGCGACGTTGCTGGAGTAGATCGAGTCCAGGTCCAGCGCGAGGTCGTTGGTGCCCTCCTTCTTGAACTTCGCCGCGTCGAGGGCCTTGGCGACGTTCGCCGCCGTCAGCTCGACACCGCCGGAGCCGCTGTCGATCAGGGCGGCCTTGAGGCCGTCCTTCGCGAAGGAGGCCTCGACGTAGGTGATCGCGCCGTCGGTGGACTTCACCGCGTTGGCGACACCGTTGGACTTCTCCGCGCCGTTGCCGACACCGCCGTTGAACTTCTTGCCGTCACCCTGGGTCCAGGCGCCCTTGGACGCGACCTTCAGGTACTTCTGGAAGTTGTCGGTGGTGCCCGACTCGTCGGTGCGGGAGATGACCTGGATGGCCTTGTCCGGCAGGTTGACGGCCTCGTTGCCCTTGACCGCCTTGATGGCCGGGTCGTTCCACTTGGTGATGCCGCCGTTGAAGATCTTGGCGGTGACCTCGGGGGTCAGGGTCAGCTTGTCGACGCCCTCGACCTTGTAGGCGACCGCGACCGGGCCGATCACGAGCGGCAGGTTCCACGCGTCGGCGCCGCAGCGGGCCTTCGCCTTCTCGGCCTCTTCGCCGTCCTTGAGCGGCGAGTCGGAACCGGCGAAGTCGACCTGGTTGCCGTTGAACTGCTTGACACCGGCGCCCGAACCGCTCGGGTTGTAGTTCACCTTCTGGCCGGAGCACTTGGCGGCGTAGGCCTGCACGAAGATGTCGATCGCGGTCTTCTGCGCGGACGAACCCTCCGCCGAGAGCGGGCTCTTGCCCCCGCACTGGACGTCGGCCGTGCCGCTGGGCGCGGCCTGGGCGCCGGAGCCCTGAGGCTTGGTCGCCGCCGGGTCGGATCCACAGGCACCGAGCACGAGGGCGGCGCTAGCCACGATGCCGATCGCGCCCGCGGGCCGCATGATCTTCACTGCATTTCCTCCACTGGGAGACTTTCGCCGGATCGGTGGAACGGGAACGTTCCTGCCGGACCCGGACATTAGGCACTCACAGTGGACAGGTGACCGTCAAAGGGTGAACGAAAGGTGAACAAGGCGCCCGATGTGAGCAGCGCGACTACTCCGAAAGTGGACCGTGTCCCGCACGTGACCTGCGCGTTTGCTCTCCGTGACCGGTCAAGGACCAGACGTGTGAACCCGATTACCGAGCGTATTGGACGTCGACCTCGTACCGGGTGAAGCCGAGCTTCGAATAAACGGCGAGCGCCGGGGCGTTGTCGCCCTCGACGTACAAGATCACCTGGCCGAGCCCGCGATCGCGGAGATACCGCAATCCGGCGAGCGTGAGCGCCTTGCCGAGGCCGCCGCCCTGCGCGTCCGGATCGATGCCGACGACGTAGACCTCGCCGACGGGCTCGCCACCGAATCGGCCCGGAACCGCCTCGTGGACCTTCGTCCAGTGGAAGCCGATGACCTCACCGTTCTCCTCGGCGAGGAAGAAGCCTCCCGCGTCGAACCAGGCCTCGGTCTCGGTCGCGCGGACCTCGTCGGCGGTCAGTGCCCCCTGCTCGGGATGCCAGTCGAAGGCGCGCGCATTGACGCGCACCATCGCCTCCTCGTCCTGGCCGGGGACGAACGTGCGCAGCGTGATCCCTTCGCGCGTCACGGGTTCCGGCCACTCGGCCGTCTCGACGTCGGCGTGCAGGATCAGCAGTTCCCTGGCCCGTTCGAAGCCCTCGGTACCGGCGAGGTGGACGGCGCCGGGGTGGTCCCCGTGCGCCCAGACCCGCAACGGCTTCCCGTCGACGTGCTCGACAAGCGCCTTGACCAGTGTTCTGCCATGACCAGCGCGACGATGCTCGGGGTGCACGAACAGCTCGGCGACCTGGTTGCCGTGCGAGTCGCCTTCGGTGTTCAGGTGCGCGTACGCGACCAGCTCGCCCTCAAGGCGCCCCAGTAGATGTCGCCCACCGGCGAAACCGGTGTCCTCCGGCTTGCCGTCGGCCTCGCGCACGGCGAGGAGGAAGCGGCGGACGTCTTCCGTTTCCGGTTCACCGGTCCACTGCAGATCGAGCATGAAACCGACCCTACCCGGGAACCCTGCCCCTGCCCGGACGTCTTGTCAGGGGAGGAGAGGAAGGGTTTCAGTGCGAGGAAAGCTCGGTCGGTTCGTAGACGCTCGCGTCCGGGGCGATGGCCTGTTGCTTGGCCACCGAACCCTTGGCGGGCCGCTCGAACTTGTAGCCGACGTTGCGCACGGTCCCGATCATCTGCTCGTGCTCCGGACCCAGCTTCGCGCGCAGGCGCCGCACGTGGACGTCGACCGTGCGCGTGCCGCCGAAGAAGTCGTAACCCCAGACCTCCTGCAGCAGCTGGGCGCGGGTGAACACCCGGCCGGCGTGCTGCGCGAGGTACTTGAGGAGCTCGAACTCCTTGTAGGTGAGCTCGAGAGTGCGCTTGCGGAGCTTCGCGGTGTACGTCGCCTCGTCGATGACCAGCTCGCCGACGCGAAGCTCGGCGTCGACCTGGGCCGCGCCGCCGTCGCGAGTGGTGACCAGCCGCAGCCGGGCGTCGACCTCGGCGGGACCGGCCGTGGGGAGCAGGATGTCGTCGGTGCGCCATTCCGCGCTGACCGCGACAAGGCCGCCTTCGCCGACGACGGCGATGATCGGCGTGGAGGCCTCGTCCTCTCCGGCGCCCTTGAGCAGCCGACAGAGGCTCTTCGCGGAGGCGAGATCACTGCGGGCGTCGAGCACGATGACGTCCCGGTGGCCGGCGTCGAGCAGCGCGGTCACCTCGGGTGGACGGACGCGTACGGTGTGGGGCAGCAGATCCAGGGCGGGCAGAACCGCAGTGGCATCTGCTTCCGCAGTCAGTACCAGAAGGTCCAGGCTCATCGCCGCACCGCCTTCACTCGTAGTCGCCTCGAACGTGGCTACAGCCGGTGCTTAGTGAGAATAGCGGGTGAACAGCCGGACACCTACCCCGTGCTGGATCGATCACACCTGCACAAAGGACAACCAGAAGGAGATTCGACGCGATGGTGAGCAGGCCCGTGGCGCGTGACGACCGACCGTCTTCCGGCCGGTCCGCCAAGCGAGGAAAGCGCCGTGGCCGGGGCTGGCTCATCGCCCTCGCGGTACTGGTGGTCCTGCTGGTCGGAGCCGATTTCGGGGCGGCGGCGTTCGCCGAGCACACGATCTCCCAGAAGGCCCGCGAACAGCTGGGCGTGGCCAACGACCCGGCGGTCACGGTGCACGGTTTCCCGTTCCTGACCCAGGCCGTCGCCGGTGACTACAGTCACATCACCATCAACGCGCAGGGCGTCCCCGTGCCGCCGAAGCTGCGCGACGTGGACTTCAACGCGGATCTGAGCGACGTCACGGCACCGCTTTCGGACCTGATCTCCGGCAACACCAAGTCGATCGTCGTCGGCACGCTCAAGGGCGAGGTGACGATCAAGGCGGCGGACATCGCGCGGCAGGCGCCACTGGACAAGATCGAGAACCTGAAGATCGAGCCGGTCACCGAGGACTACGTCCGCAACGGCGACAGCGGGCAGGGCGAGACCAAGCCCACGACGACCACGAACGAGAACGGCGAGCCGGTGGATTCCGCCAGCGCCGGGATCCGGGTGTCGGGCAACGTGCAGATCGGCGGGAACAACACGGAGATCTTCTGCTTCGCGATGATCGAACTGGACGGGCAGAAGATCCGTCTCGAGCCGAAGCGGCTGCAGTTCGGGAATGACAAGGAGACCACCGTCGTTCCCCAATCGGTGCAGGAATTGCTGCTGCCGAACTTCAACGCGACCATCGACACCGGCGCGCTGCCGTTCTCGGTGACCCCGACGGCGGTGCGCGTGAACAGCGGCTCGGTGACCATCAAGGGCGAGGGCAAGAACGCCGCCTTCAGCGGAGCGAAGCCGCAAGGTTGATTGATGCGGGAGTGATCGCATGACCGGGGTTTGGGTGCTGCTGGGCGTACTGGTGCTCGGCGGCGCCGTCGGGGCGCTGCTGCAGGCGCGCAACGGCCGCATCAGGGCCGCCAAGGCTTCTGACGCGTCCCCGCTGCCGGAGCGCGTCTCGGCCGCCCTCGCGCCCGAAGGCGTCACCCTGGTCCAGATCTCGACGACGTTCTGCGCGCCGTGCCGCCACACCCGCGCGATCCTGTCGGCGCTCGCGGACAAGACCGACGGCCTGACCCACGTCGATCTCGACGTCACCGAGACCCCGGAAGTCGCCAAGGCGCTTTCGGTATTGCGGACCCCGACGACGCTGGCCTTGACGCCGGACGGCAGGGAGGTCTTCCGCGTCGGCGGTGTTCCCCGAGGTCAGGAGCTTCTCGAAGTCCTGAAGCCCCACCTGGCGAGCGTCTGATCCCGAATTTTGGGAAGCGTCCCAAGGTGTGAACACGGTTCCCAACCTGAGGGAGCTCTGCGTACCCTCGTGCCCGTGAACAGGCTGCCCCGAACCTTGCTGACCCAGCGCCGCGCAGTGGATCTGTGCCGCGTTCGCAGCAGCCTGTGTCCGGCTCGGCCCGGTATTCGCTGAATCACGCCTTCATGCTCGCGCGCCCTGTCGGGCACGCACCTCTTCCGTCGCTCGTGCAGGAGGAACCATGTCCGCAGGACCGGCCGTCGACCCCCGTGGTCCGCGTTTCGCCGCCATCCTGACGACGATCGTGCTCGCGGTCGTGCTCATCACCCAGTGGTGGCCACTGCTCGCGGCGCAGGCGGTGGTGTTCGCGATCGGTGCCTTCATCGGACTGAAGCAGGCGCCGTACTCCCTGGTCTATCGCTACCTGGTCGCGCCGCGCCTCGGCCCGACGACCGAACGCGAAGACGCCGCCCCGCTGCGGTTCGCCCAAGCGGTCGGTTTCGTGTTCGCGGTCGTCGGCACCGTCGGTTTCGCCACCGGCCTGACCGCGCTCGGGTTCGTCGCGACGGCCTTCGCGCTGTTGGCGGCCTTCCTCAACGCGGCGTTCAACTTCTGTCTCGGTTGCGAGATGTACCTGCTCATCAAGCGTTTCAGTCCCAGCCCTCGCGCGTCCTAACCCAGAAAGAGAGTCAGCTCCATGAGCCGTGAAGACGTCCTGGTCACCACCCAGTGGGCCGAGGAGAACCTGGACACCCCCGGTGTCGTGTTCATCGAGGTCGACGAGGACACGACCGCGTACGACAACGGACACATCCGCGGTGCGGTGAAGTTCGACTGGCGCAAGGACCTGCAGGACGGCGTCCGCCGCGACTTCGTCAACAAGGAGGGCTTCGAGAAGCTGCTGTCCGAGAAGGGCATCTCGAACGACGACCGCGTCGTCCTCTACGGCGGCAACAACAACTGGTTCGCCGCGTACGCCTACTGGTACTTCAAGCTCTACGGCCACGAGAACGTGCAGCTGCTCGACGGCGGCCGCAAGAAGTGGGAGCTCGACGGCCGCGAGCTGAGCTCGGAAGAGGTCAAGCGCGAGCCGACCGAGTACCAGGCCAAGGAGCAGGACCTCTCGATCCGCGCGTTCCGCGACGAGGTCGTCTCCGAGATCGGCAGCAGCAACTTCGTCGACGTGCGTTCGCCCGACGAGTTCTCCGGCAAGCTGCTCGCCCCGGCGCACCTGCCGCAGGAGCAGTCCCAGGTCCCCGGCCACATCCCGGGCGCGCTGAACGTCCCGTGGGCGAAGGTCGCCAACGAGGACGGCACTTTCAAGACCGAGGAAGAGATCAAGGAGCTGTACTCCGACGAGGGCCTCGACGAGTCGAAGTCCACGATCGCGTACTGCCGGATCGGTGAGCGCTCGTCCATCGCGTGGTTCGCGCTGCACGAGCTCCTCGGCTACGACCAGGTGAAGAACTACGACGGTTCGTGGACGGAATACGGCTCGCTCGTCGGCGTGCCGGTCGAGTTGGGAGCGAAATGATGGCGGCAGACGACAGCTGCGGCGCGCCGGTCCAGGAGGCCACGCCCGCCGATTACGACACGCGTGGCCAGGTCGTGCTGGCAGGCAAGGTGACCGGCGCGGAAGGGCCCGTCGGCGGCGCCTTCGTCCGCTTGCTGGACGGCGGCGGCGACTTCACCGGCGAGGTGGTCTCGTCGGCTGACGGTGACTTCCGTTTCTACGCGGCTCCCGGCGACTGGACGGTGCGCGCGCTGCACAAGAGCGGGAACGGTGAAGCGTCGGTCACCGCTCAGGGTCCCGGTGTGCACCAACTCCAGGTCTCGGTGGCCTGACGAGAGCTGAAGGGGCCCTTCACCGCATGTCACGCGGTGAAGGGCCCCTTCGTCGCATCTGACGCGGGGAAGGGGGCCTTCACGCGCGTGTGGGCACGGCCACGCGACCTCGGCAGGCCTGTCCGGGCAGCTAGCGACTAAAGTGCGTGGCGTGGAGATCCTGTTTACGACCCTGCTGGTGCTCGCCGGCGTCGCGATCACGTGGTTCGCCGTGTACGTCGTCTACCGGCTGTACGCCGACCAGCGCTGACCCATGACGGCTAGTGGCGACGAGGCCATCCAGGCCGCGGAGAAGCGCGCGGAAAGCACCCGCGAGCGCAACCTCCCCCAGTTCGACGACATGCCCGTCCCGGGTGACACGGCGAACCTGCGCGAGGGCCCGAACCTCAATGACGCCTGCCTGGCGCTCCTGCCGCTCGTCGGCGTGTGGCGCGGCGAAGGCGAGGTCGACTATCCGACCATCGACGGCCCGTACCGGTTCGGCATGCAGCTGACCATCGCGCACGACGGCCGTCCCTTCCTCACGCACGAGGCCCGTGCCTGGCTGCTCGACGAAGACGGCAACGTCATCCGTCCCGCCGCGCGGGAGTCCGGCTTCTGGCGTCCGCAGGCCGACGACACGATCGAACTGCTGCTGACGCACAACACCGGCATCGTGGAACTCTTCTACGGCAAGCCGCGCGGCAAGGCCTCGGTTCCGGCTTGGGAGCTGGGCACCGACGCCGTCGTCCGCACGTCGACGGCCAAGGACGTCACGGCGTCGCAGCGCCTCTACGGCATCGTCAACAACGGCGACCTCGGTTATGTCGAGGAGCGCGCCATGATGGGCCAGGACCTGCAGCCGCACACGTCGGCGCTGCTGCGTCGCGTGGTGGGCTGACCGGGACGCGTCCCGTGCGGTGGCGGGCCTACGGTGAGCACGCCGCCCTGCTCGACTGCGATTCCCTGAGCCAGACGATCGCGGCGCACGCCACGATCGCGGCCGCGCGCCCGGACGGCGTCACCGAACTCGTTCCCGGTGCCCGCAGCCTGCTCGTGGTGGAGGCCCCGGGTTCCGGGGCTCTCACGGCCGTCCGTGAACTCCTGTCCGGCGCCGATCTCGAACATCCGCCCGCGGGCGAATCCCGCGAGATCACCCTGGACGTCACCTACGACGGCGAAGACCTCGAACTCGTCGCACAGGACGCCGGAGTGTCCACAAAGGACGTCGTACGGCTGCACACCGACGCCGTCTACACCGTGGCCTTCACCGGATTCGCCCCCGGTTTCGGCTATCTGACGGGACTTCCCGAACCACTCCGGCAGCCGAGACTGCCGACTCCGCGCACCAGGGTGCCGCCGGGTTCGGTCGCGATCGCTGGCGAGTTCACCGGGGTGTATCCGCGCGTCTCGCCCGGGGGCTGGCGGCTGATCGGCCACACCCGGACCGTCCTTTTCGACCCGCGCGCCGAACCGCCCGCGTTGCTGGCGCCCGGCGACCGGGTGCGGTTCCGGAGCACCGGATGAGGGCACTCGAAGTGCTCGAGACCGGGCCGCTCGCGCTGGTGCAGGACCTCGGCAGGCCCGGATACGCGCATCTCGGCGTCCCGCCGTCCGGCGCGCTGGACGTCCCGGCGCTGAAGCTGGCCAACCGGCTCGTCGGCAACGACGAAGCCGCCGCGGGCGTCGAGAGCCTGTTGGGCGGCCTGCGGCTGCGCGCGAAGACGTCCTGCACGATCGCCGTGACCGGGCCGCCCGTCACCGTCAGGGTGGACGACCGCGACGTCGGCTCGCACGCGCCCGTGTGGCTGGCTCCCGGCCAGGTCGCGGCGATCGGCGCGCCCGCCAGCGGATTGCGGTGCTATCTGGCGGTTTCCGGTGGGATCGCGGTCGAGCCCGAACTCGGCAGCCGGTCACGCGACGTCCTCTCGGAGATCGGACCCGCGCCACTACGCGTGGGTGACGAACTCCCGCTCGGCCCGCCGTCGGGGATGCCGGGCGGCGCCGACGTCGTGCTGCCCACGGTGGCACCGCCGGAACTGGTCGTGCCTGTCGAACCCGGCCCGCGAGCGCACTGGTTCGCAGGGCTGGCGGCCGGTCTCGCGAAGACCTGGACGGTGACGGCGGAATCCAACCGCGTCGGCCTCCGGCTCGACGGCACCGCCTTGGCGCGCGAGGACGACTATGCCGAGCGGGAACTGCCGAGCGAAGGCCTGTTGACCGGTGCGATCCAGGTGCCGCCGAACGGGCTGCCGGTCGTGTTCTTGGCGGATCATCCAACTACCGGTGGTTATCCGGTGGCGGCCGTGGTGAGACAGGCGTCACTCCCGGCACTCGCGCAGGCCCGTCCCGGAACCCTTCTCCGCTTTCACTCGTCCACGAGGGTGTGGAACAGGTAAAGGTCGACGGTGGCACGGGTGTCATCGACACGAACAGCGTCCCAACCCAACCAGAACTCCCGCAGTCGCTGCGGATCGCGCTGGCCACCGGCCAGATGCGGCGCCCGCTCGGCGACACGCTCCGCCCGCTTCTCGATCTCTTCGCCGACGGCGAGTACCAGGTCACCGGACCCGAGCGGCTGGTCGAAGACCGGTACCTGACCCCGAGCGCCGACTGGCCGCCGTCCGACGTCTCGCGGGTCGGCTACTACCGGACGGCGATCAAGAGCGGGCACCGTCCGGTGGCCGTGGTACTGGAAACGGCGGACGCGGCGGTGATCCTCGACGGGCACCACAAGATCGCGGCCTACCGCGAGGAAGCGATCCTGCCGCATCTGCTGATCATCAGCCCGCTCAGCTGATCGTGTATTCGCTCTCGTAGGCGGCGGCCAGTTCGGCGTGGACCGCGCTGGAGTCGCTCAGCGCGACGCCGTCGAGCGTGTGCACCCTGGTCAGCTTGCGGACCGACGAGGCGAGGAACAGGCCATCACCCTCGCCGAGGTCGGAGACCTGGAGCGGCTCGACCTTGATCGACCAGCCCGCCCGCTCGGCGCCACGGAACAGCGCCGCCTGCGTCGTCCCCGGCAGGATGCCGATGGTCGCCGGCGGCGTGTAGAGCGTCCTGTCCTTCGCGAGGACGACCGTCGAAGTCGGCCCTTCGAAGACCGAACCGTCGGCGGCGGTGAAAATCACATCGCTCGCGCCGCGGCGGCCCGCCTCGCGCAGCGCGGCCATGTTGACGCCGTAGGAAATGGACTTCGCGCCCAGCAACAGCCACGGCGCGCGCTCGGCGAGGCCGGGGTCGATGCCGCGTTCGAGGGTGATCGCCGCGACGCCTTCGACACGGGCGCGCAGAACCTTCTCGTCGATCTCCACACCGAGCGCGAAGCCGAACGGCTTCTCCTCCGGGTCGCCGTCGATCCCCCTGGTGTACACCAGTTTCAGCGCGATCTCGGCGCTGCCGGTCCAGTTGTCGATGACGGTCCGCGCCGCCAGCTCCCATGCGGCGAGATCCGGCGCCGGGAGGTCGAGCATGGCGGCGGAACGGGCCAGTCGATCGAGATGCGGGCCAAGCTCACGAGGTCGCCCGTCGACTACGAGGATGGTCTCGAACACGCCGTCCCCACGAAGGAGTCCGAGATCGTCCACCCGCAGGTGAGCGGCTTCGGGGTCGGCAAGGGTCCCGTCGAGAAAGGCAAGCACGCGCATACCGACACGGTACTCACTAACATGGGTTTTATGCCCTACCGCTCCCCCCTGCTCGACCTTCCCGGACCGATCGCGGCACCCGACGGGCATCCCGAAGAGGGTGTCCCGTGGCATTGGGGAGACCCGTTCGCCGAGCAACGGACGGCGGCGCGCGGCGTGGTCGTGATCGACCGTTCGCATCGCGAGATCCTGGCCGTGACCGGGGAAGAACGGTTGTCCTGGCTGCATTTGGTGATCTCGCAGCACGTCACCGGGCTCGCGGAAGGCACCGGCACCGAGGCGCTCGTCCTGGACAGCCAAGGCCGCGTCGACACCCACATGGTCGTCGCGCACGCGGACGGCACGGTGTGGCTGGACAGCGACAGGGGCGCGGTGGCGTCGAGCGCACTGCCCTCCGGTGGCAAACAGCCGCTGCGCGAGTACCTCGAAGCGATGAAGTTCTGGTCCAAAGTGGACATCCGCGATGTCTCCGGTGAACTGGCGTTGCTGACCGTCCTCGGCCCCGACGCGGACCGCGTCCTCGCCGCCGTGGACGTTTCGCTCGGCTCGGAGGCGTACTCCGTCGCCGCGATCCCCGGCGGTTTCGCGCGGCGGATGCCGTGGCCAGGGCGGAACAGCGTCGACCTCGCCGTACCCCGTGCCGACCTGGCGACCTGGTGGCGCCGGCTGACCGACGCGGGCGCGCGACCCGCGGGCAGCTGGGCGTTCGACGCGCTGCGGGTCGAGTCGCTGCGGCCGCGGCTGGGTATCGACACCGACGACCGCACGATCCCGCACGAGGTGAACTGGGTCGACTCCGCCGCGCACGTGGCGAAGGGCTGCTACCGCGGGCAAGAGACCGTCGCGAAGGTCCACAACGTCGGGCGGCCGCCGCGGTACATGGCGCTGCTGCATCTGGACGGTTCGCCGGAGATCACGCCGGAGACCGGAGATCCGGTGGTCGTCGGCGAGCGGACGGTCGGCCGCGTCGGCAGCGTGGTGCAGCACCACGAACTGGGCCCGATCGCGCTCGCGCTGGTCAAGCGCTCGACGCGACCGGGCGCCGAACTGCTGGTCGGCGCCGAGGACCGCGTCGTGCAGGCGGCCATCGACCCGGACTCCGTCCCTGGTGAGGCCCCCGCGCCGGGACGGGAAGCCGCACAGCGGCTGAGGAGCTGAGACCTCGGCTTGTGGCTCACGCCGTGAAGGCTTGGTCAACGGAAGATCAGGGACACTCAACGTCCCTGATTCGTCCACAAGGGACCCGGCCGAGCGATCGAGTGTCCGATTGATGTCGCTATGTACGGTTCTGCGAGGGGGTCGTGAGTGGCGATTCGGGTTAGAACGCTCAGTAACACTCACGACCCCTTCGCGAAACCGTGCAACTTGACCAAACCGGGCACATTTGTGTCGCGAAGTGTCCCTTGTGGACAGTCAAGGGCGTGGTCCCTTTGGGGTGAGCCCGCTCTCGCCGGGTCCATCACGACAGGTTCGCCTTGTCCCGCTCTAGCGGTGGAGCCGACCAGCGGTTATGCGACTTTGCCGGGCCCCTGACCTTGAGCGCCGGGAAGGAGACCTTCGCTTCCTTGTGACCTGGCGACGCGTCCATGAAGGAATTGGGACGTTGAGTGTCCCGATTCCTTCATGGACACACTCGGGTCGACCTGCGGCGACCGTGTCGTCATGGCTGCCAGGGTGTCCACCCGCGGGCACCCTGGCAGCGTGTCCGTGAAGGGCTCCTTGACGGACTCCTAGTCCCTCAAGGAGCCCTTCACGGACCTCGCGGCGTCTCTCATGGCGGTCTCACGGGCCACAGCGGTCGCGCGTGAAGGACTGCTTCACGTACTCGCCCACCCCGCCGTCCACAAGTTATCCACAACTCTGCCCACCTGTGGACAACCTCGCCGACCAGCCCTTTTCCACCCCCACCCCCGGTAGACTGGACCAGGGGCCGCCCCCGGGACGGGTGGGGGGCGCGCTCTGGAAGGAACCGAAAGAGCAGGGGCGCGCCGGGGAGGTGTTCGGGAGGGCGAAAGATCCTTGTGGTATCGCGCCCTGCGGAACATTTCCGCTGGAGCGCGATAAGCTACCCGGGTGATCGAAGTCCGGCCCGGTGGTCGCCGTCGTATCGACCGCGTGCTCGGCCCTGGGTATCTCAGCGACCTCGGCGAGCTGCCCCTTTCCGTGCTGCGCGAGCGCCGTGACGAGGCCGCGCAGGAGGAGACCGACCTGTCGTACCTGCGGCGGCTGTTGCACGCGCGGATCGACATCGTGCGGGCCGAGCAGGAGCGCCGGAGTTCGGGCGGGGAGCGCAGCGTCGTCGAGCGGCTGGCCGCGATCCTGGCGGACAACGCGATCGGTCCGGCCACGGGCTCGGGCAGGCATCAGCGGCTGGAGCCCTCGCGGGCGGGTGAGCACCGGCGGTTCGCCGAGGCGCTCATCGGTGACACGGACCTTTCCGACGTGAGCACCCTGTCGGACGAGAAGCTGGTCAGCGCCCTCAACAGGTACGCCGACGAAGAGGTCTCCGTCTCCTCGTACCGCCGCGAGGTGCAGGGCGTGATGGACACGATCAACGCCGAGATCGCGACCCGTTACCGCAAGGGCACGGCTTCCGTCGACGATCTGCTCGACACCGAACGCGGCGGACCCGAGTGACGAACCCCGTCCTGGTCGAGGTCGTCCGGTCCGGTTTCGTGGAGAGCGTCCATCGCGGCGCGCTGGTGATCACGGCCCCGGACGGGTCGGTGCGGTTCTCCGCGGGCGACGTCGAGCGGCCGGTCTACCCACGCTCGTCCAACAAACCGCTCCAGGCCGTAGCGATGCTGCGCGCCGGTCTCACCATCGGCGACGAAGAACTCGCGCTGGGCTGCGGGTCGCACAACGGCGAACCCGGCCACGTCGAGGGTGCTTTGTCGATGCTCGCCCGCACGGGGCTGACCGAGGACGCGCTGGCGTGCCCGCCCGCCTTCCCGCTGCACGAGCCGAGCATGCTCGCCGCCGCCGCCGGGAAACGCCGGGCCGCCATGAACTGCTCCGGCAAGCACGCCGCGATGCTCAGCACCTGCGCCCAGCTCGGCTGGCCCACCGAGGACTACGTGGCCGCGACCCATCCGCTGCAGAAGCTCATCCAGTCCACCATCGCCGACCTCACCTGCGAACCGATCGAAACGGTCGGCGTCGACGGCTGCGGTGCCCCGCTGTTCGCGTTCTCCCTCACCGGCCTCGCCCGCTCCTTCGGCAGGCTGGTCACCGCTATCGGCGGACCGGAACGCCGGGTCGCGGACGCCGTCCGCGCGCATCCGTGGCAGGTCGCGGGCACCGGCCGCGAGGACACCGTGCTGATGCGGAACGTCGACGGCCTCCTTTCGAAGGGCGGCGCCGAGGGAGTGCATTCGTTCGCTCTCCCCGATGGCACCGCGCTGGCGCTCAAGATCGACGACGGCGCCGCGCGGGCCCGGCTCCCGCTACTGCTCGCGACCCTGCGTCACCTCGGCATCGAGCCGGGGGACGAGGCCGAGGCTCTCGCGCGTGATGTCGTCCTCGGCGGCGGGAAACCCGTCGGCGAACTGCGCGTCACCGCCGGTCTCTTCGGCTAGTTCGCGCGTTCTCGCGCGGCCAGGTCGCCCCAGAAGTCCCGCAGGTCGGCGAACAGTTCCGCCAACTCGTCGACATTGCCGGTGCGAAGCGCGTCGAGGATGTCGTGCACCTCTTCGGCGGTCGTGTCGGCCTGCAGGATCGAGTCGGCGAAGAGCTGCACGAGTCCGCCGTAGTCGAGTTCGACCGCGGAGCCGGGGTGGAAGCTGTCGAGCCAGCGTCGCGTTTCGAGGAGCACCCGGCCGGGCCCTGAGTCACCGAAGGTCGCTTCGAGCAGGTCACCGACCTCGCGGGCACGATGCCGGGCGTCGGCGATCGAGACCCGCCACGACACTTCGCGTTCGGGGTCGTGGCGGCCCTTGCCCAGTTTGACCCGGCGCATACCGGGATCGAACAGGACGAACCACGGGAGCGGAACGGTCCACGTCGTCGAGAGCGTGTGCGATGCCCCGGCGGTCAGATCACCGATGGCCGACTTCGCCCGCGAACGGATCATGTCGAGTGAGGCGCCGCCCGCGTCGAGCACCGAGTTCTTCAACGCCGGGTGGGCGTCGCCGAGGAAGGTCACCAGTGCCGCGGCCGATCGCGCGCGGACCTCCATCGGGCAGACCAGCGGACCCGGGCCCGCGTCGCCGTGCTCACCCTCCGGCACGTCTTCCGGGTCCAGGACGAGGACGTCGGTGAGCAGACTGGGCGACGGCCTGCCGTCCGCGAGCTCGGCGGGCAACAACCGGCCGACGTGCTGTGACTTGAGCCACAATGCCTGTTCACGCAGCCCGGCGGCCGAACGATCGAGCCGGGCCGCTTCGACGGCCTCCAGCAGGCGTTCGTCCGGTGGATCACCCAGCGCGAGCAGGGGCTCATAGACGCGGAGATAAGCCGAGAACGGACGGGGCACACGAGCATCGTGACACGCCGACCTGCGACTATCGCCACCGACCGGCCGGTAACCGGCGTTCGGGGAACACTGTCATCACCGGCACACCGTGCCACGTCGCATCCAACCCCCCGGACACGGTACGGTGTCAGCAGGAAATAATTGTCGAGACGATGCGGGGCCGCCGATTCCCCCGGCCGCCCCGCCCCTGTGCGAGGGGGTCGAGCCATGGGGCGCGGCCGGGCTAAGGCCAAGCAGACGAAGGTGGCGCGCGAGCTCAAGTACAGCTCGCACGAAACCGACTTCGATGCTTTGCAGCGCGAGCTGTCCAGTAGTTCCTCGGAAGACAGGCACGAGGACGACAAGCGGTATGACGACGACCCGTACGACGGGTACGACGAATACCGCCGCTGAGCAACGCGTGACACGCGAGGGTGGATCGGGGCTTGCCCCGGTAACCACCCTCGCGTGTCGCGTGCTGCCCAAAATATGGAAGAGGTGCCATGTCTGACGTATCCCGAGTAGGTGTCGTCGGAGCCGGTCTCATGGGCTCCGGCATCGCCGAGGTGCACGCGCGTGCCGGTTTGGACGTGATCGTCACCGAGGTGAACCAGCCGGCGCTGGACTCCGGGCGGGCGCGGATCGAGAAGTCGCTGCAACGCGGCGTCAAGAACGGGAAGCTCTCGCAGGAAGACGCCGACGCGGCGCTCGGACGGCTCCGCTTCACCACCGAGATCGGCGAGTTCGCCGACCGCGACCTCGTGATCGAGGCCATCCTGGAACAGGAGCAGGCCAAGGTCGAGGTGTTCCGGTCGCTGGACAAGATCGTCGAGCGTGAGGACGCCCTGTTCGCGTCCAACACCTCCTCGATTCCGATCATGAAGCTCGGGATGGCCACCGGCCGCCCGCAGCAGGTGATCGGCATCCACTTCTTCAACCCGGTCCCAGTGCTGCCGCTCGTCGAGCTGGTGCCTTCGCTGCTGACCAGCGACGACACCGCCCGCCGCGCGGAGGAGCACGCGACGTCGGCGCTGGCCAAGACGGTGATCCGGTCGCAGGACCGCGCCGGGTTCATCGTGAACTCGCTGCTCGTGCCGTATCTGCTTTCGGCGATCCGGATGATCGAGTCGGGCTTCGCGTCGGCCGAGGACATCGACCGCGGGATGGAGCTCGGCACCGCGCACCCGATGGGCCCGCTGCGGCTGTCGGACCTGATCGGCCTGGACACCATCAAGGCGATCGCGGACTCGATGTACGCCGAGTTCAAGGAGCCGCTGTACTCCTCGCCGCCGCTGCTGCTGCGCATGGTCGACGCGGGCCTGCTCGGCAAGAAGACCGGTCGCGGTTTCTACAGCTACTCCTGACCCGCAACTTTCGTAGCGGCGGAAGACCACTTCTTCGGCTGTCCATGCGACCGGTATGCCCGGTTGCATGGACGGCATGAACGAACACACGCGTCGCAAGGCGATCACCGTCGCCGGACTGACCGGCCTCACCGGACTCACGAGCGCGGGCTCGGCGTCCGCGCGTGAACGGCGTGGCGTCCCGACGTTCGTCTTCGCCGCGGGCGCGAACGGCGTCTCCGGCGTCCCGAACGAACTCGTGTTGCGCGGTTATCGCTGCGTCGGCGTCGATCTGCCCGGCCAGCGACCGGCGGACGCCCAGTTCCGGCTCTCGTACCAGGCCCCGCAGGACCTCGCGGCGTTCGCGACCGAGCCGTCGCCGCTGGCCGGGGTGACCGTGGCCGACCACCTCGCCGCGACGGTGGAGACCGTCCGCCGGGCGGCCGCGCACGGCCCGGTCGTCCTCGTCGGCGCCAGCATCGGCGGCGCGGCGATCAGCCTGGTCGCGAACCAGGTGCCGCGACTGATCGACCTCCTGATCTACGACACCGCGTTCTGCTGCGGCGCGCTCCGCACCCCCGGCGAGTACCTCGGCACCGAGGAAGGCTCGACGACGCAGGTGACGGCACTTCTCGAGTTCATGGCGGGCGATCCGGCGACGATCGGGGCCTACCGCTCGAACTGGCGCATCGCCGACCCCGTGCGCCTCGCGAAGGCGAAAGAGGCCTTCATGAGTGACAGCACCGATGCCGAGTTCTACACGTTCCTGAACTCGATGGCGCCCGACGAACTGCCCGGGAAGAGCGAGGTCGATTCACGCGGTGACCTGCACACCTGGGGGCGCATCCCGCGCGTCTACGTCCGGCATCTGCGCGACAACGTCATCCCGCTCGCCCTGCAGGACCGGATGATCCGGGAGGCGGACGAGCGGACCCCTGGCAACCGGTTCCGGGTCTTCGACCTCGACACCGCGCACGTCCCTGCCTCCGCCAAGCTCGCTGAGCTGCTGGACCTCTACGACCGGCTGGCCCGGCCTCTCTGAATGCAGCTCCGCGACAGACCTGCTGAGCCCGGTGCGCTCGAGTGCGTCGAGGACCACGAAGGCCATTTGCTAGGTCCGCCCCATCTCCTGGTTCAGCGCGGAAAGCTCGTCCGCCGCGTCGCGACGCCGCTGATCGTCTCGGCTCAGATAGTCGTGCAGGGAACTCGCTTTCACGCGGCGATGTTTGCCGACCGTGCGGAATTCGATCTGCCCCGTTTCGAGCAGTCCGATGAGGAACGGCCTCGAAACGTTGAGCAGATCGGCCGCTTGTTGAGTGGTCAGCTCGGCGTGCGACGGAACGATGGAGACGCTCTCGCCTGCCGCCACGAACGCCAGGACCCTGGCCATCAAATCGACGACGCCGCGAGGGATCACCAGCGACTCCTCGCGCTCGTCGACGACCACCACGCGCACGGTGTCCTCTTCATGGCGCCTGGCCAGGTAAGCCTCCACGTGCGGAAGTGCCTCGATCGCCACGTCGATGTCATGCCGCCCGGGGACGATCTGATCAATGGTCCGCGCGCTCATCCCTGCTCCCTACCGGCGTGAATCCAGCATCGGCCATAAACGAATTATTCGCAACAAACGCAATAAACGCAACTCGATGGTGCGTTCACCTTGCGCGACGGCAGCACACCTAGACTGGGGCCGTGGGACAGGGACAGCTGCGTGCGGGTCTGGTCGGGGCCGGTCCATGGGCGAAGACGGTGCACGCGCCGGGCCTCGCCGATCACCCTGGAACCACGTTGAGCGCGGTCTGGACGAGGCGTCCCGAAGCCGCGAAGGAGCTGGCCGAGGCGCACGGCGCCGAAGTGGCCGGCAGCTTCGAAGAGCTGCTGGACCAGGTGGACGCGGTCGCGTTCGCCGTGCCGCCCGCCGTTCAGGCGGAGCTGGCGGTCAAGGCAGCCGAGGCGGGCAAGCACATCATCCTGGAGAAGCCGATCGCCGCGGATCTCGACGGCGCGCGGCGGCTCGTGGCCGCGGTCGAGGCCTCGGGCGTGGCCGCTCTCGTGGTCCTGACCTTGCGGTTCTCGCCGATGACCCGCGAGTGGCTCGACGGGATCAAGGAAGCGGGCGGCTGGCGCGGCGGGGGTGCGCGCTGGCTTTCGGGCGCGCTGCTCGGCGGGCAGTACCAGTCGTCGCCGTGGCGGGTCGACTCCGGCGCGCTCGCCGACATCGGACCGCACGCCTTCGATCTGCTGGACGCGGCGCTCGGTGAGATCACCGACGTGCTCGCCGCCCACCGTACCGAGGACGATCTGTGGCAGCTCCTGTTCGCCCACGCGGGTGGCGCGACCAGTACGGCGACCCTGTCGTTGCGGCTGCCGATCCAGCCGACGGTCGTCGAAGTGGCCGTCTACGGCGAGCATGGTTATCGCACTTTGGGGCGGAAGCCGGGTTCGGCGGGCGAATCGTTCACCGCGCTTCTCGACGATTTCGCCGCGATGGCGGCCAGCGGAACGACGTCGCATCCCTGCGACGTGCGTCGCGGTCTGCACCTGCAGAAGCTGATCGAACGCGCGCGCGAACTCGCCGGACACGGCAAGTAGTACACAGGTCACTCACAAGGCTTTTCCTTGTGCGATAACGACTTCTCCTGATCGCTTCGCGGTCATCCACAGGTTGTCCACAGGCTCCATTGTGGACGGTCATTGCTTGGACCCAAGCATGGGAAAGCCTTTTCCGCTACCGGAAAAGATCACCTCATAGTGCGGCCGCTCCGCCATGCCGAGTCGATCTTGTGATGCGAAGGTGATCTTGGGCGCTCCGGAAAGGAAGGGCCATGGGAGAGCTGCTCCGCGCTTTCGGCGCGATGATCCCCTTGACGATCACCGCGATTCCGTATGCCTTACTCGGGTGGCCGCTGCTCGCGGCACATCGGCGGCGAAGACGAGCCGACCGCTTCTGCGCGTCGGCGACAGCCGCCGTGGACATGACGCTCGCGCTGACCTGTTTTCTGGTGATCTGCCTGGTGACGATGCCGGTGACCGGGGCGCACGGCAGCAGGCTGAGCCTCGAACCCGGCACGGACCTGCGACTCGCGCTGAGCGACAGCGCCACTCTCTTCCAGGTACTGGGCAACGTCCTCATGCTGAGCCCCCTCGGGGCCCTGCTCCCGCTGCGGTCCCGCCGTCTGCGTTCGCTCGGCCGGATCGCGCTGGGCGCGCTGGCCGTCTCGGTGCTGGTGGAGGGGACGCAATATCTGATGCAGGCGGGCCGGGTGACCTCCGCCGACGACATCCTGCTGAACACCCTCGGGGCCGTGATCGGCGCCGCGCTGAGCAAGCGTCTTTGGCACCGGCTGGACGTCCGGCCGGCGGTGAAGATCCCGGTGCAGGTCCGGCGGGTGTGCGAGGCCCCCGTGCGACTGCGCGTGCCGAGGTCGGTGTGGGACGAGCGGTACTCGGGTGTCGCTCATCCGCAGCGCCGGTAAACCGCTTGACCACCGTGCGACAGTGATCGCGAAAGCCTTGCTCACGGAAAGAGGGATGCCTCATGCCTGACGCCTTCGGTGGCGTCGGCACGAGTTAGCCGGCGCTCCACGCCAGCTCCATCACGCACGCGAGTCCTCCCGTGCGTCATTCCTTCTTGCCTGAAAGGCTTTTCAACCAGTGTCCGCTGAGACGATCAACGCGCTGCAGTCCTACATCCGCGCCACCGCGGCGAAGTACCGCGAAACCGAGCGGATCGGGCCGTTCCTCGCCACCTACACGACCGGGAACGACCACCTGTTCCTCAACTACGCGATCCCCGACAACGCCCGCGTGCCCACCTCGGGCGACGTCGCGAAGCTGACCGAGGCGTTCCGCGCTCGCGGGCTCACGCCACGGCTGGAGTTCCTGACCGAGGCCGCTCCCGGAGCCGAGGCCGTGCTGGTCGAAGGCGGCTACACCCTGGAACGGCGGATCCCGTTGATGGTCTGCCCACCGGGGCAGGTCGTCGAACAGCCGGTTCCCGCCGGAATCGTCCTGAAGACCCCCGTGACACCCGCCGAACTCCGGTCGATGATCCGGGCGCAGAACATCGCGTTCGGGGAACCCGATCCCGGCGAGCACGTCGAGCCGTCACCCGCGCAGCTGAGCGGCGAGACGATCTCGGTCATGGCACTCACCGAAACCGGTGAATGTGTCGGCGGCGGGGTCGCGACGGCGATCCTCGACGGCGCGAGCGAGATCGCCGGGATCGGGGTGATCGAGGAATATCGGCAGCGCGGGATCGCCGCGGCGCTGACCGAGCACCTCACCCGCGAGGCCCATGCCCGTGGCGGCGATTCGGTGTTCCTGACACCGGGTGCCGGACAGGCGGAGCGCGTCTACGGCCGCGTCGGTTTCAAAACCGTGGCCGAGTGTGTGCACCTGTCACTCGTCTGAGTAACCACCGCGGCGAGTTCGCTTGACCTCGCCGCGGCGTTTCTTCGAGGCCAGGCGGCGTTCCTTCGAACCGCGTGACGGTTTGGTAGGACGCCGTTTGGCCGCCGGGGGCGCCGACGCCTCCAGGAGCAGCATCACCAGCCGTGCCCGCGCGGCTTCCCGGTTCATCAGTTGCGAGCGGTGTTCGGACGCGGCGATCGTGACCACGCCGTCGACCAGGCGCGACGAAAGCCGGTCCAGCATCCGGGCCCGGAGATGCTCCGGGACGGCGGCCGAACCGGCCACGTCGAAGGACAGCTCGACCCGCGAGTCCGTGGTGTTCACGCCCTGCCCACCCGGACCAGAGGACCGGGAGAACCGTTCGCTCAATTCGGCACCCGGGATCACGAACCGGGTACCGACCACCACGTCATCAGCCACGGATCCAGTGTGTCATCCGGGACCAACAGATATCAGAAACGCGGGTGGTCTCCGGAAAGCACGGCGCGCGGGCCGTCCGGGTCCTCCGCGGGCTGCACGTCGCCGAGGATCCACGCCGGCACGTGACGCGCGGTCAGCATCGCCAGCGCGCGGTCGACGTCGTCGGCGCCGACGATCGCGACCATGCCGATGCCCATGTTGAAGGTCTTCTCCAGCTCGGCGCGTTCGACCTTGCCGCGGTGCCCGATCAGCGCGAACACCGGCGCCGGGGTCCAGGTGCCGCGTTCGAGCTTCGCGACCAGGCCGCGGGGCATGACACGGGCGAGGTTCTGCTCCAGGCCGCCACCGGTGATGTGCGCGAACGTGCGGACATCGGCCTCGGCCGCCAGCGCGAGGCAGTCCTTCGCGTAGATCCTGGTCGGCTCCAGCATCTCCTCGCCGAGCGAGCGGCCGAACTCCTCGACGTGCCCGTCGAGCGGCATGCGCGCGATGTCCAGCAGCACGTGCCGGGCGAGCGAGTAGCCGTTGGAGTGCAGACCGGAGGAGCCGAGCGCGAGCACGACGTCACCGGGGCGGACCCGCTCCGGGCCGAGCACCTTCGACGCCTCGACGACGCCGATGCCGGTGCCCGAGAGGTCGTAGTCGTGCTCGCCCATCAGGCCGGGGTGCTCCGCGGTCTCACCGCCGAGCAGCGCGCAACCCGCCTGGACACAGCCCTCGGCGATACCGCCGACCAGTGCCGCGATCTTCTCCGGCACGACCTTGCCGACGGCGATGTAGTCCTGCATGAACAGCGGCTCGGCACCGGTGACGACCAGGTCGTCGACGACCATCGCGACCAGGTCGATGCCGACGGTGTCGTGCTTGTCGAGCGCCTGCGCGACGGCGATCTTGGTGCCGACCCCGTCGGTCGACGAGGCCAGCACCGGCTCTTTCCACTTGTCCAGCTTCAGTGAGAACAGCCCGGCGAAGCCGCCGACCCCGCCCATCACCTCGGGCCTGGTGGCCCTCTCGGCGTGCGGTTTGAGCAGCTCAACGGCTTTGTCACCAGCGTCGATGCTGACTCCGGCGGCGGCGTACGTGGCGCTCGTGGACTCGCTCACGGAAGCGGACTCCAACTCTGAAAGAAAGGGACTAAGGACGCCGGACGGCGTCTTCAGCACCGTACCCGGCAGGGCTGACGGGCTTCGCCGCGCCATTGACCGAGTCCAGGCTCTCCAGCAGGTGTTTCCCGATCAGCGCGTCGTCAGGGAGCGCGATCGGGTACTCGCCGGAGAAACACGCGGTGCACAAGCGCGACTTCGGCTGTTCCGAAGCCGCGACCAGTCCGTCCAAAGAGATGTAGCCCAGTGAGTCGGCGCCGATCGACCGGCGGATGCCGTCGACGTCGACGCCGTTGGCCACCAGTTCGGCGCGCGACGCGAAGTCGATGCCGTAGAAACACGGCCAGCGGACGGGCGGCGAAGCGATCCGCACGTGGACCTCGAGCGCGCCCGCCTCCCGCAGCATGCGGACGAGCGCGCGCTGGGTGTTGCCGCGGACGATGGAGTCGTCGACCACGACGAGCCGCTTGCCGCGGATGACATCGCGCAGCGGGTTCAGCTTCAGCCGGATGCCCAGCTGGCGGATGGTCTGCGACGGCTGGATGAAGGTGCGGCCGACGTAGGCGTTCTTCACCAGGCCAGTGCCGTAGGGAATGCCGGAGCCCTGCGCGTAGCCGATCGCGGCCGGGGTGCCGGATTCGGGCACCGGCATGACCAGGTCGGCGTCGGCCGGATGCTCCCCGGCGAGGCGGCGGCCGATCTCGACGCGGGTGGCGTGCACGCTGCGTCCGGCGATCGAGGTGTCCGGGCGCGCGAGGTAGACGTACTCGAAGACGCAGCCCTTGGGCTCGGGGGTGGCGAACCGCGAGGAGCGCAGGCCCTCGGCGTCGATGGCGATGAGCTCACCGGGCTCGACCTCGCGGACGAAGGACGCGCCGCAGATGTCCAGCGCGGCCGTCTCGCTCGCGACCACCCAGCCGCGTTCGAGCCTGCCGAGCACCAGCGGGCGCACACCGTGCGGGTCGCGGGCGGCGTACAGGGTGGACTCGTCGGCGAAGACCAGGCAGAACGCGCCCTTGAGGGTGGGCAGCAGTTCCAGCGCGGCGGCTTCGATGCCCTTGTCGGCGGCGTTGGCCGCGAGCAGCCCGCACACCAGGTCGGAGTCACTGGACGAACCGGTCAGACCCGAGTGCGGTTTGAGCCCGGCTTCGACCGTGCGATCGCGCAGCTCGGCGGTGTTGACCAGGTTGCCGTTGTGCGCGAAGGACAGTCCGCTACCGGTGGCGGTGGTGCGGAAGATCGGCTGCGCGTTCTCCCAGATGGTCGCGCCGGTGGTCGAGTAGCGGCAGTGGCCGACGGCGATGTGGCCCTGCAAGGACTGCAGGACCTGCTCGTCGAAGACCTGACTGACCAGGCCGAGATCCTTGAAGACGACGATCTGCGAACCGTCGGAGACCGAGATGCCGGCCGCTTCCTGGCCGCGGTGCTGAAGTGCGTAGAGCCCGTAGTAGGTCAGCTTCGCGACCTCTTCTCCGGGCGCCCAGACACCGAAGACACCGCATTCCTCACGGGGTTCCGGATCGGGCTGGTCGGTCACGGGCTGTCCGGCGTCGGACGGGTCGGAAACCACCGAGGTGCTCCCAGGGGAGAAGTAGGGCAGGCCGCCACCAGTGTAAACGGTGGGCAGCTGATCAACGCGCCGCGCGACGTGGCACTGGACACGCTTCAGTCAGCAACTCTGAGTGAACCAGTGAAGATTTCGGCGAGCACAGCAGGCCCCAGTGACCGTGAGTGACGGGCGGGTTCAGGACCCGGCACTCACGACCCCCGACCAGCCGACCGCTCCCCCTCGACAGAGGCGGTCGACTGTGCTTGAGCGGCTTGATCAACCGGCGGCGAGCCACTTGGAGGTGCCGCCACGGCCTGGGACCCAGCAACCCTTGGAAGCCTTTTCCGGGAGATACAGCGAGCCGGGTGTCCGCTCGTCCGGGAGCGCGAGCAGTGCCGTCAGCACTGTCGCCGCGTCGCCGGCGGAACGCCACAGCCACACCTCCGGCTCGAGGATGTCCTCCTCGGTGCCGGGCATACGGGTCGCCACGACATCGTCCTCGGCGTTGAGCCGGACGACGTCGACCACGTTGTCGTGGACTCGCACGCCGACCACGGCCAGGACCTCGCCGTTCGCGTCGCACGGGTGCACGAACTGATACCCGCGGTCGATCAGTTCTCGAAGACCGCTTTCGATATCGGTGATCTCCGCGGTAATGGTGTCACCCGAGAACATCATCGAATTCGCCGTCCTTGGCACCCGCGAGGAACGCGGCCATCTCAGCCTGGGTGTAGATCAATGCGGGCCCGGTCGGAAAGCGCGAGTTACGCATCGCGATCTCGCCGGACGCGAGCGGAGCTACCTCGACGCAGTTACCGATCGCGTTGCTGTAGCTCGCTTTGCGCCACTGCGCACCGGTAAGACGATCGGCCGGAATGCCGTTGTCGAACTGTTCAGCCATGGTCCCCACCTTCCCGACAGAAGACTTCGGGCGATGCATCTGCATGTGCATTTGCCTGTGATCCAAAGTTAGCACGTGTGCCTGCAGCGGTAAATGCACGTGCAGAAGTTTTTGCAGAATTCGCGTGCAGTGAGGACTCAGGCCCCCAGTCGTCCCACTAAAGCGTGATGATCGCCCTCTCCAATGGGGGAACAACTACAGTTCGTGAGCACGTTTTGGGCCGAGCGCAAGAAAACCGCCACCGTCACCGGGACGGCGCAGAACCCCACAACGGTGAGTGACTCAGATTTCCGCGCGGCGCTTCAGGAGCATCTGGCGGCTGCGGTCCGGCGTTTCCGCGTCGACCGCGAGCATGTCCAGCGCCCGGCTGTACCGCTCGATCTCGTCGCGCTTGTCGATGTAGTGCGCGCCGGTCAGGTATTCGGTGTAGGCGATGTTCGGCAATTCCTCTTCCGCGAACCTGAGCAGCGAGAACGCGCTGTCGGCGGAGTAGCCGCCCCGGTCGAACGGGAGGATCTGCACCGAGATGTTCGGCTGCTGGATCATCTCCAGCAGGTGGTCGATCTGGCCCTTCAGGATCTCGCGGTCGCCGATCGGCCGGTGGAGCACCGACTCGTCGAGCACCAGCCACAACCGCGGCGCGTCCGGTCTGGACAGCATCTTCTGGCGCCGCATCCGCAGCGCGACCCGGCGGCGGACCTGCTCGTCGACCATGTCCGGACGGCCGTGGCTCATGATCGCCCGCGCGTAGGCCTCGGTCTGCAGCAGACCCGTGACGTACAGCGGCTCCCAGACCTGGATCCGGGCCGCGGCTTCTTCGAGACCGACAAGGTCGTTGAACCAGCTGGGCATCAGGTCGCCGTAACGGCGCCACCAACCCGGCTCGTTCGACTCCTTGACCATGTCGAGGAACTGCTGCCGCTCGTCGGGGTCGGTCATCCCGTACATGGTCAGCAGGTCGGCGACGTCGCGTTCCTTGAAGCCGACGCGGCCCAGTTCGAGACGGCTGATCTTCGACTCGGACCCGCGGATGCTGTAGCCGGCCTCCTGGCGCGTGATCCCCGCGTCCTCGCGCATCCGCCGCAGCTGTGAGCCGAGGATCATCCGTCGCGCGGTGGGACCCAGTGACTGCTCACCACCGGGCGGGGTGACCGCGTTCATGGACCGGGGACCTTTCGTACGCCAACACTCACCTGGGGATCAAGCCCGACTACTCAAAGTACACGTTTGGACCTCGACACGACAGGCATGGCTCGGTTTACCGGTCGCGTACGTGGTTCTACTCTACGTAGAGCCCGAGACTTCCGACACAGTTTTGTGAGGTTCAAGATGCCCGACGCCCCGCCCCGGACGGAACGAGTGCCTGTGGGTGTCGACCCGACCCGGGCCAGCATCGCCCGGGTGTACGACGCCTTCCTCCTCGGCAAGGACAACTACGAGATCGACCGGGAGGTGCTGCGCAAGGTCCAGCAGGCCGCTCCCGAGGCGCAGGACCTGGCGACCGAGAACCGCGGCTTCCTCATCCGCGCCTGCCGGTTCCTCGCCAGCCAGACGGGCATCACCCAGTTCCTCGACTGCGGCTCCGGCCTCCCGACCGCGGAGAACACCCACCAGGTCGTGCAGCGGATCAACCCGGAGATCAAGGTCGTCTACGTCGACAACGACCCGGTCGTCCTCGCGCACGGGCGCGCCCTGCTCGAAGAGAACGAGAACACCCACTTCGTCTCGGACGACATCTTCGAGCCGGAGCGGATCATGGAGCACCCGGACATCCGGCGGCACATCGACTTCTCGCAGCCGATCGCGTTCCTGCAGCTCGGGACCCTGCACCACTATAACGGGCCGCACGACGAGCCCGCCAAGATCATGAAGAAGTACATCGACGCGCTGCCTTCCGGCTCCTACGTGGCGATCTCGCACTTCTCCGATCCCGAGGACGAGCTGTCCGAGACGGCCCGCAAGATGGAGGACTTCTTCCTCCACAGCCCGATGGGCTCGGGCACCTTCCGCACCAAGGCCGAGATCGAGGAGCTGTTCCACGACCTCGAGATGGTCGAGCCTGGCGTCACCCTGTGCGCCGACTGGTGGCCGGACGGCCCGCGGATCAAGGAGCTGAACGCGGCTCAGCGGACGATCTCGGGCGGCGTCGGCCGCAAGAAGTAAGGCTCTGCCCCTCTCGCCGGCGTGCAATGAAAGGTCCTTTCCTTGCAAATTTCGCAAGGAAAGGACCTTTCATTGCACGCGGGGACGGGGTTCAGAGGCGGACCAGCGGCAGCCAGCGAGCGAGATCGGCCCGGCTCCCGGAGGCGGTGACCCGCCCCGATTCGACGGCGTCGGCCCAGCTCAGCAGCCCGGTCGCCAATTCAAGCCACGTGCGCGGATCCGTTTCGACGACGTTCGGCGGCGTCCCGCGCGTATGCCGCAATCCTTCGACACACTGCACCGCCGCGAACGGCGGCACCCGCACTTCGACACTCTTCCCCGGGGCGTCCACGGCCAGCGTCCGCAGGCTCAGCCGCACCGCCGCGGCCAGCTCGGGACGGGCCGGATCCGGTCCGGATCCGCTCAACCAGGGGGAAATCGCCGTGATCGCGGCACGTAACTCAGCGGGGTCGACCGAACGCGAAGAGGCCATGGGAGAACAGTAGAGTGAGCGCGAACAAACCTTCAGGCACCCGGAACGTGGGGATGGCGATGGCGCAGCGGGACGAGGCGGATCGGTCGGCGTCGAGCCTGGCGGGCAAGCGGAAACCGGCCAAGCCGAAGATCACCGACGAGATGCGCGCCAACGCCAAGGCCAATCCGAACAGCTGGCTGTACGTCATCGACGAGGCCTTCGACCCCGAAGGCCCGGTGCCGTCCTGGGCGGTCGTCGGCGCGTACCCGGTGAACGGCGCGGGCGAGATCGTCGAGGACTTCCACCCGAACGACCGCTACCGCCCTTCGCCCAAGGCGCTCGGCTTCCCGGAGCCGCGCAACGAGCTCGAGCAGTTGCTGCAGCTGGTGCGCACGAACCACCGCCCGGTCGCCGACCTGCCGAGGGTCTTCCTCGACTCGACGCTGTTCGTCTACGCCCTTTCCCCGGTGCAGCGCACGGTGATCGGCTTCCACAACACCGACGGCCAGGTGCTCGTGCCCGCGTACACGGCCAAGTCGCTGGTCCCGCGCGAATGGCCGCACGCCCGCGCGGTGCTGGGCCGGGACATGGTGCCGTTGCTCGCGGGGCATCCGGTGGCGATCAATCCGCACGACCGGCTCACCGCGATCGTCCCCTCGGAGCACCTCGACAAGGCCCTTCTGGACGAGCGTCGTTAGGGTTCGATTAACCCACTCGGCCCAATATTTTCCGGCTGAGAGCAACTCTTTCGGGTGATGTTCGAGTCGCTGATTCCCGGTGCGCGGGGGATCGTGGCGACGTGATGAGTCGCAGAGTGTGTTCGAAAGGCTGGGGGGCCGTCCTCGCGGCGGGGGTCTTGCTGCTCGCGCAGACCCCCGCCTCGGCACAGCAAGCGGGGCCCAGATACGACGGGGCCGAAGAGCATTACGCCGGCTCGCAGATCGCTCTGCACGAAGGCGTCGAGGCCGCGATAGGACCGCTTTACGGCGGTGAAGCGCAGACCCTCGGCCACGATGTCAGCGGACATCAGGGCGACGTCGACTGGCCAGGAGCGGCCAGGACCGGCGCGAAGTTCGTCTATGTGAAGGCGACCGAGGGCACCGGGTTCGTCAACCCCCGGTTCCCCCAGCAGTACAACGGTTCCCACGGTGTCGGCCTGATCCGCGGCGCGTACCACTTCGCGCGCCCCGACATCTCGGACGGCGCCGCGCAGGCGCATTACTTCGTCGACCACGGAGGCGGCTGGTCCGGCGACGGCAAGACACTGCCCGGCGCGCTCGACGTCGAGTACAACCCGTACGGCGAAACCTGTTACGGCAAGACTCCCGCGCAGATGGTCGCGTGGATGGCGTCGTTCGCCGAGACCTACCTGTGGCGGACCGGGCGGCATCCGGCGATCTACACGTCGACGAACTGGTGGAAGCGCTGCACCGGCAACAGCAACGCCTTCTGGCAGAACCCGCTGTGGCTCGCGCGCTACAACACGGAGATCGGCGAGCTTCCGGCCAGTTGGAAGACCCAGACCATCTGGCAGTTTTCGAACAAGGGCAGCCTGCCCGGCGACCAGAACTGGTTCAACGGCACGGAAGATCGAGTGCGCGCTCTTTCGCTGGGCTGAGCCCACTCTCGTGAGTGTTACAAGATCACAGAACACCACCAAGATGGAAATGAAAATCACCCACGCGTAGTACCAATTTCACGGAAGTTAGTGACAAACCCGACATCGTCGTCAACAATCGTGCCCGGACGACTACCTGCAGTTAGTCGTCCTCAGCGAGGGTTATCCGTGAAGGGATTGTCGTATGCGCACTTCCCGAAGAATCGCCATCGCCGTCGGCTCCGCGCTGCTCCTGCTCGGCAGCACGGTCCAGGCCTCGGCGGCTCCGTCACCGGAGATCATGTCGATCGAACAGGATCTCCAGCAGAACGACCACACGATCGGATCGCAGATCCGGCGCGTGGAAGGGGACACCTCCACCCCGGAGTCCAAGGCCAAGGCCGCTCAGCCGCAGCCTGAAGCCGGGGTGCTCGCCACCGTCGCGGGCATGGACGTCGCCAGCTATCAGCAGAACGTCGACTGGGCCTACTGGTGGGGACAAGGCAAGCGTTTCGTGTGGACGAAGGCCACCGAAGGCACCAGCTACAAGAACCCGTACTTCGCCCAGCAGTACAACGGTTCCTACAACCAGGGCTTCATCCGCGGGGCGTACCACTTCGCGCTGCCCAACGTTTCCGGCGGCGCCGCGCAGGCGGACTTCTTCGTCAACAACGGCGGGGGCTGGTCCGGTGACGGCAAGACCCTGCCGGGTGCGCTCGACATGGAGTACAACCCGTACGGGGCCACCTGTTACGGCTTGAGCCAGGCGTCCATGGGGGCATGGATCCGGGCGTTCCACGATCGCTACAAGGCACGCACCGGCCGCTGGCCCGTCATCTACACCTCGACGAGCTGGTGGAGCACGTGTGTCGGATCGACGCAGAACTTCGGTGGCACCGTCCCGCTGTGGATCGCGCGCTACGCGTCGACCGTGGGCTCCCTGCCCTACGGCTGGAGCTACTACACCGTGTGGCAGTACACCTCCAGCCCGCTCGACCAGAACACCTTCAACGGCGCATACGACCGCTTGCAGGCACTGGCCAACGGCTGAGCTGCGCATTTCGTGAAGAAGCGGCTCCCGGCCTCGGCCGGGAGCCGCCTTCGCGGTCGAGGTACCTTCCGAGCAGAATGCCCCTGAACTCCTGGCACGGGCGGATCCGGAACCAGCGCTGACCGCCGGCCGTCTGATCTCCAGCCTCAGGCCCCAGCACGGAAGGCGAGACCGATGACCTACCCACCCCAGCCAGGCCAGCCCTACGGCCAAGACCCACAGGGACAGCAGCCCGGCGGCTACCCGCAGCAGGGTGGATGGGACCAGACCCAGCAGTACGGTCAGCCGCAGGGCTGGGATCCGACTCAGCAGTATCAGCAGCAGCCCCAGCAGGGCTGGGACCAGACCCAGCAGTACCCGCAACAGCCCCAGCAGGGCTGGGATCCGAACGCGCAGCAGCAGGGCTGGGACCCGAACAACCCCGGCTACCCGCAGGGTTACGGCGGTCCGCCCGCGCCGCCGCCGAAGAGCAAGACCGGGCTGATCATCGGGATCGTGATCGGTGTCGTCGTGCTGATCGCCTTCGGAGTCACCGGCTTCGTCGCGCCGGGATTCCTGCTGAGCAAGGACGAGGGGAACAACACGGCCGCGCCGCCCGCGTCGTCGTCGGAGAAGGCGCCGACTTCCGCGCCGAAGAGCAGCCCGAAGTCGAGCGCGCCCAAGAGCAGCCCGAGGAGCACCGAAAGTGGTGGCGCTGGTTCCGAGGGGAACCCGAAGGGCATCCAGAACCTCAAGGACTTCTTCGCGAAGGTGAGCGCCGGTGACAAGGCGGGCGCGCTGTCGCTGGCCTGCTCGGACATGAAGGAGAGCTTGGGCCAGTCGATCGACATCATGGCCCCGGCACCGGCACAGCTGGAGATCACCTCGACCACCGGCATCGGCGACGGTTTCGTCACCGGCGACATCGAGGGCACGGTCAAGGGCAAGAAGGTGAGCGGCTCGGGGATCTCCTCGGACGACAACCCGGACAAGTCCTTCTGTGTCCGCAACTTCTTCGTATTCTGAGCAGATGAAGCGGTCCCTCCGCTCTCCACTGCTCTGGACGTTCGTCGTCTCGCTCGTGCTGCTGCTCGCCGTCGGCGGCTGGTTGCTGACCGATCCGGCGACCAGCCGCAGCGAGGCACTGAAGACCGGCGGTCTCGCCGGCGGCGCCATCGTCGCGCTCTACGCGTTGTGGCTCAACGACCGGCGCCGCCGCGTCGAGGAACGACGGCAGGAGATCGAACGGCAGCGGCAGGAACTCGAACTCCGGCGGGCCGACCAGGACCGCGACCGGATCTCGGACGAACGGTTCGCCAAGGCCGTCGAGCTGCTCGGGCACGACGCCGACCAGGTGCGGGTGGGTGCTCTGCACGCGCTGGCCGGGCTGGCCCGCGGACGGGCGATCTACACGCAGACCGTGCTGGACATCCTGTGCTCGTACCTGCGGCGGCCGTTCGAGCATCCGCGGTACGCGGACACGGCGAAACGGCCGGGGAACACCCCTCCCAAAGAGGGCTCGGAAGTGCAGGATCAGGAACTCCAGGTGCGGCAGACCGCGCAACGGCTCATCGGCGAGCTGCTGCCGGCCGCGGATTCCGAGGGCACCCGCGGCTACGACCTCGACCTGACCGGCGCGGTGCTGGAGTACTTCGATCTGTCGGATCGCAAGATCGGCAAGCTGTTGCTCCGCTATGGCGGGCTGTACAACAGCACCAATCTGTCCGGTTGCGTGTTCCTCGGGCCGGTGTACCTGACCGGCGCCGGTACGAAGGAGAAGAAACGCATCGGCTTCTTTCGGTGCAGCGGCGCCAAGTTCACGCAGCGGGCGTGGTTCAGCGGGGTGCAGTTCTCCGAGGACGTCGAGTTCGACGGCACCGTGTTCGCGGGCGAAACGTCCTTTAAGGACAGTGTCTTCGCGAAGAACGCCGTCTTCACCGAAGCCGAGTTCGAGAAGGCCCTGGACCTACGCCGTGCGCGGTTCGAAGGCTTCAGTGACCTGAAGTTCCGCAAGGCACCGGATTCCGTGTCGCTGTACAACACGACGGTGGAACCGGCGAGGGATCACGAACTCCCGGCGGGCTGGGTCGTCGAGACCTTGCCCGACGGCCGTGCCCGGCTGACGGTGAAAGACGGATGAGGCGTCTGCTCCGGTCTCCGCTGCTGTGGACGTTGCTGTCCTCGGTCGCGGTGCTGATCGGCGTCACCGCCTGGTTGCTCACCGATCGCGCGACCAGTCGCGGTGACGCGCTGAAGACCGGCGCTCTCGCCGCCGGGGCGATCGCCGCGCTCTACGGACTTTGGCTCAACGACAGGCGAAGGCGGACAGAGGAGGACAGGCACGAGATCGAGCGCAGCCGGATCTCGGACGAACGCTTCGCCAAGTCGATCGAACTACTGGGCAACGAGGCCGACCAGGTCCGGGTCGGGGCGATGCACTCGCTGGCGGGGCTGGCCAGGACCAGGCCGGAGTACCGGCAGACGGTGCTCGACGTGCTGTGCGCGTACCTGCGGCGGCCGTTCGAACACCCGAAGTTCGACCACGACCGCGAGTGGGAACCCCCGGACAAGGCGGCCGCGGAACGCGAACGACTGGTCAGGCGTGCGGCCGAACGGCTGATCCGCGACATCCTTCCCCACGCGGGGACCACCGGGCCGACGCTGTCGCTCAACCTCAGCGACGCCCGGCTCGACGACCTCGGGCTGACCGGCAGGCGGGTCGGCTGGTTCGGCGCGGATCGCAGCAAGATATCGACGTGTCTCAACCTTTCCGAGGCCGAACTCGCCGGGAAGGTCTCGCTCAGGAACGTGACGATTCACGGCAGGTTCGACGTCACCGGGGCCGAGTTCAAGCGGAAAGCGCTGCTGGACAACCTCGTCGTCGAAGCGCCTGTCGACCTCAGCGTGGCCACCTTCGCGGTCCCGCGGACACGGGTGGGTTCTTTTTGCGCGCCTGGTTCTTTTGGTTGGTGTGGGGCGTTTCGGGTTATACCCCGAATCGCCACTCACGACCACCTGTACCGAACGGCCGCCCTCAGCCTCAGCCGAACAGGGCCGGGAGGGTGCGCTCCCAAGTCTCGCGAAGCTCGTCCAAGGTGAACTCGGTGATGTCCTGGAGTTCGAGCGAGCCCGATTCCGGGTCCACCACACCGGTCTTGCGCCACGGCATCCCGCGCGCGGTCAGCATCTCGGTGAACCGCAGTTCCTCGGTGCGCGGCACGGCGACCAGCACCCGGCCCGCGGACTCGGAGAACAGCTGCACGAACGGGTCCTGCTCCGCGTCGAGGAAGACACGGGCGCCGCACTGTCCGATGAGGACGGTCTCGACGAGCGTCTGGATCAAGCCGCCGTCGGAGATGTCGTGCGCGGCGGAGATCATGCCGTCGCGGGAACCGGCGATGAGGATGTCGGCGAGCAGCTTCTCGCGCGCCAGATCCACCCGAGGCGGGCGGCCGCCGAGGTGGCCGTGCAGTTCGCGCGCCCAGGCGGAACCGTCCAGCTCGTCGTGGGTCTCGCCGAGCAGCAGCAGGGTTTCCCCCGCCTCCGCGCCGATTCCGGTCGGGATGCGGCGGGTGACGTCGTCGATCACGCCGAGCACGCCGACCACCGGTGTCGGCAGGATGGCCGTGTCGCCAGTCTGGTTGAAGAAGCTGACGTTGCCGCCGGTGACCGGGATGCCGAGTTCGACGCAGCCGTCGGCCAGACCGTGCACGGCCTGCTCGAACTGCCACATCACACCGGGGTCGGTCGGCGCGCCGAAGTTCAGGCAGTCCGACACCGCGACCGGCTTCGCGCCACTGGTGGCGACGTTGCGGTACGCCTCGGCCAGCGCGAGCTTCGCGCCCTCGTACGGGTCGAGGAAGACGAACTTGCTGTTGCAGTCGGTCGAAACGGCGACGCCGCGGCCGGTCGACTCGTCGATCCGGATGACGCCGGAGTCCGACGGCTGCGCGAGCACGGTGTTGCCGCGCACGTAGCGGTCGTACTGGGAGGTCACCCATTCCTTCGACGCCTGGTTCGGCGACGAGATCAGCTTGAGGATGTCGGCGCGCAGTTCGTCCGAAGTGGACGGACGCGGCAGCTTCGCCGAGGTGTCGGCCTGCAGGGCGTCCTGTGTGGACGGTCGCTGGATCGGCCGGTCGTACACCGGGCCCTGGTGCGCCACGGTGTGCGCCGGGACGTCGACGACGATCTCGTCGTTCCAGGTGATGACCAGGTGCTCGCCGTCGGTGACCTCGCCGATGTCGGTGGCGATGACGTCCCACTTCTCGCAGACCTTCATGAACGCCTCGACGTTCTCCGGCGAGACGACCGCGCACATGCGCTCCTGCGACTCGCTGGAGAGCACCTCCGCCGGGGTCATCCCGGTGGCCCGCAACGGAACCCGGTCGAGGTAGATGTGCATACCGCCGTCACCGGCCGCGGCGAGCTCCGACGTCGCGCAGGAGAGCCCGGCGCCACCGAGGTCCTGGATGCCGACGACGAGCTTCTGGGAGAACAGTTCGAGGCAGCACTCGATGAGCACCTTCTCGGTGAAGGGGTCGCCGACCTGGACACTCGGGAGCTTTTTGCGGCCACCCGAGGATTCGTCGCCGGAGAAGGTGTCGCTCGCGAGCACGGACACCCCGCCGATGCCGTCGAGGCCGGTGCGCGCGCCGAACAGGATGATCTTGTTGCCCTTGCCGGAGGCGAAGGCGAGGTGCAGGTCCTCGACGCGCATCGCGCCGACGCACAGGGCGTTGACCAGCGGGTTGCCGGCGTAGCTCTCGTCGAACACCAGCTCGCCGCCGATGTTCGGCAGGCCGAGGCAGTTGCCGTAGCCGCCGACACCGGCGACCACACCGGGCAGCACGCGGCGGGTGTCGGGCGCGTCGGCCGGACCGAACCGCAGCGCGTCGGCCACGGCCAGCGGGCGGGCGCCCATCGCCATGATGTCGCGGACGATGCCGCCGACGCCGGTCGCGGCACCCTGGTACGGCTCCACGTAGGACGGGTGGTTGTGGCTCTCGACCTTGAAGGTGACCGCCCAGCCCTCGCCGATGTCAACGACGCCGGCGTTCTCGCCGATGCCGGCGAGCATCTTCTCCTTCATCTCGGGAGTGGCGGTCTCACCGAAGTAGCGCAGGTGCTTCTTCGAGGATTTGTACGAGCAGTGCTCGCTCCACATCACCGAGTACATCGCCAGTTCGGCGTCGGTCGGACGGCGGCCGAGGATCTCCCGGATCCGGGCGTACTCGTCGTCGGCGAGGCCGAGCTCGACGTACGGCTGACTCTGCTCCGGAGTCGCCTCGGCGCGCGCGGTGGTGTCGACGTCGGTGCTGGTCACGGTGTCCACATCAGGGTTCGCCACGGCCTTAAGAGTAGGCGAACGCATAGGGCGGCTCGCCGTCGCCCACGGATAAATCGGTCGCGCCTGCGGTAGCGATTCGCTTACCGTCGATAATCGTGCTTTCCGCCACATATCCCTTTCCGCGGCTGCGGCTGCCCGCCAAGCCGACCGCCTGGCGTTACCTGGTCGCGATGATGCTCGCGCGGCCGGGACTGCTCGTCGTCTCGGCGATCAGCGGTGCGCTCTGGTCATTGCCGATCGCACTGCTGCCGGTCGCGATCGGCCGGGGCATCGACGCCATCGGCCGGGGTGACGGCGACTCCGTCTGGCTGTGGGGTCTCGCCGCGGCGGGACTCGGGATCGCGCAGACGCTCGCGGGAACGGTGCAGCATTTCGCCTCCTACGGCTGCTGGGTGCACGGCGCCGGGGTCACCCAGCGCCTGGCCACCGAACAAGCGGCGAAGCTGGGCGCGAATCTGCGGGACACGACCACCACCGGGGACGTCGTCGCGATCACCACCAGCGACATCAACCCGATCGGTGACTCCTTCGAGGTGCTCGGCCGGGCCTTCGGTTCGCTGATCGCGTTCATCGTGTGCGCGACGGCGCTGCTGACGACGTCTCCGCTGCTCGGCGTGGTCGCGCTGGTCGGCGTCCCGCTGGCGGTGGTGGGCATCGGACCGCTGCTGAAGCCGCTGGAGAAGCGCCAGACGAAACAGCGCGAGGAGAAGACCGAGGTCAACGCGCTCGCCGCGGACATCGTCTCCGGCCTGCGGATCCTTCGCGGCGTCGGCGGGGAGAAGCAGTTCCTCGACCGCTTCCGCCGCTCCAGCCAGCGGGTCCGGACGGCCGGTGTCCAGGTCGGGCGCAGCGAGGCGTGGCTCGCGGCGGCGGAGGTCGCGCTGCCGGGTCTGGTCACGGTGGTCATCACCTGGCTGGGCGCGCAGCTGGCGATGAACGGCACCATCGGCGTCGGTGAGCTGATCACGTTCTACGGCGTCTCGGTGTTCCTCGTGATCCCGGTGACGACGGCGACCGAGTTCGCGGGCGTGCTGAGCGCCGCGCTGGTTTCGGCGCGGAAGGTGTGCAAACTGCTGTCCACCGAACGCACGCTCGCCGAACCGGAGAACCCGGTGCCGCTGCCGGAAGGCCCGCTGGACCTGTACGACGAGACGTCCGGGATCAAGGTCGAGGCGGGCAAGCTGACCGTCATCGACGTCGGAGCCGACGCCGAGGCGGTGGCTTCGCGGATGGCGCGGTTCACCGATCCGGACGCACCTGCCCTGGCGGGCGGGATCCCGGTGAACCAGGTCGCCCTCGACGAACTGCGGCGACGGGTCGTGTTCGCGCACAACCAGGACATCTGGTTTTCCGGGGTGCTGCGCGAGCAGGTCACCCCCGCCGAACCCGGCGACGTGGAGATCACCGAAGCGCTGTACGCGGCGGACGCCGACGACATCGTGGACGCGCTGCCCAACGGCGTCGACGAGGTCATCGGCGAACGCGGACGTGAGGTTTCCGGCGGTCAGCGGCAGCGGCTGAACCTGGCCCGCGCGCTGGCGACCGACGCCGACGTCCTGCTGCTCGACGAGCCGACTTCGGCCGTCGACGCGCACACCGAAGCTCGCATAACCGAACGCGTCGCGAAGCTGCGACGCGGCAAGACCACCGTCGTGTTCAGTCAGAGTCCTTTGTGGACTCACGTGGCCGATGTGGTCGTGAGTACGAAAGTGCCCGCATGAAAAAGCTGCCGTTGGCAGACAAGCAAGACGTCCGACGATGGATCAAGGAGACCGCGCGCGACAACAAGCGCGAGTTCTCCGTGATGATCGGCCTGTTCTGCGTCGCGACCGCGATCGGGCTGGCCGGGCCACAGCTGCTGGGCGCACTGGTGGACGAGGTCGTGGAAGGCACGACGACCACCACCATCACGCTCCTCGCGATCGCGTTCGTGGTCGTGCTGGCGGCGCAGGCCTGGTTCAAGGGGCTGGCGCGGCTGCGTGCCCGCGTGTTCGGCGAGCGGATCCTCGCGCGCAACCGCGAGGAGTTCGTGGGCAACGCGCTGAACCTGCCGCTGGGCACGGTCGAAGCGGCAGGTACCGGTGACCTGCTCAGCCGAGCGACCACCGACGTCAGCCGGATCGACCACGCGGTGCGCTTCGGCGCGCCCGAGATCATGATCGCCGCCGTCACAGTGGTGTTCACCGTGGTGGCGATGGTGATCACGTCGCCGTTCCTCGCGCTGGGCCTGCTGGTCGCGCTGCCGCTGCTGGTGCCGGTGAACATCTGGTACCAGCGGCGGATTCCCGACGTGATGCGGCGGATGCTGGACCGGTGGGCCGAGCTGCAGTCCACCACGCACGAGACCGCGGAGGGCGCGCGGACGGCGGAGGCGCTGAACCTGACCGGCCGCCGGATCCGCGCCGGGCACGACGGCCTCGAAGCGTCGATGCTGGGCGAGCGCAGGATCCGGGCGCTGCAGATGCGGTGGATCCCGTCGCTGGAGATCAGCTACGTGCTGCCGGTGCCGGTGATGCTCGGACTGGGCCTGCTCGCCTACTCGAACGGCTGGGAAGGGCTCGGCACCATCACCGCGATGCTGCTGTACTCGCAGGTCATGACGGGTCCGCTGAACGAGGCGCTGTTCTGGCTCGCGGACATGCAGGTCGCCGGTGCCTCGCTGCGGCGGCTGCTGGGCGTGCGACCGCCTTCGTCGGTCGCCGCGGCTTCGGAGGCTCCGCGCGGACAGGACATCGAGGTCCGCGACGTCCGGTTCGGGTACAACGAGGACCGCGAAGTGCTGCACGGGATCGATCTGCGGGTGCCAGCCGGTGAACGGCTGGCGATCGTCGGCCCGTCGGGGGCCGGCAAGTCGACGCTGGGACGGCTGCTGGCCGGGATGTCCGCGCCGACGTCGGGTTCGGTGCGGATCGGCGGGACTGAGGTGTCGACGCTGCCGGACGACGTCCTGCGCGGCGAGGTCCTGCTGCTGACCCAGGAGCACCACGTGTTCTCGGGGACGCTGCGGGACAACCTCACGCTGCCCGCCGGTGACTGGACCGACGACAGGCTGCTGGCCGCGCTGGACTCGGTCGGCGCTTCGGAGTGGGTGGCGAGCCTGCCCGAGGGGCTGGACACGCGGGTCGGGGCCGGTGCGGTCGCCGTACCGGCTGCGATGGCGCAGCAGCTCGCGCTGGCCAGGGTGGTGCTGGCCGATCCGCACACGCTGGTGCTGGACGAGGCGACGTCACTGCTGGACACGGGTTCGGCGCGGGAGCTGGAGCGTTCGCTGAGCGCGGTGCTCGAGGGGCGCACGGTGATCGCGATCGCGCACCGGCTGCATACGGCGGCCGCGGCGGACCGGGTCGCGGTCATCGAGGGCGGCCGGGTGACCGAGCTGGGTTCGCACGCGGAGCTGCTGGCGGCGGGCGGGCCTTACGCGGCGCTGGTGGCCGCGGCTTCGTGAGTGGGTCCGGCAGCGGCTGCGCGTGAAGGCCCCCTTCCCTCGGCTGAGCCGAGGGAAGGGGGC
>NZ_JBVIRO010000001.1:79019-131318 GCF_055575975.1 Amycolatopsis sp. NPDC033938
GGGGGGCGCTCGGGGGGGGGGGGGGGCGGGGGGTGGGGGGGGGGGGCGGGGGGGGGGGGCGGTTCCGGCCCCCGCCCGGGGGGGGGCCCGGGGGGAAGGGGGCCTTCACGCGCAGCCGCGAGCCAGGGGGACAAGGCTGCAAGGAAAGGTCCTTTCCTCGCAAATTTTGCCAGGAAAGGACCTTTCATGGCGTGCGCTGGACCGAAAACGCGTCTCCCCAAGGGCCTTCACGTCGAGCGCCCTCTTGTGGCCGAAGGCCCCTGTGAACACGATGAAGGGGCGCCCTCCGCACTCAACGTGAGTCGAGTACGAAACGGCGCCCCTTCGTCGGGTTTACGTCAGCGCGCGACCAACGAGAGAGCGTCCACGGCGCTGTAGAACATGCCGAGGCCGTCATCGGAAGGGCCGGTGAGGGCGTCGATGGCGTGCTCCGGGTGCGGCATGAGCCCGACGACGCGGCCGTTCGCGCTGCGGATCCCGGCGATGTCGTTGCGGGAGCCGTTCGGGTTTCCGCCGACGTAGCGGAACACCACGCGGCCTTCACCCTCCAGCTCGTCGAGGGTGGCTTGCTCGGCGACGAAGCAGCCGTCGATGTTCTTCATCGGGATGAGGATCTCGGCGTCCTTGTCGTACCGGGTGGTCCATGCGGTGTCGTTGTTCTCGACACGCAGCCACTGGTCACGGCAGATGAAGTGCAGACCCGCGTTGCGGATCATCGCGCCCGGCAGCAGCCCGGCCTCGCACAGGATCTGGAAGCCGTTGCAGATGCCCAGCACCGGCATGCCCTTGTGGGCGGCCTCGATCACCGAAGACATCACGGGCGCGAAGCGCGCGATGACGCCGGCGCGCAGGTAGTCGCCGTAGGAGAAGCCACCGGGGACGACGACGGCGTCGACGCCCTTGAGGTCCTCGTCCGCGTGCCACAGCGGCACGGCTTCGGCGTCGGCGTAGCGGACCGCGCGGGCCGCGTCACCGTCGTCGAGTGTGCCGGGGAAGGTGATGACCCCGATCCGCGCGCTCACGCGTCGACCCGCTTGATGGTCCACTGCTCGATGACGGGGTTCGCGAGGAAGCCCTCGGCGATCTTTTCGAGCGTCGCATCGTCGACGGTGTCGTCGACCTCGATCTCGAAGTGCTTGCCCTGACGGATCTCGGTGATCCCGGTGAAGCCGAGACGACCGGCCGCACCGAGCGCGGCTTGGCCCTGCGGGTCGAGGATTTCGGGCTTGGGCATGACGTCGACAACGACTCGGGCCACGGCAGGCTGCTCCTTATTCACGCAGGTCGTGGGTACCGCCAGAGCCTACTTCACTACTGTTGCCGCATGACCTACGGGCAACCGCAGTACGGGTACCAGCAGCCGCCGAAGAAGCCGAAGACGTGGCTCTGGGTGACGCTCACGCTGGTCATCCTGCTGGCGGGCGGGATCGCGTTCACCGGCTGGGTGACGCCCGGGTTCTTCAAGACCGAGCTCGACACCGAGTCGCGTGCGACGCCGGAGCAGCTGAGCCGGTCGTTCGTGAACGGCGTCGCCGAAGACCGCGTCAGCCGGCTGTGGTGCCCGATCCGCTCGAAGCGGTCCTACACCTTCGAGCAGACCATGGCCGCCTCCGAAGGCGCACAACTGAGCACACCCGCGCATCAGCGTGCGGAGCAGGAGTGGTCCGCCGTGTTCACCGCGTCGGGCATGACCGTCGGGATCGCGATGATCCCCGGCGAAGGCGGCTGGTGCGTGCGCGACGCCAAGATCGGCGGCGAGCCCGAGCCGCTGCGGAGCATCGAGACGAAGCCCGCGCCGCGGCCCGAGGTCAAGACCGGCGAAGAGTCGGGGAAGAAGTTCGTCGACGCGATCAACGAGCGCGACATCCCGGCCGCGTTGTCCGTGCTGTGCGGGAAGGTGCCCGACACGACCCGTGACGGCGTGCAGCAGATCATCCACGGCGAGGCGAGGTACACCGTCGAGAAGGCCGACGTGCTGACCACCGCCAAGCAGACGATCCTGCATCTGGACGGTCTCGTCGACGGGGTGCGGAAGCCAGGACGAGTCGAAACCGAGGACGACGCCGAGGGCGGCCCCTGCGTGACCTCTTTTTCACCCGACTCCGACTGAGCTCGCCCCAATCCTTCGACTGGGGGATGCTCGGAGCGCGACGCTGGGCCAAGATGAGCCCATTGGCGGGATGCCAACACCGGGTGAGCGACAGCAGGAGGCACCGTGGCCGATCAGGACTCCTTCGATTACGTCATCGTCGGCGCGGGCAGCGCGGGCTGCGTGCTGGCGAACCGGCTGAGTGAGGATCCGTCAGCGCGGGTGCTGCTGCTCGAAGCCGGCGGCGAGGACGATGCCGACGAGATCCACATCCCGGCCGCGTTCCCTGGCCTGTTCAAGACGAAGTGGGACTGGAACTACGAAACGGTCGAGCAGAAGCACACCGGCAAGACCCTCTACTGGCCGCGCGGGAAGACACTCGGCGGCTGTTCCTCGATCAACGCGATGATCTACATCCGCGGCAACCGCGCGGACTACGACGGCTGGCGCGACGGATACGGCGCCGAGGGCTGGGGTTTCGACGACGTCCTGCCGTATTTCAAGCGGGCGGAAGGGAACCAGCGGCTCGGCGGACCGTTACATGGCACCGATGGGCCGCTGAACGTCGAGGACCGTCGCTTCACGCACGAGCTTTCCCACGCCTGGGTGGATTCCGCGGTCGCGTGGGGCCTCAAGCGCACCGACGACTTCAACGGCGAATCGCAGGAAGGCGCCGGCGTCTACCAGGTGACGTGCAAGAAGGGCCGCCGCTGGTCCACGGCCGACGCGTACCTGCGGCCCGCGCTGTCCCGCCCGAACCTCACCGTGCGGACCAACGCGCAGACGACCCGTATCGTCTTCGAAGGAACCCGCGCCGTTGGTGTGTCCTATTTGGACAAGGGTGCCGAGACGACGGTGCGCGCGTCCACCGAAGTCCTGCTCAGCGGCGGCGCGGTGAACTCGCCGCAGCTGCTCATGCTTTCCGGCGTCGGCCCGGCGGAACACCTGCGGGAACACGGGATCGACGTGGTGGCCGCGCTTCCCGGCGTCGGCGACAATCTCCACGACCACCCGGCCTGCGGGATCATCTGGTCCACCCGCGGCACCACCGACCTCGTGGACGCGGCGACGCCGGGCGGTCTCGTGCGGTACCAGCTCACCAAACGTGGCCCGCTGACCTCGAACATCGGCGAGGCGGGCGCGTTCCTCCCCGCCGCGGACGGTGTTTCGCCGCCGGACATGCAGATCCACGTCGCGCCGACGTTGTTCTACGACAACGGAATGCGCGAACCGACCGTGCCCGGCTTCACGTCGGCGGCGACACTGGTGGATGTCGCGAGCCGGGGACGCCTGCGGCTGAAGTCGCCGAATCCCTTGTGGAAGCCCGAAATCGACCCGGCCTACTACGCCGATTCCGTGGACATGGAGAAGATGCTGGCCGGGCTGCGCGCCCTGGTGGAGATCGGGAAGTCCGGACCGCTGGCGCGATACCTGGACAAGCCGTTCCTGCCGGAGCGGCACGACCTGACCGACACCGAACTGGCCGACTACGTGCGCGAGAAGACGCAGACGCTGTACCACCCGGTGGGGACCTGCTCGATGGGGACGGGCGAGAACGCCGTCGTCGACCCATCGCTGAAGGTGCGCGGCGTGGAGGGACTGCGAGTGGTGGACGCGTCGGTGATGCCCGTGGTGCCGCGCGGGAACACGAACGCGCCGACGATCATGGTCGCGGAGAAGGCGGCGGACCTCATCCGGGGCTCGTGACCGGTCCTTTCACGCTTCCGGCGATGTTATGAACGGGACTTTCATTGCAGAATCTGCAATGAAAGTCCCGTTCATAACACGCGGGGGTTGACGGCTCAGCGTTTTCCGTGCAGCACGGTCATCAGCTTCGCCACCAGTGCGTCGGTCTTTTCCTTGCGGGAGAACGAGGTCAGCACGATCGGCGCGGTGAAGCGCTGCCGTGCGACGGCCTTCGGCCTGGCGAACTCGCGCAGGCCTTCGGGACCGTGGATCCGCCCGAAGCCCGAGTCGCCGACGCCACCGAAGGGCAGCGAAGCGATACCGGCGAAGGAAAGCGGCGCGTTGATCGACGTCATGCCGGTGCGCAGGCGGGCGGCCAGTTCCAGGCCGCGCGACTTCGAGAACACCGTGGAACCGAGGCCGTACTTGGTGTCGTTGGCCTTCTCGACGGCCTCGTCCATGTCGCGCACCTTGGCGATGGTGACGGTCGGGCCGAACGTCTCTTCCTTGACCGCAGAGGAGTCCTCCGGCACGTCGACGAGCACTGTCGGCTGCACGTACCGGTCGCCGACCGCGTCGACGCCGCCGACCAGTGCCTTGCCGCCGCGTTCGATGGCGTCCGCGATGTGGCGCTTGATCACGGCGAGCTGCGAGGGCATCGTCACCGGGCCGTACTGCGCGGCCTCGTCCGAACCGGCCCGCACGTCCTTCGACTTCTCGACGACCTTCGCGACGAACTCGTCGTGCACGCGCTCGTGGACGTACACGCGCTCGACGCCGATGCAGGTCTGGCCCGAGTTGGAGAACGCGCCCCAGACGGTCGCGTCGGCGGCGGCTTCGAGGTCGGCATCCGCGTCGACCAGGACCGCGTCCTTGCCGCCCGCCTCGATGATCACCGGCGTCAGTGTTTCGGCGGCCGCGGCCATGATCTTCTTGCCGGTACCGGTCGAACCGGTGAAGGCGATCTTGTCGACACCCGCGCCGACGAGCGAAGCGCCTGTCTCACCGAAGCCGGTGATCAGCTGCAGCACCGGCCACTCCGGGACCACCTCGTTGAAGGCGTCGACCAGCCACTTGCCGACCCCCGGGGTGTACTCGCTCGGCTTGAACACGACGGTGTTGCCGGCGGCGAGGGCGTAGGCGATGGAGCCGAGCGGGGTGAAGACCGGGTAGTTCCAGGGGCCGATCACGCCCACGACGCCGAGCGGCTGGTACTCGACCGTCGCCGCCTGGTTCGACATCATCAGCCCGGTCGCGCGGCGCTGTTTGCCGAGCACCTTGCGGGCGTTCTTGCCTGCCCAAGCGATGTGCTCGATGGCGAGGACGCTCTCCAGCTGCGCGTCCGCGAGCGGCTTGCCGGTCTCGTCGCGGACGACCTGGCAAAGCTGCGGCAGCCGCCGGGTGATGACGCCCTTCCAGCGACGAAGCCGCTCCGCGCGACCGTCGAAACCGAGCCCGGACCACCAGTCGGCGGCGTCCCTCGCGCGGGCCACGGTGGCGCGGACGTCCTCCCTGGTGTGCACCGGGTAGGTACCGACGACCTCGTCGGTCGCCGGGCTGAGGGAATCGAAGGTCTCCCCCACGCTGTGCGCGGTCGGCTTCGGCTGGACTGCGGTCATCGACTTCTCCCGTGTCTCGGCTCAAAGCCCAGGCTACGACGTTACTGACGGCGTGCCAATAGCTCGCCTGGGGTGTGCCACCAGCATCGCACAGGTGACGAGGGCCGCGAGGACACCGAACAGCGGCGCCAGCCATACCGGCAGCACACCGATCGCCAGCGACCCCAGCCCGAACCCCGACGCCTGCACGGTGAAGGCCAGCGAGAACCCTTCCGACCGGCGTCGTTCCGGCAGCAGCCGCTGCAGGCTGACCGACGAGACGGCCATCAGCGGACCGGTGCAGAGCCCGATCAGCGCGACGCCGCCGAGCAGCCCGGCCCAGCCGAGACCCGCCGACACCACGATCCCGCCGACCACGAATCCGGCGAGGAACAGCCGCGGATCGCCGACCTTCCCCCGCGCCGCGTACAACGCGCTCCCGGTGATGCTGGCGGCGCACAGCACGACGATCACGACCGCGGTCGTCGATTCGGGCGCGCCGAGCCGCTGGACCAGCGGCAACAGGCCGACCTCGATGGTCGACAGCAGCAAGCCGACGCTGAACAGCCCGGACAGCCAAGGGACACAGGCGGCGACCGGGATCTGCTGCCGATCGACTGTCCTTTGTGGAGCATGAGCCACCGTCCGCCGTGGCACCAGAAGAGCCGCGAGCAGGGCGACGACCGCCATCGCGAGTACGGGGACGGCCGGGCCGGACGTCGCGAGAAGCGCCACCAGCAGTGGTCCGCCGACGATGACACCTTCGAGGATCATCGCGTCGACCGAAACCGCCCGGGGTAGCTGCTCGTCGGTCACGGTCCCGGCGAGCAGTGTCCGGAATCCGCCGTTGAGTCCGCCCGCGACCAGTCCTGGCGGGATCGCCAGCGCGAGCAGTACGAGATCCGGTACGCCGGCGGAAGCGACCGCGGCCAGCAGGAACAGTCCGGCGGCGACCAGCGACAGCAGCGCGACGAGGCCGCGTGCGGGGCCGACGCGGTCGAGCAGCCGTCCGGTCGGCACCGCGCCGACCATCTCGGCGGCCACGAAAACGGCCATCATGACCCCGCCGAGCCGGTACGAACCGGTGGTCTCGGTGGTCAGCACGGTGAAGGCCAGCGGCGCCATCGTGGCGGGCAGGCGGTTCAGCTGCGCCCCCGCCGACCAGCGCCAATACCCGGAATTACGGAGCAAGGTCATACCGCGAACACTGCCGAAAGCGTCCTGGCGAGAACTACTGATTAGGGAATAGCCTAATCGAATGATCGAGCTGGTCCTGACCGCCGAGAGCGCCAACCGCGTCCGGTTCGGCATCTCCCCGCTCGACGAGACCATGGGCGCGATGCAGACCCTGCTCGGGCGGCGCGGTCATCCGAGTCATCTGCCATGGCTGCGCGGGGCCGCCGCGAAGCTGCCGGAGTTGCCCATCGGCGACTTCGCCAAGGTGATGAGCGCACGGCACTACATCACCGACTTCCTCAGCCCACCGCCGAACGGACCCGAGACCACCGCGTCCGCCCAGCTCGCCGAAATCCGCCGCACCGCACCGGCGCAGGTCGCGTATGAGCTGTCCAAAGTGGACGCCGACCTGAGCGGGCTCCCCGAAGACCCGGCCGAGGCAAGGGATCTGCTCGCCGGGCAGATGGAGATCGCCTGGACCAAACTGGTCGAACCGCACTGGCCGCGGATGCGCCGGTTCCTCGCCGCCGACATCGAGGAGCGCTCGCGGCGGCTGGCCGACGGCGGCATCGCGCTGGTACTGGCGGACATCCATCCGCGCGTGCGGCTCGTCGACGACGTCCTGGTCATCGAGATGAAGGAACGCGGCCGGGTTCACCTCGATCGACGCGGGCTGTTGCTGATCCCCGGCGTCTTCGCGTGGCCGTCGGTCGGTGTGATCACGATGGAGCCGTGGCAACCTTCGCTCCTGTACCCGGCTCGCGGCGTGGCCGAACTGTGGTCGGACCCCGAACGCCCGTCCGGCGCGCTCGCCGGGATTCTCGGCCGCACCAAGGCCGCCCTGCTCACGACACTCAACGAGCCCGCGAGCACCACCGAGCTGGCGCGAAGACTGGACTTCTCGGCGCCGACGGTCTCACAGCATCTGACCGCGATGCGCGCGGCGGGGCTGCTCGACGCCAGGCGCCGGGGTCGCGAAGTCCGCTACCTCCGCACCGAACTTGGCGACGCCCTGCTGCGGGCATAGGCTGGAATTGACCGACCGCGAAGGAGAAAACCATGCGTATTGTCCATTTTGGACACGCTTGCGTACTGCTGGAGACCGAGGGCGCACGGATCCTGATCGACCCCGGTGCCTTCTCGGCGGGTTTCGAGGACGAGCGTGAACTGGACGCCATCCTGATCACCCACCAGCATTTCGACCACCTCGACGCCGACAGGCTGCCCGCGCTGCTGGAGGCGAATCCCGGCGCTCAGCTGATCGTGGACCCGGGCTCGGCCGAAGCCGTCGAGAAGCTCGGCGCCGAGTTCCAGATCGCGAACCCCGGCGACGCCTTCGGTATCGGCTCCAGCGGCATCAACGTCGTCGGCGGCGAGCACGCCGTGATCCACGACGAGATCCCGGTGATCCCGAACGTCGGCTACATCGTCGACCACGGCGCGTTCTACCACCCCGGCGACTCGTTCTTCGTGCCCGAGCAGAAGATCGACGTCCTCGGCCTGCCAACCGGTGCCCCGTGGCTCAAGGCGGGCGAAGCCGTGGACTACCTGCGCGCGGTCTCCCCGCGGCTCGCCGTGCCGATCCACGAAGCCGTGCTCGCGCGGCCGCAGATGCACTACGGCCTGTTCGCCAACCTCGCCCCGGAAGGCACCGAGGTGAAGGTCCTCGACCGAGGCGAGCACGTGAAGCTCTAGAGTCCGGCGAGCCGGGACGCCTCGCGCCACAACGTCTCCTCGCGGACCTCGTCGTAGGACTCCGGGGACGACGGCACGACACGCCCCCGGTCGATGTACGCCCCCGATTCGCCAGGACGCGGCCCGGAGAAGACATCCGCGAGCAAACGGCCGGCGATCTCGACCGTGGTGGACAGCGGAGTCCTGCTCAGCACCGGTAGCACGGCACGGAACGCCAGCCGCGTGACCGGACCGGCGTCACGGGCGAGGCCGGTGCCGGGTACCAGACCGGGGTTGTACGAGTAACAGTCCACCCCGGCGGGCAGCCGCCGCGCCAGCGCGTGGATCTGGTAAATGACACCGAGTTTGCTGGTGGCGTAAGCCCTTCTGCCTTCCTGAGTGCGGCTCGCCCGGCGCCCGGTTCCCGGCCGGGCGAGTTCGGTGGGTTGAGCCCAGCGGGGTGCCGGGACCAGGCCCAAGCCGTGCTTGAAGTCGCCGAAGTGGACATCGCTGGCCGTGATGACGATGCGCGACGGCGCGGCGAACCGGTCCAGCAGCAGACCGAGCAGCAGCTGGTTCGCCAGCACGTTGATCCCGAAGGTCCGCTCGAAACCGTCGGCGGTCGTCCGCGTCGTCGACGTCATCTGTACCCCGGCATTGCCGAGAAAACCGCGCAACGGCGGGATTTCCCCCGCGTCCAGCAACCGCGTGACCCGCTTGGCGGCCGCGCGGACGTCGTCAAGTGAGGCCAGATCGCAGGGAATCGTGCCTTCGGCCGCCCCGCTCTCGCGGCCGAGGACCAGTAGGTGCCGGTCCGGGTCATCGCGCAGCCGTTCGGCGGCCACACGGCCGATCCCCCGGCTCGCGCCGGTCATCAGCAGGGTATGGGTCGGCACGGCCGCCTCCTTGACACCAAGTTTCAAATGGTACTGAGTACCATACAGAACTCGATACCGGATCCGCTAGGATCGCCCCATGCCGGATGACCGCCCGCTACTCGCCCGCAAACAACAGAGGGCGCGCGAAAAGATCGTCGAAGCCGCCTTCGACCTGTTCGAGGAGCGGGGATTCGCCGAGGTCACGGTCACCGACATCGCCGCGCGGGCCGAGGTCGGCCGCACGACGTTCTTCCGCTACTTCGGCGACAAGCAGGAGGTCGTGTTCGCCGATGAGCAGCGGCTGCTGGAGACGGTAACGGGCGAGCGCCCCACCACCGCTCCGGCGGATCTCGGCGAAGCGCTGGCGCAGGCCCGCGCACTCGTCGTCCGGTTGTGCCGGGCAGTCACGAGGGATCCCACGCACTACGAACGGCACGAGAGGCTGCTGGCGCGCAACAGCGAGCTGTACGACCGTAGCCTGCGCAAGCTGCGGCGGTTCGCCGACGTGATGACCGACGATCTGGCAGCCAAGGGCACCGACATGACGGTCGCGGCCCTCGCGCCGCAGCTGGCACTTGCCTGCTACCACGCGGGACGCCGGATCGCCGGCCCGGACGCGGCCGGGTTGATCCCGGCGGTCGAAACGGCTTTCGCGGAGCTGGCGGACCTCAGGAAGCGGTGAGCCGTAGGTGGTCCCGCGGTTCTCCAGCGAGACGTCGACGGCGTCGAGGAACGCCTCCCGCGGTCCCGGCCGGGCCGGTGCCCCGAGGTCACCACGTCTTACCGTCGGTAGGCGAGTTTGCGTACCAGGATCTCCGCCGGGCCACGGTAGGACTTGCGGTGCATCAGGTACGCGACGACGACCGACAACAGCCACACACCGAGTCCGCAGGCCGCCGCCACGAAGGTCGGGTTCTTGGCTTGGCCACCGAGGCCCAGCATGAACGGGGGCGCCAGGATCAGCCACGCCACCGACTGGAACAGGTAGGCACTCAGCGTGCGCTGCCCGAGTGCGGAGATCGCGGTGACGACCACGCCACGGTCAGCGGCCGTCCGCTTCCGGTCGAGCGCCATGCCGATGAGGCCGAACAGGCTGATGTAGCCGATCGCGCCGAACAAACCGGCTCCCTCGTACATCGATTTGGCGAGCGCGGCGGTGCCGGCGTCGAACTGGAGATAGTCACCGGTGAAGAGGCCCATCGGCAGGGCGCCCGCGATGGCGATCCCGAAGCCGCCGAACATCCCGGCCCACAGCAGCTTCCGGTTCTTTTCCGGCTCCTCCAGGACGCGTTTCTTCGCCGCCCACGCGCCGACCCAGACGAAGAGGATCGACGACAGCAGGACGGCCGTGGTGATCGGCCATTCCGTCAGGCGCTCGCGCAGGGCGTCGCCGTAGGCCGACGCGAGCGAGGACGGATCCTCGCTCGACGGAACCGGCGCCGCATCCGAGGTGTTGCCGGTGACCACCAGATACATCAGCACGGCGAGGTAGCAGAGACCGAAACCCAGGTACAGCAACGGAATTCGATAGAAGCCCGTGCCGCGCCGCAGAAGCAGCAGGGTGAACACCACGCCGATGACGCCATACGCGCCGAGTACGTCACCGGAGAAGAACAGCACCCCGTCGACAGCGCCGAAGGCCAGTAGCCACGCGTGCCGCCGGAGCAACACGCCACGCGTGGTCGGCCACGGCTGCCCCAGTTCCCGCTGCCGGTCGGCGAACTGCACCATCCCGTAGCCGAGCATCATGCCGAACAGCGGCAGCGCGCACGCGTGCACCAACACGAACAGCACCACGAAGTAAGGACGTTCCAGGCCCTCCGGCGTCTGATCGACTCCCGGTGTGTTCCCGAGAAAGATGCTCGCGGTATGCGCCAGCGCGACCAGCAGCAGCGCGAAACCCCTCGCCAGATCGGGTGCCAGCACTCGCTCACTGGTCGGCACTGACGTGACCGCCCCTGGACGCGCTGGTGTGGTTCGGATTGTGCTCGACACGGCTTGCCCCTCAGTCTCCGGAAGTAATTCGTGTCCAACGTACACTAAATAATGTCCGGCGGATACTAACTCTGGAGCAGGGGTTGTTCAGCGAGCGTCGATGAGGGCGGCTACGCCGTTGAGAACGACATCGAGACCGAAGGCGAAGTCATGGTCGTCGGCCTGTTCTGGCTCCACGCCGAAGCCGAAGGCCAGGAAGCCCGCCGCGTCGGGGAACCGCTCCGCGTCGATCAGCCCGGCGAGCCCCTTGCCGTAGGCCTGCTCGGCCTGCGCCTGGCTCAACCCGCTGTTCTTCCTGCCCTCGGCGAGCTGGATGGCCTGCGCGCACGCGAGGCGGACGTAGCCACCGACCAAGAGCAGGATCCCGCCCTTGGTGCCCCAGTCGAGACCGGTGTCGCGCAGCGTGCGCAGGATCGCGTCCATCCAGGCGACGGCGTGCGGGCCGGCGGGCGGACCGGAAAGCGGTAACTCGACCAGCCACGGGTGGTTCATCAGCACCTCGCGGTTGGCCTCGGCCAGCGTGGTCAGCTCGGCCCGCCAGTCACCGGTGGACTCCAGCGCCGGTGGGTCGCCGATGGCGACGTCGGCCATCAGTTCCAGCAGCTCCGGCTTCGAGCCGATGTGGCGATAGAGCGACATCTTCGTGACGCCCAGCTCCTTCGCCACGTTCGCCAAGGTCACGTTCGCGACGCCTTCGCGATCGGCGAGCTCCACCGCCGCCGCCACGACGCTGTCGATGTCGAGCACCGACGGCCGTCCGCGCGTCGGACGCTCCGACCGCCGCCAGAGCCGCATCAACGTTTCCGGTGCGTCGTCGGTCATCCCGTCAATCTAGTCGCCTTCAGAGGACTGAACGCGGGCGCGGGAGCGAGCCGTAGGTGGTCCCGAAGGCGCGGTTCTCCAACGAGACGTCGACGGCGTCGAGGAACGCCTGCCGCAGTCCCGGCCTGGTGAGGTCGGCGGCGTCGATGCCGAGCCGCACCAGCCCACCGCGTCGCGCGGCCCTGGCGGCGGCCAGCACCAGCGCGAAGCACCGGACGGTCTCCGTCCGCTGCGACGGTCCGCCGAACTCCTGCACCCTCGCGCGCTGGACCTGGCCGGACACCAGATCCCGCACCGAGACCAGATCCGCGCACAGGGTGAACCCGTGCTCGCGCAGGGCCTGCACGGTGCCCTCCGACGCGATCCAGCGCGGTGGCGCGAATCCGTCGACGGCCATGCCGTTGGCGTCGAGCGCCGCCTTCGCCGCGATCAGCCGCAGCCGCGCCTCGTGCGCGGGAAGAGCCGCGAACTCGGCGCGTTTGCCCAGGTAGACGGCACGATGAGTGGGTGGGACTCGGTGGTCGTAACCGTGCAGGAGGACGGAGTCACCACGAGCGCGGCGGGTCCGTACCCATTCGGTCACCGGGCCCTCGCCGGTACGAGCGGCGTAGAGCACGGACAACGGGACCTTGCGCCGGTCGAGTTCGGCCGCGAGGTCGGCACAGCGGTGCAACGTCCGGGTGGTCACGCCGGACAGGGAAACCAGCAAACGTGCGTCCACGATGCCCATTGGGCCAGACCGGCCTTGCGTCGGACTGACGACCGAGTAAACGCCGCAGGTCAGGCATACGAGGATTGACCGGCCCGTTCACTCGGCCGGGGGAATCAGGCCGGCCAGTCGTCCAGCGAACGGCCGGTGATGCGTTCGTAGGCGTCGATGTACCTCGCCCGGGTGGCGGCGACGATCTCATCGGGCAACGGTGGCGGCTCCGGTCTCTCGAGCCGGTGCCAGCCGGACGCGGGACCGGTGAGCCAGTCACGCAGCGGCTGCTTGTCGAACGAGGGCCGGGGGCTGCCCGGTGTCCAGCCGCCGGCGGGCCAGTAGCGGGACGAATCCGGGGTCAGGACCTCGTCGGCGAGTACGAGGTTCCCTTCACGGTCGACGCCGAACTCCAGCTTCGTGTCGGCGAGCAGGATCCCGCGTTCGGCGGCGAACTCCGCACCACGGCGATAGACCGCCAGCGTCGCTTCGCGGACTTCCTCCGCCCGCTTGCGGCCGAATTGCCCGACGACGTCGGAGAAAGCGATGTTTTCGTCGTGCGAACCGTGATCGGCCTTGGTCGCCGGGGTGAAAATGGGTTCGGGGAGCCGGGAAGACTCGGTCAGGCCGGGGGGAAGTTCGACGCCGCAGACCGAGCCGTGCGCGCGATAATCGGCGAGACCGGTACCGGTGAGGTAGCCGCGGGCGACGGCTTCGACCGGCAGCATCGCCAGCCGCCGCACCAGCAGCGCGCGGCCGCGGACCTCGGCGGGGATGCGTTCGTCGTCGTAGGAGACCAGATGGTTGGGGAGGACATCGGAGAGCTGGGAGAACCAGAACACGCTCATCGCGGTGAGCACCCGCCCCTTGTCGGGGATGGGCGTGTTGAAGATGACGTCGTAGGCGGAGATCCTGTCCGAAGTGACGAGCAGCAGATGCTCGTCATCGACGGCGTAAAGCTCACGGACCTTGCCGGCGGCGATCTTCGGGTATTCGAGCGTCGTCACGGCTGCACCCTAGCGATCAAGGATGTTGGCTGATCATGCCGATCCACTGCGTCTCCTTCACGACCGACTACGGCTTGAGCGACGGTTTCGTGGCCGCTTGCCACGGTGTGATCGCGCGGATCGCACCCTCGGCGAGGCTCATCGACGTGAGCCACGAGATCCCTCCGCAGCAGGTCAGGACCGGCGCCGAGGTGCTGGCGCAGACCGCGCCCTTCCTCCCGGACGCGGTGCACCTCGCCGTCGTCGACCCCGGAGTCGGCACCGCGCGGCGCGGCGTCGTGGTCGTCGCCGGGCGCGGAATCCTCGTCGGCCCGGACAACGGACTTCTCCTCCCGGCGGCCGAAGCACTCGGCGGAGTGAAAGCCGCCTACGAATTGACCGCTCCGGAATACCGCCTTCCGGTGACGTCGTCGACCTTCCACGGACGCGACGTCTTCGCCCCCGCGGCGGCGCATCTCGCGCTCGGCGTCGCCCCCGAGGAGTTCGGGCCGCCCGTCGACGACCTCGTGCGGCTGCCGGATCCGTTCGTCGCGGTTTTCCCCGGCAAGCTGGTCGCCGAGGTGCTCACGGTCGACCACTTCGGCAACGTCCAGCTGGCCGCGAGCCCCGCCGACCTCGAACTGGCCGGACTGTCCGGCACGGTCTCGGTCAGCAGCGCCCGCGTGCTGGTGAAAGCGCTGGTCGGCGACACCTTCGGCACGGTGCCGCCAGGAGAGAACGTGCTCTACACCGATTCCGCGGGGCGGCTCGCGGTCGCGGTGAACGGCGGCTCGGCCGCGTCGGTGCTCGGGCTCGGGCCCGCCCAGGAGTGCACGATCACCTCGTCACCGACGGCGAACTGACCCGGCCGGGTCACCGCCATCTTGATGCCGAACGAGACGCCGCCCTCGGGCTCGCGGCGGTAGTCCGCGAGCGACCGGATCGGCTCGGGTCCGGCCTTCCGGCCGGTGGCCTGATCGACCATAGGCACCGTGCACCGGATGCAGACCTTGGCGTAGCCCAGCTCCACCCCGCCCGCGGTGAGCGAGCGGACTTCGTCCTCTCGATGCGGCTCCGGCCAGCCCGCGACGACGATGTTGGGCCGGAAGCGGTCCATCGGCACGGCCTCGGCGCCCCGCGACGCGATCCGCTCGTTCAGACCGTCCAAAGAGGACTCCGACGTCAGCAGGATCGCGTGCGCGTCGGCGAACGCGGCGGTGCCGGGGATCTCGCCGTTGGTGACGCGCTCGTGCTCGGGCGCGAGTCCGACGAACACCGACGGAAGTCCGAGGACCTCCGAGAACCACTCCGCGGCCTCGGCACCCTGGTGGACGCCCTTGCCCTGCCAGGTGAACGTCGACGCCGGATGCCGCGGCCCGTCCGTGACCGGCTCGACCAGGAGTTCTTCGACGCCGGGAGCGGCGAGCCGCAGGCGGGCGCCGTCGTCGAGCACTTCCGCCCGGATCGACGCCATCACCGGATGCTTCCGCTGGCTGCGGAACTCACCCTCCGGTGAAACGACCATCCAGGCACGGTCGAACCGAAGGCCGGCCGGGGTGACGTCGGCCGTGTCGACCGACGTCCCCGCGCAGCCCTTGACCGGGTAATAGACCAGCCTCGCCACTCTCGCCATTGCCGCAGATTAGCGAGTCGCCCGCGTCAAAGCACCTGGGATAGGAACCGCTGCAGCCGCTCGCTGCGCGGAGAGTCGAAGATCGCATCCGGAGCGTCATGTTCGACGATCTTCCCGGCGTCCATGAACGCGACCTCGTCGGCGACACCGCGCGCGAAGCCCATCTCGTGCGTGACCACGAGCAGCGTCAGCCCGCGCTCGGCCAGCCCGGCCATGAGGTTGAGCACGCCCTTGACCAGCTCCGGGTCGAGCGCGCTGGTCGCCTCGTCGAACAGCATGACCTCGGGCTCCATCGCGAGCGCCCGTGCGATCGCGACCCGCTGCTGCTGGCCGCCCGAAAGCGCGCTCGGCCGGTACGGCGCCTTGTCGGCGAGACCGACCTCGGCGAGGCGTGCGTGCGCGATCTCGGCCGCCTCCGCCTTGCCGAGCTTCCGCACACTGCGCAGCGGCAGCGTGATGTTGTCCAGCACGCTGCGGTGCCCGAACAGGTTGAAGTGCTGGAACACCATCCCGACCCGCTGGCGCAACGCGTCCGGGTCGGTGGAGATGACGCTCTCGCCGCCGAGCAGCAGGTCGCCGGAGTCGGGCTCCTGCAGGCGGTTCACACAGCGCAACAGCGTCGACTTGCCGGAACCGGACGGGCCGATGATGCAGGTCGTGCGGCCCTTCTCGACCTTGAGGTTCACGCCCTTCAGCACTTCGAGGGTGCCGAAGGAGACGTGGATGTCGCGGAGTTCGACGCTCGAAGAGCGCACGTCGGCGGGGATCGTCATGACATCGGCACCTTTCCGCTGGTCAGAAGTTCCGGCTCGCCGCCGTCGTCGTCGACCCGGACCTTCTTGCCGGTGCGCAGCTTCTTGTCGATGTAGTTGACCAGATGCGTCAGCGGCACGGTGATCAGCAGATAGAAGAAACCGGCCGCGACCAGCGGCGACAGATTCCCGGTGTTGGCCGCGAGATCCTGCCCGATCCGGAACAGGTCGCGCTGCTCGGCGAGGAACCCGAGGAAGTACACCAGGCTGGAGTCCTTGATCAGCGCGATGAACTGGTTCACCAGCGCGGGCAGTACCCGCCGCACCCCCTGCGGGATGACGACGAGCGTCATCGCCTTGGTGTAGCTCATGCCCAGCGCGCGGCTGGCCTCCATCTGTCCTTTTTCGACACTCTGGATACCGGCGCGGAAGATCTCGCCGATGTAGGCGGCCGCGATCAGGCTGAGCGCCAGAATGCCCAGCGGGTAGGTGTTCCTCGCCATCGACGGGAAGAGGATCCCGCCGCCCTGCCCGATCACCAGGATGGTGAGGATCGCGGGCAGGCCACGGAAGATGTCGGTGTACACCCTTGCAGGCCAGCGGAGCCACACCTTGCTGGACAGGCCCATGGTGGCCAGCAGCATGCCGAGCACGGTGCCGATGATCGCCGCGGACACCGACATGATCAGCGTGTTCAGCAGCCCGGTCTCGAGCAGGTCCGGGAAGACCTCCCAGATGTAGTCCCAGTTCAGGAAGGTGTTGAGGAAGTCGTTCACTTACTTCTGCCCGGCCTTGAACTCCGCGGGCACCGGCGCGTTCGGTTCGAACCGCTGGTGCACCTTTTCCCATGTCCCGTCGGCGATGACCGCCTTGAGCCCGGCGTTGATCTTGCCCGCCAGTTCGGTGTTGCCCTTCTTGACCGCGAAACCGTGCGGAATGGTCGTGGTGATCGCCTTGACCATCTTGAGTTTCGCGTCCGGGTTCTTCGCCGCGTAGTCCTCGGCGGTCGCCTGGTCGAAGACCGCGCCGTCGATCGCGCCCGTCTTGAGCGCGGCGAGGGCGGCGGCGTCCTGCGGGAACTTCACGGCCTGCGCGGCAGGCGCGTTCGCCGACAGCCAGCTGTCGGACACCGTTCCCTGGACGACGCCGATTCGCTTACCGGCCAAGGTGTTCTCGTCGGTGATGCCGACACCTTCGCGGGTTTCGATGCCGAGCGACTGGTAGTTGTACGGCGCCGAGAAGTCGACCGTCTTGCGGCGTTCGTCGGTCTGGGAGATACCGGAACTGCCGATGTCGAACTTGCCGCTGGCGACCTGGCTCAGCAGGGCCAAGAACTCCGTGGAGACGAACTCGAGTTTCAGGTTCTGGTTCGCGGCGATGGCCTTCAGCAACTCGTTGTCGAACCCGGTGAACACGCCGTTTTCCTGATAGGCGTTGGGTTTCGAGTCGCTGAGCGTGCCGACGCGCAGCGTGTCAGCGCTCGCGCTTTCACCGCCGCCGCACGCCGCCAGCACCGCCACCATGGCGGCGCCGGCAACGGCGGCGATTGTCTTCTTCATCGTGATCCTCACGCCTTGAACTGATCGGGGACCGGCGCCGTCGGCAGGAACCGCTCGTGCAGTTTCACCCAGGTCCCATCGGCGATGACCTGCTTCAGGCCCTCGTTGATCTTCGTCTGCAGTTCGGTGTTGCCCTTCTTCACCGCGAAGCCGTGCGGGACGTCGGTGGTGAAGGACTTGACGACCTTGAGCTTCACGTCCGCGCTGTCCTTGACGTTGGTCTCGGCGATCGCCTGGTCGAGGACGTAGGCGTCGACGGCGCCGCTCTTGAGCGCGGCCAGCGCCGGGGCGTACCCGGGGAAGCGCACGGCCTGCGCGTCCGGCACGGTCGAGGTCAGCCACTTGTCGCCGACGGTCGCCTGGATCACCGCGACCCGCTTGCCCGACAAGGCCTTCTCTTCGGTGATCGGCGAGCCGTCCTTGGTCTGGATGCTCATCACTTCGAAGTTGTACGGGCTGGAGAAGTCGACGTTCTTCTTGCGCTCGTCGGTCTGCGCGATGGCCGAACTGCCGATGTCGAACTGGTTGTTCGCGACCTGGCCCAGCAGCGAGGAGAAGTCCGTCGAAACGAACTCCAGCTTCAGGTTCTGCTTGGTGGCGATGGCCTTCAGCAGCTCGTTGTCGAAGCCGGTGAAGTTGCCGTTCTCGACGTAGATGTTCGGCGGGGCGTCGCTCAGTGTCCCGACACGCAGGGTCTTTTCGGTGACGGCTTCACCGCCACCGCAGGCGGTGAGGACCGCGAGCAGTCCAGCGGCGAGCGTCGCGATCAAGGTTTTCTTCATGGTGATCAGACCCCCTGGTTCTGCACAGGCAGGCCGGGGCCACCCTGCTCGAGTTCCTTCGGCAGCGGCTCGGTCTTGAAGAACTGAGCGTGCAGACGGGCGACGGTGCCGTCGGCGATGGCCTTCGCGAGACCGTCGTTGAGCTTCTTCAGCAGTTCCTTGTTGTCCTTGCGGACGGCGAACGCGGACGGCGTGTCCTTGGTCTCGACGGTGTAGCCGAACTCCAGCGGCACGCCCGGGTTCTGGTCGATGTACTTCTGCCCGATGTCCTTCGGCACGACCCAGCCGTCGAGGCTGCCCGCCTTCAGCTGCGCGAAACCGGCGTTGTAGTCGGGGAAGCGCACGACGTTGGCGCCGGGGACCTTGCCGCTGGCGAAGTCGTCCTGCACCGACGCCTGCACGACGCCGAGCCGCTTGCCACTGAACGCGGCGACGTCCTTGAGACCCGCGCCCTTCTTGGTGAGGATCGTGGTGAACCCGGTGCTGTAGCCGTTGCTGAACGCGACGGTCTTCTTGCGGGCCTCGGTGGTGGAGATCGTGGAGCTGCCGATGTCGAACTTGTTGGTGGCGACGGCGGCCAGCAGACCGGCGAACTCGGTGCCGACGAACTCGACCTCGAAGCCCTCGCGCTTCGCGATGTCGCGGAGCAGCTCGTTGTCGTAACCGGTGAAGGTGCCGTTCTCCAGGTAGATGGACGGCGGCGCGTCGGTCAAGGTGCCGACGCGCAGCTTCTGGCCACCGGATGCGGTGTCACCGGAACCGCAGGCGGCGAGGGCGAGGGTGGCCGCTCCCGCCGTGACGACGGCGACGAATTTCGACAGCGTGGATCTCATCGCTTCTTCCGTGGGTTCGGCGCGCAAGGCGCGATACAAGCACGCCAGGCCGCGGGATGGGCGGCCTGGCGCTCCGGGTTCAGCGATCGAGATTAGGGAATTCGCCCGTTCGAGTAACTTCGTCTCAGTATTTGATATCGCGCGACCGGGATCAAGAGACCTTGGTCACCGCGGCTTGGTCGTCGAGGGCTGAAGGACGCTTTCCTCTCATCGCATGCGAGGAAAGCGCCCTTCGCCGCATGCGATGAGAGGAAAGGCCCCTTCAGCCCTCGACGTCAGAGGATCGGTGCCGGGGTGTAGGCGGCGGCCTCCGGGAAACGCTTGAGGATCTCCTCGACGCGCGACGCGATCGCGGCCACCTGACGTGGGGCGACACCGGTGAACGAGATCCGGTCCGCGAGCAGTTTGTCCAGCTCACCGCGGTCGAGCGGGATGCGCTCGTCGGCGGCGAGACGGTCGAGGAGGTCGTTCTCCGCGAGCCCTTGCTCCCGCATGGCGAGCGCGACGCCGACGGCGTTCTCCTTGATCGCCTCGTGCGCGGTTTCCCGCCCCACACCCGCGCGGATCGAGGCCATGAGCACCTTGGTGGTCGCGAGGAACGGCAGATAGCGATCGAGCTCACGGGAAATGACCGCCGGAAAGGCGCCGAACTCGGCCAGCACCGTGAGGAAGGTCTCCAGCAGCCCGTCGAGCGCGAAGAACGCGTCCGGCAGCGCGACCCGGCGGACGACGGAATCGGAGACGTCGCCTTCGTTCCACTGGTCGCCGGCGAGCTCACCGATCATCGACAGGTAGCCGCGGAGCACGACGGCGAGTCCGTTGACCCGCTCGCAGGATCGCGTGTTCATCTTGTGCGGCATGGCCGACGAGCCGACCTGGCCCGGCTTGAAGCCTTCGGTGACCAGTTCGTGGCCGGCCATCAGGCGGATCGTCTTCGCCAGGCTCGACGGAGCGGCCGCGAGCTGGACCACCGTGGACAGCACGTCGAAGTCGAGCGACCGCGGGTACACCTGGCCGACGCTGGTGAACACCCGCTCGAAGCCGAGGTGGGCCGCGACCCGCGACTCCAGTTCGTCCAAAGTGGACTCGTCGCCGAGCAGGTCGAGCATGTCCTGCGCGGTGCCGACCGGCCCCTTGATCCCGCGCAGCGGGTAGCGGGCGATCAGCTCGTCGAGCCGCTCGAACGCGACGAGCAGTTCGTCGGCGGCGGTGGCGAAACGCTTGCCCAGTGTCGTCGCCTGCGCGGCGACGTTGTGCGAACGGCCTGCCATGACGGTGTCGGCGTGCTCCACCGCGATCGCGGCGAGCCTGGCCAGCACCGCGCCGACGCGGCTGCGCATCAGCTCCAGCGAACGCCGCACCTGCAGCTGCTCGACGTTCTCGGTGAGGTCACGCGACGTCATGCCCTTGTGCACGTGTTCGTGGCCGGCGAGCGCGTTGAACTCCTCGATCCGGGCCTTCACGTCGTGCCGGGTGACCCGCTCGCGCGCGGCGATCGAGTCGAGGTCGACCTGCTCCAGCACGCGCTCGTAGTCGGCGACGACCCCGTCCGGCACCTCGACGCCGAGGTCGGCCTGCGCCCGGAGAACGGCGAGCCAGAGCTCGCGCTCCAGCACGACCTTGCGTTCCGGGGACCACAGTTCGACCAGCTCAGGCGAGGCGTAGCGGCCGGCGAGCACGTTGGGGATGCGGGGCTTTTCCGTCACTCGGCCAGCCTAACCCGCCCGCGTTTGGAGGACGAAACGCATGACGGGGCTAGGCCAGGGCGGCCTGCAGCATGCGGGCGGCGGCGGCCCGAGGCTCCGGGTCGACCTCGATCAGCGCGTTGACGACGGCGCCGTCGACCAGCGCGACCAGCCGCTCCAGTTCGGCGCTGTCCACCGGAGTGCCGGAGCGCGCGAAGATCTCGTGGAGCAGCTCGTACAGCTGCGCGGACAGCGTCCGCATCAGAGGGCGAAGGTACGGGCGGCGGCCGGTGCCGACCAGGCGTTCGTAGCGCAGGAGGACGGCCTCGGCGTCGGCCTCGCGATCCGGGCGGATCGGGCCCAGCAGCATGTCCAGCACCAGGTCCACGGTGGCTTCGACACCGCGGTTGCGGGTCGCCAGCTCTTCGAGCCGGTTCCGTCCGGTCGCCAGCTCCTGGTTCGAATGGTGTTCGACAGCGGCGGTGACGAGTTCTTCGAGCGAGTCGAAGTAGTACGTCGTCGAGGCCAGCGGCAAACCCGCTCGTTCGGCCACCGCGCGATGCCGCACGGCGTCGAAGCCGCCCTCGGCCAGCAGTGACGCGGCGGCCTCGATGAGCTCGGCGCGCCGTCGCTCACCCTTCGGCGTTGTCGCTGCGGCTGTCATGACGGGTTATTTTGCCAGGCACCTTCAGTACAGGCGTCTTCAGTAGCGGGCGGCGAGCACACCGGCGAACCGGTCGACGTCGGCCTCCCCGAACACCGGACCGCCCGAGCCGTCGCCGAGGCTCACCACGACCACCAGCGATCCCTTGGCGGTGGTCCGCTCGGCACTGGATGCCCCGGCGGGCAAGGACGGAAGAGCCGTGCCCGCCGGGAAGACCGCGGCGGAAACCGTGCCGCCCGGTATCTGGAACCCCGCGGACCTGGCTCCCGTCGTACAGATGTCGCCGGGCGTCGACTTGGCGACATCCACGGGGACCGGGAGCTCGCCAGCGAGGGCGGTGGCGAGCTCCCGATCCACCTGGTCGCACCCGTAGGTGCCTTCGGCCGACATCTGGCCGGTCTTCTCTGGCCCGCCGCCCCCCTGCTGAGGCGGCGGGTTGGAGAAGTTCGAGGACTCCCCGCTGTCAAGAGGACGTGCGGAAGCCGCTTCGGGTTGCCCTGCGGAAGCGGCCCCGTTGTCGGATTTCGCCGCTGTGGGCGAACCGAAATCAACATCGCCGAGCACGCCGAACATGCCCACTCCGCCCAAGACCAAAACCAGTGCACTACAGGCCACCGCGATACCGTTGCGGCGGCGGGCAGTGGCGCGTTTGGCGGCACGGACGACGTCGGCGGTGTCGAAGCTCGGTGACGGCGCGTCACCGGGGGCGTCACGGAACAGCGCCTTCAGCTCATTCTCGTCCATCCCGTGCCACCTCCTCCTTCTCCATGACCTGCCTGAGGTTCGCCAGCCCGCGCGCGGTCTGGCTCTTCACGTTCCCCTCGCTGCAGCCGAGCGTCTTCGCCGCCGCGCCGACGTCCAGCCCCTCGAAGAACCGGAGCACCAGCACGGCCCGCTGCTTCGGGGGCACCTCCCGCAACGCGGCCAGCAGGGCTTCCCTGGTGACGACCTGTTCACCGAGGTCGAAGCCGTCCTGCGGCGGTTCGGGCAGCTCTTCGGTCTGCCACTCCCGTCGCCACGGTCGCCTCGATTCGTCGATGGCCGCCCTGACCAGCGTTTTCCGCACATAGGCGTCGGTCGCCGCCCGCTCCCTGATCTTCTTCCACCTCCGGTGCAGCGCGACGAACGCCGTCTGCGCGAGATCGTCCGCGCGATGCCAGTCGCCGCAAAGCATGTACGCGGTCCGGCGCACGGAGTCCCGCTTCGCGGCGAAGTACTCCGCGAACTCTTGTTCGTCGCGCTGGTTCACGCGGTTGTTGTCTCCGCTCTTGCCTCGTCGGTGGGTAGGACGGAACCGGGGGCGTCCACGGTTGCATGAGCGGGCGCGGCGGACCAGCCGGGAGGAGGTTCATGGCGGACCGGACGATGTGATGTGATCGTACCGTGACCTTGAGCCCTGACTCGTTGATCGATTTCCGCTCCGACACCGTCACCCGGCCGGACAGCGTCATGCGCGAGGCCATGGCGAAAGCCGAGGTCGGCGACAACGTCCTCGACGGAGATCCGACCACCGCCGCCCTCGAACAGCGTGCCGCGAAACTCCTCGGCATGCCCGCCGCGCTCTGGACCCCGAGCGGGACCATGGCGAACCTGATCGCGCTGAGCCTGCATCTCCAGCGCGGAGACCGGTTCCTCGCGCCGCGCGGTTCGCACGTGATCACCGACGAGCTCGGCTCGGCCGCCTGGCTCGCGGGCGGCATGGCGGATCCGCTGGAACACGACGCCGGGCCCGGACGGCCGACGCCGGACACGCTCTCCGCGGCGATCGGCCTCCCCACCGGGCCGTACTACTCGATGCGCACCACGCTGCTGTGCCTGGAGAACACGCACAACTCGGCGGGCGGCGCGGTCACCCCGCCGGACGAGCACGCCCAGCTGCTCGCGGTGGCGAAACAGGCCGGGCTCACCGTGCACCTCGACGGCGCCCGCCTCTGGCACGCGGCGGTCGCGCTGCAGGTCCCGCCGGCCGCGCTCACCGTTGGCGTCGACAGCGTTTCGGCCTGCTTCTCCAAGGGCCTCGGCGCGCCGGTCGGCTCGGTGCTGGCAGGCAGCCCGGAGTTCATCGAGCGGGCGCGGCGGATGAGGCAGATGCTCGGTGGCGGCGTCCGGCAGAGCGGTGTGCTGGCCGCGGCCTGCCTGGTCGCTCTGGACCGCGTCGACGAACTGGCCGAAACGCACGAGAACGCGGCACGGCTCGCGGCCGGACTCGCCGAACACGGCTGGGAGGTCAACGAGCCCGAGACCAACATCGTGCTGGCCGCCGCTCCCGATCTCCAAGGCCGTCTGAAGCTGCTGGACGGGCTCGGGATCCGCGTGCTGCCGACGGCCGGCCGGGTCCGTTTCGTGGTGCACCGCGACCTTTCGGCCGCCGACATCGAGGAAACCCTTCACCGCATCAGGACCGGGAGCTGACCGTGAACTGGATCGTCTTCGACTACGGCGACGTCATCAGCGAGCACACCGACGCGCTGCCGACCCTGGCCAAGGCCTTCGGCCTCGAAGTGGCCGAATTCGAGCCGCACTACTGGGCCGAGCGGGTCCGGTACGACTCCGGCGGCACGGACCTCGAGTACTGGCAAAGCATCGGCCGCGCGCTCGACGTCGAAGTCGACCGGGCGTTCTCCGACGAGCTGACCCGGATCGACGTCACCGGCTGGTCGCACGTGGAACCGGCGGTGCTCGAACTGCTGGAAGGCCTGCACGAGGCGGGCGCCGCGCTCGCGCTGCTCTCCAACGCGTCGTCGACCTTCGGCCGCTGGGTGCGCGAACAGGAGTGGGCGCGTCTCTTCCGGGTGACGCTCTTTTCCGGCGATCTCGGCTGTATGAAGCCCGACGCGAAGATCTACCGGATCCTCCTCGGCGAACTCGGCGCCGAACCGGCCGACTGTCTTTTCTTCGACGATCGTCAGTCCAATGTGGACGGTGCACGGGCGGTGGGAATGAAGGCGGAGCGCTGGGTCGGCGTGACAACAGCGAAATCTGCCTTCGGCTCTTCGGAGGAATAATTCACCCTCGTCGCTCATCCGCTTACGCGCGGTGAATCCGATGACCTAAGCTGGCCTTCGTCCCGAACCGAGTCATCACGGTAGGTGCCCATGCCAGGTCCAGTCGCCCGGCGTCCGATCGTGCCCGTCGATTTCGACCGGCCGAGCATCGCGCGAGTCTTCGACGCGCTCATGGGCGGCCAGGACAACTACGAGGCCGACAGGGTGGTGCTGCGCCAGATCCTGGAGCTGGCACCGGACGCGCAAGTGATGGCCAAGGAGGTCCGGCACTGGCTGGTCCGGACCGTGCGCTACCTGACCGACAGGGCGCGCATCGACCAGTTCCTCGACCTCGGTTCCGGCTTCCCGACCGGGGACAACACGCATCAGGTCGCGCAGCGGTACAACCCCGAGGCACGAGTCGTCTACGTCGACCACGACCCGGTGGTGCTGGCGCACGGCCGCGCGCAACTCGCGGCGAACGACTTCGCGCATATGGCGGGTAACGACCTGACGGAACCGGCCGAGCTCATCGAGGAGCTCACCAGTACCCACCGGCTGGATTTCGACCGCCCGATCGGGCTGATCCTGTGCGCGATCGTCCACCACATCTCCGACATCGACGAAGCGCGGAAGATCATCCGCGCCTATGTCGACGCGCTGGCCCCAGGCTCGTTCGTCGTGGTGCTGCACCAGCACAATCCGGCCGACGGCTCCGAAGCGGCCGATGTCGCGACGGCACTCGAAAAGCGCTTCAGCGGCACCGGGCTCGACACGGCTTTCCGCACGCGGGAGGAGATCGAGTCGCTCTTCGAGGGGCTCGATCTCGTCGACCCGGGGCTGACGTACCCGCATCTGTGGTGGCCGGACGGCCCGCGCTTCACCCCGCTCGCGCCCGTGAACTTCACGTCGCTGGGCGGGGTGGCGCGCAAGCCTTAACGGCGGAGCTGTTTCGGGGTGCCCTTGCCCTTGATGGCCCCATACGCGGCCGTGCCGAGGAAGACCGCACCGCCGATGACGGCGATCCAAAAGACGGCCTTCACCAGGAAGCCGAGCACGGACCCGAGCACCATGAAGGCCACCCAAGCCAGAAGCAGCCCGCCGACGATCTTCCAGAACATGGCATCCTCCGATTGCCTCACCTCGCCCAAACGGGCCCGGTGAGTCCAGGTTGTCAGGCAGAACTCGCGAGCGCCTTCGTTCTGCCCAACGTTCAGGGAGAATTCGGGGTTCCCCCTGACCGGTCAGCGCCGACCTACGAGCGCTGACCGGTGAGCCAGTCGCCGAGCCTGCGGACACCCTCGTCGATGTCCTCGCGCGAACCCGCGAACGAGAACCGCACGAACCTGCCGCCGTCGACGGGGTCGAAGTCGATGCCGGGAGCGACCGCGACGCCGGTGTCGGCAAGGATCCGCTGACACCAGCTGAGGCTGTCGTGCGTGTACGCGGAGACGTCTGCGTAGGCGTAGAAGGCGCCTTCGGCCGGCGCGAGCTTGTCGATACCGATGCCCTTGAGACCGGCGAAGAGCGCGTCGCGGTTGGCGCGGTAGCGCTCGACGTGACCGTCGGCCTCCGCGTACGACTCCGGGGTGAACGCGGCGATCGCGGCGTGCTGGGAGACCGCGGGCGGGCAGATGGTGAAGTTGCCGGTCAGGACGTCGATCGCGCGGTGCAGCCGCTGGGGCGCGAGCATCCAGCCGAGCCGCCAGCCGGTCATGGCGAAGTACTTCGAGAACGAACCGAGGACGAGTGCCTCCGTCCCGTACTGCCAGGCGCAGTCGAGTCCGGCACCGTAGGAGATCCCGTGGTAGATCTCGTCGCTGATCAACTGCACACCGCGTGACGCGCACCAGCCGCTGATCGCGGCGAGTTCACCCGGAGGCAGCACGGTGCCGGTGGGATTGCTCGGACTGGCCACGATGAGTCCCTTGATCGGACCCAGTTCGTCGAGCAGGCCGACCGTCGGCTGGAAGTTCGTCTCCGGGCCGGTGGCGAACTCGACGACCTCGCAGCCCAGCACCTTCAGCAGGTTGCGGTAGGCCGGATAGCCGGGCCGCGCCATCGCGACGCGATCCCCCGCTTCGAAGGCGCTGAGGAACGACAGCAGGAAGCCGCCGGAGGAGCCGGTCGTCATGATGACGTCCTGCGGGCTCACGTCGACCGAATAGGTGCGCTTGTAGTGCGCCGCCACGGCCTCGCGCAGTTCGAGGATGCCGAGTTGCTCGGTGTAGCCGAGGGTGTGGTCTTTCAGTGCCCGCTGGGCGGCTTCGAGCACCGGTCGCGGCGCCGGCGCGGACGGCTGCCCCGCGACCAGCGGGACCAGGTCGCCATGGCTGCGCTGCCGTGCCTGCGCGGCCGAAAGGACGTCCATGACATGGAACGGCGGGACGTCGGAACGAGCGACGGGACCGGGAAAGGACATGGGGTGAGGCTAACCCGCCCTCGCGAGGAGAACCGCGAAGCCGTCGAGGAGGCGCTGAAGGCCGAACTCGAAGAGCGTGTCGAGGTCGAAGTCGAACGGGGCACGCATGACGACGTTGGTGAAGTTCGGGAACCGGCCACCGGAGACCAGGTCCCAGAGGATCGGCTCGTGTTCGGCGAGCCAGTCGTCCGCGGTGAGCGCGGTACCGGATTCGGACTCCGCCTCGGCCTCGAAATTGAGGGCCGTGCCGCGGACGTGATTGAAGATCGTGATGTGCGCGTACATGATCGTCGACGACGGGAGGCCGTGGCCGTCGAGGGCACGGGTGGCCCAGTCGGCGTGGTGGAGCAGATTCGGCAGCGGCTGCGGGCGGGTGACCGAAAGCGCCTGCGCGAGCCAAGGATGGCGGCGGAACAACGCCCATTGGGCCCTGGCCATCAGCTCCAGTTGCGCCCGCCAGCCGGACGGCGGGTCTGGCGGGAAGCGGACTTCACCGAGCGCGACGTCGGCCATCTCGAGGATCAGGTCGTCCTTCGCGGAGACATGGCGATAAAGCGCCATCGTCGCGACACCCAGACCGGACGCGATGCGGCGCATGGAGAGCGCGCGGATGCCCTCCGCGTCGGCGATCCGGATCGCGGCCTTCACCACTCGCTCGCGTGAAAGCTCCGCTTCGGTCCTCGGCGCGGCTTTCGGAGCACGGCTCGCGACGACCGTGCCGGTACCGGGTTTGGCGACGACCAGGCCATCGCGTTTGAGGGTGGCGAGCACCTTCGTCGCGGTCGCCATCGCGACCCCCCACTCGGCGATGATCTGCCGCGTCGACGGGATCTTCTGCCCCTCGCGCAGCTCGCCGGTGACGATCCGGCGCCGGATCTCGGCGGCGATCCGCAGGTAGGGCGGATCGGTCATGATCGACTCCTTGCCATAGTGCGCTTCGCCCTGTCTGCGTCCCATTTGAGCCGATGCACTAGGCGTAGTGCACTAGTGCATCGAAGCTTTTATGGGCGTTTTCCTGGAGATTTGTTGCCGCATTCGTACGTTGTACGCAGTGCTTCAAAACAGCGTACACAGGGGAGCTCACATGCAGAAGGTGCTGATTTCGGGGGCGGGAATCGCCGGGACGACGCTGGCGTACTGGCTGCGGAGACACGGCTTCGCACCGACGGTCGTCGAGCGGGCGCCCGCGCCGCGTGTCGGCGGACACGCCGTCGACATCCGCGGCACGGCGCTCGGCGTCGTCGACCGGATGGGAGTACTCGGGCGGCTCCGGGAGCTGCGCACGGACATGCGCGGGATGTCGTTCGTGAACGCGGCGGGGAAGACACTGGTGAAGGTCACCGAGCACACGCTGACCGGTGGACTCACCGACAGCGACGACGTCGAGATCCTGCGGGACGACCTGATTGGCGTACTGGCTTCGGTCGCTCAGGAAGGTGTCGAGTACGTCTATGGCGACTGGATCACCGGAATCACGCAGCGTCCCGAGGGAGTGCGGGTCGCTTTCGCCGACGGCGAGGCACGGGACTTCGATCTCGTGATCGGCGCGGACGGGCAGCACTCGACCGTGCGTTCGCTGGTTTTCGGGGCGGAGAAAGAGTTCTCACACCATCTGGACACTTATCTGGCGGTGTTCACCGTGCCGAATTTCCTCGATCTGGACCGCTGGCAGACCTTCCACCTGATGCCGGGGAAACTCGCCGGCCTCTACAGCGCCCGTGCGAACACGGAAGCGCGCGCGATGCTCGGCTTCCAGTCGCCGGAACTCGATTTCGACCGGCATGACCTTGAACAGCAACGAAAACTCATCGCCGACCGATTTCTCGGCCAGGGCTGGGAAGTGCCGAGGCTGGTACGGGAAATGGCTTCGAGTGAGCTGTACTTCGATTCGATGACGCAGATCCGGATGGACCGGTCTTCCGAGGGGCGAGTCGCTTTGGTCGGTGACGCGGGCTACGGCCCTTCGCCACTTTCGGGGCAGGGCACGAGTTTGGCGCTGACCGGGGCCTACGTGCTGGCGGGTTCGCTTGCTGTCCACAGTGACCATCGCGCCGCTTTCGCCGAGTACGAAAGGGAAATGCGGCCGTTCGTGCTCCGGAATCAGGCGCTGGCCGCGTTGAACCAGCGGAAGCACACGCGATTCGCGCAATGGAAGCAGATCCAGTCGATGCGGATGCTGGGGTACTTGCCGTTCCGGGATCGGGTGATGAAGGCGGCGATGCGGCCGTTGACGGAGGCGTCGAACGCGTTGGTACTGAAGGACTACTGAGGACTGGAGGAGTCGGCCGAGTTGGTCGTGAGTGGCGTTTCGTGTTCTAACCCGAATCGCCACTCACGACCAACCCAGCCCAACGTTCGTCCTTAGTAGCCCTGGTAGCCGCCGCCACCGGCCATGGACTTCAGGCCCGGGTGCCCGTCGAACCCGCCGTACCGCGAGAACGTGTACCGCACGCCCGCGATGATGTTGTCGACCGGGTTGTAGATGTCGTCGTGCCCGGGAAGCTTGTGCGCGTTGAAGGTCGGGTCGATGCACTGCATCAAACCCTTCGACGGCGTGCCCTTCGCCGCGTTGGAGTCCCAGTTGTTGATGGCGTTGGGGTTACCGCCGGACTCCTTCTCGATGATCGTCCAGATCTTCTGGATATCCGCCTCGGTCACCGGGATCCCGTTGGCCTGCAGAATCTTGATGGCCTCCTGGATCCACTGCTGGACGTTGCCGGGCGGCGTCGTCGACGGCGGGCCGCCGCTCGGTCCGAGGCCGCCGCCCCCACCGCCACCGCCGCCTCCTCCGCCACCGCCGCCGGTGTGGAGACCGCCGGTGCGCTTGGGGACGGTGCCGTCCTTGCCGGGCATCGGCACCTTCGAGTAGCCGCCGCCCTCGATGTCCTTCTTCATCAACTGCTGTGACTTGCTGATCAACCCGTCGGCCTGGGTCAGCAACCCGGTGATGGTTTCGGTCGCCGAACTGGCCGTCTTCTGGTTGGCGGCGTTCGCCGCCGCGATGATCTGGTCCGCGGTCGGGTTCGGCGGCTGAACTTTTTTGTCCGGATCCGCCGCGTCGGCCGCTTGTTTACGAGCCGCCGCGACCTTCGGGGTCTCCGTGTCGATGCACGTCTGAATGGTGGTCTGCGCCGTCTTGGCGGCGTCGTCGATCTTGCCTTTGATGTCGCTCAGCTGAACCTGGAGTTCGCCCAGATCCTTGCTGATCTCCTCCAGGTGCCCCTTGACCCTGTCACCCGCGGAGGTGATCTGCTTGACGTAGTCGAAGAAGGCGTCGGCGGCGGGACCTTTCCAGACGCCACCGTTCAAGGCGTCGGTCGACGACTTCAGCGCGGCGCTGTGGTCACCTGCCTGCGACGCGGCGGCATGGAACTGATCCGCGGCCTTCTGAATGGCTTCCGGCTTGATGCCTTCGACCTGCTTGGCCTTTTCGGTGACTTGCGACCAGTTCGGCGGGAAATCGATATCGCCCACTACGCCCCCCTAGGAATCAGGCCCCCCGGGGCCGGTTTTCGCGTGCTCACTGCTTGCCGTGCTCGTGCAGCTTGAGATTGTCGACGTGCACGGCCTCAGTCTCCTGAATCAGCCCTGCGGCCTTTCGCAGCACGAAAGCGGTGGCCTCCATCAGCTTTCCGGCGGAATCGAACTCGTTGTGCACGCCGTCCTTGAAAGAGCCGACGGCACCGTGAACGTCACCCGAGCCACCCATCGTGCCGAACGGGCTTTCCTTCTCGTCGTCGACGCCGGTGACCTGCTTCTTGCTCTTCTCGAACTCGTCCTTGAGCCGCTCCACCTGACCGGCGGCGATCCCCATCGACTCCGGGTCGTACACAGGCACGGTTCGTCATCCCCTTCGGCGCAACACGGAAAACTCGTATCCGTCCGATCAGACGCGCAGCCGATCAGGACGGTTCCCGCGCATACTGTAAGACCTCGACAGCGGGCCGTGTGCGTATCCACGCCAACTTCCACCCCGCCGATATCGACTTCGCGAAACAGCCGAATCGGGCAAGTCAGAAATCGGCGACTTCCCGGATCCGCGTCGCCAGCAGCTGGTTGTCCGCCGGGGTGATGGTCGCCCAATCCCGCCCGTCGCGGTTGCGCGCGACCTGGAACAGGTAGCGCCCCGCGTCCGTGTCGTAGAAGGCGACCACGCTGTCCGCGCGGCGGGGACGGCCGTCCCGGCCAGCGCGTTCGACGCCGAACTGGCCGCGTGCCTCCTGTCCGAGCAGCATGCCCGCCAGTTCCTGGGCTTGCCACAGCGGGACGTCCCGGTCTTCAAGGGCGGTGACCAGCGCTTTCGCGTCGCCGCGGGCGGCGGCGTCGGCGTCGCGGAGGATGTCGTGCGGGATGCTGATCGACTGGCCGACGCCGGGGGCGAGATCACCCGCGACCGAGACGGCGGCCTCGGCGAGGGAGCTTTCGCGGGCGGGGATCAGCCACACCTGGCCGGAGTCGATGACGCCGAGCAGCGCCTGGTTGCCGACGCTGACGGCCTGTCCCTTGATCTCGCGGTCGGTCCACACCCAGACGTCGATCGCGACCCGGGGGTGCGCGAACAGGTTCAGCATGTCGACCAGCTCGCCCGACGCCTGGTGTCCCCGCGCGAGACCTCGCGCGCGCAGGGATTCCCAGGCCTCTTCGATCAGTGCCGCTCGCTCCGTATGGGTCGTTCCGGGGCTCGGCACGTCGAGTGCGACATGGCGGCGGGGCAGCCGTTCGGCTTCCCAGAGCATCTCGAACTCGAGTGCGGACAGCACGAGGCTGCCGTTGTTGTTCGGCACAGGTTCAGCGCGCTTCCCGATTGCCGTGGTCACCGATGACGTCGGGCGAAACCATGCGCTCGTCGGTGAACAGGTCCTTGTCGTCGACGCCGAAGCGGCGGATGTGCTCCGCGTCCTCATCGACGTCCTGGGTGGCCGCGCGCTCCATGAACTTCGGCTCGGCCTTCGGCTGCTTCGCGCCGATCTTCTCCGAACGCCGCATGGCCTCCTCTTCGGGAAGCTCGCCGATCGGCAGCTGACGGGTGGGCTTGCCGCCGCCTTCCTGACGCGGACGGCGATCGCGTTCCTTGTCGCCGCTCAGCGCACCACCGGCGACACCGGCGCCGAGCGCGGCGGCACCGGCACCCAGGTCGCCCGCGGCCGGACCGGTGATCTTCGGGACGGCGGGGAAGCCTCGGCCGGACTCGTTGCCCGCGGCCGGCGGGGCCTGCGGTCCGGAGCCGACCGAGCGGCCCTTGCCGAGCGCCTGGTCACCGCCGCCCGCACCACCGCCGACGCCACCGAAGACGCCGGGGCCGGAGCTGGAACCGGGGCCCTTGCCGAGGGCGCCGTCGGCACCGGGGCCGGGTCCGAACGACTTGCCCGGCGGCAGCGCCGAGGTGGAGCTGCTGTTCGGCGGCAGACTTCCGGTGGACTGGCCAGGGGGAACGTAGGTGGAGCCAGGAGGCGGCAGGTTCGGCGCACCCGGTGGGACGAACGGCGGAGAAGCGGGCGAGCCGGTGGCCGGATACGACGGCCTGCCCTGTTCGGGCTGCGGGCCGGGCCGGTTCGGGGTCACCCATCCGCCGCCAGGGGCAGGGGCGGGAGCCTTGGACGGCACCGTCGGCGCGGCGGCCGCGGGGGCCGTGGCGCCGCCGCTCGGAACGGAGGCGCCGGTCTTCCTCGCCACTCCGCCTCCGCCGACGGCGACACCGTAGGCAGGAGTCGGCGCGTCGTACGAAGGCGCCTTCGGGTTGCTGATGGGCTGGGCGACCGGCGGCGGCACGTACTTCGACTCGACGGCGGCCGACGCGGGCCGGACGCTGCCGTCGGGGGTCAGCTCGGTGGCCGTACCCGCGAGGTCGAGCGCGCCGGAACCGCCACCGACCCCGGCCGCGGTGGTGTTCTGGGTCAGGTTCATCGACTGCGGGTCGGCCAGCGTGTCGGTCGACAGCAGGTTCTCGCCACTCGTCTTGGCGTAGTCGTTCAACGCCTCCTGCGCCTGCGCCCGCGCGTTGCCCGCCGCGTGGACGCTCTTGGCATGGTCGGTCTCGAAGCCGATGAGGCTCAGCACGACGTCGCCGAGGGTCAACCCGCCGGCGCCCTTCCGGACCACTTCCGGATCCGGGAGCTTGTGCAGTGTCCGGTTGAAGGCCTCACCCTGGGCGAAGATCATCTCCGCGGAGTGCGAGACCTTCGAGTTCGCGTCCTGGGAGAAACCGGCCTGCTCGGTGAACACCTGTCCGGCGGCGCCACCCGCCTCGCTCTGCCATTCCACGCCGAGCTTGCCCAGCTCGTCACGCAACGTCTTGTCGGTGTCGGCGAGCGCGGACGCGACGGCCTTCAGCGCGTCGACGGCGGTGCCGATGCTGCCGGTGCCGTCGCCGCTGCGGAAGCGCTCGATCTCGGTCGCGATCCCGGTGTCGGTGTAGCCGTCGAACCGGAGATCACGGAGCTTGCCCGCGAGGTCGGAAACGTTCACGGCGCCCTCCCTAGTTGCGTGCTTTCAAGGTCTGCAGAGCCATATCGGCCGCCTGCGCGGACATCTCGCACAGCTGCGGCATGGTGAAGGCGCCGGCGGTGACGGTGATGGCCCGCGCCGCCAGCGTCTGTCCTCGGGCGACACCCACGAGCGTCTCGCAGTCGCCCGGTTGCCCGGCGTCGCGATAGTTCGTGATGGCGGGAAACCCGCCGATCGCCTTCGGTTCGGTCGTCATGCTGTTCTTGCGGCGCTTGCCGGTGATCCACTCTTCCACGTCCGCGGTGACCGTGCGGACGTAATAGCTGTGGAAGGGCTCCACGGCGTCCGAGTCGAAGACACAGGTCGGGCCGTCGATCGGTTCCGCGGCCGCACGCGGTTTGCTGTTGATCTTGAGCTGGTCGAGCTGCGGAGCGGCGAGCAGTGCGCACGGGTCGACGCCTTGCAGGCTCAGCTCGGCGGGCCTGGTGGGAAGCGCGGACGCTTTGGCGTCCCGGGTGGCCGAAGCCAGCGCCGGTTCGTTCGGGAAGGCCTGCCCGCCCGTGTCCGTGGTGCATCCGGCCAGCGCCAAGGTCAGCACCCCGCCGAAAACCAGCACCCGGCCCTCACGCCGGATGCGCACCGCGGTCCCCGAACGCCGCGGCCTTGTCGGCGTCGCTGGTCTTGTACTCCTTCGCCGCCGTGCGGAGCTGCTTGACCAGCCCCCGCAGCCCGGCGACATACGCCCGGACCTGCGCGGCGTACGAGGCGTCGCCGTCGGCGACGAGCTCGTTCCAGACGCTGGTCGCGTGCACGCTCACGGTGTCGTTGGCCGGAGTGTCGATCCGCAGCTGGTCGAGCCGCGTCAGGAGCTTGTCCTGCAGTGCGTCGACCTGCTCTTCGACGATCTTCGCCACTTCGAGCAGTTTCGACGGATCGACCCTGATGTCGGCCACCGACGGCGGCGCCGGAACCGCCGACGCGAGGTCTTGGACCTTGCTCGATGCTGCCATTCCCCACCCCTTGGACATTGCGCACGGTGACCGTTCGTCCTGCCTGAGGCTACCAACGCGGATGTATCGGCTGCCTAAGCTTTGCAGGAAATACCGGGTTGGACGCGCCCGGCGGCGGAACGGTTCCCCGGCAAATTCACGCGACCGGAGTGGCGATCTCTCCCTTGGCGGCGAGCAGGGCGATGTCGGTGCGGTGGTGCGAGCCTGCCAGGTGGACCTTCTCGACCGTCGCGTACGCGTTCTTGCGAGCGGCCTTCAGGTTCTTGCCGGTGCCGACGACCGAAAGGACGCGACCGCCGGAGGAGACCACGGCGCCGTCGTCGCGGCGGCGGGTACCGGCGTGCAGCACGCCTTCGATCTCGCCGCCGGTGATGACGTCGCCCGTCCGCGGCTTACCGGGGTAGCCGTCGGCGGCGATGACGACGGTGACCGCCGCGCCGGAATCCCAGTCCAGCGGCGGCAGCTCGGCGAGTTTGCCGGTCGCCGTCGCGTGCAGGACCTTGCCGAGCGGGCTGCGCAGCAGCGCCAGGACGACCTGGGTCTCCGGGTCACCGAAGCGGCAGTTGAACTCGATGACCTGCGGGCCCTCGGAAGTCAGCGCGAGACCGGCGTAGAGCAGGCCGGAGAAGGTGGCGCCGCGGTTGTCGAGTTCGTCGACCACGGGCTGCACGATGCGGGCGACGACGTCGTCGACCAGGTCCTTCGGTGCCCACGGCAGCGGCGCGTAGGCACCCATGCCGCCGGTGTTCGGGCCCGCGTCGCCGTCGCCGACGCGCTTGAAGTCCTGCGCGGGCAGCAGCGGGACGACCGTGCGGCCGTCGACGAAGCAGAAGAGCGAGGCTTCCGGGCCATCCAAAAAGGACTCCAGGAGCACCGGGTGGCCGCCGTCGAGCAGCATCAGGGCGTGCTTGCGCGCGACGTCGACGTCCGTGGTGACCACGACGCCCTTGCCCGCGGCGAGACCGTCGTCCTTGACCACCCAGGTGGGGCCGAAGCGGGCGAGCGCGGCGTCGAGGCGGGCCGGGGTGTCGACCACCTCGCAGTGCGCCGTCGGCACGTTGGCGGCCGCCATGACGTCCTTCGCGAACGCCTTCGAGCCCTCGATCCTGGCCGCGGACGCGGACGGACCGAAGCAGGCGATGCCCGCCTTCCGGACCGCGTCGGCGACACCGGCCACCAGCGGGACCTCGGGGCCGACCACCACCAGGTCCGCCTGCCACTGCTTGGCGAGGGCGGCGACCGATTCGGGATCGGCCGCTTCCACGCCGAGCTGCTCGGCCACCGAAGAGGTGCCGGCATTGCCCGGAGCGCAAGCCAGTGCGGTGACGGAAGGGTCTTCCGCGACCGCGAGGACAAGTGCATGCTCACGGGCGCCGGACCCGATTACCAGTACGCGCACGACGCACAGGGTAACCGGGCCGGTGAGCTACGAAGACGTCGCCGTCCTCGAGCGGGTGGTTCCATCCGGCGTTCACCCGGCGGTCAGCGCTCCGCCGGTCCGTCTTCGCCGTCCGGACGCCTCCTGCGTCAAGGGTTGCGCGGTACCCCGAGTTCAAGTGAAAGAGGTCATCCACCATGCGAAAGCGCCTGGGCGTGCTCGCCCTGTCCGGACTCGCCGTACTCAGCGTCACAGGGCTGGCCGGCGCCGCCGAGCCGAGTGCCCAAGATGTGTCGGCGCTGGCGAAGGGCCACGATGGGCCGGTGATCGTCGGACACCGCGGCGCCCCCGGCTACCGCCCGGAGCACACGCTCGCCTCGTATGAACTCGCCTACCGCCAGGGCGTCGACTGGGTCGACGTCGACCTGGTGCCCACCAAGGACGGTCAGCTGGTCGCCCGGCACGAGAACGAGATCGGCGGGACCACCGACGTCGCGAAGCACCCCGAGTTCGCGAACCGGAAGACGACGAAGGTCATCGACGGCACGTCGTTCACCGGCTGGTTCACCGAGGACTTCACCCTCGCCGAGCTGAAGACGCTGCGCGCGACCGAGCGGATCCCGCAGCTGCGGCCGAACAACAGGATCTACGACGGCCGCTACCAGATCGCCACCTACCAGGAGGTGCTCGACCTGACGCGCCGCCTCGGCCGCGAACTGCGCCGTGAGCTGGGGACCTACCCGGAGGTCAAGCACTCGACGTACTTCTCGTCGATCAAGAACCCGACCGAGCCGAAGCTGGTCGAGCTGCTCAAGCGCAACGGGCTCAACCACCCGAAGGCGCCGGTGATCATCCAGTCCTTCGAGGTGTCGAACCTGATCGCGCTTTCGCGGCAGGTGCGAGTGCCGCTGCTGCAGCTGACCTCGGCGACCGGCGCTCCCGCCGACTTCGTCGCCAAGGGTGACCCGCGGACGTACGCCGACCTCGTCACGCCTGCGGGCCTGAAGGAGATCTCGAAGTACGCGGACTACCTGGGGCCGGAGAAGGCGCAGGTCATCCCGGTGGTGAACGGTGCGCTGGGGCAGCCGACCAGGCTCGTCGACGACGCACACAAGGCCGGCCTGAAGGTGGGGCCGTACACGTTCCGCAACGAGAACAACTTCCTCCCGCAGAACCTGCGCTCCTCGGCGAACCTCGCCGAGTACGGCAACGCGTTCGCCGAGCAGGAGGCGTTCCTCAAGGCGGGTGTCGACGGGTACTTCGCCGACCACCCGGACACGGCGCTGGAGGCCGTGAAGGCGTTCGAGGGGCGCTAAGCCTCTCTCGCGTGCCAGGAAAGGTCCTTTCCTTGCGAAATTTGCGAGGAAAGGACCTTTCCTGGCGTCCGGAGGGGGCGAGGTCTTGACGGGACCTTGACATGCGCAGGTCGGCGGGCCTAATTTCGGCGGATCTCAATGGTCTGTCCGCATACCTTTTAAGTGGGTGCCCGATGGATGTCCCAGCCAAGCAGGCCGCCGAACCCGCCGACGAAGACAGTGCCCGGCTCCATCAGCTCGGCTACGCGCAGGAACTCCGGCGCACGATGTCGACCTTCTCCAACTTCGCCGTCTCCTTCACGATCATCTCGATCCTCTCCGGCTGCCTGACCCTCTACGGGTTCGGCATGAAGACCGGCGGCCCGGCCGCGATGATCTGGGGCTGGCCGCTGGTCGGCCTGTTCGTCATCCTCGTCGGGCTGGGGATGGCCGAGGTCTGCTCCAGCTATCCGACGGCGGGCGGCCTCTACTACTGGGCCGCGAAACTCGCCCCACGCAACGGTGCGGCGTGGTCGTGGTTCACCGGCTGGTTCAACCTCATCGGTCAGATCGCCGTCACCGCCGGGATCGACTTCGGCGCGGCGCTGTTCCTCAACGCCTTCCTCGACCTGCAGTTCGGCTTCGAGGCGACGCCGGGTCACACGATCCTGCTGCTGGCGATCATCCTGCTGATCCACGGCCTGCTGAACACCTTCGGCGTCAAGATCGTGGCGCTGCTGAACAGCATCAGCGTGTGGTGGCATCTGGTCGGCGTGCTGGTCATCGTCGGCGTGCTGATCATCGTGCCCGCCAAGCACCAGGACGCGTCGTTCGTCTTCGGCGAGTTCGTGAACAACACAGGGTGGGCGTCACCGGTCTACGTCTTCCTGCTCGGCTTGCTCGTCGCGCAGTACACGCTGACCGGCTACGACGCCTCGGCGCATATGACCGAAGAGACCAAGAACGCGGCGAAGGCCGGGCCGCGCGGCATCATCAATTCGATCCTCGTCTCACTGGTCGCGGGCTGGATCCTGCTGATCGGCCTCACCTTCGCCATCCAGGACTACGACGGCGCCGTCGGCTCCGAGACCGGAGTGCCGCCCGCGCAGATCTTCATCGACGCGACCGGCGCGACGACCGGCAAGTTCCTGCTGCTGATCTGTATCGGCGCGCAGCTGTTCTGCGGAATGGCGTCGGTCACCGCGAACTCGCGGATGATCTACGCCTTCGCCCGCGATGGCGCGATCCCGGGTTCGAAGTTCTGGCACCGCATCAACAAGCGCACCCAGACACCCACCAACGCGGTGTGGCTGGCCGCGGGCGGCGCGCTCCTGCTCGCCCTGCCGTACCTCTGGAGCGCGACCGCCTACGCGGCGGTGACCTCGATCGCGGTCGTCGGCCTCTACGTGGCCTACGTGATCCCGGTGTTCCTGCGGGTGCGCAAGGGCGACGACTTCGAACCGGGGCCGTGGAACCTCGGCCGGTGGGGCAAGCCGATCGGCATCGTCGCGACCATCTGGGTCTGCTTCATCTTCGTGCTGTTCATGCTCCCGCAGGGATCACCGGTCACCATCGACAGTTTCAACTACACGCCGATCGCCTTCCTCGTCGTCCTCGGTGGTGCCGCGGTGTGGTGGTTCGCCTCCGCACGCAAGTGGTTCACGGGTCCGAAGGTGCAGGGTTCCGAAGAGGAACTCGCCGCCGTGGAACGGGAACTCAAGGAACTGGGGTAGCGGGCTCCTGGGCGCGGCCGGCGCGGACTCCGGTCACCGCCGCCGCGCCCAGCCCACCGACAGCGGCGAAGGCGTAGAAGCCCCAGGGGTAGGCGATCCCCGCTGTCAGCAAGGCACCGCCGAGGATCGGACCGCAGATCGCGCCGATTCGGCCGACCCCCGCCGCCCAGCCGATTCCGGTGGCCCGCATGGCGGCCGGATACGTCTTGCCGATGTAGGCGTACACGAGGACCTGTGCGCTGAACACGAAACCGCCGGTAAGGAACACGGCGACGTACAACCCGGCCGCGGGCAGCTTCACGCTCAGCAGGGCGAGGAAGACCGCCGCCCCGAGGAACCAGGAGATCACTGACGGCCGTACGCCGACCTTGTCCGCCACCCGGCCGGCGACGAGCAGGCCGGCGACCCCGCCGAGGTTCAGCGTGAGCAGCAGGCCGAGCGCCGCGCCGAGCGGATAACCGGCCTGGCGCATGATCTCCGGCAGCCAGGTGTTGAGCCCGTAGACCAGCAGCAGCCCCATGAACGACGTCACCCAGAACGCGAGGGTGGCCCGCAGGAGGCCGCCGCGGAACAACCCGCCGACGACCTCCACCGCGGACTTCTCCTGCGTTTCCCGCGCCCGCTCGAAGGACTCGGATTCGGGCAGGTACTTGATCATCAACGGGACCAGCACGAGCGCGGGCAACGCCCCGGCGACGAACATCGCGCGCCAGCCGAGCGGTTGGATCAGCCAGATGCCGAGCAGGGCGGTGAGCACCGCGCCGACGTGGTAGCCGGTCATCACCGTGGTGGTCGCGCTGCCGCCCTTGCCCTTGCGGGCGTACTCGGTGACGAGCGCGATCGCCGTCGGCAGGCAGCCGCCCAAACCGAGCCCGGCGAGGAAGCGGAACAACCCGAAGAAGAACGCCGAGGGCGCGATCGCGCACAGCGCGGTGCACGCCGAGAAGGCGCCGACCGCGATGATCAGCGCCTTCCGCCTGCCGATGAGGTCGGTGATCGTGCCGATCGCCATCGCGCCGATCATCATGCCGATCAGCCCGAACGTCGAGATCACCGACGCCGTGCCCGGGGTCAGCCCCCAGACGTGGTCACGGAGCAGCGCGGGCAGCACCGTGCCCAGGACGACCAGGTCGAATCCGTCGAGCAGTACCGCCGTCCAGGCGAGCGGGACCACCCACGAACGGGCCGCGGCAGGGGACATGGAGACCTCCAGCTGTGTTCGCAATGCGCACGAGTATGCACAATCCGAACGCTGTGAGCAAGGCCACTGGCCCCCTGGGATTCATCAGCCCTTGGCGAGGTCTCCGAGAACGCGCCAGGTGCGGAGCCGCTCCTCCGGGCCCCGGGTGCCCGCCTGGGTCGCGACGACCTCGGTCGCCCCGGCGTCGAAGTAGCGGCGGATCTCGGCGGCGACGGTCTCTTCGTCCCCCGCGATCACCAGCTCTCCCGCGGAATCCACGCCCTGTGCGTCGAAGACGGCGCGGTACGAGGGGATGTCGCGGAAGAACGCGTACTGCCGGTCGACGATGGCGCGGACGGCGTCGGGATCGTCGGTCACCACCACCGGCACCATCGCGATGATCCGCGGCGCCGGGCGGCCCGCGGCGGCCTTGGTGATCTCCGGGACGATCAGCCCGGAAAGCGCCTTCGGCCCGGCGAGGTACGGGATCGTGCCGTCGGCGAGTTCACCGGTGACGCGCAGCGCCTGCCGTCCCATCGCGGCGATGATCAGCGGGATGTCCGAGGATCCGGCGACCCGCACCGAAGCCCCGAAACCCTTGGCGTGCGCGCTGACCGTCTCGCCCTCGAAGTCGATTTCGCCGCCGTCGAGCACCTGTCGGAGGATCGTGAGGTACTCGCGAAGGTGCTTGATCGGCGACGGGTACTCGATGCCGTACGCCGGTTCGAGCCAGTTCTTCGCGCCGGTTCCGAGGCCGAGGACGAACCGTCCCCCCGTGGCGGCCTGCGCCGTCTGCGCGAGACCGGTGATCAGCAAGGGATGCCGCGGATAGATCGGGACGACGCCGGTCCCGACGGTGATTCCCGGGACGGCGCGGCCCGCGAGAGCCGCGACGGTGATCGCGTCGTGCTCCATCTGCTGGGAGAACCAGACTGACGTCAGGCCCGCGTCCGCGGCTTGACCGGTCTGCGTGACGAGTTCGTCGACGATGTTGACCGCGTTCGCGGTATCCCCGGACGGGAGAGCAACTCCAATGGTCATGTTCAACGCTAACCGGGCTGTCGAAAGGATATTTCGCCGTTCACCAGCTGAGATCACGCGCGCGGTTTCGCGGGGTGGCCCACTCTGGGCGGCGTCCGACACCCTCGATCCTGGAGTGACCCGATGTCGCTGACCGATGTCATCGAAGGAACCAAAACCGCCGTCGACGCCGACCCGCGCAACGCCGCCGTTTCGTTCAGCGTCGCCAACGCGTTGAAACCCGGAACCGCGACGCAGGTGGACGTCCGCGTGCGCGACCACTCGCTCACCGTCGACGAACCCGCCGCGCTGGGCGGCACCGACACCTCGGCCAACCCGGTCGAATACGCGCTCGCCGCGCTTGGTTCGTGCCAGGTGATCACGTACCAGTTCTGGGCGGCGAAGCTCGGGGTGCCGCTCGAAGGGGTCAAGGTGACCGTGGACGGCGACATCGACCTGCACGGGTTCTTCGGGTTCTCGGAGTCGACCCGGCCCGGCTTCGGCGATGTACGGGTCTCTGTCGAGCTGAGCGGCCCCGCGGGGGCGGAGGTCTACGAGGACCTGAAGCGTCAGGTGGACGAGCACTGCCCGGTGCTGGACCTGTTCCGGAACCCCACTCCGGTGAAGACTTCGCTCGCCTGAGACGCAATGAAAGGTCCTTTCCTTGCAAATTTTGCAAGGAAAGGACCTTTCATGGCACGCGTGAGGTGCGTCAGACGAACTGGTGTCGCACGATCGTCTGCTCCCGGCCCGGACCGACGCCGATCGCCGAGATCCGCGCGCCCGAAAGCTCTTCGAGGCGTTCGACGTAGGCCCGCGCGTTCGCGGGCAGCTCCTCGAAGGTGCGGCAGCCCGAGATGTCCTCGAACCAGCCCGGCAGCTCTTCGTAGATCGGCAGCGCGTGGTGCACGTCGGTCTGCGTCATCGGCATGTCGTAGGTACGGAAGCCGTCGACCTCGTAGCCGACGCACACCGGCACCTTCTCCAGCCCGGACAGCACGTCCAGCTTGGTGAGGAAGTAATCGGTGATGCCGTTGACCCGCACCGCGTAGCGCGCGATGACCGCGTCGAACCAGCCGGTGCGCCGCGAGCGGCCGGTGGTGACACCGAACTCGCCGCCCTGCTTGCGCAGGTACTCGCCGGACTCGTCGTCCAGCTCGGTCGGGAACGGGCCGGAGCCGACACGCGTGGTGTAGGCCTTGAGGATGCCCAGCACGGTGGTGATCTTGCCGGGGCCGATGCCCGAACCCGCGCTCGCGCCGCCGGACGTCGGGTTCGACGACGTCACAAACGGGTAGGTGCCGTGGTCGACGTCGAGCAGCGTGCCCTGCGAGCCTTCGAGCAGCACGGTCTCGCCGCGTTCGAGGGCCTGGTTGAGCTGCAGGCGCGTATCGGCGATGCGGTGCGCGAACTTCTCGCCGGCGGCCAGCACCTCGTCGGCGACCTGGTCGGCGTCGAGCGCCTTGCGGTTGTAGACCTTGACCAGCACCTGGTTCTTGAACTCCAGTGCCGATTCGACCTTCTGCCGGAAGATCTTCTCGTCGAGCAGGTCCTGGACGCGGACGCCGACGCGGGCGATCTTGTCCTGGTAGCAGGGGCCGATACCGCGGCCGGTGGTGCCGATCTTGCGGCTGCCGAGGTAACGCTCGGTGACCTTATCGATGGCGACGTGGTACGGCATGATCAAGTGCGCGTCGGCGGAGATGAGCAGCTTGCTGGTGTCGACGTCGCGCTCCTCCAGCCCGGCGAGCTCGTCGAGCAGCACGGCGGGGTCGATGACGACGCCGTTGCCGATGACGTTGGTGACGCCCGGGGTGAGGATCCCGGACGGGATGAGGTGAAGCGCGAAGTTCTGCCCGTCGGGAAGGACTACGGTGTGGCCCGCGTTGTTACCGCCTTGGTAACGCACGATCCACTGGACGCGGTCGCCGAGCAGGTCGGTGGCCTTGCCCTTGCCCTCGTCCCCCCATTGGGCCCCGATCAGCACGATGGCCGGCATGTGACACTCCAGGTGTTCGGCGACTTGTGGTTTGGCGCTGGTAAATGCCGGTGCATGAGCGTAACGGAGGGCCTTCGGGTGCGCGGAATAGTGGTGGTCTGTCCGGAGGGCGAGCCCACACTGCCGGAGATCGACGACGTCGAAATGGTGCGCGTCCCGAGCCGTCCCGGCAAGGCGGATATCGACCCCTTGCTGGGCGAACACGATCATCTCGTGGTCGCGGGGACCGACGCCGATCTCGCGGCGGTCGCGCTTCGACTGTTACGAAAGGAACAGCTCTCCGGCGTGTCGCTCGGCTTCGTGCCGTCGTCGCCGGACTCCGACGTCGCCCGTATCTGGAGCCTGCCGACGCAGCCACTGCGCGCCCTCGGGCTCGCGATGCGCGGCGAGGTCGACCCGGTACCGCTGATCCGGGACGACACCGGCGGCGTGCTCGTCGGCCGCGGCGTGGTCGGCATGGTGCGCGGGGTGGCCTACTGCGACGAGCACACCGTGCTGCGCGGCCCGGCACGTTCGATCGAGGTCGAGCCGGACGCGAGTGGGCCGGGGCTGATGGTCCGGGTGACCAAGGGGACGCTCTTCAAACGGCCCTCGACGCAGTACGCGCGGGCGTTCCAGCTCGGCTGCATCCCGACCCGGCCGAGCAGCGACGGCGTCGTCCACCCGCGCGCGATGAGCCGGTGGACCTGGTACCGGCACACCGAGGATCTCCGGCTGGTCCGCGGGCTGATGTAGCCCGTTCCCCCGATCGGCCCAGAACCTTCCGCTGGACTTTCCGAAACTCCTTCACGCGGCGTCCCGGCTCTCCCCGCTCTGGCCACCCGATGCCGCGCGAGGCCCCGACCTGCGCGTTTCGTCCTCTCAATGCGGTAGTTGCACGCGCAAGGACCGCGGTTGAAGGACGAAACGCAGCGTGTTGGTCACTCGACGTTCACAAATGTCCAGCAGGGTGTCACTCGACGGTGTTGCGTGGGCCATTTCCGTCCCTCAAGGTGACCAGGTCCCCAAACCTGACACGGAGGCAGCAATATGCCAACTGCGCTTGCTGTTCGTCGCTCCTTCACCGTTCTCGCCGTCTCGGCGATCGTCTCGGCGGGCGTCGTCGGCGTCGCCGAAGCGACCCCGCCGGGCATCCCGACCGCCGACACCGCCAAGACACAGCTCGCCGCGCTGACCGTCCAGCCGGACGGCTCGTCGACCGGGTACAGCCGCGACAAGTTCCCGCATTGGTCCGACCAGGGCAACAGCTGCAACACCCGCGAGGTCGTGCTCAAGCGGGATGGCACGAACGTGCAGCAGGACAGTAGTTGCGCCGCCGTCTCCGGCAGCTGGTTCAGCCCGTACGACGGGGCGACCTGGACTGCGGCGTCCGATGTGGACATCGACCACGTCGTGCCGCTCGCCGCCGCCTGGCGCACCGGGGCGTCGTCGTGGACCACCTCCCAGCGCCAGGCGTTCGCGAACGACCTCAGCGCGCCGCAGCTGATCGCCGTCACCGACAACGTCAACCAGGAGAAGGGCGACAAGTCGCCGGATGCCTGGAAACCGCCGACCGTCGGCTACTGGTGCACCTACGCGAAGATGTGGACCACGGTGAAGTACAAGTACAAGCTCACCATCAAGTCGGCCGAGAAGACCGCGCTGACGGACATGCTCAACCGCTGCTGAACCTGGTCGGTCCGTGAAGGCCTCCGGTGTCGGACATGTTCGCCCAGGTGAGGTGGCCTGACTCCAGTAAGTGCCGTCCGTCCGGGTGGGGAAGATTCCGGCCGTTGAGCGTCCGGAATCTTCCCCGCTCGGTCCCCGATCCTCCGTTGATCAAGGGGTGGGAATCGGACGCATCAACCCTCGCCGGATCCCTTGTGAACGGTTGGAGAGCCTCAGGAACCGCCTCTCAAGTTCCTGGCATTGACCTTGAGAGTAGGGAAGGAGGCCTTCACGGACTTTCGGGGCTGTCAAGCGGAAAGGTGGGACGTTTCGCGGACTGGGAGGCGAACTCAGTATGTGGGCGGGCCTCAAGGCCGTGATTAGCGTGAATCGGGTAGGCGCAAGCAAAAGCGCTCCCGTTCCCCGCTGGAGGCCACCCGGTGTCCCGTACCGCCGCCACAACCCTTTTCGCCTTGTCCGCCCTCGTTCTCACCGCCTGCTCCCCGGCCGGTGGGACGACGGGCGCCGACGCCGGTCCGCCCAAACCCGGCGGCACGCTGCGGCTGGGGATCTCGTCGAGCCCGGACTGCGTGGACCCGCAACAGGTCGGCACGAACGCCTCGCTCAACGTCGGCCGTCAGCTGGTCGATTCGCTGACCGATCAGGATCCGGCCACCGGCGAGATCAAGCCGTGGCTGGCCGAAAAATGGGAGAGCAACGCGGATTCGACCGCGTTCACCTTCCACCTGCGTGACGGCGCGACCTTCTCCGACGGCAGCCCTGTCGACGCCGCCGCGGTCAAGACGAGCTTGGACGGGGTCAAGGCGCTCGGCCCGAAATCCCAGCTCGGCTCCGGCTATCTGGCCGTCTACAAAGGAACGACGGTGGTCGATCCGAAGACGGTGAAGGTCGAGTTCTCCGTTCCCAGCGCGCAGTTCCTGCAGGCCAGCTCGACGATGTCGCTCGGCATCCTCGCGCCCGCCGCGTACAAGAAGACGGCCGAGCAGCGCTGCCAGGGTGACGGGCTGATCGGATCCGGTCCGTTCGTCTTCGAAAGCCTGAAGCAGAACCAGGAAATCGTCGTCACCAAACGCAAGGGTTACGCCTGGGGCTCGTCGCTGTTCAAGCACCAGGGTGAGGCCTACCTCGACAAGATCGCGTACCAGGTCGTGCCGGAGCCCGGCGTCCGCACCGGCAGCCTCGCCTCCGCGCAGCTCGACGCCATCACCGACGTCCAGCCGGTCGACGAACCGCAGTTCACCGGCAACGGCTTCACCGAACCCGTCCGCCCGAATCCCGGCATCGTGTTCAACCTGCACGCCAACGTCACCAAGGGTGTGCTCACCGACGAAAAGGTCCGCCAGGCGGTGGTCAAGGGCATCAACCGGGCCGAAGTCACGAACACCGTGCTGACGCCGAATTACAAGCCCGCCACGAGCATTCTCGGCTCCGCTACACCGTTCCACGCCGACCTTTCCACGCTGCTCGCCTACGACCCGGCCGGTGCGACGTCGTTGCTGGAGAGCGCGGGCTGGGTTCCCGGTCCCGACGGGATCCGCACGAAGAACGGTCAACGACTGACCGCGAAGGTGGTCTTCTCCCTGGTGTTCAACCAGAACAAGAGCGTGCTCGAACTCGTGCAGCAGCAGCTGCGCAAGATCGGTTTCGATCTCCGCATCGAACAGCACACCACCGCCGAAACCGTGCAGATCACGCAAAGCGGCGATTACGAGTACCTCTGGTACAACACCACGCGGGCTGATCCGGATATCCTGCGCAACCTGTTCTCCACCAAGGCGAACAACCGCAGCAAGCTCGCGCCGGGCAACCCGCTGGACGCGCCGCTCGACGCGCAGTCGTCCACTGTGGACCCAGCGAAACGTAAGCCCGCGGCCGAGCAGGCACAGCGCGCGATCATCGAAAGCGGCTACTCGGCCCCGGTCTTCGAGCTGACCCAGGTGCTGGCGCACGGGCCGAACGCGCACGGCATCGGCTTCGAAGCGTCGTCCCGGCTGCAGCTGTTCGACGCCTGGGTGTCCGGCTCGTGACCAGGTACCTGCTCCGTCGGATCCTGCAAGCGTTCTTCGTCCTGTGGGCCGCGTTCACCGTGTCCTTCGTGATCCTCTACCTCCTGCCGGGTGACGCGATCAGCGCGAAACTGGGCGGAGGTGAGGCCGGGATTTCGGTGACGCCGGAACAGCTCGCCGCGGCGAAGGCGGAATACGGCCTCGACGACGCCTTGCCGGTGCAGTACGGGAAACGGCTGGTCGCCGCGCTGCAGGGCGACTTCGGCCGCTCGATCGCCACCGGGGACGACGCCACGGACATGGTCGTCTCGGCGTTGCCACCGACGCTCGCGGTCACCGGATTCGCGCTGCTGCTCGCGATCCTGTTCGGCGGCGGCGTCGCCATCGCCGGGACCTACACCCGGCATCACTGGCTGAGCAACGTCCTGCTCGCGCTGCCACCACTGGGGATCTCGTTGCCGCCCTTCTGGGTCGGGCTGCTGCTCATCCAGTTCTTCTCCTTCCAGCTCAGGCTGGTGCCGGCGCTGGGGTCGAACGGTTTCGCGTCGCTGATCCTGCCCGCGATCACCCTCGCCATCCCGACCGGCGCGATCATCGGGCAGGTGCTGGCGAAGAGCCTCCGCACGCAACTCGCCGAGCCCTACACCGAGATCGCGCTGGCGAAAGGCGCCAGCCGGTGGAGAGTCCATTTCGGACACATACTGCGCAACGCGGCGGTGCCGACACTGACCATCGCCGGGGTGGTCGCGGGCAACCTGATCGCCGGTTCGGTGATCACCGAGACGGTGTTCTCCCGCGACGGCCTCGGGCGGGTGACGTCGTCGGCGGTCACCGCACAGGACATCCCGGTGGTGCAGGCGGTGATCGTGCTCGCGGCACTGGTGTTCGTCGTGATCAACCTGCTCGTCGACCTCGTGTATCCGCTGCTGGACCCGCGGATCGAACACCGGGAGAAGGCCGATGCCTGACGTCCTCGTGCGCACCCGCCGACCCGGCCTGGTGGTCGCGGTCGCGGTTCTCGCGTTCGCCTTGCTCGCCGCGCTCGTCCCGGGCCTCTTCACCGGTCAGGACCCGCTCGCCGGCGTCCCCGCCGAGAAGATGCAGGGCCCCTCGCTCACGCATCTGTTCGGCACCGACGAGACCGGACGCGACATCTTCGCGCGGGTGGTGCACGGCGCCGCGCTTTCGTTGCAGGCGACGGTGATCGCCGTCGTCGTGGCGCTGGCGGCCGGTTCCGCGCTGGGTCTGCTCGCCGGATTCCGGGGCGGCGCCCTCGATTCGGCGATCATGCGCGGGGTCGACGTCCTGCTGGCGATCCCGTCCATCCTGCTTTCGCTGGCGTTGGTCACCGCGCTCGGCTTCGGCACGACCAACGTCGCGATCGCCGTCGGCGTCGCCAACCTCGCGCAGTTCGCCCGGCTGATGCGCGCCGAAGTACTGCGCGTCCGCAGTGGCGTGTTCGTGGAGGCGGCGCGGGCGGGTGGTGTGCGCTGGACCGGTGTGCTCGGACGCCACGTGCTGCCCAACGCGCTCGGTCCGGTCCTCGCGCTGGCGACGCTCACCTTCGGTACCGCGGTGCTGGAGGTGTCCGCGCTGAGCTTCCTCGGCTACGGCGCCACCCCGCCGACGCCGGAGTGGGGCTCGCTCGTGGCGGGCGGCCGCGGCTTCCTCGCCACCGCCTGGTGGATGACGACCTTCCCCGGCTTGACCGTCGCGGCCGTGGTGCTGTCCGCGAACCGGCTGTCACGGGCGATCGAAGGAGACATGCGATGAGCGAACTGCTGACCATCCGCGACCTCGCGGTTTCCTACCAGAACGTGCCCGCGGTGGACGGTGTGGGGTTGTCCATCCACAAAGGACAGATTGTCGCGGTGGTCGGCGAGTCCGGTTCCGGCAAGAGCACGACGGCGCACGCGGCGATCGGCCTGCTCCCGCGCGGCGGCCGGATCGAACGCGGCGAGATCACCTTCGACGGCCGGGATCTCACCAAGCTGTCCGACCGCGCTTGGCGCTCCGTGCGCGGACGTGAGATCGCACTGGTGCCACAGGATCCGACGGTCTCGCTGAACCCGGTCCACCGGATCGGCGACCAGGTCGCCGAAGTCCTGCTGATCCACGGCCTGGCGGACCGGCGCGGTGCCGGCGCGGAGGCGGTGAAGCTCTTGCGCAAGGCGGGGATCAGCGACCCGGAGGCGCGGGCGCGGCAGTATCCGCACGAGCTGTCCGGCGGCCTTCGCCAGCGGGCACTGATCGCCGCGGCGCTCGCCGGGCGGCCGAAACTCATCATCGCCGACGAGCCGACCAGCGCACTCGACGTCACCGTGCAACGGCAGATCCTCGACCATCTCGAAGAACTCGCCGCGGAAGCCGGCACCGCGATCTTGCTGATCACGCACGACCTCGGCGTCGCCTCGGATCGGGCCTCGCGGATCGTCGTGCTGTCGCAGGGAAGCGTCGTCGAGGAGGGGACCACCGGCGAGATCCTGTCCACCCCGTCGGAGAAGTACACGCGCGACCTGCTCGCCGCCGCGCCCAGCCTTTCCGACACGCCGCTGCGGGAACCGAAGCCGCCGTCGTCCGACATCCTCGTCTCGGTCCGCGGTCTCGGAAAGACCTTCGGAGCCGTCCGTGCCGTCGACGGCGTCTCGTTCGACATCGCCCGCGGGCGAACCCTCGCGCTGGTCGGCGAATCCGGCTCGGGGAAGTCGACGACGGCGCGGATGCTCCTGCGCCTGGAGACCCCGACCGACGGCACCGTCGAGTTCGACGGCCGGGACATCACCACGCTGCGCGGCGAGGAACTGCGGCGGCTGCGACGCCGGTTCCAGCTGGTGTACCAGAACCCGTACGCCTCGCTGAACCCGAAGTTCAGCATCGAGGACGTCGTCTCCGAACCCCTGCGGGCTTTCGGTGTCGGCACGAAGGCAGAGCGACGGGCGCGAGCGGCGGAGCTCGTCGACCAGGTCGCGTTGCCGTCCTCGGTGCTGAAACGCAAACCCGCCGAGCTGTCCGGCGGGCAACGGCAGCGGGCGGCGATCGCGCGGGCGCTGGCCCTGCGCCCGGAGCTGATCGTCGCCGACGAACCCGTTTCCGCACTGGACGTTTCGGTACAGGCGCAGATCCTGCGGTTGTTCGTCGACCTGCAGGAAGAACTCGGGTTGGCCTATCTGTTCATCTCGCACGACCTCGCGGTGGTGCGCCAGGTCGCGGACACCGTCGGCGTACTGCGCGGTGGCGAACTCGTCGAACTCGGCCCGGCGCAAGAGGTCCTGTACCGGCCGAGCGCGGACTACACCCGGGAGCTGCTCGCCGCGATCCCCGGCCGGAAACCGTTGGAGGCACGGTGAAATTCGGGCTCTTCTCGCTCGTCGCGAACCATCCCGACCCGGTGACCGGGGTGACGCCGACGCAGCACGAACGGCTGCGCCGAGTAGTCGACGAAGCGGTGTTCGCCGAGGAACTGGGGTTCGACGCGTACGGCGTCGGTGAACGCCACGGCGAGCCGTTCCTCTCCTCGGCGCCGCCGGTGATCCTGGCCGCGATCGCCGAACGCACCGAACGCGTCCGGCTGCTGACCACGCTGACCGTGATCAGCGTGCTGGACCCGGTCCGGGTCGCCGAGGACTACGCGACCCTGGACCAGCTTTCCGGCGGACGGCTGGAACTGATGATCGGCAAGGGCAACGATCCCCGGCACTTCCCGCTGTTCGGCCTCGAAGAAGAACGGCAGTGGGAGTACCAGGCCGAGAAGTTCGCCTTGCTGCGCCGCCTCTTCCTGGAGGAAGGGGTGACCTGGGACGGCGAGTTCCGTACGCCGCTGACGGATGTCACGACGCAACCGCGTCCGTTCCACCCGCGGCCGAGGATCTGGCACGGAAGCGCGTCGAGCACCGAGTCGACCGAACTGGCGGCGAAGTTCGGTGACCCGCTGTTCACCGCGAACGGCTTCCACCCCAAGAAGAAGTACGCCGATCTGATCGACCACTACCGGCGGCGATGGGCCGACCACGGCCACGACCCGGCGGACGCGCTCGTCGGCTCGGGAGCGGGTGGACTGTATGTCGCCAAGACGTCACAGGCGGCGTTGGACGGTTACCGGCCGTACTTCGAAGCGCTGATGAAGACGCCGGCGTACCGGCACAACAAGTCGGAGTTCACCACGTTGGAGGACAAGATCGCCAACGGTTCCGCGCTGGTCGGGAGCCCGGAACAGGTGATCGACAAGATCGGGGACTACCACGCGTCCTTCGGGCACGAGGTGCAGGCGGTCTCGGTCGACGGGCTGACGTCGGACGAGGCGCGTGACGTCCTGGAACTCTTCGCCTCGGAAGTCATCCCGATCGTGCGCGAAGAACTGCCCTCGCGGGTCTGGGAAAACCAGTAGGTTCGGTCACGTGCGCATCCTCTTCTCGTGCCGCCCGGCCTATGGCCACCTGTACCCGCTGATGCCGCTCGCGATCGCCGCCAGGGACGCGGGACACGAGGTGCTCTTCGGTACCGGTGAAGCCTTCGTGGACAAAGTCCGCGCGCTCGGTTTCGACACCTACAAGGTCGGCGAATCGATCCAAACCGCCAGCGACGAGGCGACCCGGAGACACGGCGAGGACAATCCGATCGAGGTCGTCCTCGCCATGTTCGGCGAGATCCTGCCGCAGGCCACGATCGCCGACCTGACCCCGCTGCTCGCGCGGCTGCGGCCGGATCTGGTCGTCTACGAGATGAGCGACATCGGCGCGGCCACCGCCGCCCGCCGGGCCGGGATCCCGGTGCTGTCCCACGTCATCGGCCGCTCGATGCCCGCCGAACTGATGGCGATCGCCGCCGAGCGGCTCGCGCCGCTGTGGGACGGCACGACCCCCGCGAACCTGATGCTGGGCGACGCCGGGATCGACCTGTGGCCGGACAGCCTCCGCGACCCGGAACTGGCGGGCATCCCCACGCTCTTCCGGCTGCGGCCGGTGCCCTGGAACGAACCCGGCACCCTCCCGTCGTGGCTCGACGGCCGCGACCGGCCGCTGGTGTACCTGACGCTGGGCACGGTCGCCTTCGGTGCCATGGACGTGCTGCGCGCGGCCATCGACGGCCTTTCCCGGCTGCCCGTGGACGTCCTGGTCGCGCGCGGCCCGGGTGATCCGGCCGCCTTGGGCGAGGTGCCCGCGAACGTCCACGTCACGGGGTTCGTGCCGCAGGCCGAAGTCCTGCCGCGGGCGGATCTCGTGGTGCATCACGGCGGCACCGGGACCGTACTCGGGTCGCTGTCGGCCGGGGTGCCGCAACTGGTGCTGCCGCAGGGCGCGGACCAGTTCGTCAACGCCGAATCGCTGGAGGCTGCGAACGCCGGGCGAGCGCTGGTCGGCGACCAGATCACCGCGGACGCCGTCGAGGAGCGGGCCAAGACGCTCCTCGACGACCGGCGGGTACGTGAGGTCGCGGCCAAGCTGCGGCACGAGATCGCCGCCATGCCTTCGCCCGCCGAGGTTGTGCGGAGGCTGGAGGAGTTCGCCGCGCGCTAGTGAGGCCGCACTGGTACGGATCGGTGCAGGTGGTCGTGAGTGGCCAATTGGGGTGTAAACCACAATTCCACGAACCACCCGCCCCAGGCGGCGAGGCGCACGCTAAACCCGGCGACCGGGTCGTTAAGCCGGCAC
>NZ_JBVIRO010000001.1:131328-170874 GCF_055575975.1 Amycolatopsis sp. NPDC033938
GGTGTCGGCCCCGGGGGTCTGTGGCGGCCCACTGTTCCGGTTGGGGTGGTGGGGGTGTTTTGTTCATTTGGGTTTAAAACCCATATTCCCCACCCACGACCGGCCACTCGCGGCGAGGCGCAGGATCTCCCGGGCGACGGAGTCGTTCTGCCGGAACGGAAGCGCGTTGGTCCGGGGACGCGTGAACGCCCCGGCGGACCGCGCCGACGTATGCGGGCCGAGCGCGAATCGGCGTGGCTGCGGGCGGCCGTCGCGGTCCAGCATCCGGCCGTCGGAGACCCGGGTGTGGATCCGGCCGGCGAGCAGCCTGTCGCCGGTGACCGTGTCGAGCACGGCCTCCTCCGCGAGCCCGCCGTCGTCACGCAACTGTCGCAAGAGGACATCGGACGCACGCGTGATGCTCGGTTCCGGCAGCCGCGCCTCAACGAACGTGCGTGCCTCGGTCTCGCCGGGAAAGCTCGCTCCGGAGGCGACGAACATCCGGCGCTCCTCATCGGCCACCACCCGCATTTCCGCGCCCAGGAAGGAAACCAGTCCCGCTTCCTGGAGCGCGAGCAGCTCTTCGAGCCGTCGCGGCGGCGGACCGCTGGCGAAATACGAGAAGAAGCCGAGGAACCAGCCGTCCAAATCGGACAGTTGCGACGCCGCGTCCAGCCGTCCGGTCTGCAGCAGCGCGGGCAGCTGGCCCATCACCGACAACAACGCCATGAAGGCACCCAGATCCGCACTGTACTCGGCGTCCGCCCGCCGGCTCAGATCCGCTTCGACGTATTCGCGCAGTTCCTTGCCGTATTCCTCCGCAGTGCCGAACCGGACGCCCGCCATCGGCCGGTCGAGCCGGTCCAGATCGAGCCGATCGTCCGGCGCCGGGACCGCGCGTGCCACCAGCGCGGCGAGTTCACCGGGTGCCGCGTCCGCGAAGGCGTCGGCGAAGACGGCAAAGTCCATGCGCACCCGTTCGGGATGGGCGGTGAACAGTACGCTGTAGTAGGCCCAGGCGATCTCCTTCGAGATCAAGGGCCAGACATCGCGGCGGAAATCGAGCGGGCCGGGGACGGCGCAGAGCTTTTCGATGGCGTACGCGTCGAAGAATCTGGGCAGCTGCAACGGTTTCCCGCGCAGCCGATAGCCGATCTTCGCGTGATACGGCACTCCGCGGCGCGATCCGACGTGCAGTACGGGCTCGGCACCGCTGGGGTGGTATTTCAGCCCGCCGCACGCCTGTTCTTCGAACCGGCCGCCACGGCCTTCGGTCAGCAGCAGCATCAGATCGACGAACGCCAGACCGAAACCACGTACCAGCACGGTTTCCCCCGGCTCGATGGCCGAATAGTCGACGTCGGCGGTGTAGCCGGCCGGGTAGTACGCGAGGCCGTGGCGTGCGGCGAAGTCCACGAGTTCGGTTTCGCGTTCGTCCGGTTCGGCGTCCAGATGCCCGACGGTGAACAGGACCGCGTCCACTTCGAGCGGTTCCGCACGGTCCTCCAGCCACAGCGACTGCGGCTCGCCGTCTTCGAGCCGCACCGCGCGGGTCCGGTGCTGGACGACCTCGATCCCCGCCGGGAGCCCCGCGAGGACCTCGCGGTGGAACCACGAGAGATAGGCGCTCTGCAGCCGTCGCGTCGGGAAGTGATCACTTTGCAGTGCCTCGAGTTCGGCGCGCAGACTGTCGTCGATCCCGACGTCGAGCGCGCCCGCGCGGACCAGCCGCGCCCACTCGATCAGCGAAGGGCCTGGCCGGATCGGACCGTCGATCTTCACCGTGTCGTCGGTGAAGACCGTGACGTCCTCAGGCATGGAGTTCATCCGCAGCAACGGCGACTGCTCGTACCGCCAGACCCGTCCGGCGCCGGGCGGGAACGGATCGACGAGATGCACCACCAGGCGCCGCTCACCGAGCAGCTCGGCGGCGTTCGCGCCGAGCCGTTCGAGTACGCCCACCCCGCGCGGACCGGCGCCGACCACCGCGAGCACGTAGGGGAGGTCTGCGGTACTCACGAGGCCGAAGCTACGCCGGGAATCCGGTGCGTGCGCGCCTTCTCAAGGAGCGGAACTCGTTGCCACAGCTGGGAGAACGGGCGTACTCGTCGATCGGGGGAAGCCAACGAAAGGGACGGACGATGCCGGTCGAATTCCTGGGTATCGGAGGAACCAACGACGGTTCGGAGACGCATCCGCGCTCAGGCGCCGTCTTCGACAAGGACTACACCCTGCGCCTCGCGCGGGCGCACGAGGACTTCGGCTGGGATCGCGTGCTGTTCGCGTACGGCTCCAGCGGGCCGGACCCGGCGCAGGCGGCGGCCTATGTCGCGACGAAGCTCGACAAACTCCAGATCCTGTTGGCGCACCGGCCGAACGTTTCGTATCCGACGTTCGCGGCGAAGACGTTCGCCACGCTGGACCAGCTCTCGGACGGCAGGCTCACCGTCCACTTCATCACCGGCGGCAGCGACCACGAACAACAGCGCGAAGGCGATTACCTCTCGAAGGACGAGCGTTATTCGCGCACGCGTGAGTACATCCAGATCGTGAAGCAGGCGTGGACGTCCGAAGAGCCCTTCGACCACGAAGGCGAGCACTACCGTTTCGCCGACTTCGTCCTCGATGCCCGTCCTGTGCAGCAGCCGCGTCCAGGCGTGTCCTTCGGCGGCTCGTCTCCGGCGGCGTACGCGGCGGGCGGGGCCGAAGCGGACATCTTCTGCCTTTGGGGCGAGCCGCTCGCGCAGACCGCCGAGCAGATCGAGTCCGTCAAGGCCGCGGCGAAGGCGGCCGGGCGGACCGACGTCCCGCGGATCCAGGTCGCCTTCCGCCCGATCATCGCGCCGACCGAGGAACTCGCCTGGGAGAAGGCCTACCGCACGGTCGACGCCATCAAGGCCCGGACCAGTGGCGGCAAGCAGCTGACCAGGCGGCATTCGCTCACGAATCCGGAGAACACCGGATCGCGGCGGCTGCTCGCGGTCGCCGCCGAGGGCGAACGCTTCGACCGGGCGCTGTGGACTCCCACCGCGGCCGCGACCGGCGGCGCCGGCAACTCCACCGCGCTGGTCGGCACGCCCGAGACCGTCGCGCAGGCCCTGCTCGACTACTACGACCTCGGCGTCGACATCCTCTCGGCGCGCGGCTACGACATGCTCGGCGACACGATCGACTTCGGCCGCCACGTCATCCCGATCGTGCGCGAAGAGGTCGCCAAACGCGACGCCGCGAAGGCGGCCTTCGCGCGGGAAGTGCTCGCGGTCGATGGCTGAGTTCGAAATCAAGCCGTTCGCGGTCGGAGATCCCGAGGTCGAACCGCTACTCGCCGAGCTCGCGGAGGAGTACTTCGCCCGCTATGGCGACACCACGGAGATCAACCGCTACCCGGCCGAGTCGTTCACTCCACCGGATGGCGCCGTGCTCATCCTTTTGGCGGATGGCGTCAGCGTCGCCGGAGGCGCTTTCAAGCGTTACGACCATCACACTGCGGAGTTGAAACGCGTTTGGACCCACTCCGCGCACCGGCGGCGCGGGTTCGCGCGGCTCGTCGTCGCGGAGCTGGAATCCGAAGCCAAACGACGCGGCTACACCCGGATTTTCCTGACGACAGGCCCCAAACAGCCCGAAGCCGCTGGTCTGTACCGCAGTACCGGCTACCGGGACGTCGCCACGGACGCGGTCGATCCCGGCGGGGTCGGGCTGCTCGCCTTCGAAAAAGATCTCTAACCCCAGAAACCCGGCGAAAGAACCTAGCCAATCACCAACAGTCAGGAGACACTTACGTGAACGAATGACGCTTCGTGACGAGCTCGTGACCGCGTTACTCTCGGTCACGAGTTTGTCGCATCATAAGGACCCTATTGGGGGCAACATGGCTTCGGCCGGACGGGTCACTTACCGCGAGGTGTTCGGGGTAGCCGAGTTCCGTTCGCTCTGGTTCGCCGAACTTTTCTCGATCTTCGGTGATCAACTCGCCAGAGTCGCGCTCTCGGTCCTCGTCTTCACCGAAACCCGCTCGGCGACCTTGACCGGCCTCACCTACGCGCTGACGTACGCGCCTTCGCTGCTCGGCGGCATCTTCCTCACCGGCTTCGCGGACCGCTTCGCCCGCCGGTCGGTGATGGTGGTCGTGGACCTGACGCGGGCGGCACTGATCGCACTGGTCGCCGTTCCGGTGCTGCCGTTCTGGGTGCTGTGCGTGCTCGTCGGCGCCGTCTCGCTGCTGAACCCACCGTTCAAGGCCGCCCAGCTGGCGCTGCTGCCGCAGATCCTCAAGGGCGACCGGTTCGTCGTCGGCATGGCGGTCCGCAGCATGACCGTCCAATCGGCGCAGCTGGCCGGGTTCGCCGGCGGCGGTTTCCTGCTGACCGCGCTCGAACCCCATATCGCCCTCGCGCTGGACGCGGTCACGTTCCTGATCTCGGCGCTGTTCGTCCGGCTCGGGCTGGCCGCCCGGCCCGCCGCGGCGACGGGCGAGAAGCGCAAATCGTTCTTCGCGTCGATCGGCTCGGGCGGGAAGATCATCTTCGCCAGCTCGGGGCTGCGCGCGCTGCTGCTGTTCACCTGGTTGATGGGCCTGCTGCCGGTGTACGAGGGCATCGCCGCGCCCTACGCCGAGGCCTCGGGCGGCGGTCCACAGGTCATCGGCCTGCTGCTGGCGGCCGATCCGCTCGGGAGTGTGATCGGCGCGTACATCTACTCGCGCTGGGTGCCGGCACACATCCGGCCGAAACTGATCGGACCGCTTTCGGCGCTCACGGCGATCCCACTGCTGCTGTGCTTCCTTCAGCCGGGCCCGGTGACGTCGATCGTGTTGTTCGTGATCTGCGGCGGCTTCGGCACTGTCGCGCTCATGCAGGCGACGGCGTCACTGACGCTGGCGGTGCCGGACGAAAGCAGGGCTCAGGTGATGGGCCTTTCGAACACCGGTCTCACCACGACCATGGGCGTCAGCCCGCTGATCGGCGGCGTCCTCGCCGATCAGATCGGCCCGCCGTCGACGGTCGGCGTCTTCGGTCTTGCGGGATTGGTGCTGACGATTCCGCTCGCGCTGAGCTGGTGGCGGAACCTCACCAAGGACCCGGACAGATGGCAGGAAAAAGACGCCGCACGCGCGGAACATTGAGGTGTTCCACGCGCCGGCTCACTCGCGCGGCCCGCTGGCCTGCGCCCCAGTTCACTGATCCCTACCGGCCATCGCTGGCACCTTTCCCTCGACCCTCTCAGAGAAAAGTACACACCTAGGGAGCTTGTCGACAGCCCGCAAGTCGGTGGAAGCTGTCGGTAAGTAGGGGGTTTCGGAGAATCACGCAAGAGTCAGGGGGAAAGATGATCACATCGGAGGAACGCGCTGGACATCGTTCGGCTCTCACGGTAGCGACGTGGGAGCTGTGGAAAAGGCCTGAACACTGGATCGCCTACACCGGGCTTTCCGTGGTGGCGATGCTGGCGCTGACGGGGGTCTTCGCCGCATCCATCTCCATCGCGTCTTCGCAGGTCCTGGTGTGTTTTCTGCTCGCGGGCCTCGCCATCGCGCACACCGAGGCGACCCGCCGGATCGAGCGGCAGCGGCGCAGTATGAGCGTCACCCCGCATATCAACATGACCTCGGTCTGGGTGCTGCCCGGCGCCATTCTGCTTCCGCCGCAGCTCACCGCGCTTCTCGTGGCCGTGATCTATCTGCACCTCGGATACCGCAGCTGGGCGGGTCTCCGGACGGTCAACCCGCACCGAACTGTGGCGAACGCCACATCGATGACGCTGACCGCGTTCGCCGCCTGGGCCGCCGTGCAGGTGGTCGGGGCCGCCCCGGAATCGGTGACGTCGATCTGCGCCGCCGGACTGGCGTTCTTCCTGATGAACGCCGTCTTCACCGGGACCGGCCTCTATTTCGCGGCGCCGACGAAGGCTTCGGTTCAGACTCTCCTCGGCTCTTGGGACGACAACATCCTGGAAGCCTCCACCGTCTGCATCGGCGCGCTGGTGCTCGCCGTGCTGCCGCATCAGCCGGTGCTCGTCCTGCTCGTCTTCCTGCCGCTGTACCTGTTGCAGCGTTCGGTGCTGATCAAGCAGCTCGAACAACTCGCCACCACCGACCAGAAGACCCAGCTGCTCAACGCCACCACCTGGCAGCAGGGCGCCGTCCGTGAGGTCGCCCGCGCCGAGCGCGAGAACGGCCAGTTCGGCGCGCTGATGATCGACCTCGACCACTTCAAGAGCATCAACGACACCTACGGCCACCTGGCGGGCGACGACGTGCTCAAGGGGGTCGCGGCGCTGGTCAAGGCCGAGACCCGGACGCAGGACCTCGCCGGCCGGTTCGGCGGGGAGGAGTTCGTCGTGCTCCTGACATCGTCGTCGAAGCAGGAATCCGTCGCGGTCGCCGAGCGCATCCGCCAGCGGATCAGCGAGATGGTCATCAAGACCCAGGACAACGAAGGCAACCAGGTGGTCATCGAGCAGCGGACCGCTTCGGTGGGCGTCGCGACCTTCCCGCTCGACGGCAGGACGATCGAAGAGGTCATGGCTTCGGCGGACGCTTCCGTCTACGCGGCGAAACGCAACGGGCGCAACCGCGTCGTGTCCTCACCGGACCTGACGGCGACCGTCGAAGAGCCCGCGCTGGAGGCTGTCGCGGCCTAACGCAACCGTTCCATCACGTAGGCGGCCGTGGTCCGGAGGCGGACCACGCCTCCGACGGTGAATTCGGTGAGCAGGTCGATGAGCGCCTCCGCGTCGGGCGGCTCACCGTCCCAGCTCGCCTGGACGAGCGCTTCGGTCATCGCGAAGAACAGGGTGACCAGCGCTTTGTCCGCGCGGCCCGACTCGACGCCGTGACTCGCCCAGCGCTGCCTGCTCGCCTCGGTGTAGACACCGGCGAGCCGCTCCCGCAGCCGCGTGAGGGCCGGATCGCCCATGCGTTCCGCCTCGCGCAGGACCGGGAACGCCTCGGGGTTCGCCGCGACGAAGGCGAACATGTTGGCGTAGTTGGCGCGCGCCCACGACCGGAGTTCGGACTGTGAGGAGTCGAGGGCCGGCGCGCCGATCGCCTCGAAGGCGCGTTCCTCGATATCCGCGACGACCTGGGCGAACAGCGTGGCGCGATCGCCGAACTGCTCATAGACGGCCTGCCGGGACACACCGGCCCGGCGGGCGATCTGCTCGATCGTCGCGGCCTGCGCGCCGTGCGTGGCGAAGACCCCGGCCGCCGAGCTCAATACCCGTGCGCGCTGCTCGCCGATCGGGAGCTTGCGGGGCCGTCCTCTCGGCACGGGGCTTGACATCGTGCGCCACCTCACTGACTCTCTTTTTCGACACCTCTGTCGAAAATGTTTGTGCTCAACGAGGAGCAAGCATGCGTCCAGGATCCCGGCGCGGTGTGTCCGCCGCCGTCTCAGCGGCCACCGTCGCGGCACTGCTGACCTTCGGGGCACCGCAGGCCGTCGCCGCCCCGTCCTTCTACGATCCCCCGTCGCCGCTGCCGGCGGGTGCTCCCGGCGACATCATCCGGCACGAACCGTCCACTTTCTACGTCGATCCCGTGAAACTCATCAAGGCCGACGCGGACGTCCAGCGGATCATGTACCGCAGCACCGACACCCACGGCAGGCCCAACGCCGTGACCGGCACCGTCCTCACCCCGAAGAAGGCGTGGACCGGACCCGGCGAGCGGCCTGTCGTCGGCTACGCGGCCGGAACGCAGGGCGTCGGCGACCAGTGCGCGCCGTCGAAGGCCCTTGCCGCGGGCATGGAGTACGAAGGGCCCTTCATCGCCGGGCTGCTGCTTCGCGGCTACGGCATCGTCGTCACCGACTACGAAGGCCTCGGCACTCCCGGCGTCCACACCTACGTCAACCGCGTCGCCGAGGGCAACGCCGTCCTCGACTCGATCCGCGCGGCACAGCGGTTGCCCGAAGCGAACCTTCCCGACAACGGCCCCGTCGCGACCGCGGGGTACTCGCAGGGCGGCGGAGCGTCGGCGTCGGCCGCCGAACTGCAGCCGTCGTACGCCCCCGAACTCAAGCTGAAGGGCTCGTACGCGGGCGCGGTCCCGGCGGATCTGGCCGAAGTCGGCAAGAACATCGACGGGCACTACGCGTTCGGTTTCCTCGGCTTCACGCTGGTCAGCATGGACGCGGCGTATCCGGAGCTGAACATCCCGGCCCTGCTGAACGCGAAGGGTGTCGAGGCGTTCGAGAAGGTCAAACAGGAGTGCACCGGCGACGCGATCTTCGCGCACGCGTTCACCCAGTCGAAGGACCTGACCAAGGACGGCAGGCCGCTGACCGCGTACCTCGGCGAAGAGCCGTACAAGACGCGGGTCGGCGAGCAGCTGATCGGGGCACGGAAACCCGGTGCGCCGACACTGGTCGTCCACAGTGCACTGGACGACATCGTGCCCTACCCGCAGGGGCGGACCATGGCGCGCTCGTGGTGCGCGAAGGGCGCGAAGGTGCAGTTCTCGACTTCGCTGGTTCCGACGCATGTCGGTGGAGCGATCCGGGCTTTCCCGGAGGCTTTCGCTTGGCTTGAAGGGCGCTTCGCGGGGCTGCCCGCTCCGGGGAACTGCGGGCTGTTCTAGGGGTCACCAAGTGCTATGAAAGGTCCTTTCCTTGCAAAATTTGCAAGGAAAGGACCTTTCATAGCGCGCTACTTGAGGCCGGTGGCTTCCACGGCGGCCGGGTCCGAGTCGCTGAGGAAGGTCCTGCAGCGGTCGTACTCCTCGGTCTCGCCGATCTTGCCGGCGGCCTTGCCGAGGACGGCGAGGGAACGCAGGAAGCCCTGGTTCGGGCGGTGCGCCCACGGCACCGGACCGTGTCCCTTCCAGCCAGCGCGGCGAAGCTGGTCGAGGCCGCGGTGGTAACCGGTGCGGGCGTACGCGTAAGCGGCGACGGTCTCACCGGCCTCGAGCGCCTTCTCGGCGAGCGAGGCCCACGCCTCGCTGTAGTCGGGGTGCTCGGCGGCGACGGCGGCCGGATCGCTCCCGGCGTCCAGCGCCGCTTGCGCGGCGGTGTGCTCGGGAAGGTGCGTCGGCTGGGGGCCGAGGAGGTTCGTCATACCGGCCATTGTGCCGACAGCCTCCGCCTAGAAGAACAGGCTCCCGAGAATGCCCCCACCGGCCAGCACCAGAGCGGCGACGAGTACCGCCGCGACAAGTCGTTTCGGCATCATGGCGGCACACCTTGCCCTGCTTCGCACGCTGATCGCAAATCCGCCACCCCTACGGGTGAACCCCGATTTTCGACCCCGAATGCCCGTCCCGTGATCTGGAGCAGGGAAGATGTCCCGTATGACAAAGGCGACAGAAGTGACCGGGGACCTTTCGCCGGGTGTCATCCCCCGCAGCCCGATCGCGAAGACCAGGCTGTTCTTCAAACTCCACTGGCACCGCGGCGCGCCGGGACAGGCGACGCCGGACTGGGTGCTGAACTTCTGCTACAGCATGTGGCTCGTCGCGTTCGCCTTCAAGCTGGTGGGCTCGTCGTGGGACATGTCGTGGCATTTCATGTGGCTCCGGGACGACCTCGCCCCGCCGCACCTGATCAACACCGTCGGCACGGTGATCATCATGGTGCTCGTCGCGATCCACAGCTACACCGGGCTGGGCGCCGACCGGCGTTCGCTGCGGCTGATGCAGATCGGGCTCGTGGTCTTCCTCATCGCCGCGCCGCTGGACGTCATCAACCACCGCGTCAACGGCCTCGACCTGACCGCGTGGAGCCCGTCGCACATGATGCTCTACATCGGCACGGGCATCATGCAGGCGGGCGTGATCATGGGCTGGCTGAAGTACGCCAAGCCCGGCCGGAGGCGCACCGGGGTCCTGCTCGGACTGTGGGCGTTCTTCCTGGAGAACACGTTCTTCCCGAACGGCCAGCAGGAGTACGGCATCCTCGGCCTGCGCGCCTGGGAGCGCGGCGCGCCCGAAGCCGAGCCCGAACTGCTGAACTTCGCCGCGAACCAGATCGGCCACGCGGTCGACCGGGTGGCCGTCGAGCACTTCACGATGCCGATCGCCGACTGGGTCTACCCGCTGTGGGGTATCGGCGTGATGGCGCTGATCTTCGCGCTGGCGCGGTACACGACCGGTTTCCGCTGGGCGGGCACGACGGTCGCCGCCATCTACCTCGGCTACCGGCTGGTGATGTGGCCGCTGCTGCTCGGCATGGGCTTCCCGGTCTCGGTCGTGCCGTTCTACCTGCTCGCCGTCGGACTCGCGGTGGACCTGGCGTTCCGCATCGGCCGTGATCATCCGCTACTGACGGCGGGGGTCGGCGCGCTGCTGGTGACGGCCTTCGGCTACGGGATGCTGTGGGTGCAGTCACAGTTCCGGCCGTGGCTGCTCGGCGACGCGCACACGGAATCGGCACCGCCGGTCGCCTACTGGACGGCCGCAGTCTGCCTGGCCGGCGTCGGCGCGCTGTGGGCCGCCGCCGGGCCGGGGACGCGGGCGGTGAGCTCGCTGCTGGCGAAGCGCCGCGAGAAGGCGACGCTCCCGGCCTCCTGAGCCTCTGAATACGTGAAGGCCCCCTTCACCGCGTCTAGCGCGGTGAAGGGGGCCTTCACGTACTTCCGCATTTAGAGGACTAAATGCGTTCTGGTCAGGAGAGCTTGTTGCCCGCCGAACCCAGCGACTGCGCGGCCTCGACGACGCGCGCGGCCATGCCGGCCTCGGCGGCCTTGAGGTAGCTACGCGGGTCGTAGACCTTCTTGTTGCCGACCTCGCCGTCGATCTTCAGCACGCCGTCGTAGTTCTTGAAGAAGTGGTCCACGACGGGGCGGGTGAAGGCGTACTGCGTGTCGGTGTCGACGTTCATCTTCACGACGCCGTAGGACACCGCCTCGCGGATCTCCTCCGGCAGCGAACCCGAACCGCCGTGGAAGACCAGCTCGAACGGCTTCGACCCGGCCGGGAGACCGAGCTTCTTCGACGCCGCCTCCTGGCCGCCCTTGAGCACGTCCGGGCGCAGCTTCACGTTGCCGGGCTTGTAGACGCCGTGCACGTTGCCGAAGGTCGCGGCCAGCAGGTAGCGGCCGTTCTCGCCGGAGCCGAGCGCGTCGATCGTCTTCAGGAAGTCGCCCTCGGCGGTGTACAGCTTCTCGTTGATCTCGGCCTCGACGCCGTCTTCCTCGCCACCGACGACGCCGATCTCGACCTCGAGGATGATGTTCGCGGCCGCGGCCTTGGCGAGCAGTTCCTGCGCGATCTCGAGGTTCTCGTCGAGGTCGATCGCGGAGCCGTCCCACATGTGGCTCTGGAACAGCGGGTGCTGACCGTTCTTGACCCGCTCGGCCGAGATCTCGATCAGCGGGCGGACGAAGCCGTCGAGCTTGTCCTTCGGGCAGTGGTCGGTGTGCAGCGCGACGTTCACGTCGTACTTGGCGGCGACGACCTGGGCGAACTCGGCGAGCGCGACCGAACCGGTCACCATGTCCTTGACCTTCTGGCCGGAAGCGAACTCCGCGCCGCCGGTGGAGAACTGGATGATCCCGTCGCTCTCCGCCTCGGCGAACCCGCGGATCGCGGCGTTCAGGGTCTCCGACGAGGTCACGTTGATGGCCGGGTAGGCGAATTCGTTCGCCTTCGCCCGGTCGAGCATCTCCGCGTAGACCTCGGGGGTGGCGATGGGCATCGTTTACTCCTCCTCGAAGCAGGCTGGTGCACCTCTCGGCCGAATCGTACGAGGTCGGCCGGGAGGTGCCTACAGCCGTCGTATCAGAGAAGGACCTCGGCGAGCGCCCGGTAGGCCGGCAGCGGGTCGGAGTCCAGTACCTGGATGGTGACGTGGTCCGCCCCGGCCTCGACGTGGGCGCTGAGCCCGCGCCCGATCGTCTCCGCGTCGCCGTGCAGTGCCAGCGCGTCGACCAGCCTGTCGCTGCCCTCACCCGCCAGGTCCTCGTCGGTGAAGCCGAGTTTGCGCAAGGCGTTCGTGTAGTTGACCAGGCCCAGGTAGAACTTGACGGTCTGACGGCCGACGGCGCGGGCGCGCTCCGGATCGGTGTCGAAGACGACCTTGTGCTCCGGCGCCAGCAGCGGGCCCTGGCCGAGGACCTCGCGCGCCTGGCGGGTGTGCTCGGGCGTCATCAGGTACGGGTGGGCACCGGCGGTGCGGTCGCCCGCCAGTTTGAGCACCTTCGGGCCGAGCGCGGCGAGCGCGCGGGCTTCGACCGGCACCCCGGCGGCGTCCAACGCGTCCAGGTACTCGACGAGCGCCCCGTACGGTTTGACGAACTTCTGATCCTGCTCGGGATGGCCTGCGCCGACGCCGAGGAGGAAGCGGTCCGGATGCTTCGCGGCGACACGGTGGTACGACTCGGCGACGGTGGCCGCGTCGACTTGCCAGATGTTGATGATGCCGGTGGCGACGGTGATCGAAGTGGTCGCGTCGAGCAGCGCCTCGACGGCGTTGAGGTCGCCCGGAGGCGAACCGCCGAGCCAGATCGCGCCGTAGCCGAGCTTCTCCAGCTCGACCGCGATCTCCGGAGAGATCTTGCTCTCGAGCTGCCAGACACCGAACCTGCCGAGTTCAATTCCCATGACCCGAGCCAACGCCTGCCTCCGCCGATGTCTTCCCCTAAGTTCGAAGTATGGCGAAACTCGGCAGCACCGACCTCGATGTCCAAGGGATCAACCTCGGCGGGAACGTCTTCGGCTGGACCGCGGACGAGCAGCGGTCCTTCTCCGTCCTCGACGCCTACACGGCGGCGGGCGGCAACTTCATCGACACCGCTGACCTCTATTCGGGCGGCGGCTCCGAGACGATCATCGGCGACTGGCTGGCCAAGCGCGGCCGCCGCGACGACGTCGTCATCGCGACCAAGACCGGCATGTGGGAAGAACGGAAGGGGCTGTCGGCGGCGAACATCGCGGCGGCGGCCGAGGACTCGCTGCGACGGCTCCAGACCGATCACATCGACCTCTACTACGCGCACATCGACGATCCGGAGACCCCGATCGAAGAGACGCTGCGAGCCTTCGACGAGCTCGTGCGCGCCGGCAAGGTGCGCTACATCGCGGCGTCGAACTACTCCGCGGAACGACTGAGCGAAGCACTGTCCATTTCGGACCGTGAAGGGCTGGCGAAGTTCGTCGCGCTACAACCGCACTACAACCTCGTGGAGCGGGACTACGAACGCGACCTGGCGCCGACGGTCGAGCGCGAAGGTCTGGCCGTCCTGCCGTATTTCGCACTGGCCAAGGGTTTCCTCGCCGGGAAGTACCGTTCCAAGGAGGACATCGGCGACAGCCCCCGTGCCGCCCGCGCTTCGTCCTATTTGGACGAACGCGGCGAGCGGGTCCTGTCGGCGCTCGACGAGATCGCGGCCTCGCGCGACGTCTCCGTCGCGGCGGTTTCGCTCGCGTGGCTGTTCGCTCAGCCGACCGTCACCGCGCCCATCGCGAGCGCCCGCTCGGTCGAACAGCTGACCGAGCTTCTGCCCGCCGTCGACCTCGATCTCACCGCCGACGAGGTCGACGCCCTCACCACCGCCTCGCACTGACGCGTACTTACTTGCGGGTAGCTTACTCCGGGTAGGTTGAGGTACCGTCCGAATGCCGTAAGGCTCGGACGAGGAGGCAACGTGGCCAAGAACAGCGTGAACGGCAAGGTCGTCCTGATCACCGGCGCCGCACGGGGGATCGGCGCGGGGCTCGCCGAACGACTGGCCGCGCAGGGCGCGAAGGTCGCTTTGGTCGGCATCGAAGCCGAGGAACAGAAGACGGTCGCCGAGAAGATCGGCCCCAGCGCCCACGCCTGGGAAGCCGACGTCACCAGCTGGGACGACCTCGAACGCGCCACCGCCGGCGTCGTCGAGCACTTCGGCGGCATCGACATCGTCATCGCGAACGCCGGTATCGCGACCTCCGGTTTCGTCCGGTCGGTGGACCCTGCCGCCTTCGAGAAGGTCATCGAGGTCGACCTGCTGGGCGTGTGGCGCACCTTCCGCGTCACCCTTCCGCATGTCATCGATCGCAAGGGCTACCTGCTCGCGATCTCCTCGCTGGCCGCGATCACCCACGCGCCCGGCATGTCCAACTACGCCGCCGCGAAGGCGGGCGTCGAAGCGTTCTGCAACAGCTTCCGCGCCGAAGTCGCCCACCTCGGCGTGAAGGTCGGCGTCGCGCACCCGACCTGGATCCGCACCGACCTCGTCGAGAGCGCCGACAAGCACCCGGTCTTCGGCAAGCTCCGCACCGGCATGCCCGGCCTGCTCGGCAAGACCTACCCGCTGTCCGTCGCGCTCGACCACCTGCAGGCCGGGATCAACAAACGCGCCCGCACCGTCCATGTGCCCCGCTGGGTCGGCGGGCTCAAGCTGATCCGCGCGTTCCTGCCGCCGATCATCGAGATCGGCGCGAAGAGCCGGATCAAGAAGGCCGACGCGGCCGCACTCGTGGACATCGAGCGGCGCGGCGCGTACGAATCTTCGATAACCGGCCAGGCAGGCCGGGCCGCCACAGCGCCGAAACCGAAGGGCTGACCACGGATGTCCCGTCGCGACCAGATCCGCATGACCCCCGACGAACTCACCGCCTTCCTCGACGAGCAGAAGGTCATCAACGTCGCGACCATGGGCCCGAACGGGCGCCCGCATCTCGCGCCGCTTTGGTACTACCCGCACGAAGAGGGCATCGCGACGTGGACCTACGGCTCGTCTCAGAAGGCGAAGAACCTGGAGCGCGATCCGCACGCCACCGTGCTCATCGAGGACGGCGACAGCTACGACAAGCTCCGCGGGATCTCCCTCGAGGCCGACGTCGAGATCATCACCGATACGCCCCTGGTCACCCAGATGGGTATTCAGCTCATGCAGCGCTACGCGGGAGCGAAGCCGGGCGACCCGGTGCCTGACGAGCTCGCCGGCTTCATCGGCAAGCAGGCCCCGAAGCGAATCGGGCTGATTTTCCGGCCGACCAAGATCGTGAGCTGGGATCACACGAAGCTCGGCGGGACGTACTGACAGGTAGGTAGTACTAGCAAGTAACTGTTACTTCCGGTAACGTCATCTGGGCACGAACGCCTCGAAGTGGAGGATTGCCAGATGACCGAGCGATTCAAGGTCGTGATCGTGGGCACCGGGTTCTCCGGGCTCGGCCAGGCCATCCAGCTCGAAAAAGCCGGAATCTCCGACTACGTGATCCTGGAGAAGGCGGACGAAGTCGGCGGTACGTGGCGGGACAACTCGTACCCCGGCTGCGCCTGCGACGTGCAGTCCCACATGTACTCGTTCTCCTACGAGCAGAACCCCGACTGGTCGCGGTCGTTCTCTCCGGCACCGGAGATCTTCCAGTACCTCAAGGACGTCACCGACAAGTACCGGCTGCGCCGCAAGATCCGGTTCGGCGTCGAACTCACCGGCGCCACCTGGGACGACACCACGCGCCGCTGGCACGTCCACACCAAAACCGGCAAGGACATCGAGGCCCAGTTCGTCGTCTCCGGCGTCGGCGGCCTGCACATCCCGCAGATCCCCACCCTGCCCGGGATCGAGAAGTTCAAGGGCCAGACCTGGCATTCCGCGCAGTGGAACCACGAATACGACCTGCGCGGCAAGAAGGTCGCCGTCGTCGGCACCGGCGCCAGCGCGGTCCAGTTCGTCCCGCGGATCGCCCCCGAAGTCGACGAACTGACGCTGTTCCAGCGCACCCCGCCGTGGATCATGCCGAAGCCCGACCACGCCATGCCCGGCTGGGCCAAGACCGCCTTCCGCCGCATCCCCGGCGTGCAGCGGCTTTACCGCAACGCCCTGTACTGGTTCCTCGAAGTGCGTGCCGTCGGCTTCAACGGCCACCCCGCGATCATGAAAGCTGGCGAGGTGATCGCGAAGCGCCACATCGGCAAGGCCATCAAGGATCCCAAGCTGCGCAAGAAGGTCACCCCCGACTACACCATGGGTTGCAAGCGGGTGCTGATCTCCAACGACTACTACCCGGCGATCAATCGGTCCAATGTGGACGTCAACACCGACGGCGTTCGCGAAGTCAAAGCGCACAGCGTCGTCGACGGCAACGGTGTCGAGCACGAGGTCGACGCGATCGTCTACGGCACCGGGTTCAAGGTCACGGATGCCTTGGAATACCTGGACATCACCGGGATCGACGGCCGTGACCTCGCCAAGGAATGGGCGGCCGAGGGGATGCGCACGCACAAGGGCATCACCGTCTCCGGCTTCCCCAACCTGTTCTTCCTCCTCGGCCCCAACACCGCGCTGGGCCACAACTCCGTGGTGTTCATGATCGAATCGCAGGCGCGCTACGTCGTCGACGCGATCAAGCTCGCCGACTCGCGCGGCGCCGAGGCGCTCGACGTCCGCGCCGGTGTCCAGGAGAAGTTCCAGCGCGAGATCCAGGACAAGCTCGTCAAGGGCGTGTGGACCCAGGGTGGCTGCAAGAGCTGGTATCTCGACGCGAAGGGCGTCAACCGCACGATCTGGCCCGGGTTCACCTGGCGCTACTGGCTCGAAACCCGCAAGGTCGACCCGAGCGACTTCGAACTCAGCGGGCGGGCGTCATGACGGATCACGAGCAGATCGTCCTGCACGCGCGTGACGTCAAGTTCGACTGGGGTTCGCTGCCGATGCACTGGATCCCCGGCGAACCGCAGGCGACGCATACGATCAACGTGCTGCATCTGGCGCTGCCGGAAGGCGAACGCTGGTTCGTCGAGGTGTTCAAGCAGGCCGTACCGCTGATCCGCGACGAGCGGCTCAAGGAAGACGTCCTCGGCTTCATCGGCCAGGAGGCCATGCACGCCGAGGCGCACGACGGTGCCGCCGAGCATCTCGAAGCGGCAGGCGTGCACGTCCGGCCGTACATCGCGCAGATGGAATGGATGTTCCGCCGCCTGCTCGGTGATCGCCCGCTGTCCGCCAAGCGACGCGAGGAATGGCTGATCGAACGGCTCGCCGTCATCGCCGCGATCGAGCACTACACCGCGTTCCTCGGCCAATGGATCCTCGACGCCGAAGCGCTCGATGCCGCGGGTGCGAACCCGACGATGCTGGATCTCCTGCGCTGGCACGGTGCCGAAGAGGTCGAGCACCGCTCTGTCGCCTTCGACCTGTTCATGCACCTCGACGGTCGCTACGGCCGTCGCGTGCGCAGCATGCTCGTGGTGACCCCGGTGCTCGCGTGGGTCTTCTTGCGGGGCACCAGATTCCTGATGCGCAACGACCCGACCCGGCCGGGCAAGGCGAGCTTCCGCACCTATCTGCGAGTGGCGAAGCTCGGCCTGCTGCCGTCGGGCAAGCAGTTGCTGCGCGAGATCCGGCCCTACTTCCGGAAGTCCTATCACCCCACCGAGACCGGCGACACCGATCAGGCCGTCGCGTATCTCGCGAATTCCCCGGCCGCGCTGGCCGCCGACGAACCACGATGACGCGCCCGCTGCGGCTCGACGGCAGCGGACGGACCGACCGCTTGATGTCGTCGCTGACCGGCGTCGTGGCGGTGTACCGCAGGCTCAGCGGGGTGAGCGGACGCCGCCGTCCCCCGGTACTCGCCGTCGACCGTGATCTCCCGCTGGTGGTCGACGACGTCCGCGCCGAAGCCGAAGGCGTCGTCAGCCTGCGGTTGGTGCACGAGCGCGGCGAGGAACTGCCGCGCTGGCGGCCAGGCGCGCATGTCGATCTCGCGCCGCGGCCGGGGCTGGTCCGCCAGTACTCCCTGTGCGGCGACCCGGACGACCGCTCGGCCTACCGCGTCGGGGTCCGGTTACTCGGCGAGGGATCGACGGCGGTGCACGCGCTCAAGAAGGGCGCGCGGATCACCGTGCGCGGACCGCGCAACGCGTTCCCCTTCGTCGCGAGCCCGTCCTACCTGTTCGTCGCGGGCGGCATCGGGATCACGCCGATCCTGCCGATGGTGCGGCAGGCGGCCGCTTCCGGCGCGGACTGGCGACTGGTCTACACCGGTCGCGACGAGGCTTCGATGCCGTTCCTGGAGGAATTGTCCGGATTCGGGGATCGGGTCTGGATTCGGCCGGACACCGAGTACGGCATCCCCGCCTCTGGCGCGGAGCTGCTCGAAGGCATGCCCGAGCGGGCGCCGATCTACTGCTGCGGACCGGTTCCGATGATCGTCGGTGTCCGCACGGACGCGGCGCTGCACACGACCGGACCGGTGTTCTTCGAGCGGTTCTCGACGCCGCCGATCGTCGGCGGCAAGCCGTTCCAGGTCGCCTTGGCCCGCAGCGGCGTGACGCTGGACGTGCCAGCCGACCGCACGACGCTGGACGTCCTGCGCGAAACCGTGCCCGGTATCGCGTATTCGTGCCGCCAGGGATTCTGCGGGACCTGCGAGCTGCCGACGGTGACCGGCGACCGCGTCCGGGTCTGCGTCGAACGCGAGCCGGTCACCCTCGACCTTTGAGCCGTCAGGATTCCGTGGGAATCCAGGAGCCGATCACCGGCTTGAACTCGCGGACGGTCCGCTTCGCCACCACGCCTTCGAGGTGATAGGGGTCCTGGTCGATGATTTCGAGCAGCGCGGTCTCATCGGCCGCCTGGTACATCGAGATGCCACCGGAGCCGTCGCCCAGCGGGCCGCCGAGCGCGACGACGCCCTGGTCAGCGAGGCGGGAAAGGAATTCCCGGTGCCGGGGACGCACGTCCGCCAGCTTCTCCTGCACGTACGTGATCTCCACCAGGAACCAGGCCATCGACATCTCCAAGGTCGTTCCGACAGACGCCCCCAGCTTCTCAGGATCCGATCAGGCAGGACTCCTGCCCCACCCGATACGCTGATCGTGCGCCACGCACAGGTTGTGCTTCAAAGGGGTAAATGAACAGGTAGGGGTACATGCTCGAGGGCAACGCGGAACGCAGTGTCGAGGTGACCCTCGGCCATCTGCGCACCATGGACGGACCGGTCACGCCACCGCCGCCTGCGGCACCACTGACCCTTGAGGATCTCTATCGCCAGCATCGGATGCGGCTCGTCCGGCTGGCCATCCTGCTCGTGGACGAACCGGCCACCGCCGAGGACGTCGTGCAGGAGGCGTTCACCGGGCTGCACCGCAACTGGGGACGCCTGCGCGACGCCGCCGCGGCCGTCGGCTACCTGCGCACCGCCGTGGTCAACGGATCACGCAGCGTGCTGCGCCGCCGCAAGACCGCTCGCGAGTACGTCGCGCCGCACGCGGTCAACGCGCGTTCGGCCGAAAGCCTCGCCATGCTGTCGAGTGAACATCAGGCCGTGGTGAGCGCTTTGTCCAAACTGCCCCCGCGTCAGCGTGAAGTTCTGGTGCTCCGTTACTACGGTGGGCTGAGTGAGGCCGAAATCTCTGAGGCCGCCGGGATTTCGAAAGGTACCGTGAAGTCAACCGCCAGCCGGGCGCTGGAGGCACTGCAGAAAGCGATGCAGTCGCCGAACTGACACCCGGCCTCAATCTCGAGCGCTGGGTTGTGCCGCCATGCTTGGTCCAGACCAATATATGCTGGGGGGCGTGAGAGGCGCCGGAGATTTCGTGATCGTGGGCGGCCGGGTCGTCGCCCCGGACCGTGTACTCGACGACGGCTGGCTGGCGATCGCCGGCGGCAAGATCGTCCAAGTCGGTTCCGGGACACCCCCGGACATCGACCGCGTGGACGTCGACGGGTGCCTGGTCGTGCCCGGCTTCGTCGACACCCACTGCCATGGCGGTGGGGGCGGGTCGTTCTCCAGTGCGAACCCCGAGGAGCTGTACCGCGCCGTCCGCGCGCATCGGCGACACGGGACCACGACCATGCTCGGCAGTCTCGTCTCGGACCCCATTCCGGTGCTCCGGGACCAGATCGCGGCCCTTCGGGAGCTGGTCCAAGAGGGTGAACTTGCCGGCATTCACCTCGAAGGACCCTTCATCTCGAAGGCGCGCTGCGGGGCACACGATCCGGCGACGCTGATCGAACCGGATACGGCGACGGTCAACGCGCTGCTCACCGCGGGCCGCGGTGACATCCGGATGATCACCCTCGCCCCCGAACTGCACGGTGGGATCAAAGCGGTCCGGCAACTGGCCGAATCGGGCGTCATCGCCGCCATCGGGCACACCGACGGCGTCGAAGACCAGATCATCCCGGCGATCGACGCCGGCGCCTCCGTCGCGACGCACCTCTTCAACGCCATGCGACCGCTCCACCACCGCGAGCCGGGTCCGATCGGCGCGCTCCTCGACGACGAGCGGATTACCGTCGAGCTGATCTGCGACCTCGTCCACGTGCACCCGACGGTGCTGCGGCTGGCCGCGCACCACGCGGGCAAGGGCAGGACGGTGCTCATCACCGACGCCATGTCGGCCACCGACGCCGCCGACGGCAGCTACATCCTCGGCCGCCTCGAGGTCGACGTCCGCGACGGCGTCGCGACGCTGGCCGGGAACGGCTCACTGGCGGGCAGCACGTTGACCATGGACGCGGCCTTCCGCAACCTCGTCCGCGGCGCGGGTATCGACCTGCTCGACGCCGTCCGCGCGACCTCCGGCAGGCCCGCCGAACTGCTCGGCATCGCCGACCGGACCGGGTCGCTGCGCGCCGGGCTCGCGGCCGACGTCGTGGTGCTCGACCGCGACCTGCGACCGGCCAAGGTGCTGCGCCAGGGCGAGTGGGTCAAGGACGAGGCGGCGGCTACATTGAGCGCCACGGCCCCGCTGAGTGGCGCGGTCGAAGGTGGTGTGTCGGTCAGCGACGGGTAGCGGCGAAAGGAGTACGGATGAGCGAGCCCAAGGACCCGGAGAAGCTCCTAGCCGATGCCCTTCGCGCTCAGGCCGTCTTCGCTCCTTCGGCGGAGCGGATCTCCGAGGCCTCCACCGAAAAACCGGCTGAATCGGACACCGAGAGTAATTCGGGCACCGCTGAGGTTCCGGCCGCGACCGAGTCCTCTCCGGCTCCAGGAGAGGGCGAGCTGCCGCTGCAATACGGACTGCTTTCCGGTGCCGGCGCCGACTCGCTCGAACGGGAGCGCGTCGCACTGGAAGACGCGGAAACGGCCAGGCTGGCGGAACGTCCGATGACGCCTCCGGCCCCTTCGCCCGGCAGTGCGCCGTTGCCCGCGTACTGGGTGTTGCTGCTCGCGGTACTGCTGGGACTTGCCGCCGGTTCGGTGATCGGGCTGCTCACGCTGATCTGAGCCGCCTTCCCCGCCGGATCAGGGCACTCAGCGTCACCCTGTACCGTTTTGGTGTGATCCTGGCGCAGAACAACGTGACGACGATGGGGCTCCTGCCCGAGTGGCTGGACCCGATGCACCTGCTGAGCGGGCTGACCGTCCCGGTCATCACGGTGCTCTGCCTGATCATCTTCATCGAGAGCAGCGTCTTCCCGGTGCTGCCCGGTGACTCCCTGCTGTTCACCGCGGGCCTGCTCATCGCGTCCAACAAGATCGAGGCCCCGCTCTGGCTGGTCTGCGTCCTGGTCACGGTCGCGGCGCTGCTCGGCAACCTGCTCGGCTACGGCCTCGGCTGGAAGGTCGGCCCCTGGCTGTTCCGCAAGCCGGACTCGAAGTTCTTCAACAAGAAGTACGTCGACCAGACCCACGCCTTCCTGGAGAAGCACGGGCCGAAGGCGGTCGTGCTGGCGAGGTTCGTGCCGTTCGTGCGGACGTTCATCACCTGGATCGCGGGCATCGGCAAGATGGACCCGAAGAAGTACTTCACCTACACCGTCATCGGCGGCATCCTGTGGGCCGCCGGGATCACCGCGCTCGGCCACCTGCTCGGCGACATCCCGTTCATCCGCGACAACATCGACGCGATCTTCATCCTGATCGTGCTGGTGTCCGTGGTGCCGATCGTGCTCGAGTACCTCAAGTCGCGCCGCGAGAAGAAGCACGGCGCCACCGCGACCGGCATCGTCGCCGACACCGCCGAGGACATCACGCAGCAGATCCCGCGGATCCGCGACTGACGCGTTCGCTCGTCCCTGCCGTTCACGCCATGAAGGGGACGCGAATCGCCCTGCTAGCCCCATAGGGCGGCGATGGGAACCGCACTGATCCGCTCTTCGAGCCGATAGAGCGATTTGCCGGTATGCAACACCGCCCCGGCCACGAACCGGTCGCCAAGCTGATCACGTAGCCAGGCCAAATGCCGGGCATCGGCCTTGGCCGGGCTCGAGGACGCCTTGATCTCCAGGCCGACGACACGCCCGTCCGCGCCCTCCAGAAGCACATCGACTTCTCGCCTGCCGTCCTGCTGACGCAGGTGATACGCGCTGACCTTGCGCTCGGAGACGTCCAGCAAAGGGCGAAGTTGGCCCAGCACGAAGGTTTCCAGCATCCGTCCCATCAGATCGCCCTGCCTGAGCAACCCATGAACATCGGTCTCCAGCTGTGCGGCGACCAGTCCGGAGTCGACCGCGTAACGCTTGCGTTGTTTGATCAGTCGGCTCAACCTGTTGGTATGCCACGCGGGCAGCGACGTCACGATGCGCAGGTCATCAAGTAGACGTTCCTGACGCTTGACGGTCTTGACGTTCATGTCGGCCGCGGCAGCCAGCTCCGTATCCGCAGTGAGCGTTCCGGTGCTTTCGAGCAACGCACGCAACAGTCGACGCAACGCCGCCGGATCCCTGACCTCGCCGAGCTCGGGGACGTCGCGGAGAACGAGCTGTTCGACATAGCTGTCCAGCCACAATTTCCGTGTCGCCTCGGGTAGGTCGAGTACCGCCGGATACCCACCGACCACCGCCAGTTCGAGATAGCCGACGAGGTCGGGCAGGTCAGGGGGCAAAGCGAGCCCGGTGACCTGCCCGCTCAGCAGGCCGGCCACGAATTCACTCCTCAGCCCGATCGACGCCCGCTGCTCCAGCACGGTGAGCGGGTGCATGTCGATGGTGATCACGCGCCCGGTCCCCGGCCAGGAGATCGAGTTCAGCGGCGCACGGACGCTACCGGTCAGAATGAAGCTTCCGGGAGCGGCACCCTGGTCCACCGCGCGCTTGACGGCACCGAGGACCTCGGGAACTTCCTGCCACTCGTCGAGAAGCAAGGGCCCGGAACCGTGCCGTCGCAACGCATCGAGCGCGGCCGTCGGATCGGCTCGAAACGGCGCGGCTTGCGCCGGATCGTCCAGCTCGACCACTTCTGTCGCTACCCGTTTGGCCGTAGTCGTTTTACCGACCGCCCGAGGCCCGACGATCAGGGCTGCGGGAAACGCGCTGAGGACAGCGGCCAACCGGCTGTCCAACAACCGCGGGAGGTAGGGCATCGACCTTCCAGCACGCTAGGGGACGTTCTCCACGGATGCTAGCGGATGTTTCACACACCCGTTAGCGGTCGTCCTACACGTCCACTAACGGATGATCCCCACAGTTCAAATTGCGTCAGAGGGAGAACATCGAGCCCGGGTTGAAGAGGTTCCCCGGGTCCAGCGCCTGCTTGATCTGGCGGTGCACCTTGAGCCCCACTTCGCCGATCTCCTTCGCGAGCCACTCCCGTTTGATCCGGCCGATGCCGTGCTCACCGGTGACCGTCCCGCCCAGCGACAAGCTGACGTCGAGGATCGCGTCGAAGGCCTTCCGCGCACGGGCGAATTCGTCCTCGGAGTCCGGCGCGTAGACGATCGTCGGATGCATGTTGCCGTCGCCGGCGTGGCCGACGACGGCGATCCGCAGTCCCACCTCTTCGCTGATCCGCTCGCATCCGGCGATCAGCTCGGCGATCCGGGTGCGCGGCACGCAGACGTCGTCGGTCAGCCAGACGCCGTACAGCTCCAGTGCGGTGAGCACGACCCGCCGCACCTGCAGCAGCATCTTGCCCTCTTCGAGATCGTCGGTGGCGTAGGCGAGATCCGCGCCGCAGTCGACGCAGATCTGTTCCAGCGCCGCGAGTTCCCGCCGCGCGACCTCGCCGCCGGAGTCGGATTGCGCGAGCAGCAAGGCCTTGCAGTCCGTTCCCGCGCCGACGTCGGTCTTGAGGTAGGTCTCGGCGGCTTTGATGGACGTCGCGTCCATGATCTCCAGCAGCGACGGCACCAGCCCCTCGCGCACGACTCGCGCGACGGCTTCACCGGCGGCCTCCGTGCTGCTGAAGCCCGCGACGAACGTGGAAGGCAACTGCGGCAACGGTTTCAGCGCCACTGTCGCCTGCGTGATCACGCCGAGCGTGCCCTCGCTGCCGACGAAGAGCCGAGCGAGGTCGTAGCCCGCGACGCCCTTCACCGTGCGGCGCCCGGTCTTCAGCACCGACCCGTCGGCGAGCACGACTTCCAGGCCCAGTACGGAATCCGTGGTGACGCCGTACTTCACACAGCACAAGCCACCGGCGTTGGTGGACAGGTTGCCGCCGATGGTGCACCAGTCGTAGCTGGACGGATCCGGCGGATAGAACAGGCCGTGCTTCTCCACCGCGTTGCGGAAATCGAGGTTCACCACACCGGGCTGCACGACGGCGAGCCGGTTGGCCGCGTCGATCTCGACGACCTGGTCGAGTTTGGTCAGCACCAGCACGACGCAACCGTCGATCGCGTTCGCGGCGCCGGACAGGCCGCTGCCGGCGCCGCGGGGCACGATCGGCACCCCGAACTCCGCGCAGGCCTTGACCACGGCCTGCACACCCTCCACATCGGACGGCAGCACCACCGCGAGTGGTTTGCCCGACGCGGCCAGCGGCATCATGTCGCGCGAGTAGGCGTCCGTGACGTCGGAGTCGGTGAGCACCGCGGCCTTTCCCAGGTGCTCACGGAGGCGGGTGACCAAGGCTTCGTCGCTCATACCTCCATCGTAAGCGCATCAGATCCGCACTGCGGAATTTTTCTTCCGGTTAAGGAGAACGAAGGCCTGTACACCCGTATAGACGAGCACGGCGACGCCTGCCCATGCGGTGACGTGCACGCCCTGGGTGAAGGCTTCACGAGCCGCCTCCAGAAGTGCCTGCCCTTCAGCGGGTGCGAGCTGCTGCGCCGTGGCGACAGCGCCGCCCAGGGTGTCGCGCGCGGTTTCGGCCGTGCCTTCCGGCAGGCCGGCGCGGTAAACCGCGGTCGCGACACTGCCCAGGATCGCGGTGCCGAGCGCACCGCCCAGCTCGAACCCGGTCTCGGAGATGGCCGACGCCGCTCCGGCCCGCTCGGCGGGAGCGGCCGAGACGACCAGGTCGTTCGTCAGCGTCTCCGACAGGGCGACACCGCCCCCGAGCAGCGTGAACGACACCACGACGTACGCGAGTCCGCCACCGGACGAGACCTGCGTCAACGCCAGGAACCCGACGGCGGCGACCAGCAGACCGCCACTGACCAGCACGGAAACCCGGATCCGCTTCGCGAGCCAAGCCGCGAGAAGCGCACCGGCGACACCGGCGACCGTCGCCGGGAGCATCCACAGCGCGGCGACGACCGGGGTCAGTCCGAGCACCAGCTGCAGGTACTGCGGCACCAGGAACAACAAGCCGACCATGGCGAACACGCCGAGCATGTTCGTCACGACCGAAGCACTGAAGGCCCGGTTCGAGAACAACTTCAAATCGAGCATCGGCTCGTCGAGATGGTTCTGCCTGCGCACGAACACGACGCCGAGCGCGAGACCGATCAGGATGCTGATCGCGGCGTTCCAGCTGAAGCCGTGCTCGGCGATCAGCTTGATGCCGTAGACCACCGGCAGCATCGTGGCCAGTGACAGCAGCGCCGAGAGCGGGTCGAAGCGGCCCGGCTTCGGGTCACGCGCCTCCGGCAGCACGAACGGGCCGACGATCAGCAGTACCAGCATCACCGGGACGTTGATGAGGAACACCGAACCCCACCGGAAATGCTCCAGCAGCCAGCCGCCGAGCACCGGCCCGACCGCCATCCCGCCGGAGAACCCGGCGCTCCACACCCCGATCGCGATCCGCCGTTGTTTGGCGTCGAGGAAGATGCTGCGGATCAGCGACAACGTCGACGGCATCAGCGTCGCACCGCCGACACCGAGCAACGCGCGGGCGATGATCAGCATGAACGCGCTGGTCGAGAAGGCCGCGAGCACCGATGCGGCACCGAACGCCGCCGCACCCATGAGCAGCAGTTTGCGGCGGCCGATGCGGTCACCGAGCGTGCCCATCAGCACCAGCAGGCCCGCCAGCATGAACGAGTAGATGTCGACGATCCACAACTGCTCCGCACCGGTGGGCGCCAGATCCTCGGACAAGAACGGCAGCGCGAATCCGAGCACCGTCATGTCCACGCTGATCAGCAGCACCGGAAGCACCAGTACCGCCAACGCCCACCACTGCTTGCGCCCCGCCATGGCGCACTCTCCTCTGTTAGGTAAACCGTCTGGACGGTACAGTTACCGCCTCGTTCGAAGGTAAACCGTCCGGACGGTATAGTCAACTGACATGGCGAAGCCCTCGGCGAAGGAACGCATCCTCGACACGTACGAGGAGATACTCATCGAACAGGGCCCAGGCGGGGTCACCCTGGAAGCCGTCGCCGCGCGCGCCGGGGTGTCGAAGGGCGGCCTGCTCTACCACTTCGGTTCCAAGGATGCCCTGGTCGAAGGCCTGATGGAGCGTCTCGCCCGGCTTTCGGACGAGGACATCGAGCAGGCACAGAAGGCACCCGAAGGCGTCGTTTCGTGGTACCTGCGCACGGCCATCACCGACGTGACCCAGCGCAAACCGCTGCACCGCACGACCATGGCGACACTCCGGATCATGCTCAACGAACCACGGGTCTCCGAGGTCGTGCAGGTCTACAACCAGCGGGTCCACGACCTGATCAGCGAGCACGTCGACGATCCGCTGACCGCCGAACTGGTCATCCTGGTCGGCGACGGCCTCTACCTGCGGGCGGCGCTCGGGCGGGACGACCCGAGCCCCCTGCTCGACCGGATCGACGAGATCATCGACCGCATCCAGCGCTGACCGCGCGCTACATCTGAAGGCCGTAGACGCGCTCGATGGGGATGGTCAGCAGAACACGCTGGTCGGCGACCATGGCGTCGCGGAACTCGTCCCAGTCCGGATGCTCACCACGAGCCCGGCGGTAGTGATCCACCAGGGCGTCGACGGTGGCGTCGTCCCGGGCGGCGGCCGTCGGCGTCAAGACGGCAGGGCCCTCGACGACGACGTAGCCATCGCCGCTTTCGGTCGACACATGGAAGGTCGCCCGCGGGTCGCGGCGGAGGTTCTTGGTCTTGGCGCGCGGCTCGGTGATCGAGATCAGGATCGCGCCGGCGTCCGCGTCGTAGAGGTAGTTGACGGTCGACAACTGGGGCCTGCCGTCGCGCTTGATGGTGGCGAGGGTGCCGAAGTTGCGGTCGGCGAGGATCGCGTAGAGCGCGGAGTCGGTCATGACTCCATCAAAGCGCGACAGGCCCGGCTTGTTCCAACGACGGCAAAAGCCCTGTTCAGCGCCTCAAGACGGGCGAATCGGACAAACATGCACGAATAAATGTGCTTGCATGCGGCAACTAAAGTGTTATCCGACACACAGGGCCCTTTTCTCCTTGCGAAGCACTCTTGAGAGGAACATCCTTGCTCTAGGCAACTAGTTGCAGTGACCAAGCAACCGGCGAGAGAGACCTCCATGACACCCACGACACCCGGCACCAGGTCGAAGTCCGACCTCGATCTGGCCGACACCCTCGGGCATGAGCTCGTGCGGCTCGTGCGCCTGGTCAACCGGGCGAAGTCCCAGGTGTCCAAGCAAGGGCCGGACGGCATCGAGCGGGCCGCGTACGCGATCCTCTTCTGCCTCATCCACGTCGGTCCTCAGCGGACCAGCAAGCTCGCCGAGTTCCTGCACTCCGAGATCTCGACCATCAGCAGGCAGTCGAGTTCTCTCGTCCAGCACGGGCTGGTCGAACGGCTGGCCGACCCCGAAGACGGCCGCGCCTGCCTGCTCGCACCGACCGCCGAAGGACTCCGGGTCTTCGAGGAGAACCGCAAGCAACGGAATCAATGGCTCGCCGAGGTACTCGGTGATTGGTCCGACGCCGACCGGGAAACCCTCAACTCGCTGTTCCACCGGCTGAACAACGACATCGAAAAAACATCTCCACAGTTCGCCGACCCCGCGTCGGCGTCGAAGGCCAAGGGGGCCTGAAGCAATGAGTTCCACCGTAGAAAGTCCGCCAGCCATCCAAGAAGATGGTCCCCGGCTCAGCCACCGTCAGATCGTCACGATCCTGATCGGCCTGATGTCGGGCATGTTCCTGGCGGCACTCGACCAGACGATCGTGGGTACCTCGATCGTCCGGATCGCCAACGACCTCAACGGGTTCGACCTGCAGGCCTGGATCACCACGGCCTACCTGATCACGTCGACGATCGTCACGCCGATCTACGGCAAGCTGTCCGACATCTACGGGCGCAAGCCGTTCTACATCGCCGCGATCTCGATCTTCCTGGTCGGCTCGATCGCCTCGGCGTTCGCGACGTCGATGTACGAGCTGGCCGCGTTCCGCGCGATCCAGGGCCTCGGTGCCGGTGGTCTGATGTCGCTGGCCATGACGATCATGGGCGACATCGTGCCGCCGCGGGAGCGTGCCCGCTACCAGGGTTACTTCCTCGCCGTGTTCGGTATCTCCACCGTGCTCGGCCCGGTGCTCGGCGGGTTCTTCGCCGACTTCGACAAGCTCGGCAGCGTCTTCGGCTACGACATCGCCGGCTGGCGCTGGGTGTTCCTGATCAACGTGCCGATCGCGATCGTCGCGCTGTTCGTCGTCGCCCGCGTGCTCAACGTGCCGCACCAGCGCCACGATCACAAGATCGACTGGTGGGGCGGGCTCGCCCTCGTCGTCGCCGTGGTGCCGTTCCTGATCGTCGCCGAGCAGGGCAACAAATGGGGCTGGGGCTCGCAGAACGCGATCATCTGCTACATCATCGGCGCCATCGGCGTGGTGGCGTTCATCTTCATCGAGAAGCTGATGAAGGACGCGGCACTGATCCCGCTGCGGCTGTTCAAGAACTCGACCTTCACGGTCGCGATCATCGGCGGCATCATCGTCGGTGTCGCGATGTTCGGTGCGATCATGATGATCCCGCAGTACATGCAGGTGGTTCAGGAGTTCTCGCCGACCGAGTCGGGTCTGCTGATGATCCCGCTGATGGCGGGCATCATGAGCGGTTCGATCATCTCGGGCCAGATCACCAGCAAGACCGGCCGCTACAAGGTGTTCCCGGTGGTCGGCACGCTGCTGATCGCGGGCGGAGCGTTCTTCTTCGCGCAGGTCGAGTACAACAGCGCGCTGTGGCACCCGCTGGTCGCGGCCGCGATCATCGGCCTCGGCCTCGGTGCCTGCATGCAGACGCTGATCATCGCGGTGCAGAACGCGGGCCCGCGCAGCGACATGGGCGTCTCGACCGCTTCGGCGACGTTCTTCCGGCAGATCGGTGGTACCGCGGGTGTCGCGGTGTTCCTGACGATCCTGTTCAACGTCCTGCCCGGCAACATCACCAAGGCGTTCGGCGGCACCGTGCCGACCGGACCCCAGGCGGCGGCGCTCGGTGACCTGCAGTCGAACACGAGCGGTATCGCGAGCCTGCCCGAGGCCATCAAGACCCCGGTGCTGATCGGCTTCACCGAGTCGATCACCACGGTGTTCTACGTGGCGGGCGCGGTCGCGCTGCTGGCGACGCTGGTGCTGATGTTCATGAAGGAGATCCCGCTGCTCGGCGGCTCGGCTCCTTCGGCGGCTTCGGCTCTCGAAGGCGGCGAAGCCCTCCTGGAAGAGGACGAGGCGCCTGTCGAAACCGCTTCCGAGAAGACGGTCGTGACCGCGCCCGTCGAGCCCGGCAAGCACGCGCTGACCAACGGGAACGGCAACGGCAGCGGGGTGTTCCGGGCGGGATCCGCCCAGATCACCGGCCACGTCCGCCGGGACGACGCCACGAACGTCTCGGGTGCGGCACTGACCCTGATCGACCACAACGGCAATCAGGTGGCCAGGACCCACACGAACGACGGCGGCGTCTACTCGTTCACCGGCATCGTCGGCGGGCGGTACACGATCGTCGCCAGCGGTCGCTGGTTCCGGCCGGTCGCGGCGACGCTGACCGCCACCGGCGCCGGCGTGCTGCGCCACGACGTCGAACTGGTCAGCACCATCCTGCTGAGCGGCGTCGCCCGTACCGACGGGGACCGGGTGGTGCCGGACGCGCGGATCACCGTGCTGGATTCCTCGGGCGGCGTCGCCGCCGTGGCGAGGACCGACGCGGAGGGCAACTACACGGTCAGCGACCTGCCTGCCGGGACGTACACGGTGATCGCGAGCGGCTACCCGCCCGCCACAAGCCGGGTGGAGCTGCTGGGCGGTGACCAAGCCGAACACGACGTCCGGCTGAGCTACGACCAGGCGCTCGACGAGCTGGTCGAACACTAGTCACGAGTGTTATGAACGGGACTTTCATTGCAAATTTTGCAATGAAAGTCCCGTTCATAACATGTGGGGAACGCGTGACCGGGACTTTCGGATACCTCGATTCCATGGTTCGGCCGCGTGTGGTTCGCCGAGTACACGTAGGCTCGCGTCGTGAGTGAGGTGTACACCGAGGCCGCGGGCATCGGCGTGAGCTGGCTCGACACCGCCGGGCCAGTGCTCGTCTGGGTGATCGTGCTCAGCTTCATCTTCGTGGAGTGCGCGCTGATCATCGGGCTGTTCCTGCCCGGCGACTCCCTGCTGTTCGCGGCCGGAGTCGTCCTCGCGCAGCACGGCTCCGATCTGAACGCGTGGCTGCTGTCGGCCGCCGCATTGCTCGTCGCGATCCTCGGCAACCAGGTCGGCTATTACATCGGCCGGTCGACAGGCACGAAACTGATCGCGCGGCGCGGCGGCAAGGTGCTGAACCGGCACAACGTCGAACGTGCCAGGGCGTTCCTGGATCGCAAGGGTTTCTTCGCCATCGTGGCCGCGCGCTGGATTCCGTGGATCCGCACGCTGGCGCCGCTCATCGCGGGGACCGCGCGGATGGATCCGCGCCGGTTCGCGCTCGCGACCGCGCTCGGCGGGCTGCTCTGGGTGCCGACGCTGGTACTGCTCGGCTACTACGGGGCCGGTCTGCTCGACCAGCTGCCGTGGGTCAAGACGGCGGCGCTGTGGATCAGCATCGCGTTCTTCGTGGTGGGCACGGCCTATGGCGTGATCCGCTATCGCCAGGAAATGCGGCGCCCCGCCGAAGAAACCGAAGAGAGCACAACCTAGGCCTCGGGGTCAGCCCAGATTTCCAGCTGGATCCCATCGGGGTCGCGGAAGACGATGACGGTGGAGCCCTCCAGCGTCCGTGAGCCCTTTGACGGCGTGTAGACGACGCCGTACTCAGAGAGACGCGCCTCCCACTCGGCCAGTTCCGACCTCGAAGAGACCTTGAACGCCACGTGGTCCAGACCGGTACGCCGTTCGTCGAATCGCGGCCGCTCGGTGTCCTGGTGCTCGACCAGCACCACCGCGAAACCCTCGCTCGGCGAGCGCAGCACGACCTTCCGCAGCCCCGTCTCCGGGTCTTCGCGACGCGTGAACTCCTCGAGTTCGAGCACTCGGGCGTACCAGGGCACGCTCCGGTCCACGTCGGTCACGGTGAGTGCCAGGTGGTGCACAGACATGAGCTTGGACATCGGGGATGACCGTCCTGATCAAGAAGCTTGGGGGCGCCACCAGGGTGACACAGGCGCATCGGGCGTCGAGGTGATCCGCCGACTTCTCACATGAATCGTGATATCGGCCGGGAAACAGTGTTAAAACGTGGCTGAACCGCACGCGGACCCGATATCGCCCCGTGACCGCTCCGTGGCCCGGGTCGTCAACGCCCTCCGCCGACGGTCAACACCGTCCCGGTGGTGTACGAGGCGGCCGGGGAAAGGAGCCACAGCACGGCTTCCGCGACTTCGCCGGGCTCGCCGGCGCGTCCCATCGGAATGGTCGGGGCGATCCGGTCCATCCGGTCGGGCATCCCCGCCGCGGCGTGAAGTCCGGTATGGATCATCCCCGGTGCGACCGCGTTGACCCGGATGGATTCTTTCGCGACTTCTTGCGCCACACCGTAGGTCATCGTTTCGACCGCGGCCTTGGTACCGGCGTAATGGACCCATTCCCCGGGCGATCCGGTCCGCGCGGCGGTGGAGGACACCGTGACGATCGCGCCGCCCGCGCCGCCGTACCGGGTGGACATCCGGCGGATGCCCTCGCGGACGCACAGGAAGACGCCCGTGATGTTGACATCGACCACGCGACGGACGACGTCCACGTCGTACTCGTCGAGGCGGCCGGGCGTGTTGCCGGTGATGGCCGCGTTCGCGACCACCCCGGCGAGTGGGCCGAGTTCGACGGCCGCGTCGAAAAGGGCGACCACGTCCTCTTCGGACGCGACGTCCCCGCGCCGGGTGATCGCCTGGACGCCGTGCCGCCGGACGCGCGAAGCGACGTCTTCGGCTGCTTCGGCGTCGCCCGCGTAGTTGACGACGACGTCGTAACCACGCGCGGCGGCCAATTCGCAGACCGCCGCGCCGATGCCCTTGCTGCCGCCGGTGACGACGAGAACCCCACTCATATGGCGAAGTTGACCAGCGGGAGATTCTCCAGGACCAGGTCGGCCCGGTCGCTGGTGGAAGCGATCAAATCGGCGTTGCGCTGGTCGGAGCCGAGCGCGCGGCGGCGGGCTTCGACCAGCGAGCGGCCGTAGCGGCGGTGCCGCGACACGAGCCGCTCGATGCGCTCGGGTTCGTCCGGCGCGAGGAACCACGACTCGGCGAGGATCGGCTTCACGCCGCTCCACGGGTCGTCCTGCAGGAGCAGGTAGTTGCCCTCGGTGATGACCAGCGGGACGTCCGGGGTGACCGCGACGGCGCCGGCGATCGGCTCCTCGATCTCACGGCGGAACTCGGGCGCGTAGACCGTTTCGCGGCCCTCGGCGAGCCTGCGCAGCAGGTGCACGTACCCGGCGGCGTCGAAGGTGTCCGGCGCGCCCTTGCGCTCCACACGGCCGAGCCGCTGCAGTTCCACCTGCGCCAGGTGGAAACCGTCCATCCCGACCACGGCCGCCCTCGTGCCCAAGGCCTTCGCCAGCCCCCAGGCCAGCGTCGTCTTACCGGACGCGGGGGCGCCGACGATCCCGAGCACGCTGCGCTGTCCCGGCTTCGCCAGCGTCTGAGCCCTGCTCAACAGGTCCTCGAACACCGATGGCATGGCTGTCATGGCAGTCCCTCTCCCATCTCCGCGACCGAGGCCGTCCACGACCTCGGTCCTTCATGCCGCACCCGTTCGGCGGCCACCTCGTTGGCGAACCCGATCCAAGCCTGGACGTCCCCTACGCCCCTGGCGACCGCGTACGCGAAGGCCCCGTGCCAGACGTCGCCCGCGCCAAGCGTGTCACGCGCCCGGGTGACGGGGACGGGGACCGCACCGGATCCGTCCGCCGTCGTCCAGCGCACCGGTTCCGGCCCCGCGGTGGTGATCACGACCGGTACGCCGTACTCGCGAGGATCGTCCCCCCGGTACAGCGACGAGCACGCGGCGATGTCCACCAACGGCAGGAGTTCGCCGAAGACCGGCTTCCAGCTCCCCGCGTCGAGCACCACCGGCACCTTCCGCTCCCGCGCCCAGCGCGCCACCTGCACGGCGACCTCCGGATGATGCCCGTCGAGGAGCACACATCGTGGCATTTCGTCCTCTGAACGCGGTAGTCGCGCGTGCAAGGAACGCATCGAGAGGACTGAACGCGGAGAAGCGTGGGCATTGCGCGAGACGACGGTGCGCTCACCGTCGGACTCGCGGACGACGATGGCGCTGATCGCGGGCGGATCGGGCAGTTCGGGATCGAGATCGACGAGGTCGACGCCGTGCGCCTCGAGGTCGGCGCGGGCGAGTGCCGCCAGCGGATGCGCACCGGCGACCGTCAGGAGCGTCGCATCGGCGCCGAGCGCGGCCACGGTCACCGCCGCGTTCGTCGCCGGCCCCCCGGCGGCGACGTCCATCGACAGCGAACGCACCTTTTCACCCGGTGCCGGGATTTCGGCGACGCGCTGAACCTGGTCGACGGTGCACAGGCCCGCCAGCAGCACTCTCACTCGTTACAACCCCGTGTGCACGGCCGAAGCGACCTCTTCGACCTCGCCGTTCTCGCCGAGCTTCAACGCTCCCGTGAGCAGGCCGACGACCTGGTTCATCGTATGCGTCTTCGGCGAGACGACCGCGACGCGCTTGCCGAGCCGGTGCACGTGGATGCGGTCGGCGATGTCGAACACATGCGGCATGTTGTGGCTGATCAGCACCACCGGCAGGCCGCGTTCGCGGATCCGGTTGATCAGGTCGAGCACCTTGCCGGATTCGGCGACGCCGAGCGCGGCGGTCGGCTCGTCCATGATCACCGCCTTGGTGCCGAACGCGGCCGCCCGCGCGACCGCGACACCCTGGCGCTGCCCGCCGGACAGCGTCTCCACCGGCTGGGCGATGGATTTGATGTTGATACCGAGTTCGTCCAGGATCCGCTGCGCCTCGTCCCGCATGGCGGTCCGGTCCAGTTTCCGGAACACCTTGCCGAAGATGTCCTGACGCCGTTTTTCCCGGCCGAGGAACATGTTCGACGCGATGTCGAGCGCGGGTGCGACGGCGAGATCCTGGTACACCGTCTCGATCCCGTAGTGGCGAGCGTCCAAAGGGGACTTGAAGTGGACGGTCTCACCGTCCACTTTGATCTCCCCGGCGTCCGGGACCACCGCGCCCGAAAGGGCTTTGATGAGACTCGACTTCCCGGCACCGTTGTCGCCGACGACGGCGAGCACCTCGCCCGGGAACAGTTCGAAGTCGGCGCCGTCGATGGCGGTGACCCGGCCGTAGCGTTTGACCAGTCCCTGCGCGGACAACGTGGGAGTGGGGCTCATGACTGCTGCCTCCTCGCGAAACGGTCGACGCAGACGGCGCCGATGAGCAGGGCACCGGTGGCGACGTCCTGGTAGAGCGCGTCCACCCCGAGCTGGGTCAGCCCGGACCGCAGTACCGCGACGACCAGCGCGCCCATCATCGTGCCGAGAACCGAACCCCGGCCGCCGAACAGGCTCGCACCGCCGAGCACCACCGCGGTGATGGAGTCGAGGTTGCCGAGCTGGAAGGCGTTCGGGTCGGCGTTCGGCACGCGGCCGAGCGCCTGCCAGGCGGCGATCCCGACGATCACCCCGGCGACGAGGTACACCGAAAGAATGGTGCGGTTGACCTTGATCCCGGACAGCCGCGCGGATTCCGGCGCGTTGCCGACCGCGTAGACGTGCTTGCCCCACGGGGTCCGCGTGAGCGCGTACCAAAGTCCGAGGTACATCAGCAAAGCCAGCGTCATGCCGTAGGTGATCGGAATGCCGCCGAACAGGTAGCGGCGGGTGCCGAGCCATTTGAGCAGCTCGTCGGCGACCGGGACGGCCTGCCCGCTCGCGAACAGTTTCGCGGCCGCGGTGAGCACGGTCAGCAGACCGAGGGTGACGATGAACGGCGGCAGTTTGATCCGGGTGACCAGGGAGCCGGTGACCATCCCGATCACCACCGTCGCCACGATTCCCAGCAGCAGTGCCCAAATTCCGGGGACGCCGCCGACGACGAGCTTCGCCATGATCAGCGTCGCGAGCACCATCGCGGCCGCGTTGGCCAGATCGATACCGGCGGTCAGGATGATCAGCGTCTGCCCGAGTGCGAGCGTGCCGACCACCAGGGACTGTTGCACCACAAGGGAAAGGTTGTCGAGATCGAGGAAGGTGTCCGTCGACAGGGAGAACACCACGATCGCGACGAGCAGGGCCAGCGCCGGTCCGACGGCGGGCGCGCGCAGGAAGAACTCACCGATGGTGGGCCGTTCACTGCCTTTGAGGGTCGCCGTTGTCATTTCGTCCCCCAGCAGTTCTCGAGGCCCCACTTGGTGTCCTGGCTTTCCACGCCGGGAATCGGCTTGTCCGTGATCACCGCGGATCCGGTGTTCACGAATCCGCTCGGCTTCTTGCCGGTCTTGGCGTATTCGATGGCGGCGAGGACGCCCTGCTCGGCCATCTTCTTGGGAAACTGCATGACCGTGGCGGCGTACTGACCGTCGCGCACGTTCTTGACGCCCTCGCAGCCGCCGTCGATCGAACCCATCACGATCTGGTTCACCAGGCCGCGGGCCTGGAGCGCGGCGTAGGTGCCGCGGCCCATCGGCTCGTTCATCGTGTAGACGGCGTTGATGTCGGTGGTGCGCTGCAGCAGGTTCTCGACGCCCTGCTGGGCAAGGCTCTGGTCACCGTTCGCCGGTGTCTTGCCCTTGATCTCCGGCGAGGCGTCGGTCAGCCCGATGCCCTTGAGGAATCCGGTGTGCCGCTGAGTGTCCACTGTGGAACCGGCGGTGCCGTCCACCATGAACAGCTTCGGCGGCTTGCCCGCGAGCGCCGCCTTGACATACGCGCCTTGCTGGCGTCCGGCCTCGAAGTTGTCCGTGGCGAAGGTGGCGTCGACGGCGGTGTCGGGCTCGGTCGCGGTGTCGAGGGCGATGACCAGCACCCCGGCCTTGCGGGCGCGGTCGATGGCGTCGAGGACACCGGTCGAGGAACTCGGCGTGATCAGGATGGTGTTCGCACCCTGTTGCATGAGGTTCTCGATGGCCCGGACCTGACCGTCGTTGTCCCCGTCGAACTGGCCGGCGAGGGCGCTGAAGTCCGCGCCGTTCGCCTCGGCGGCGGCCTTGGCGGCTGCTCTCAGCTCGACGAAGTAGGGGTTGGTGTCGGTCTTGGTGACCAGGCCGACCTTGGCCTTGCCACCACCACCGGTCTTCGACCCGCCACCCCAGTGGCGTTCGACCGTGCACCCGGCCGTGGTCACCGTGAGCGCGGCTGCCAGGGCTAGCGCTAAGAGACTGCGCTGTCTCATGGGGGATGCCCTTCCAATTCAAGGCTGTCGGCGATGAACGGGAAGGTAGACAGGGTTATGCTCACTCGCAAGCGTTTGCGCAAACGCTTGCCCATATCGGTTGCCCGAGCACCTGACCGAGGATTGGTAATGCCGCCGTCACGCTCCTCCCGCCCCACCCAACGCGACATCGCCGAACTGGCAGGCGTCTCCATCACCACGGTTTCGCACGTGGTCAACGGGACGAGGGCGGTCGCCGAGGAGACCAAGGCCGCGGTTCTCCGCGCGATCGAGCAGACCGGCTACACCGGCGACGCCATCGCCCGCTCCCTGGTCACCGGCGGGACGCGGTCGATCGGCGTCGCGATCTCCCTCCTGGCGAATCCGTATTTCGCGGTGCTCATCCAGGCGATAGAACGCGAAGCGGCGTCGGCCGGCTACACGGTTCTACTGGCCGACACACACGACACCGTCGACACCGAGCGTGAAACGGTGCGGACACTGCGTTCCCGCCGGGTCGACGGGCTGCTGATCACGCCGTCGCCCGGCGACGGTTCGGTGATCGGCGAACTCGTTTCGCTCGACGTCCCGACCGTGCTCATCGACAGGCTTTCCACGCGCACCGACGTCGACCAGGTCGGCGCGGAGAACATCCAATCGACGTCGGCGCTGACGGCGCATCTGGCGTCGCTCGGGCATCAGCGGATCGGCATGATCAGCGGCGCGGCCGGGCTGAGCACCAGCGAGGAGCGGATCCTCGGCTACCGGCTGGGACTCGGCCGTTCGGGGCGGACCTGGTCGGAGGAACTGGTCGCCTGCGGGCAGTCGTCGCGGTCGGGCGGAGCGCTGGCGTTGAGCACCCTGCTCGCGCTGCCGGAACCGCCGACGGCGCTGGTGGTCGGCAACGACAGCATGATGGTCGGGGTGCTGCACGAACTACGCCGCCGGGGCATGCGAGCCGGGATCGACCTGCCCGTCGTGGTCTACGACGACGTCGAGTGGGCCGACCTGGTGGATCCGCCGCTGACCACGATGGCGCAGCCGATCGAGGAGATCGGCACGCAGGCCGTCCGCTTGCTGCTGTCCCGGATCAACGACCCCGCACGCAAGGCCCAGACGCTCCGGATTCCGCCTACGCTCCGCCACCGTGCGTCCTGCGGCTGCGCGCACGTTCACTCACATTGATGATTGTTGGGAGACTTTCCGGTCTCGCGGCCGAACGACGCTCCGTCAGCCGTTACCTTCATTCAAGCTCGGATGAAGGCGTGGATCGATGACGGCATTGTCCCCGGCGTTGCCCCTGTGGGAGGACACCCCGGTCACCCACCGGTTCGGGGTGGCCATGGCGATGCACGCGAACCCCTATTCGGGTGAGCTCATCCGCGCCATCCGCCGCGCCGGACGCCGTCACGGCTGCGAAATCACCCTCGCCGACACCGGCGACAGCGTCGCCAACGAGGCCGCGGTCATCCGCGAGCTGCGCGCGGACCGCGTCGACGGTGTCCTGCTGGTCCCGGCGGCAGGCGACGAGGCGGTGATCAACGGACTGGTCCGGATGGGCGTGCCGACCGTTCTCGTCGACCGGATGGCCGGACGCAACGACGTCGACCAGGTCGGCTCCGAGAACATCCAGGCCACCTGCGCGCTCGTGCGGCATCTCGCCGGGCTGCGGCACCGCAAGATCGGCTTCATCGCCGGCGAAGAGGGCATGACCACCTACGAGGAGCGGGCGCTCGGCTACCGGCTCGGCCTCGGCCGCTCCGGTATCCGATGGACATCGCAGCTGGTCGCGTGCGGGCAGTCGACCCCTGGCGGGGCGGCCGCCGCGACCGCGAAACTGCTCGACAGCTGGCCCTCGCCGACAGCGCTGGTGGTGGCGAGCGAGGCGATGATGATCGGCGTCCAGTACGAGGCGCACCGGCTCGGCATCCGGATCGGCCGCGATCTCGCGATCGTCGGCTACGGCGACATGGAGTGGGCCGGGCAGGTGACCCCGGCGGTGACCACGATGGCGCAGCCGATCGAGGAGATCGGGCGCAAGGCCGTCGAACTCCTGCTGGCCCGGATCACCGACCCTGAGCGACGGCCCGAATCCGTACGGCTCGCGCCGCGCTTCATACACCGTCAGTCCTGCGGCTGCTGAGTCACAAGTCGCTGGTCAGAAGGCCGCCGCCGGGTGATGATGGCGGAATGACCGAGCTGTGGACCGTGCACACCGCCGACCTCGACGCCGCCGTGCTGAAAGCGGCGCGCGCCCTGCTCGACGACGCCTTCGACGGCGATTTCAGCGACGACGACTGGGAGAACTCCCTCGGCGGGATGCATACGCTGATCTGGGAGGGCGGTGAGCTGATCGGGCACGCGTCACTGGTCCAGCGACGGCTCGTGCACAACGGCCGGGCACTCCGGACGGGTTACGTCGAGGCGGTCGCCGTCCGGTCCGACCACCGGCGGCGCGGTCACGGCGCCGCGATGATGGACGCGCTGGAGCGGGTCCTGCGGAAGGCGTACGACCTCGGGGCGCTTTCAGCGTCCGAAGACGCACTGGAGTTCTACGAGTCGCGTGGCTGGCTGCTGTGGCGCGGTCCTTCGTCGGTCATGACGCCTTCGGGCGTGGAGGCGACGAAGGAGGACGACGGGTCGATCCATGTGCTGCCGGTGGGGGTCACCCTGGACCTGGACGGGGAGATCACCTGCGACTGGCGCTCGGGCGACGTCTGGTGACCGATCGGTGCAGGTGGTCGTGTGTTGCGATTGGGTGTGTTTAACCAATGGGGACACACTACAATAGGGGGGGGGGCGTGGAGGGGAATAAAGGCGCTGAGAAGGTCG
>NZ_JBVIRO010000001.1:170884-655850 GCF_055575975.1 Amycolatopsis sp. NPDC033938
GGGTCGACCCCCTCGTCGGGCCCCGGGGGCCAGGTTTGGCGCCCCTGGGGTGAGGGTTTCGTTCGGGGGCCTGGCGGTTAAAACCCCTAATCGCCACTCACGACAATGCGGGCGGCGGCTTCGAGGAGCATCCAGGCGCTGATCTGGACGGAGAGGTCGCGTTCCGGCGCGTCGGGGGCGAGAGGCAGCGAAGGCGCCGGAGTCGCCCAGTCGGCGCTGAAGAGCGGCCCGTGCGGTGTCGCGGTGGCTCCGCTCCAGCAGGCTTCAGCCGACCGGAGGACCAGATCGCGCGCCACCCCACTCGGCAGCAGCGGCGCCGCGAGCGCCAGGTAGCGCGCCAGGATCCCGGCGAACAGGCCCCCGTCGCCGCCTCCCTGCCCCCGGATCACCCCGTTCGGCGCGACGTGCGCGGCGACCGCGTGGATCGTGCGCTCCACCCTGTCCATTTCGGACAGTTCAAGGCAGGCACCGAGGTAAACTCCTTGGCAGTACGTGAAAATATGCTTGACCAGCTCGCCGGAGTCGACGCGCAGGCCGTCCCACACCAGTCCGGTCTCCGGATCGACGAGCCGATCGGTCATCCAGTCCGTCAGGCCTCGCGCGTGCTGCGTCGCCCCTTCGCGGGCATGGAAGATCGCGGCGGGGCCGTTCGCGGGGGCGTTCTTGAACTGGTCGCCGACACGCCACCAGATGCCGCCGCCCGCGTCGTCGGTCCAGCCTTCGCGCAGCCGCGAACTGATCGCCTCGAGCCCGCCGCGGACGTCCAGACCGAGATGGCCGACGCGTTGCAACGCGAGGCCGAGCCAGGCGATGTCGTCGTAATAGTCGTTGATCCACTTGCCGAAGTTGCGCAACCGCAGCGAGCCCACGAACCGGTCGATCAGCTTCAGCCGATCCGGTGAGGGATCCCGCAGCTGGGCGTCGACGAGGGCGTCCAGCAGATGCGCCTGCCACCAGTAGTTCCAGTGCCAGTGGACGCGCTGGTCGGCCGAGGGCGGCCAGCCACTGCGGCCGAGCACGGTCCGCGGCAGCCCCCACACCCGGCGCAGATGCCGGTCGCGCACCGCGCGCTCGGCGGTCGCGGCCCGGTCGGCGAGAGCACTCATCGCGCCATCATCCCTTGCCCCCTGACATACCGCTCAGTATGTTGAGACGATCCCCGATCCCGCGAGGTGCCTCATGACCACGGCGCATGTGACCTGCCCCCTGTGCGAAGCCACCTGCGGCCTGGAGGTGACGATCGACGAGAAGAGCCTCGTCACCCGGGTACAGGGCGACCAGGAGGACGTCTTCTCCCACGGGTACATCTGCCCGAAGGGCGCCTCGCTCGGCGCGCTGCACCACGACCCGGACAGGCTCACCGCGCCGCTGGTCAAACGCGACGGCGAGTTCGTCGAGGTCACCTGGGACGAGGCCTTCGCCGAGATCGACAAGCGGCTCCGGCCGATCATCGAGGAGCACGGCCGGAACGCCGTCGCCGTCTACTCAGGCAATCCGACGGTGCACAACGCGGCGCTGGTGCTCTATGGCCGCGTGTTCTTCAAAGCCTTGGGCACCAAGAACTTCTACACCGCGACCACGGTCGACCAGATGCCGAAGCACTTCTCGTCTGGGTATCTGTTCGGCGATCCGCAGGCCATTCCCGTCGCCGACCTCGACCGCACCGAGCACCTGCTCATCCTCGGCGCCAACCCGTTGGTGTCCAACGGGAGCCTGATGACCGCGGCCGACACCCGCGGCAGGCTGCGCGGGATCCAGCGGCGGGGCGGCAAGATCGTCGTCCTCGATCCACGCCGCACCCGGACGGCGCAGCTCGCCGACGAACATCACGCGATCCGGCCCGGCACGGACGCACTGTTCCTGTTCGCGCTGGTCAACGTCCTCTTCGCGGAGAACCGGGTCAGTCCCAGCGAGCAGGTCAACGGCGTCGACGAGGTCCGTGCGCTCGCGGAGCCGTTCACCCCGGAGGCGGTCGCGCCCGCGACCGGCATCGACGCGGCCGAGATCCGCCGCATCGCGCTCGATCTCGCGGACGCCGGACGAGCCGCGGTCTACGGCCGGATGGGGACGACGACGCAGTCGTACGGCACCATCGCGAGCTGGCTGGTCGACGTCGTCAACACGCTCACCGGCAACCTCGACCGCGAGGGCGGCATGATGTTTCCGCTGCCCGCCCTCTGGCGGCCGCGCCGGTCCTCGCCGTTCACCAGCGGCCGGTGGAAGAGCCGGGTGCGCGGCTACCCCGAGGTGCTCGGCGAACTGCCGGTGGCCACGCTCGCGGACGAGATCGAGACGCCCGGCGAGGGCCAGGTCCGCGTGCTGGTGACGATCAGCGGCAACCCGGCACTGAGCACGCCCAACTCCGCGCGGCTCACGGAGGCGTTGCGGCAGCTGGACTTCATGGTCTCCCTCGACGTGTACCTCAACGAGACCACCCGGCACGCCGACGTCATCCTGCCCGGCCCGTCACCGCTCGAGCGGCCGCACTACGACGTCGCGCTGTACGCGCTCGCCGTGCGCAACGTCGCGAACTGGACACCCCAGACGCTCGAGACCGACCTGCCGCAGGAGTGGGTGACGCTGCTGCGGATGGCGGGCATCGCCGCTGGTCAAGGCCCGGACGTCGACGTCGCCGCGTTCGACACGATGGTCGCGGCCGAGACGGCGCGACGCACCGGCGTCGACCTCGCGCTCGCCGAAGGTCGCACGGGACCGGCGCGGATGATCGACCTGATGCTGCGTGGCGGGCCGTACGGGCTGACACTGGCCGACCTCGAAGCCGCCCCGCACGGCGTCGACCTCGGCGCATTGAAGCCGCGGCTGCCCGAGGTGCTCACCACGGCGAGCGGAAAGGTCGAACTGGCTCCGGACGCGATCACGAGGGACGTCCCGCGGCTGCGCGCGGAGCTGGACAAGACGCCGGACGGCGGTTTGCTGCTGATCGGGCGACGGCATCTGAGCTCGAACAACTCGTGGATGCACAACCTGACGCCGCTGGTGCGCGGCGGCAACCGGTGCACGGTGCAGGTGCATCCGGACGACGCCTCGCGGCTCGGGCTGGCCGACGGTGAGCTCGCGTCGGTGACGTCGCGGGCGGGGAAGCTCGAAGCGCCGGTGGAGGTCACGGCCGACGTCCGGCCCGGCGTGGTGAGCATGCCGCACGGCTGGGGGCACGGCCTTGACGGGACGCGCACGGGTGTCGCGACCGCGCACGCCGGGGTCAACTCGAACCTGGTCGCCGACGAGACCCTGCTCGACGTCCCCTCCGGGACGGCCGTGCTCAACGGGATCCCGGTGGACGTCGCCCCGGTCTAGACCGCGTTTCGTCCTCTGAATGCGGTCGTCGCACACGCAAAGGGACGCATTTATCGATGGGTAGGGCACTCGCGTGCTCCGAGACCGGTTCCGAGAGTGCGGGATCCAGGCACGACACGTTGCCTTACCCCAATATCAAGTCCGTGAAGGCGTGGTCTTGTGTACCTACGTCTGACCAGCAGATGAGCAGTGATTCGGCGGGCCGTCGAGCGTGTCTGTGAAGGATTTGGGACGTTGAGTGTCCCAAATCCTTCATAGACAGCGGGGATCGTCACCGGTTCGGAGGCTGATCAAGGGCACCTCACTCAGGTCCCCGGTACGGGTGCGAGAGTGGAGGATCGGGGACGTTCAGAGTCCCGAATCCTCCGCACTCGCGTGCTTGAAGACGTATCTCGCGTCACCAGGCCTGGGAGAGGTCGGCGTGCTGCCGCACCCAGGCGTGCATGACGATCCCGGCGGCGACGCCGGCGTTGATCGAGCGCGTCGTGCCGAACTGCGCGATCGAGACGACCAGCGACGCCGTCTTCTGCGCCTCGGCCGACAGCCCTGGGCCTTCCTGGCCGAACAGCAGGACGCACTCGCGCGGCAGTTCCGCCGTCTCGACGGGCTGCGAACCTGGGGTGTTGTCGACGGCGACGACGGCGAGCCCCTCCTCGGCTGCGAAGGTCAGCAGCCCGGAGACGTCCTCGTGGTGGTGAAGGTGCTGGTAGCGGTCGGTCACCATGGCGCCGCGCCGGTTCCAGCGCCGCCGCCCGACGATGTGCACGGCGGCCGCGGCGAACGCGTTCGCCGTCCGGACCACGGTGCCGATGTTGTGGTCGTGTTGGAAGTTCTCGATCGCGACGTGGAACGGGTGCCGCCGGGCGTCCACATCGGACACGATGGCCTCGCGCCGCCAGTAGCGGTACGGGTCGACGACGTTGCGGCGGTCACCGTTAGCCAGGAGTTCGGGGTCGTACCGCTCGTCCGTGGGCCAGTCGCCCTCCCACGGGCCGACGCCGACCTCTTCCCGCGCCACCCATTCGGTGGGGCCGACCTCTTCCTCAGTCACCGAGTGATTGTCACTCAGCCCATGCTGACGCGGTGCGCCGGTGCGTCGCCGTCGTGGTCGCGGTGACGCCAGCGCTGGACCGTGCCGACGTAGGAGATGATCACCGTCGCCATCGCGATCACGACGACCAACGGCAGGGACGAGCGCGGGAACACCGTGTCGTAGAGGTAGTAGGCGTTGAAGCCGCCGGGCAGGTCGCCGAGGCCTTGCTGATGACGGAAGTAGTTCTCCGCCGCCGTCAGCGGGCAGGGCCACGGGAAGACGTTGACGAGGACACCCCATGCGGCGAAGAACACATGCACGAAGATCACCTTCGGCCACCGCCACGCGAGAAAACCACCGAATCCGATGAACAGCAGCGCGAAAATGTGTACCGCGACTGTCACGTCCGCCAGGAAACCCGCCACCTCAAGCCCCCTTTCACTCCCCTACCTGCGACGTTACCCCTCTCGTATTGAGAAACGCTCATGAAAAAACGGGGCATCCTCCGTTCGCATGGAGAATGCCCCGTTCGGGACGCTTTACTCAGGACCGGCAGGCGGAGCTGAAGATGTATCGGAAAGGCGACCGAACTGTGAACCCGCCTCGGCCGAAGGCCCCGCTATCGCGGTGGCAGGGCGCCTGCTCCGCCGTAGTGACGTGGAATGACCAGTCTGCGCCCTGCCGACGTCGATCGCGGGTTCACCTGATCAGTCAGGACAGACCGAGATCGTCCTTGTTCAGAATGTAACGGTATTCGAGGCCAGCCTTCTCGATGGCCTCACGCGCTCCGGTGTCCCTGTCGACGACAGTCGCGACGCCGACCACGTTCGCTCCCGCCTCGCGCAGCGCCTCGACGGCGGTGAGCACACTGCCACCGGTGGTCGAGGTGTCCTCGACGGCCAGCACGCGCTGTCCGAGCACCTCGACGCCTTCGATCCGGCGCTGCATGCCGTGCTCCTTGACCGCCTTGCGGACCACGAACGCGTCGAGTACGACGCCGTCGGTGGCCGCGGAGTGCAGCATGGCCAGCGCCACCGGGTCCGCGCCGAGGGTCAGGCCGCCGGCGGCGACGTAGTCCCAGTCGTGCGTGAGCTGGCGGAGCAGCTTCCCGATGAGCGGTGCGGCCGCGTGATGCAGCGTCGCCCGCCGAAGATCGATGTAGTAGTCGGCTTCCTTGCCGGAAGACAACGTCACCTTGCCGTGCACGACGGCCAATTCGCCGACGAGCCTTGCCAGTTCGAGTTTCGCCGCTTGATCAACCCCGGGGTACGCCACGGCCGAGAGTCTTACACACGGCCCGGCGGGCGCCCCCGGGGTGTTTGCCCCAGTGTGTTCAGTCACTGCCGGTGGTCGCGGCGTCCACGGGCTGTCCCCGGGTCGCCGCCCAGGCCGGGACCAGGGTCGCCGCCAGCGCGAGCACCGCGGCGATCCCGATGATGGACAGGTAGATCAGCGGGGATCCCATCGGCAGCAGGGAATCGGCCGCCACCAGGCAGAACGGGACGATGGCGCCCGCCGAGACGACCGTGCCGAGCACGATCCCGATCAGCGCGACCAGCCCGCCTTCGAAACCGGCCATCCGCAGCACCTGCGCCCTGGTCGAGCCGGTGAGCCGCTGGAGACCGAACTCGCGGCGCCGCCGCATCGTGGCCATCACCAGCGTGTTGGCCACCGAAATCACCGTGTAGGCAATGATCATCCCGACCATGAGGTAGTTCACCCAGGCGCCGACGGCCTGGTCCTTCGCGTGCGCCGCGACGAGCGCGTCCCGGTCGCCGACGGTCACCGGCTGCCCGGCCGTCGCCTCGCGAAGGCGTTCGGTCAGCGTCGCGGAATCGACGCCCGGAGCCGCGCGGACCAGCATCTGCGGGGCGAGCCCGGCGGTGGTGTGCGGCGCCAGGAGAGCGGCCGGGAGCAACAGGCTCTCGAAACCGGGGCGCTGGCTGGTCACCGCGACCACTTTGACGTCGACCGGGATACCGTCGCCGAGCTTCAGGCTCAGCGTGTCGCCGATGCCGATGCCGAAGTCCTTCGCGAAGACGTCGGGGAGCGCGACGGTGGCGCCGGTCAACGACTTCAAGTCGCCCTGGGTCACCTTCGTGTTGGTCGTCGCGGCGGCGCCGGAGGCGGTGAGGCCGACCGCAGGACGTCCATCGTCGGAGCGTTCGTACGGCTTCTCGACGAACACAGTGGTCGTCACGTACTCGGACGCTCCCGCGACACCGGGCACGGCCTGGATCCGCTGGACCAGATCCGGCGAGAGCCCGCCGGCGACCGAGCCGATCACGGCGTCGGCGCGGACGTCCTCGGTGAACGCCTGGTTCGCCAGCTCCTGCTGGGTGGTCTGCAGGTAGATGTTCGCGGTCGCGATCCCGACGGCGAGCATGATCGGGGTGACCGCACCGGCCGCGCGGACGATCCCGGCGCGGGTGTTGAGCACGGCGAGCCGTCCGTCGATGCCGCCGAGGAGACGCATCGGCCACTGCAGGATCGCCGTCATCACCTTCGCGACGCCGGGGGTGATCATCGCGACGCCGAGCGCCCACAGGATCACGGCGGGTCCGGCGGTGCTGGCCGCGATCGGACCGGTCATCACCGCGACGGTCACGATGGCCAGGGCGAGGCCACCGCCGAAACAGAGAACGGCGAGCACGACCCGCGTCGGCGTCAGCCAGCGGCGGGTGACCGCGGCCTCGGCGAGCGCCTCGGTCGGCCGGATCCTGCCTGCCCGGCGGCCTGCCACGAAGGCGGCGATGAACACCGCGAGCATCGCGGCGCCCGCACCGACCACGGCGGGCAGCCAGCCTTGGTAGAACCGGAGAACCTCAGGCACCACACCGTTTTCGACGAGTCGCCCGAACATCCATTCGCCGAGGAACGGGCCGAAGACGGCGGCGAGCGCGGTGGCGAGCAGGCCGACGACCAGTGCCTCGCCGAGCACCATGCGCCGCAGCTGGCGCGGGGTGGTGCCGATCGCCCGCATCAGCGCGAGTTCGCGTGAGCGCTGCTGGGTGGACAGGCTCAGCGTGCTCGCGACGACGAACATCGCGACCATCACCGAGAGCCCGCCGGACACCGCGGCGATGACGATCAGGTTTGCCCCGCTCGATTCGGCCTCGGGGAACTCCGCGACACCGCGGTCGATACCGCTCAGGACGGTCGCCCCGGCCGCGGCCTCGGCGACCTTCGCCTGCACCGCTTCGATGTCGGCACCCGGCTGGGTGAAGACGCCGATGACGTCGGCCCTGCCCGGATACCCGGAGAGCCGCGCGGCGTCCGCGGCGGAGAAGAACACGGCGGACCGCGTGATCGAGCGCGGCGCACCGGCCACACCGGCGACCCGGAACGTTTCGGTCTCGCCACGCGCGGCGACGTCGACACGATCACCGGGCTTCAGCCCCGACGTCGACTCGACGACGACCTCGCCCGCGCCAGGCGCGGCGCCAGCTGTCAACGCGTATGGCGTCAACGCGGCGGAATCCCAAGCGTGGCCGAGAGCCCGCTGACCGGCCGCGGCGAGGGGAAAGCTCACTTCACCGACGACGTCCGAGACGCCGGGGACGGAACGCAACCGCGAAACGAGGCCGTTGTCGAGGCGGACCCGCTCCGGGAGCCGCGCGGTCTCGAACTTCTCGTCGTCGTCGGCGTCGAGAGTCGCCGGATCCTTTTTCGGCAGTTCGAAGGTCTGGCCGCCGGTGACGAGGATCGGGGCGGCCGCGAGCCGCTGCGGCTCCGCGTTGCCGCGGATCCCGGTCTCCATCAGGCCACCGCAGGAGGCGACGATCAGCGCGCCGAAGAAGACGGCGACGAAGGTTCCGATGAACCCGCCCTTGCGCAGGCGCAGGGTCCGGAAGGCGAGACGCAGCATCACGCACCTGCCCGGACGCGGCTGCCCCAAGCACCGAGGTGGGTCATGCGCTCCGCGACGACGTCCGCGGTCGGCGCGTGCAGTTCGTCCGCGATCCGGCCGTCGGCGAGGAAGATGACGCGGTCGGCGTAGGAGGCGGCCATCGGGTCGTGGGTCACCATGATCACGGTCTGGCCGGTCGTCCGGACCGAATCGCGCAGGAGCCCGAGCACCTCGGCGGCGGTCCGCGTGTCGAGCGCACCGGTCGGCTCGTCGGCGAAGACCACCGCGGGCCGGGTGACCAGCGCCCGCGCGATCGCGACGCGCTGTGCCTGCCCGCCGGAAAGTTCGCCGGGAAGGTGCTTGCGGCGGCCGGAAAGCCCGACGCGGCCGAGCATTTCCTCGACGACGCGGCGGTCCGGCTTGGCGCCGGCGAGTTGCTGCGGAAGGGTGACGTTCTGCTCGACGGTCAGCGCCGGGAGCAGGTTGAAGGCCTGGAAGATGAAGCCCACCCGGTCGCGGCGCAGCTTCGTCAGCTTCGTCTCGCTCATCCCGGCCAGCTCCTGCCCGTCGAGCACGACGGACCCGGACGTCGGCCGGTCCAGTCCGGCGGCGCAGTGCAGGAAAGTGCTCTTGCCAGAGCCCGAGGGGCCCATCACCGCGGTGAAACCGCCGCGCGGGAACGCGAGTGTCACCCCGTCCAGTGCGATGACACCCTTGCCGTACTCCTTGCGGACGCCGTCGAGCCGGACCGCGTCACCGTTCCACCCAGTGTTCATGGGGAAAACCCTAGGAATCCCAGGTCGGATGCACCCTGGGGCGAGCGTGCGTCTCCGCGGTGGGGCAGGCCCTACCTCACCGGCTCAGTGGGCCTCGCCGGTCTTGGCGTCCACATTGACCTCGTGCTCGACACCCTTGCCGTCGCGAAGCCCGATCTCCCAGATGAGGGTGCCGTCGGCGGCGTAGTCGATCTCCATCTCGTCGAGTTCACCCGGTTGGCGCTGCTGCGCGGATTGCAGCGCCTTGACCGCGTCGACACCCGCCTGTTCGATCTTCGCCAGGTCGTCGCTCGGTTTGGCGGTCTGCTGTTTGCCGAGGACCTGACCACCGTCCCGGCTCACGCGCACTTTGTGCTCCTGGCCGTGCGACGCGACCTTGATCTCCCAGCCCTCGTTCGACGGCTCCACATCGAACACCCGCCCGTCGGGCACGGCGCCCGCCGCCGTTTGGATCGCGTTCACCGGCTTCCCTTTGGCCTGCTCCGTCGCGGTGGGCGACAGAGAGTTCGGCGGCGGGGTGTTGGGCGGCTCGGTGGAGCAGGCGGCCAAGACCAGGACCACCGCGCCGGCCATCAGGCGGGCTGACTTCATGATCCGTACCTACCCGCTCGGCGAAGTCCCAAACGCCGACGGCGCGACTCAGGTGCGGCCCTTGCCGCCGAAACCGCCGCCGAGTTTGCGCAGCACCGCCCTCGGCAGCAGTCCGCCGACCGCGACGAGCGCCTTGTACTGCAGGCTCGGCACCGAGATCACCTTGCCGCGGCGCAGATCCGCGAGCGCCTCGTCCACGACCTGCTCGACGCCGAGCCAGAACGCCTTGGGCCCCGGCCTGTCCAGCCCGGCCCGCTCGTGGAACTCCGTCGCGGTGAATCCGGGGCAGAGCGCCATCATGCGGACGCCCTTCGGCAGCGAGGCCGCGATGCCCTCGGTGAACGACGTGACCCAGTTTTTGCTGGCCGTGTACGTCGAACCGCGTCCGCTGAAGAAACCGGCGACCGAGCTGACGTTGATGATCGCGCCCTCGCCACGGTCGATCATCGCGGGCAGCGCGGCGCGGGTCAGGCGCAGGACCGCGGTGACGTTGACGTCGAGCTGACGCTGCAGCGCGTCCGGCGGGATGGTCCAGAAATCGCCGTTGAGCCCGAATCCCGCGTTGTTCACCAGAAGGTCGACCGGCTCTTCCGCCAGCCGGGCCTCGACGAGTTCGCGTCCGTCCACTTCGGACAGATCGGCGGGCAGGACGACGACGTCGACACCGTGCGCCTCGACCAGTTCCGCGGCGAAGGCTTCCAGCCTGTCGACGTCGCGGGCGACGAGCACGAGGTCGTACGCCTCGGCGGCGAGCCTGCGCGCGAACTGCGCGCCGATGCCGGCGGTGGCGCCGGTGATCAGTGCGGTTTGTGTCATACCGCGAACCTACTCTCCGGTCGGGTGATTTCTCGCCGGGTGACGAGCGGTGGAGGTCACCCTCAGTGGGGACCTGACGTGCGATGACCTCGGTCGGGAAGTATCGTCCCGGCCCATGGGGAAGCACAGCAGGCGCAAGCCGAGCTATCTGCCCAAGGTCGCGGCCGGTGCCGCGCCGCTGGCGTTGTTGCTCGCCGGCCCGGCCACCTCGCTCGCCGCCCAGACCGACCCGGCGATCCCGCTGCCGCTCGACCACAAGCGCGAAGGCACCCTCGATCGCGGTGTCGGCGTCACCAGCGAAGGGGACACGTCCGTCCTTCGCGGGTTCGTGAACAACACCGAGCGGGACGTCTACAGCAAGGACCTCGGCGACGCGAAGGTCGTCGCGGATGTCCGCCGATCGGTGAGCGAGAGCGTCGAGACCCGCGACGGCGCCACCGTCCGGCCGGACCGGGTGGGCGCGCTCACCGCCTCGAAGACCACGCAGGCGCTCGCGCAAGGCCAGCGGAACACGCTGAAGCTCGACCCCTACGGCAGTGTCGTCGCCGGGAACGAGACCAAGCTCGAACGAAGCGGCGCGCGACTGACCGAGGCCGCCCTCGATCCGCGCACCGGCACGTCCTCCCTCGTCACCGAAGACGGCCGAGCGATCGACGCGTCCGAGGGGACCTATCACGCCGTCCGCCCGCTGCCCGGGTTCGGCGTGATCAACGAGACCCAACAGCACACGGGCGGCGAACTCGATCGGGCCGCGCGGCTCGACGGCGGCTTCTCCGGTGTGCTCGGCGGAGTGGTGGAGGCAGGCCGGTCTTCCGGCCACGCCGTCGATCTCGGCGACCTCGCGACCGTCGGGGCGACCTCGGCGCAGCACGGCGGCGGCCGCTTCAACGGCGTCCTTCCCTTGGACGCCGGCTCAGGCACCGGCTTCGGTCAGGAACACGCTTTCGGCGGCACCGCCGGTCCGATGACCGGGCTGGTGACCACCGATCAGAACGCGGATCTGGCGCAGCACGGCGCCGTGCTGACCGGCTCCGGCGCGAACACGATCAGCGGTGACCTCGGCGTCGACAAGGTCGCGCAAGTCCACGGCACCACCTCGACATCGATCCGCGGGATCCTGCCGACCGTCGATCCCGCCGAGGCCGGGCACGTGACACAGTCCGGGACACTCGACCTGACCGTGTTCGACAGGCCGACTCACACCGGCGTCACCGCCGGGGCGCTGCCGCTGGAGCTCAGGCAGTCCTAGCCCTTGGGCTCGATGTCGTCGGCCTCTTCGGCCTGCCAATGGCGGCCGGGGGTCGGGGTGTTGTTGTACTCCTCGTCGAACGGGTCGACGATGTCGGCGATCTCGCCGAGGTCGCGCAGCAGCCGCTCGAGCCGCGACGGCCCGGCGTTCGGGGCGACGCTCGCGAGCACCCACTCGTTTTCCAGCCACGCCACGCCGACGTCGCCGCCGAGCGAATCGGCCGCGTCGACGAGTTCCTGCGTGATCACCTTGCGGGCGCCCTCGGAGTCGTCGGCGAAGGCGTAGCGCTGGCCGATCGGGCCGAGCATCTCGGGCATGTCCTGGCGCTGGAACGGCACACTGGACAGCCACATCTCCAGCGGTACCTCGTGCACCCGGTTGCAGCGCACGGCGACGACGACCGCCGGGATCTGGCCCTCGGTCTCGATGTCGAAGATGAAGACGGGGCGTCGCCCGTCGGAGGTGAAGGTGGACCCGGCCACGACGTTGACCGCCGCCTGCGCGCCGAAGTACCCGATGGCGCCGCCGGACCACTGCCGCGGCAACCTGTCGTCCTCCTCGACGAACTGCCAGCCGCGCAACTCGGCCCAGCGCATTCGCTCGCGATTGCGCGAGCCCTCCTTCGCCCGGTCGGCCGCGAGCAGCCCCAACCCCGCCACCAAGGCGACGGCGGCGACGACGAACCAGATCCACGCCGGAATACCCACGACCGTCAGGGTATCCCCCTGCGCTCACCGGACGTGATCGCCGGGCGCCGTGTCGCGCCACCCCTTTCGGTGCCGCGACCTCAAGACGGACTGAAAGGTCGACAAATCGCTGTGTCGCCAACGCCATGAAAGGACCTTTCCTTGCGAAATTTGCAAGGAAAGGTCCTTTCATCTTGGTCGGGGCTCGGGGGTCGGGGGTCGGGGGTCGGGGCTCGGGGCTCGGGGCCGAAGGACGCTTTCCCCCCATCGCATGCGGGGAAAGCGCCCTTCGCCGCGTGAGATGAGGGGAAAGGGCCCTTCAGCCCCGCCGGCCGCGACCTTGGCCAGCCCACTCAAGGCCGCAGCACAGGACTCCCGCTCTTGACCGTGTTATGAACGGGACTTTCCTTGCAAAATTTGCAATGAAAGTCCCGTTCATAACATCCGGTCACTCCACCCGGGTGACCGTCAACGCTTCCGACGCCTCCTGCGCGGGGATGTCCACCCGTACCGTGTCCCCGTCCCGGACCTCACCGGCCAGCAACTGTTTCGCCAGCTTGTCGCCGATCGCCGACTGCACCAGCCGCCGCAGCGGCCGCGCGCCGTAGATCGGGTCGAAACCGTTCAACGCGAGCCATTCGCGTGCCGCGGCGGTGACGTCGAGGGTCAGGCGACGCCGCGAGAGCCGCGAGGCGAGTCGTGCGATCTGGATGTCCACAATGGACGTCAGCTCGTCGGTGCCGAGCGCGTGGAAGACCACGATGTCGTCCAGCCGGTTCAGGAACTCCGGTTTGAACTGCCGCTGCACGACCGCCATCACCGCGTCGTTGCGCTGCCGCTCGTCGAGCGTCGGGTCCGCGATGGCCTGCGAGCCGAGGTTCGAGGTCAGCACCAGGATCGTGTTGCGGAAGTCCACCGTGCGGCCTTGGCCGTCGGTGAGCCGTCCGTCGTCGAGCACCTGCAGCAGCACGTCGAACACGTCCGGGTGGGCCTTCTCGACCTCGTCCAGCAGCACCACCGAATACGGCCGCCTGCGCACGGACTCGGTCAGCTGACCGCCCTGGTCGTAGCCGACGTAACCCGGAGGCGCGCCGACCAGGCGGGCCACCGAATGCTTCTCGGCGTACTCGCTCATGTCGATCCGCAGCATCGCGCGCTCGTCGTCGAACAGGAACTCCGCCAGCGCCTTCGCCAGCTCGGTCTTGCCGACCCCGGTGGGGCCGAGGAACAGGAACGAACCGGTCGGCCGGTCGGGGTCCGCGACGCCGGCCCGGGTGCGGCGCACCGCGTCCGAGACGACCTGCACGGCCTCCTTCTGCCCGACGACCCGCTTGCCGAGCTCCTCCTCCATCCGGAGCAGCTTGCCCGTCTCGCCCTCCAGCAGCCGTCCCGCCGGGATGCCGGTCCACGCGCTGACCACGTCCGCGACGTCGTCCGCGCCGACCTCTTCCTTCAGCATGACGTTCTGCTGGCTGACCTCGCTGGCGGCCGTCGCGGCCTCGAACTCCTTCTCCAGCGCGGGAATCCGGCCATAGCGGAGTTCGGCGGCCTTGCCGAGGTCGCCGTCGCGTTCGGCGCGTTCGGACTCGCCGCGCAGCTGCTCCAGCTGCCCCTTGAGCTCACGGACGCGCTCGATCGAGCCCTTCTCGTTCTGCCAGCGCGCGGTCAGCGCCGTCAGCGTCTCCCGTTTCTCGGCCAGTTCCGAGCGCAGCACGGCGAGCCGTTCCTTGGAGGCGACATCGTCCTCTTTGGACAGTGCCATCTCCTCGATCTCCATCCGCCGCACGGACCGCTCGACCTCGTCGATCTCGACCGGCCGCGAGTCGATCTCCATGCGGAGCTTCGACGCGGCCTCGTCGACCAGGTCGATCGCCTTGTCCGGCAGGAACCGGGCGGTGATGTAGCGGTCGGACAGCGTCGCGGCGGCCACCAACGCGGCGTCGGTGATGCGCACCCCGTGGTGCACCTCGTACCGCTCCTTGAGCCCGCGCAGAATGCCGATGGTGTCCTCTGTGGACGGTTCGCCGACCAGCACCTGCTGGAAGCGGCGCTCCAGCGCGGCGTCCTTCTCGATGTGCTGGCGGTACTCGTCGAGTGTGGTCGCGCCGACCATCCGCAGCTCACCGCGGGCGAGCATCGGCTTGATCATGTTGCCCGCGTCCATCGCGCCCTCGCCGGTCGCGCCCGCGCCGACGATGGTGTGCAGCTCGTCGATGAAGGTGACGACCTCGCCCGCGGAGTCGGTGATCTCCTTGAGCACGGCCTTCAGCCGCTCTTCGAACTCGCCGCGGAACTTGGCGCCCGCGACCATCGAACCGAGGTCCAGCGCCACGACCCGCTTGCCGCGCAGGGACTCGGGCACGTCTCCGGCGATGATGCGCTGGGCGAGCCCCTCGACGATGGCCGTCTTGCCGACGCCGGGCTCACCGATCAGCACCGGGTTGTTCTTCGTCCGGCGCGAGAGCACCTGCACCACGCGGCGGATCTCGGTGTCCCGGCCGATGACCGGGTCCAGTTCGCCCGCGCGGGCACGTTCGGTCAGGTCGACGCCGTACTTCTCCAGCGCCTTGAACGTGCTCTCCGGGTCCGGGCTGGTGATCCGCGCGGAACCGCGGACCTTGGCGAACGCGTCACGCAACGCGTCCGGGGTGGCGCCGTGCCGTTTGAGCAGGTCGGCGACCGGGCCGCCCTCGGTGGCGAGACCGACGAGAAGGTGCTCCGTCGAGACGTACTCGTCGCCGAGTTCGGTCGCGAGCTTCTGCGCGTGCGTCAGCGCCTTGACCGCGTGCGCGTCGAACTGCGGGCTCGACACGGTGGCGCCGGTCGCCGACGGCAGCGCCGCGATCAGCGGTTCCAGCTCCTTGTGCACCTGCGCCGGGTCGGCCCCGACCGCGGTCAGCAGCGGTGCGGTGAGTCCCTCACCCTGCGCCAGCAGCGCGCCGAGCAGATGCGCGGCCGCGACATGCGGGTTGCCTGCCATCGTGGCCGCCTGCGCCGCCGACGAAATCGCCTGCTGGGTCTTCGTGGTCGGGTTGAAAGCGTCCATCCCTCACCTCGTACTAGTTCTGCGAAGTTGTTCTCGACTCGTACAACGTCAGAAAAGTTGAGTCTGTTCCGCTCAACCCTGAATCGGTCAGCCCCCGCCCGGCGAGACGGCCTCCGCGGGCAGGCGCGGTCCCACCCGCCCGAGGCCGACGACGGCGGCGCAGGCGCACGTGGCCACGAGCACCCACGGGATCCAGACTGCCACGGAGAACAGCGCGACGACGGTCGGCGCGATCACCGCGGCGAGGGTGAACGCGTACTGGAAGGCCGCCAGATACCGTCCTCGCGCCTCCGGCGGCGCCGCGGCTTCGGCCAGCGCCCCGGACCGCGGGCCGAACGCGAGATCGCCCGCGGCCAGTACGAGAGTCGCGCCGAGCAGGTAAACGGGCTGGAAGACCTTCGGCACGAACACCACCGCGAGGCAAGCCAGGCACCACACCGCGAACAACGCCGAGCCCGCGCGCATCGCGGCGATCCGGGTCAGCTTCCGGGTGACCCGCAGCGCGACGACGCCACCCAGACTGGTGACGACGGTGAGCAGCGCGATGACCGCGCCGGGCAGCCACCGGGGTCCCTGCAGCGAGTTGAAGACGTACACCGGCATCCCGATGAGGAAGAAGTCCATCGTGAGCGCGAAGAGCCCGCTGAACACGATCAGGGCGAGGTAAGGGCGGTTGCGCCAGACCCTGGCAGGCCCCGAAATCCGCCGGGTGTGCCGCGGGAGCGGCGGCACCAGCGTCGCGAGGATGGCCGCGGCGACGACGAACGTGAAGACGTCGACCATGACGGCGACGTACAGGCCCTCGCGTCCGATCCACACCAGCAGCCCGGCCGCCGCGAGCCCGCCGAGGCCGAAGCCCGCGGAGCGCACCATCGCGGCTTCGGCGAACGGCCGGTCCTTCGGGCCTTCGCCCGCGACGTCGGCGATCAGTGAGAACTGCGAGCTGTAGAACAGCTGCTGTCCGGCCGCGAGCATGACCGACGCGCCGACGACTCCGGCGAAACCGGCGGCAGGCAGGTACGCGGCCACGCCGGCGGCCTGGAGCAGATGGGAGCAGATCATCACCGTGCGCGGGCCGAACAGATCGACGAGCCGCCCCGCGAGCACGGGGACGAGCAGACCGGCCAGTGCACCGAGAGTGACCGCCGCCCCCGCTTGGGCGAGGGGCAGACCGACCACACGGATGACGAAGACGAGGCCGAGCGGGAGGAAGAGTCCCGAGCCGAAGTTGTCGATTCCCAACGCGACCAGCAACGCGACCCTGCTTCGCACGAATACCGACGTTACCGGGGTGACAGCGCGGCGAAAGGGCCGTTCAGTCAAGACCGGCGGGTAGGTACGGGTGGCGTCAAACCTCGCATGTCCGCACGGACAGAACGGCGCGGATGTCCGCGTTCATCTCGGCCAGTCGCGTGGTCAGGTCGACGACCTTCTCCTCGGTCCAGTCACCGAGCGCACGCTCCATGAAGTCCAGATAGCCCGCCCGCCTGCGGTCCAGTTCCGCGCGCCCTCGCTCGGAGATGCTGATGATCGACGCGCGGCCGTCCTCGGGCGCGGGGCGGCGGTCGACCATGCCCGCCGCGGACAGCTGGGAGATTTGCCGGCTTACCACCGAAAGGTCCACGAAGCGTCGTTTGGCCAGTTCCGAAGGCCGCGCTTCACCGTGCTTCGCCAGGTCGGACAGCAGCATCGCCGCGGCCGGGTGCAGGCCGGGCTCGTCCTGCCAGGCTTGCATGATCCAGGCGTGCTGCAGCTGGGAGGCGGCCTTCAGCTCACGCATGAGTTCGACCCTGGCGTCGTCGGCGGAGCTCATCGATGCCTCCCGGCTACTTGTACAGTACAACTTTATTCGGCGAAGCTTGCGTAAGACAACTGTTTACCTCGTGAGATCGCCCACTCGCCCCGGGATTCGGCTACACCCGTCCGGAGCAACGATGCGGGCAAAAGGGCTCTCGGCAGCTAGTCTCGCGGACGAGCCGGAACCAAGCCGACCGGCGGACAGCCACTGACCGGAGAGGTGAATGATCCGTGAATTCTTCTCCAGTCGCCCTTCGTTCGTGAACCATCGGAATCCGCTTCCGGTATGCACTTCCCGATCAGCGACCCCCAGCCCGTGACAGCCGACGCGGTCAGCCCGGTTCCCCGGTCTTCGGCGCCGAGGGAAGCCCCGCCGGCGGTCACCGCGATGGTGCGGCTCATCCGCGACACCTGGGCGAAGTCGGAGCCGTTCATCCCGGAGATCTCCCAGTTCTTCTACGGCATGCTGTTCACCCTCGCGCCCGCCACCCGGGACTTCTTCCCGATCAACATGGAGGTCCAGCGCGGCAGGCTGGTGCGCGCGCTGGTCCACATCGTGCAGATGGTCGACCGGCCGGACGATCTCGTGCCGTTCCTGACCCAGCTCGGCCGCGACCACCGCAAGTTCGGCGTCATCCCGCGGCATTACGAGGCCGTCGGCACGGCGCTGCTCGCCGCACTCAAGAACCACCTCGGTCCGGACTGGACACCGGAGGTCGAACGGGCCTGGGCGGAGGCGTTCACCATCGTCGCCCGCGCGATGCAGGAGGCCGCCGCGGCCGACGTGAACCCGGCGTCGTGGTCGGCCACCGTGCTGGAGCACCGGCGGCTCACCTGGGACCTCGCCCTGGTCCGCGTCCAGCCCGAATTCCCGGTGCCGTACCAGCCGGGTCAGTACATGAGCGTCGAAGTCCCGCAGCGGCCGAGGCTCTGGCGCTATCTGTCCCCGGCGAACGCTCCGCGCGAAGACGGCGGCATCGAGTTCCACGTGCGCGCCGTCGACGGCGGCTGGGTGTCCCGCGCCATCGTGAGCCACACGCAGCCGGGTGACGTCTGGCGGCTCGGCCCGCCGCTCGGCAGGCTGTCGGTCGACCGGACCGACCGCCGCGACGTGCTGATGATCGCGGGCGGCACCGGTATCGCGCCGTTGCGGGCCATTCTGGACGACCTCGCGCAATGGGGCGAGAACCCGAAGGTCCGGCTGTTCTACGGTGGACCGTCGCGTGAGGACCTTTACGACCTCGACGAGTTGCGCGCCCTCGCCGCCACGAACCCGTGGCTCACCGTGACCCCGGTGGTCGAACGCGGTGACGAAGCCCCCGGCTGCGAACAGGGCACGCTCGCGGAAGCCGTTACCCAGTACGGATCCTGGCCCGGCCACCGGATTCTCGTCTCCGGCTCGCCGACGATGATCCGGGCGACGGTGTCCCGGATGCTGGTGGCGGGCAGTGCGCTCGACCAGATCGCGTACGACCCCTTCACCATCGACTAGCAGACCTTTCCGGTTGGCGTTCGAATACGATTCCACAATAGGGATCAGCCGGCGTCCGCGTACCGTTACGCGACTCGGTAATCACGGAGAAGCACCACCCGATCGGCGGATCACGTTTTTGTGTCGCACTGGCGAAAAGCACTGGTGGACAAAGAAAAACCGGGTCACATGATCACCTTTACCGTGTGACAGATGGGGTTTACGGCGTGTACACCGTTTGCTCCGTTCGAGCGGGAAACAACGATTCCTGGATCCTTTTGCGAAGGTCGGGCATACAGTCGTGAACCTTCGGGGGAACACGAGCACGATGACATCGGGTCTGGAGAATATGCCCGATCCAACTGGAGAAAATCGTTCACCCATGACTGCCGAAACAGTGAAGTACGAACATCCGCCCAGTTCGTCGAGATCTTCGCCACCGGTTCCCGTTCCGCCGCTGATCGAAGCACCGGCGGCGGACAAGACCGTCCAGATGGCCAAACTCATCAGGGAGAGTTTCGCCTCCGTCGAAACGAAAGCCGAGGAGCTGTCCCAGTACTTCTACGGGGTGCTCTTCTCGGTTTCGCCGGACGCCAGGGCGTTGTTCCCGATCAACATGGCCACGCAACGAAATCGTTTGCTGCGCGCACTCGTCTACGTCGTACAGATGGTGGACCGGCCCGACGAACTGACCACGTTCCTCGGCCAGCTCGGCCGGGACCACCGGAAGTTCGACGTCCTCGGCCGCCATTACGACGCCGTCGGTGTCGCGCTGATCACCGCGCTGAAAAGGTTCTTGAAGGACGACTGGACGCCCGAGGTCGAGGACGCCTGGGTCACCGCGTACGGCGTCATTTCGAAGAGCATGCGCGAGGCCGCGGGCAAGGAGACCGGGCCCGCGTGGTGGAAGGCGACGGTGGTCGAACACCGCCAGGCCTCCCGCGACGTCGCCGTCATCAAGGTGCGCACCGACCAGCCACTGCCGTACCGCGCCGGCGGCTACGTCAGCGTCGAAGTCCCGCAGCGCCCACGGATGTGGCGGTACTTCTCACCGGCGACGGCGCCACATGACGACGGGACGCTGGAGTTCCACGTGCACGCCGTGCGCGGCGGCTGGGTCTCACGCGCGATCGTCCACCACACCAGGGTCGGCGACGTCTGGCGCATCGGCCCCGCGCTCGGCGCGCTTTCGGTGCATCACACGGAAAGCCGTCCGCTGCTGATGATCGGCGGCGGTACCGGGATCGCGCCGCTGCTCGCCCTGCTCGACGACATGTCCCGCTGGCGCCACAACCCGCCGGTGCACCTGTTCTTCGGCGGCCGACGGCCGGAAGACCTCTACGCCCTCGACGACCTCCGCGGGCTGACCGTCACCTGCCCTTGGCTCACGGTGACCCCGGTGACCGAGGAGGGCACCATCCCCGGCGGCGACCGCGGCACGCTGGCCATGGCGGTCACGCAGCGCGGAGACTGGAAGGACCGTGACGTCTACGTCGCCGGGTCACCGTCGATGATCCGCGCGACGATCGCGAAACTGCTCGCCACCGGGACCGACCTGGAACGGATCAAATACGACCCCTTCACCCTGGATTGACCCGGCGGTTCCTTCGTATTAGGCCGATCGGCTGTTCCACCTGGGCTCTACGCAGCAGTAGGTCAGTGAATCATTGACCGTTGGTCACCGGCGGATCTATGGTCTAGACCACATTGCTCCCCCTCACGGGAACACCGTCGTTCCATCCCAGGAGCCGGCATGACCGTCAAACGTAAGCTCATGGCAGCCGCCGCCGGTGCGGTGCTCGCGCCCATCGCCATCGTGGCCATCCCGCAGGTGGCCAGCGCGCACGGCTACGTGCTGTCCCCACCCAGCCGTCAGGCGAACTGCGCACAGGGCAAGGTGTCCGGGTGCGGCAGCATCGTCTACGAACCGCAGAGCGTCGAAGGCCCCAAGGGGCTCCGCAGCTGCAACGGCGGACTTCCGCAGTTCGCGCAGCTCAACGACGAATCGAAGTCGTGGCCCGCCGCTTCGGTCGGCAGCAGCGTGACCTTCAACTGGAAGTTCACCGCCTACCACCGGACCACGAACTACGAGTACTACATCGGCGGCACCAAGATCGCCGACATCAGCGGGAACAACTCCGCGCCGAAGGACCCGACGTCGCACACCGTGAACCTCAGCGGTTTCAGCGGCCGCCAGAAGGTCCTCGCCATCTGGAACATCGCGGACACGCCGATGGCCTTCTACAGCTGCATCGACCTGCAGATCGGCGGCGGGAACCCGCCGACGACGAGCAACCCGCCGACCAGCAGCAACCCGCCGAGCACGTCGAATCCCCCGACCAGCACCACCACTCCGCCCGCGGGTGGCACCTGGGCGGCCGGGACGACCTACGCGGTCGGCGACACGGTGACCTACGGCGGCGTGACCTACCGCTGCCAGCTGGCGCATACGGCGATCCAAGGCTGGGAACCGCCGAACACCCCGGCACTGTGGACCCGGCAGTAGAGGGGACCCGCCAGTGAAGTTCGGTCTGATACTCGTCGCCGGTCTCGTGGCCCTCGGAGGCTGCGGGACCGGTGATGGCTCACCCACCGGCCCCGGTGCCCCGATCTCACCGGTTCCCCAGTCGGCGACGGGCGCCCCGGCGTCCGCGGAGTACAACGACGCCGACGTGATGTTCCTGCAGATGATGATCGCCCACAACAACCAGGGCGTGGAGATCGTCAAGCTGGTGCAGACGAAACAGGGGCAGCAACAGCCGCTCAAGGATCTCGCGGCCGCCATCGAGGCGACGCAGCAGACCGAGAGCTCCGACATGCGGAACTGGCTAAAGTCCTGGGGCAAACCCGAGACGGGCTCGATGGATCCGAACGCGCACCACCATCACGGTGGCGACGGGCTCACGGACAAGGGCCTGCTCGAAGCACTGTCCAAAAAGGATGGCGGGGACTTCACCCTTGACTTCGTGGACATCCTCGTCGCGCACCAGCACAACGGGGTCGCGCTCGCGAGGACCGAATTGAAGGACGGCAAGAACCCGGAATCGAAGGCCTTGGCCCAGCGGGTCATGGACTCGCGCACCGGGGAGGTCCAGCAGCTGCGCGCCCTGGTCCCCGGCCAGTAGAACGCATTCAGTCCTCTGGATCTTTTCAACCTGGTTCGCGGTGCAGACCGTCGCGCCGGTGAAGTGCAGGAAGTCCGTGAACCGGTCCACCGGTCGTGATCGGGCACAAGCTTGATCAACGGAAGATCCGGGACACCCAACGTCCCGAATCCTCCACTGTCACCCGAGTCGACCGGACCAAGAGCCCGGTGAGGTCCAGCAACTGCGCACCCTGGGCCCCCGGCCGGTAGAACTCCCGTGGTCAGCGGCGGCGAGGTTTCGGTTTCCAGACCACCAGTGCCGTCTGCTGCCGCATGGGCACGAGGTCCTTGCGGTAGGAGGCGTGCACGGCCGCGGCCGTCTGCTCGGCGGCGACGTACGCGGCCGTGAGCTCCTCGGTCAGTTCGGCGATCCGGCTCCGCAACGCGTCGACCTGGTTCTCCAGCTCGATGATCCGCTTGATGCCCGCGAGGTTGACACCGTCCTCTTGGGACAGTCGCTGCACTTCGCGCAGCAACGCGATGTCCCGCATGGAATAGCGGCGTCCGCCGCCGGAGGTCCGGCCCGGGGACACGAGACCCTGCCGGTCGTAGGACCGGAGGGTCTGCGCGTGCATCCCGGAAAGCTGCGCCGCCACCGAGATGACGAACACCGGCGTGTCTTCGTCCGCACCGTGCGGCAGCCCGCCGAACATCATGCTCACCTGCCTTCGAGAAGTTCGGTGATCTCCGGTCGCGGATCGTGGTCGGCCATGGCTTCCGCGTAGGCCTCAAGTGCCTCACGGGCCTTGTCGTCCAATTTGGACGGAATGGCCGCCTGCAGGGTGACCAGCAGATCGCCCTGCGCGCCGTCCCGTTTCGCGATTCCCTTGCCACGCACGCGAAGCACGCGGCCACTCGCCGTACCCTGCGGCACCTTCAGGGAGACCTTGCCCTCGAGGGTCGGCACGGTGATCGTGCCGCCGAGGGCCAGTTCCGCGAAGGACACCGGCACGGTGATCGTCAGGTCGAGGTTCTGCCGCCCGAACACCGCATGCGGCGCGACGTGCACGCGGACGTACAGGTCGCCCGGCTGCGCGCCACCCTTGCCCGGTTCACCCTGGCCGGCGAGCCGGATCCGCTGGTCGTCGGCGACGCCCGGCGGGATCCGCACGGTCAGCGTGCGAGTTCGGGTGCTGACGCCCTCGCCCGCGCATTCCGGACAGGGGTCGTCGATGATCGTGCCCCGGCCACGGCAGTCACGGCACGGCTCGGAGAACGCGAACGCGCCCTGGCTCCGGCTGACCAGCCCGCTGCCCTGGCAGGTCGAACACGTCCTCGGGGAGGTCCCCGGTTTCGCGCCGTTCCCGCCGCAGGTGGAACAGGTCGCCGGACTCGACAACCGGAGCGGCAGGGTCGCGCCCTTGACCGCCTCGGTGAAGTCGATCCGGACGTCGGTCTCCACGTCCGAACCGCGCTGCGGCCGGTTCGCCGTGGCACCGGCGGCACCGCGGCGGCCGAAGAGACCGCCGAGGATGTCGCCGAGCCCGCCGAAGCCGCCCTGCTGCTGGCCCGCCTGGCCGAAGATGTCGCCGACGTCGAAACCGCCGGCACCACCGCCGCCGCCAGGGAAGCCGAAGCCGCCGGGACCGCCGGAGCCGAAGAGGCGCCGGGCCTCGTCGTACTCCTTGCGCTTGGACGTATCGGAAAGCACGCCGTAGGCCTCGGAGACCGCCTTGAACTTCTTCTCCGCTTCCGCGTTGCCCGCATTGGCGTCGGGGTGGTTCTCCTTGGCCAGCTTGCGATAGGCCTTCTTGATCTCGTCCGGGGTGGCGTCGGAGGAGACGCCCAGCTCACGGTAGAAGTCCTTACCGATCCATTCCCGTGCACTCACCGAACGTCTCCTCCTTTCACGCCGTTTCGCCGATCAGCGGTTGTTTTCATCGAAGAGCTCGCCGTCGAGCGGCAGCTCGCCGCCGACGGGCGGATCCACCGGGGTGGCCTGCGCCTCCGGTGCGGATGCGGCCGCGGGGGCCGCGCCCGGCTCGTGGTCGGTGACCCCGACCAGCGCCGCGCGCAGCACACGCTCGCCGAAGCGGTAACCGCGGCGCATGACCGTGGTGACCGTCGGGCCCGCGACATCCGGGGACGTGCTGTGCTGGACGGCCTCGTGCACGCTCGGGTCGAAGGCTTCGCCCTCGGCGCCGAACGGCTCGAGTCCCGAGCGCTGCAGGCTGGCGACCAGCTTCTCGCCGACCGCCTTGAAGGCACCCGTCAGATCGCCGTGCTGCTCCGCGCGCTCGAGGTCGTCGAGCAGCGGGAGCAGGTCACCGACGACCGACGCCTTCGCGCCCGCCACGACCTGCTCGCGGTCACGGTCGACGCGCTTGCGGTAGTTGGCGTACTCCGCCTGGAGACGCTGGAGGTCGGCGGTGCGTTCCGCCAGCTCCTTCTCCAGACCGGTGGCCACCGACACCGAATCGTCCACAATGGAGTCCCCGAGGCCGGGGCCCGCGTGGGTCGCGGGCGACGGCGTGGGTTCCGCGGGCTCCTCGGTGGGCGCGGCGTGCTTCGGGCCATCTTGCGGATCGGCGGCCGGGGCGGCCTGGCGGATCTCACCGGTCAGCGGATCGACCCGGCGACGGTCTCGCACGACCACCGGTTCGTCCGGGCCCCGGCCCTCGGTTTCGTCGTAGCGTTCCGTCACTTCTTGTCCTTCTCGTCCTCTTCGACGATCTCGGCGTCGACGACGTCGTCGGCCTTGGCCTGCGAACCCGCACCGGCACCGGCGGCACCGGTGGCGCCTTCGCCCGCGGCCGCACCGTCGGCGGCGTTGCCCGCCGCGTTGGCGTAGAGCGCGGTGCCGAGTTCCTGCGAAGCGGTGTTCAGCTTCTCGATGGACTCACGGATCTTCGCCGAGTCGGTGCCCTTGAGCGCCTCGTTGGCCTCGTCGATCGCGGTCTTCACCTTGCTCTTGAGGTCGTCGGGCAGCTTGTCCTCGTTGTCCTTGACGAACTTCTCCGTCTGGTAGACGAGGGTCTCCGCCTGGTTGCGGGTCTCCGCCTCCTCGCGGCGCTGCTTGTCCTCTTCGGCGTGTGCCTCGGCGTCCTTGACCATGCGCTCGATGTCGTCCTTCGGCAGCGCGGAGCCGCCGGTGATCGTCATCGACTGCTCCTTGTTCGTGCCGAGGTCCTTCGCGAGGACGTGCACGATGCCGTTGGCGTCGATGTCGAAGGTGACCTCGATCTGCGGCACGCCACGGGGGGCGGGCGGCAGGCCGGTCAGCTCGAACATGCCGAGCTTCTTGTTGTGCGCCGCGATCTCGCGCTCACCCTGGAACACCTGGATCTGCACCGACGGCTGGTTGTCGTCCGCGGTGGAGAAGATCTCCGAACGCTTGGTCGGGATCGTGGTGTTGCGCTCGATGAGCTTGGTGAACACGCCGCCCTTGGTCTCGATGCCCAGCGAAAGCGGGGTCACGTCGAGCAGCAGGACGTCCTTGACCTCACCCTTGAGCACACCGGCCTGCAGCGCGGCGCCGACGGCGACGACCTCGTCCGGGTTCACGCCCTTGTTCGGCTCGCGGCCGCCGGTCAGCTCCTTGACCAGGTCCGACACGGCGGGCATGCGGGTGGAACCACCGACGAGCACGACGTGGTCGATGTCGCCGACCGCGACACCCGCGTCACGGATGACGTTGTTGAACGGCTTGCGGGTGCGCTCGAGCAGGTCCGAGGTGATCTTCTGGAACTCGGCGCGGGAGAGCTGCTCGTCGAGGAACAGCGGGTTCTTGTCCGCGTCCACGGTGATGTACGGCAGGTTGATGCTGGCGGAGTTCGAGCTGGACAGCTCGATCTTCGCCTTCTCCGCCGCCTCGCGGATGCGCTGCAGCGCCATCTTGTCCTTGGTCAGGTCGATACCGTTGGACGATTTGAACTTGTCGACCAGCCAGGTGACGATGCGCTCGTCCCAGTCGTCACCACCGAGGTGGTTGTCACCGGAGGTGGCGCGGACCTCGACGACACCCTCGCCGATCTCCAGCAGCGAGACGTCGAACGTACCGCCACCGAGGTCGAAGACCAGGATGGTCTGTTCCTTCTCGCCCTTGTCCAGGCCGTACGCCAGCGCCGCCGCGGTGGGCTCGTTGACGATGCGGAGCACGTTCAGGCCGGCGATCTGCCCGGCCTCCTTGGTGGCCTGCCGCTGCGCGTCCTCGAAGTAGGCGGGGACGGTGATGACCGCGTCGGTGATGGTCTCGCCCAGGTACGCCTCAGCGTCGCGCTTGAGCTTCATCAGCACGCGGGCGCTGATCTCCTGCGAGGTGTAGGCCTTGCCGTCGATCTCGGTCTTCCAGTCGGTACCGATGTGCCGCTTGACCGACCGGATGGTCCGGTCGACGTTCGTCACGGCCTGGTTCTTCGCCGGCTGGCCGGTCAGCACTTCGCCGTTCTTGGCGAAGGCGACGATGGACGGGGTGGTGCGTGAACCTTCGGAGTTGGCGATGACCGTCGGCTCGCCGCCCTCAAGGACAGCGACGACCGAGTTGGTCGTGCCGAGGTCGATGCCGACCGCTCGCGCCATGGTGTGTTCCTCCTGCTATTCGTGACCTGCACGTTCACCCCCACCTTGAGTGGGCGCTACGCAAGTTCTATCGGGATGGTGCGGTTTCCGTCAAGCCGGACTTGAGCCGACTGCACTCAACCTTTGTACCCGGCTCAACGAGCGACCAGGGCGTCTTGTTCCCGGCTCACCGGCAGACCGTGCCCGGAGCGGGTGTGACCCCGCTCACCAGGTATTTCACCTCTTCGACACGCACGCAGGCCGAGTTGAGCAGCCCCGTGTGCCCGTATCCGGCGTCGACCAGCAACGTCGAGTTCTCGATGTTCCGCGCGAGCCCCTTCGCCCACACCAGCGGCGTCGCCGGGTCGTGTTCGCCGCCGACCACGAGGATCGGCGCCGCGCCCCGCACGTGCTGTGGCCGCGGCAGGTACGCCGACGCCACCGGCCAGCCCGCGCAGCCGCTCGCCATGTCCCAGAACTCGGAGTAGCGCCAGCTGTGCGGCGCGAGGGCCTTCACCAGTCCCTGCATCGCCTTCATGTCGGCGTAGGAGGTGAAGGGCGAGCCGAAGTCGTGGCAGCCGATCGCACGATACGCGCCGTACGAGGGGTCCAGCTGCGAGTAGGGCAGCAGCCCGTCCGCGTTCCCCGCCCTCGCGGCTTCGACCGCCTTCGCCAAGTCCGGCCAGAACATCGGCAGGATGATCGAGCCGTACAGGCCGGCCGCCATCTCCTCGGCGGTCACGTTCCGCCCGAGTTGCTTCGACGGGACACCGCCGGGCGTGCGCATGAGGGCGTCGTAGGTCGCGATGACGTCCTTGCCGCGAAGCACGCACTCCTGCGACGTCGTACACCACTTCGCGAAGTCGTTCAGCGCGCCTTCGGTCGCGATGGCCTCGTCGAGGACCGCCTGCCGCGTCGGCCGGGAGTGGTCGACGGCCCCGTCGAGCACCATCGCCCGGATCCGCTTCGGGTACTTCTCCGCGTAGACAGCGCCGAGTTCGGAACCGTAGGAGACGCCGAGCCAGTTCACCTTCGGCTCACCGAGGGCGATCCGGATCGACTCGATGTCGTCGGCGGCACTCCAGGTGTCCACATGGGACAAACCCGGTCCTGTCCTCTTGAGACAGTCCTGGCCGGAAGAACGGTTGTGCGCGATGAGCTTTTCGTAGTCCGCACGGCTCTTCGGGAACCGGCTGACCGCGGGGTCGTGCAGATCCGGACCACAGGTGATCGCGGGCTCGCTCTCCCCGACACCACGCGGATCGAAGCCGATGATGTCGAACCGCTGCCGCGCCTCGGCCATTTCCGGTTTGTCCAGCGCGAAACCACGGCCGCCGTACTTGAGCACGGTGACCCCGGAGCCGCCCGGCCCGCCCGGATTCGTCAGCAGCGAGCCGACGCGGCGAGCGGGATCGGTCGCGGGCAGTTTCGCCAGCGCGATCGAGAAGCCGCCGCCCACCTGGAGGCTCGCGCATTCCAACGTCGGCGCGTACTCGGTCGCGCAGGGCTTCCAGTCGATCCCGGGCGCGGCGGACGCGGGCAGCGCGGAAAGCGGCAGCAGGGTCAGCGCCGTGAGCGCGGCGAGCGTCTTCATGCGGTCTTCACCGTGACCTTGCCGGTGCCCGCGGTGAGGTCCAGGACGTTCGGTGACGCCTGGTCCTGCCGTACGCCGCCGGTCTCGACGCCGCCGACCTCCGACTTCGCGCGGACCTGGTACGCGCCGTCCGGGACGGTGACGGTGATCTTGCCGACCTCGGCGTTCGCGGTGACCGCGCCGGGTTTGGCGAGCCCGACCTCGATGTCGCCGGTGCCGGTGCGCAGTTTCACCGGACCGGAAGAGCTCTGGACCTTGAGATCCCCGACGTCACCGTGGAGGTCGACCGAGGCGGCGCGGGTGAGTGTGATCTTGCCGGTGCCGATCCCACCGGAGATCGCCAGTTCACGCGGGACCACGACCTCGTAGTCCACGCCGCACTGGCTACAGCCGCCGAGTACCAGCGTGCCGTTCTCGACGCTGTGGGTCTTGCCGGGATGACGTCCGGTATAGGTCACTTCGCGGCGCAGCGAGACCGGTGCGCCGTCCTCGACCCGGAGCGTGACGCCGCCGACCGGGACGTCGACCCGGATCGCGGTGATCTGCTCGGTGACGGGTGTGCCGTCGCTCAGTGTCTCGCGGTTTTCGCTTGTGCAGCCGACGATCCCGAAGGCCGTCAGCGCGCCGAGTGCGAGCGCGCCGAGGACGCGCTTCTCCGTGTTGCCCATGAGAAAGTGTTTCCCCCGATAAAGTCCGTCAGGCCGCGTTGACCTTGACGCTTCCGCTGTCGGTGTTGAGATCGAGCTTGTGCGGGGCCGAACCGGACTGGTTCACGCCGATGTCGCGGTGACCGCTGTCGGTGGTGCCAATGACGTTGTAGTCGCCCGAGGGCACGGTGACCTCGATCGAACCGCTGTCGCTCCGCGCCGTGACGTCGGCGCCCTTGATCAGTTCGAGTTCGATGCGGCCGCTGTTGGCACGCGCTTCGACGTTGCCACCGAGCCGTTCCCCCTTGATGGCGCCGGAACTCGCGTGGACGTGGACGTCCTGCCCGATGTTCTTGAGTTCGACCCGCCCGGAATCGGCCTTGACCTTCACCGTGCCGGGGACGTCGCGGACCTCGACGCGCCCGGAATCGACCGCTATGTCCACAGTGGACATCCCGGCGATCTCCACCGCGCCCGAGTCGACCTTTCCGGTGACCGGGATACCCGCCGGGACGACCACGTCGTAGTCGACCTCGCAGCTGGTGCCACAGCCGGCGAGGACCAGGACGTCGCCGTCCATGCGGTAAGCGTCGCCGGGCTTGTTCCAGCGGTACGAAAACTCCTGGTGGACCTTCGCCGGACCGGAACCCGTGGTGATCTTCACGGCGCCCTCGTCATTCTCGACGCGGACACTCTTGATCGGCTGGGTCAGCTCGGCGGTCGCCTCCGCGTCGGACGGCCACCACCAGCCGAGGCCGGTGAGGACACCGACGCCGATCAAGGCGATGCCTCCGATTGCGAGGAGTGGGCGCGCCATGGTCTTGAGTCCCTCCAGAGCAGGTTTTCGTGTGCCTCGACGCTAAGGGCCACGCGGCGGGATGGACATAGGGGTAACCCCCGGATTCGTCCCTGATCCCGCGCCGGGGTCCTCGGGGTCATAACCTGGCGGGGTCATCGGTTCCACGATCAGGAGGACGCATGCCGCAGGCACCCGATCCGTACGACTTCCTGCCCGATCTGCCTGCCTTCACCTTGAGCAGCACCGACATCGAGGAAGGCGGCTTCCTGCCGACGCCGCAGCTGTCCGGGATCTTCGGCGCGGGCGGCGAGGACCGCTCCCCGCAGCTGTCCTGGGAGGGCTTCCCCGCGGAGACCAAGAGTTTCGCCGTGACCTGCTACGACCCGGACGCCCCGACGGCGAGCGGATTCTGGCACTGGGCGGTGTTCGACATCCCCGCCTCGGTGACAGCGCTCGCGGCGAACGCGGGCGACGAAGCCGGGTCCGGCCTGCCGAAGGGCGCCATCACCCTGAAGGGGGACGGCGGCGTTAAGCAGTTCCTCGGGGCCGCCCCGCCGCCCGGGCACGGACCGCACCGGTACATCTTCGCGGTGCACGCTGTCGACGTCGAGAAGCTGGAAGTCGGCGAAGACGCTACGCCGGCTTTCCTGGGCTTCAATCTCTTCAGCCACGCGATCGCGCGGGCGACCCTGACGGCCCTGCACGAGAACAAGGGCTGAGTCGGCTGCCCGTGTCCCGGCAAAGTCGGGATAGGGTGATTCTGGACGCTGGCCTCTGACAGGCCCCGGGCGGGGAAGATTCCGGACGTTCGACGTCCGGAATCTTCCCCCGTCGTCCGCGTCGGCCTCCAGGTTGCCGAGATCGACACACCCCGATCAGGATCCTCCCGCTCCTGACTGTCCATAAGGGACACTTCGCGCGACCGTAACGCCCGTTTTGGCTGTTTTCGCACGGATTCGCGAGGGGAGTCGTGAGTGTTAATGAGCGTTCTGGCCAAGGGTGTTTTAGGTACCTACGGCGGGTGAGTCCGGTGACGGCCGGGCCAGGAAGGACCCCTTCCCTCGGCTCAGCCGAGGAAACTCGACCTTCACACCTTCCCCAGTACATGATGGCCTCCTTCCTTGCGCCTAGCGCAAGGAAGGAGGCCATCATGCACCTCACGCCAGCAAGTCCGCAGGACACGGGTAGGCACCTAAGAGAGGGTTCGCTCTAACCCGAATCGCCACTCACGAGCCACTACAGAACCGGGCATAGAGACATCAACCGAACACCGGGCGCCAGGACATGTCCCTTGTGGATACTGACGCCCGGTCGGCGTCCCAGGATCAGGCCTTCACCAACATCGAGCGCTAGACCCGTCCGCCGGGCCGGGCCCGCTCCATGTACTGGCCGTCCGCCGGATCCCCGAAGCCGAACGGGCGGTACAGCTCGTGCGCGTCGGCGGTGTGCAGCATCCACCGGAACTCCGCGCCCGGCCCGTTGTCGATCATCTCCCGCACCAGCTCCTTGCCGAGCCCGGCGCCGCGCGCGTCCTCGACGACGAAGACGTCCGCGAGGTACGCACTGCCGATGGTGTCCGAGAACGCCCGCGCGAAGCCGACTAGACGGCCTGTCGAAGTCTCGTACGCGCCCACGACGCGCCATGCGTTCCTGACGACCTTTTCGATCATCTCCCGGTCACGCCACTTACCCCAGTAAGCGCCGGTGGAGAGGAACTTCCACACCGCTTCGAGGTCCACCCGCGCCGGGTCGTCGTCCAGTTCGTAAGCACCGACAGTCCGCATGATCCGAAAGTTACCCGGCTGGTCAACGGGGTTTCAGCAGGTAATCCACCACCGGCCGCAGCTCCTCCGCGGACGGCGGCTCGTCGTCGATGAGGCCCTGGATCAGCAGCCCGTCGATACCGGCGAGGAACACCCGGAACGCGACCTCGTCGTCGTGCCGGACCATCGAGGTCAGCACGTCCAGCCAGCGCCGCGCGGCGGGCCGCAGTTCGGGTTTCCGCGCGGCCAGCAGGTACAGCTCGTACTCCGCCATCGTCCGGCCCCGCCGCGGGCCCAGCGCCTGGGCGAGCAGCCCGGCGACCTCTTCCGCGCCGCGACTGCCGCGCGAGCGGGCCCTGTCGATCATCCAGTAGACCTCGGTCGCCATATCCCGCGCGCACGAGATGAGGGTCGCGATCAGCAGGTCGTCGAGGCTGGAGAAGTGATACGTCGTCGAAGCGGTCGGCACACCCGCCTCGGTGGCGACCGTCCGATGCGTGACCCCGGCGACGCCGTCCCGCTCGATCACCCGCAGTGCGGCCGCGATGATCTCCTCGCGTCGCTTCTCGCCCCGCGCCTTCCGGCCGTCGACCTGGATCTTCACTTAGTGCGCGCTCCCTGCCTCGATCAACACGACGCCGCCGATCACCAGTGCCAGCCCGCTGAGCACCGCGAGGTTGACCGGCTCCTTGAAGAAGACCATGCCGACGGCCGCCACCAGCGCGACACCGGCCGCGGCCCAGATCGCGTAAGCGACGCTCACCGGCACGCCGGCCTTCAGAACGTACGCGAGGGCGACGAACGCGATGGCGTATCCGGCCACCACGGCGATCGACGGGCCCACCTTGCTGAAGCCCTCGGAGAGTTTCAACGACACCGTCGCGGATACCTCAGCGGCGATGGCCAAAGCGAGAAGAAGGTACGCACCCATATGACAAAAACTACCTGGACGATCGTCTTAAAACAAAGAGAGGTGTACACCACATCGGTGGGACTTGGGCGCGGTCAGTGGGTTACCCATCAGTAAGAAGCATTAGTCTGCCCGCACCACACTCTGTCCACCCACCACATGGCTTCACTCGGACGAAAGGCACCCGACGATGGGCGCTGTACAGCTGACGCTCGGCGGGATCGCGGTCCTGCTCGGCGTCGTCGCCTGGGGAATGTTCTTCGCGACCATCGCCCGCTTCGTGCGGGTGATCCGCCTCGGTCAGCCGGACTCGACCCGCAACGGCCCGTTCGTGCCGCGGATGAAGACCTTGATCAAGGAATTCGCCGCGCACACCCGCATGAACAAGGTCAAGAGCGTCGGCCCGGCGCACTGGCTGGTCATGTGGGGCTTCCTGATCGGGTCGCTCGCCCTGTTCGAGGCGTACGGCGAGGTGTTCGTCCCCACCTGGGGCTGGCCCATCCTCGACGACTGGTCGGTCTTCCAGCTGCTCATGGAGCTGCTCGGGGTCGGCACCATCGTCGGCATCCTGGTGCTGATCTGGGTCCGCCAGAAGAACCACCCGCGCCGCGCCGACCGGCAGTCCCGCTTCCAGGGCTCCAACTTCAAGTGGGCGTACTTCATCGAAGCCGTCGTGCTCATCGAGGGCATCGGCATCATCGGCGTCCGCGCCGCGAAGTCCGCGCTGAACGTCCACGAGACCCCGGTCTGGGCCGCGTTCGTCTCGCACCCGATCGGCGAGCTGCTGCCCGCCAGCCCGAACCTGGTGTCGGTGTTCGCGTTCGTCAAGCTGATGAGCGCGACCATCTGGCTGTTCGTCATCGCGCGCACGATGACGATGGGCATCGCCTGGCACCGCTTCAGCGCCTTCTTCAACATCTACTTCAAGCGCGAGGCCGACGGCGGCGTCGCGCTGGGCGCGCTCAAGCCGATGATGAGCAACGGCAAGGTGCTCGACCTCGAAGAGGCAGACCCGGACGAGGACACCTTCGGCGTCGGCAAGATCGAGGACTTCAGCTGGAAGGGCTGGCTCGACTTCTCCACCTGTACCGAATGCGGCCGCTGCCAGTCGCAGTGCCCGGCGTGGAACACCGGTAAGCCGCTTTCGCCGAAGCTGCTCATCACGCAGCTTCGCGACCACGCCTACGCGAAGGCGCCGTACCTGCTCGCGGGCGGCAAGCGCGACATGGCCGGTGACGAGATCGGCTTGTCGGGCGACGACATGTACGCGGGCATCGACGTCCTCGCCATCGCGGAGTCCCAGAAGGCCCTCATCGGCGACGACGGCGGTGTCATCGACCCCGACGTGCTGTGGTCCTGCACCTCCTGCGGCGCCTGCGTCGAACAGTGCCCGGTGGACATCGAGCACGTCGACCACATCGTCGACATGCGCCGCTACCAGGTGATGATCGAGTCCTCGTTCCCCAGCGAGCTCAACGGGATGTTCAAGAACCTGGAGAACAAGGGCAACCCGTGGGGCCAGAACGCCAAGGACCGGCTCGCCTGGACCGAGGACCTGGAGTTCGAGGTGCCGGTGTTCGACGGCGACCTCGGCGACACCGAGTACCTCTTCTGGGTCGGCTGTGCCGGCGCGTTCGAGGACCGCGCGAAGAAGACCACGCGCGCTGTCGCGGAACTGCTGCACATCGCGGGCGTGAAGTACACCGTGCTCGGCTCCGAGGAGTCCTGCACGGGTGACCCGGCCCGCCGCGCGGGTAACGAGTTCCTGTTCCAGATGCTCGCGCAGCAGAACGTCGAGATCCTGAACTCGGTGTTCGAGGGCCGCGAACGCAAGGAGCGCAAGGTGGTCGTCACCTGTGCCCACTGCTTCAACACGCTCGCGAACGAGTACCCGGAACTGGGCGGCCAGTTCGACGTCGTGCACCACACGCAGCTGCTCAACCGTCTCGTGCGGGAGAAGCACCTGACCCCGGTGGCGCCGGTCGCCGAGGACGTCACCTACCACGACCCCTGCTACCTGGGCCGCCACAACAAGGTCTACGACGCTCCGCGTGAACTCGTCGGCGCTTCGGGCGCGCAGCTGCGGGAGATGCCGCGACACGGCGACCGCTCGATGTGCTGTGGTGCGGGCGGCGCGCGGATGTGGATGGAAGAGAAGATCGGCAAGCGGATCAACGTCGAACGCGTGGACGAGGCGCTCGGCACCGCACCGTCGAAGATCGCGACCGGCTGCCCGTTCTGCCGCGTGATGCTGACCGACGGCGTCACCGCGCGCCAGAGCGACGGCCAGGCGAGCGAGAAGGTCGAGGTCGTCGACGTCGCCCAGCTCCTGCTGACCGCGGTCAAGCGGAAGCCGGAGCCGCAGCTGGTCCCGGCCGGAGCCCCTTCGCTCGACGGCGTCTCGGATGCCGAACTCGACGGTGAGGCCGACGTGCCCACCGACGAAAAGGCCACCGGTACGCCACTTCCCGAGGAAGACAAGTAGCACGTCCATGTCGGAGGGGGCATTCTCTCGCACATAATGCGAGAGAATGTCCTCTCCTGTTTTATCCGGGCCAGACCATTCCGTTCCCTTACCCGTTCGGCGGTACACGGCGGCGATAAGCTGGCGTTTCCTCGTTGCCGTTGTCGTCCGCGAGGTTCCTTTCGGCGGCACAGAAATGGGGCGAGGAAATCAATGGGCAACCGTCACGAACTCCGGCCGGGCAAGGAACATCGGCTCGCGATGCCGGGCTCGTCGACACCTCGTCCGCCGTCCCGCGCCGCACTCGCCCGGATGGACCAGGAGGCCACCATTCCGAGCATCCCGGCCGCCCGGCGACCCCCACGGCAGCAGCGGCAACGCACGCGCGTCCGCCCGTACGTCCGCACGGGCGGCCGCACCCAGTCGAAGCGCAACTTCGCCATCGAAGCGATGATTTCCGTCCGTAACGACGCGCCATGGAACGCCCCGGGGTTCAGCGTCGAATTCCATTCGGTCCGCTCGCTGTGCCACCGGCCGACTTCGGTCGCCGAAGTGGCCGCATCACTAAGAGTTCCGCTCGGCGTTGCAAAGGTCCTTTTGGGTGATATGGCCGAACTCGGTTTGGTCACCGTTCATGAAACGCAGGCTGAATTCGACGGTCATCCGGCACTCGCCTTGATGGAACGTGTACTGCAGGGTCTCCGTCGCCTGTGAGATCGGCCCGGTCGCACTACGCTACGCAAGGTGAGTGAAGAACCCGGTGGCGAAAGCACCCTGACCGTAGTGCTCGCGGGCGGGGTCAACCTCGCCATCGCGGTGCTGAAACTGATCGCCGGGATCATCACCGGCTCCGGCGCGATGCTCTCGGAAGCCGCGCACTCGGTGGCCGACACGATCACCGAAGTCCTCCTGCTGACCGCGCTGAAACGCTCGGACCGGCCGGCCGACCGCGTCCATCCGTTCGGCTACGGCAAAGAGCGGTACTTCTGGTCGTTGCTCGCGGCGGTGTCGATCTTCGCCTCCGGCGCGATGTTCGCGCTCTACGAAGGCTTCTCGACGGTGTTCGGCGAAGAGACCGAGCAGACCGACCCGATCGTCGGCTACATCGTGCTCGCGATCGCCTTCGTGCTCGAATCGGTCTCGTGGGTCCAAGCCGTGCGACAGGTGCGGCGCGACGCCGCCGAAGCGAGCCAGAAGCTCTCGGTCTACCTGCGGATGATCGACGACCCGGCGCCGAAGACCGTCCTGTTCGAGGACTCGGCCGCGCTGATCGGCCTGCTGCTCGCGTTCGCCGGGATCGGCCTGCACCAGCTCACCGGTTCCCACGTCTGGGACGGGGCGGCGTCGATCGCGATCGGTGTGCTGCTGGCGCTCGTCGCCTACGTGCTCGGGCGCACCAACCGCGGGCTGCTGATCGGCAGGCAGGCGGATCCGAGGCTGGTGCGCGGCCTGCGGGACCACCTGGTGGCCGCGCCCGAGATCGAGGCCGTCGTCGACCTGCAGACCATGCTCATGGGCACCGACCAGGTCCTCGTCTGCGCCCGCGTCGACTTCGACGACGCGCTGGGCGCGGCGGACGTCGAACACGCCTGCGTCCGGCTGGCCACCGAGCTGACGACGGAGTTCGGCGACGTCACCGAGGTGTTCATCGAACCGGTCCCGCGCACGGATCCCGAGCTGCGCGCGGCGGTACTGGCCCGCTACGGCGACATCGCCGAACGATGGGACAAGGGTCAGTAACCGAAGTCCTGCGTCCAGTACATGCCCTTGGTGTTCACGCCGACGCCGATCTTCTTCAGCTTGCAGTTGAGGATGTTCGCGCGGTGGCCGTCGGAGTTCATCCACGCGTCCATCACCTTCGCGGCCGTCGACTGGCCCTTGGCGATGTTCTCGGCACCGGGCTTGTCGTAGCCGGCGGCCCGGATGCGCTGATCGAATGTGACGCCTTCCGGCGTGTTGTGCGAGAAGTAGTTCCGGGCGGACATGTCGTCACTGTGGCCCTGCGCCGCGGCGGCGAGATGCGACTCGTTGCTCACCGGCGAACAACCCGCGTCGGCACGCTCGGCGTTGACGAGATCGACGACCTGGGCGGCGAGCGAACTGTCCTGCGAGCGAGGCGGTTCCGGAGCCTTGCTGGGAGTCGGCTTCGGCGTCTCGGAAGGCTGAGCGGGCGGCTCGGCCGGAGCCGGGGAAGAGCTGGGCGGGGCGGCGGAGGAGGACCTGGGGGCTTCCGAAGACGACGTCGGAGCGGACGTACCGGGCGCGGGTCCGCCCGGCGCCGGAGCGGACGTCTGACCGAAGTAGGCGGGAGGCTTCGCGAGGGCGTCGCCGGGTTTGCCCTTGGTGTCGGGCACACTCAAAGACAGGTTACTCAGCGCAGTGCCCTGGAACCGATCGGTCACCATCAGGTAACTCGCGCTGGCGATCACCCCGCCCAACAAGACGCTGAGCGTGACCAAAAGTAACCGGCTTCGTGTTCTATTGGGGGACACGGGGCCGAAAACTATCACGAACTGGTTACGGCAATACCCCCGAAAGTAGTAATACCGGTCAGCGGTGGCGCCCGGCGCACTGTCCTTCAGTGATCCGTTGTGTGGACTCGCTCGTAATCGTCGCGGCGTCGGCCAGGAACCGGAGCACCGTCTCGAGCTCACCGTCCGTGTACTTCTCGCAGGCCGCTCGAACCGACTTCACCAGGTGATCCCACAACGGGGCGACGTCGGCGATCCGCGCCTCGTCGATCTCGATGAGTACCTTGCGTCGATCGTCGGGGTGCGGCTTCCGCACGACGACACCCTTGCTTTCGAGCCTGTCGACGAGCGCGGTGATCGACGCCGGCGCGAGCCCCGAGAGCCGCGCAAGCGCTTTCGGTGTCTGCGGGCCGAGGCGGGCCAGGTAGTCGGTCACCTTGCTTTCGACCGCCGAAAGCCCGCGCTGCTCCGCGATCGCCGTGTGGAACATGACCGTCTCCGTCGACAGCGCCCGCGAGCCGTTGAGGATCCGCTCGACCAGTTCCGCCCGCTCACTTGACACGCCGTTCAGCCTAGCGGAGTCTTTAGTTCGATAGAACGAATTAGTTTCTAAGAGATTCGATGGGGTGAACTACATGGCGAAGGTACTGATCGCCGGCGGGGGTATCGCGGGCACGATCACGGCGATCGCACTGCACGAAACGGGCCACGAGCCGGTGATCCACGAGGCGTACGAGAGGACAGCGGAAGGAGTCGGCGCGTTCCTGACCCTCGCGGTCAACGGACTCGACGCGTTGGCCCCACTGGGCCTGAAAGACCTGGTCAAAGACCTCGGCTTCGCTACGCCGCGGATCAAGATGCACCTGGGGAACGGACGCGAAATCGCCGACCTCCCCCTGGGCGGACCGCTGGAGGACGGCACCGTGAGCCAGACCGTGCTGCGCTCCGACCTGTACATCGGCCTACGCGACGAAGCCGTCAGACGCGGCATCGAGGTCCACTACGGCAAACGTTTGGCTGACGCGCGAGAGACCGGCGACGGCGTCCGCGCGACGTTCGAAGACGGCACGTTCTCCGAGGGTGACCTGCTGGTCGGGGCGGACGGGCTTCGCTCACGGACCCGGCGGCTCATCGACCCGCAAGCCCCGGCGCCGCGCTACGTGCCGCTGCTGAACACCGGCGGACTGGCCGAGGGCCCGCGGCTCGACGACGAACCCGGCGTCATGCACATGACCTTCGGCAAGCGGTTGTTCTTCGCGCACGTCGTCCATCCGGATGGCGGCGTCTGGTGGTTCGCGAACGTCCCCCGGCAGCAGGAGCCGTCCCAATCCGACCTCGCGGGAATGACCGGCGACGCCTGGCGGGAGGACCTGATCCGGCGACTCGCGGTGGACCGGACCCCCGCCGTCGAGATCGTGCGCGCGACGCGGGAGATCTACCGGCCGTGGGCGACGTACGACTTCCCGAGCGTGCCGACCTGGCGAACGGACCGGATGGTGATCATCGGCGACGCCGCCCACGCGACCTCACCGGCGGCGGGTCAGGGCGCCGCGATGGCCATCGAGGACGCCGTCACGCTGGCGCGATGCCTGCGTGACGTGCCCACGATCCCGAAGGCGCTCGCCACCTACGAAGGACTACGACGCGAGCGTGTCGAAGCCGTCGTCGAGCGCGGTAAGCGCAACGGCGACGCGAAAGCGGTCGGCCCCGTCGGACGGGTGATCCGGGACTTCTTCATCAAGCGAGCGTTCAAGAACCCACCGAAGGAGGATCCGAACGCCTTCATGTGGCAGCACCGGATCGAGTGGGAAGCCCCCGCCGCTTAGCGCCAGGTGTCCACGCGGTGGAAGTTCTTGTACGCGCGGCTCGGGGTCGGCCCCCGCTGCCCCTGGTAGCGCGAGCCGGCCTCGTTCGAGCCGTACGGGAACTCCGCGGCGCTGGACAGGCGGAAAATGCAGAGCTGGCCGATCTTCATCCCAGGCCAAAGCGTGATCGGCAGGTTCGCCACGTTCGACAGTTCGAGGGTGATGTGACCCGAGAAGCCCGGGTCGATGAAGCCCGCGGTGGAGTGGGTGAGCAGGCCGAGGCGGCCGAGGGAGGACTTGCCCTCCAGGCGCCCGGCGAGGTCGTCGGCGAGCGTGACGGTCTCGTACGTCGACCCCAGCACGAACTCGCCGGGGTGGAGGACGAAGGGGTCTTCGCCTTCCTTCTCGACCAGCGACGTCAGCTCGTCCTGCTGGAGCTGCGGGTCGATGTGCGTGTACTTGCTGTTGTCGAACACGCGGAAGTAGCGGTCGAGGCGCACGTCGATGCTCGACGGCTGGACCATCGTCGGGTCGAACGGGTCGACACCGAGACGGCCGGCGTCGAGCTCTTTACGGAGGTCACGGTCGCTGAGGAGCACCCGGTCAGCGTAGTCAAGCTGCCTTCATGTGCCTGCCGTAGGTCGGGTCGAGCCGGAAGACCTTGGCGACCTGCCGCAGATAATGGCGTCGACCGGCGGCGCCGAGGCGCTCCTGCAGCGCCGTCGCCCCCGGCACCAGCCGCCGGACGGTCTCGGCGGCGAAGTTGACGCCCGCCACCGCGACCACGGCCGCCTGCGCGATCGGATCGTCGGGCAGCTCCAGGAAGTCGGCGTTGGTCTTGCCCAGCAGCAGCCTGCTGATCGAGCCGTGCGCCGCGACCGACACATGCGACAGAACCTTGCCGACCGCGCCCCGGCCCTCGCCGATCGCGGCGTGGGACTTCATGAGCGCCCTGGCGAGCCGCTTCGAGTCGTCGTCGGGAATGAACTCGGTGGTGGCGAGCAGCCACAGCAGACGCCACGCGTCGTCCTCGCCCGCGGGCAGGAGCTCCTCATCGACGCCCATCAACCAGCCGACGTAGCGCCAAAGATGCAGGATGTCGGCGCGCTCGCGGGCGCTGTAGCGGAGCCCGAGCAGTTGCGTGCCGAAGACGTAGACGAGCGAGAAGAGCAGAAGTGTGCCCGCGGTCTGGACCTGATTGACCGGCTTGTCCCAAGCGGCGTAATCCCAGTCCTCGCGGCGATTCATGGCCGCACGGACATGTGCGTGCACGATCCGCACCCGCAACGCGGACTCGTACCCGCGCCCACCCGGCACGAGCGCGCCCGGCGTGGTCACGTCGATCCACCACGTCGCCGTCTCGACGAGCCTCCGCGCCGCCTTGTACTCGATCTCGCCGGTGCCGACGAGCGACTTCGTGGCACGCGAGGCGAGGTAGCCGCCCATCAACGAGACGTCGCCCAGCGGAAAGAGACCGAGCAACCCGGCGCGCGTGACCGCCCGCGCTCCGCGGTCCAGCCTGTCCGGGTCGACCCAGTACGGCGTCGCCTCGACGTTGCGGAAGAACGCTTCGACCTCCTTCGGCGGATCCTCGACACTGTCGATGCCCTGCCGCAGCGCCTGTTCGAACTGTCCTTGTGCGCCTTTTCGCAGCAATGGCACCAGCACGTCGGCCGCCGGATCCTCCCGCTGCGCGAAGCGCCGCAACCGGGCCACCTGGCGCTCGTCACCCCTGATGTCACCCTCGATGAACAGCCTCGACGCGACCCGGAACCCGCCTTGGCGGAACAGCTCGGGGTCGGGCAGCCTCTCGTCCATCCGGCTCACCTCCGACGTAGACAACAAGTGTTGTCACTTGACGGCGGCGACGTCAAGATGGGGTGGGGCTTGGCAAGGGGAGATCCGGACCATGTATGCTGACCGGGCACTGCGGATGTAGTTCAATGGTAGAACATCAGCTTCCCAAGCTGAATACGCGGGTTCGATTCCCGTCATCCGCTCTCACGCGAAAGCCCCAGGTCAGTGGATGTCCACTGTGGACCTGGGGCTTTCGCTTTGTCCGGCCGATCTTCCGGCTGGGCCATTAACGGGCCATTAGCCGACCGGGACCGGTTGGCCGCTCAGTCCGTCGTCATCGTCATCCGCCTTGCCCGTCCGGTGCTGGTCGACGAGCTTCGAGAGCCGATCAGCGATCCGTTCGTCGGCGTCGCTGGTCGCCCGCTGGTAGATCAGCGCCGCCCGCATGTCGTCGTGGCCCATCCGCGCCATGAGGTCTTTGGTCGACGTGCCCGCCTTCGACGCCCAGATGTTCCCCGCGTGCCGGAGGTCATGGAAGTGCAGGCCCTTGAGCCCCATCTTCGCCACGACCTCCGTCCACTTCGTCCGCTGACTGAAGTTCGGCCGACGCACCGGGTTGCCCGCACGCTCACCGGTGAACAGCAGCGCGTCGTGATCCGGCTTCACGAACGCGTCGAGGTGCTTCACCACGTCACGCCGAATCGCCGCCGGAACGATCAGCGTCCGCACTCCTGCCCGCGACTTCGGCGGACCGACGATCAGCCCACGCCCAGGGACCTCGACCAGCGCCCGCGAAATCCGGACCCAGCTCCCGTCCTCCGCGACGTCACACCGTCGCAGTGCCGACACCTCGCCCCAGCGGAGCGACGCGAACGCGGCCAGCAAAACGAGCGCCCGGAACCGCTCCGGCATCCGCCCGGCCAGATCGAATACCTGCGGAACGGTCAAAATCGGCCGCTCCGCCGGGTTCTCCCTGTCGGCACCCCGCACCCGGCACGGGTTGCGCTGCAAGATCTTGTCTTCATCGACCGCCGTGGTCAGGATCGCCCGCAGCAGCCTGTACGCCTTGGCAGTGACTGACTCCGACACTCCGGCCGCCAACCGATCCGCACGCCATTGCCGAACGATCGCCGTCGACAACTTGCCCAGTTCGACGCCGCCGAGATCCGCTTTGATGTGCTTCCGCAGAAGCCACCGGTACAACTCGACCGTGCGCGGACGCAGGCCGGGCCGCTGTGTAATCCACTGGTCTGCGTAGTGCCCAAGCGTGACTTTCGCTCGCTCGGGGTCGATCCACTCGCCTTTGATGATCTGCGTTTCGGTCACCGACAACCACTGTTCGGCCGCGCGCTTGCTGGCGAACATGGTGGGAGCGTTCCGCATCTGGCCGTCCGGCCCCGGATAACGTGCCTGCCACTTCCCCGATGCACGTTGCCGGACGTTGCCGAAACCCCGGTGTCCTCGTTTGTTCGCCATGGTCAGGCCGCCCTTCCGAGGTCCCGGATCACCGAAGCCCGCGTGATCGGCTCGACCCGACCGGCCTGGATGAACTCCTCAAGATCAGCGATGGCGAATCGCACGTGTACGCCGACCTTGTGGAACGCCACGCGCCGCTCCGCGATGAGCCGCCGCACGAACCGGACGCGCGTGTTCAGGTACTCGGCTGCTTCTTCGACTGTCAGGTAGTTCTTTCCCACGTTCGCCTCCCCAGTTCCTAAGCCGCCAGCGGAGTTGCCGAAAGATCCGGCGGACTCTGCGCGGCGAGCAATGCCTTGTCGTACTCGGCTTTCCACGTGATCCGTTCCGAGATCGCGTGCATCACCAGGTGGTCCCGAGGAGGCACATTCGCGTCGGCCGAATCAACCTTGCGCCAGACCAGCCGAGCCGGGTCCGGTGCTGGTTTCTCGATCCCGACCGCCGCCAGTGCTTCGATCACGAACGCCTTCCGGTCCGCCTTGTGGTCGACGAGCGTCTTCCCCGACCACTTGCGCGACACCAGCACCCGCCGCCCCGGGAGCCCGAGCGTGGTCCGCCGATGCGCCCGTCCTTTGCACTGCCCAGGGGTGGTCTTTCCGTTGGCGCCCTTGGGATTGATGCCATACAGCAGCCACACCGCGCACCGAGGCGAGCAGGGCGTCACCGACAGCTCCGCGTGCAACCGGTCGTGGTGATCCCTCTGCCGCGTCGTGTCGGCTTCCACGACCTCACCGGTGGACTTGGTGAGGTACTTGGTCAGGTAGCCGATGTGCCGCCCGGCTTCCTCCGAGCCGCCGAGGATGCCTTTGGAGTGCACCTGACGGCCGAAGGTGACTACGTGCGCCGGGTTTTCCACGGCTTCGACCGCGTCGTCCCAGTCGGTCAGCGGTTCGCGGGTGTCGGGGTCGACGAACACCCTGGCGTCGCCGTCCCAGAGCGGCATCCGGTCGACGTAGACGACCTGGTCGTGGTTGGGCCACCAGACCTGGTGATAGGTGGCTTCGGTGACTTGGCGGATCACGTCGTGCGGGACCGATCCCCGGATCGCTGCGTGCAGGTGCGGAGCCGCCCGCCGCTGCGGTTCCACGGTCGCGAAGTATTGCGCGTCCCAGCCGACGACCCGCCGGAGGTTCTGCCACCACCGGTCGACGAGCGCGGAGAAGTGGACCGCGTCCCGAGCGGCCCGCCGGTAGTCATAGGTCGATGGGTTGACCGGTGCGCCGTCCGATCGGACTGGGCCGTAGGTGTCGCAGGTGAGCGTGACGAACATCGACGGCCGGAACCGTCCCGCGTATTCGCGGCCCACGGTGGTCTTGGCGACCTTGCGCCGGGGGAGGTTCGGCGCGTCCTGCCGCCGTTTCGTCGAGCGCTTCACTGCCTTCTTCGTGGGCAGGTCGATCGACGGGAGACGGCCACGCATCCCGAGTTGCCGAAGTTCGTCGTCGACTCCCTGGATCTCCTCTCGCAGCTCGTCAGCCTCCGCCTGGTCACTCACTTCGCGGTAGGCCGCGACGAGGTCAGCCCGGAACGCCAGTAGCTCCGTCTGCGCCTCAGTCGGCGACTCTGAGGTGAAGTCGGGTTCCTCGGTCATGTGCCAGCCTTCACGACACTGGACCTGTCGCAGCGCCTTCGCCTTCCGAGCGCACGGCAGGCAGACCGATTCGACCGTCGAGCCGCAGGGAACGGGGACGTAGCGGAGTTCGCCGGTCGCGGTGTCGCCAACTTCCATCGTGAACGGCCGGACACAGACCCCGTGCTTCTCAGCGGTCGCCTTGACCACGTCCGAGGCGAGCGGTTCCCGCATCCGAGCGGCCCGGGTTTTGGCCGGCGTGGTCACCGCGGCTTCCTTGGTGCTCGTCACGCTGCCACCTCCCCAGGCGTGCTCCACTGCCGCAGCACGAACACCGGCATGTCCTGTCGCATCCCCGCAGGCAGGTCCGGGAAGGTCACTTCGTCGAACCGGACTCCGCCGTAGACCACGACCGGGATGCCACAGGGAGTCCGGCCCTGGACTTCCAAGTGCACGCTTCCGCCGTGGGGCACCCGCCAGATCGAGGCGGTCACGTTCTCCAGGGAATCCGCCCAGACGACCAGGCTCCGTGCCACGTCCGTCAGACCATCGGTATCGAGCTGGACAGACACCGGGTCCGGGCCGAACCCGACCCGCACGGACGCAACCGGTGGGAAAGCGTAGGAGTCGAGGTGATCGCGGATCGCATCGAGGAACACCAGAACGCGGTTCACGCCGCCACCTCCTCTCCACCTCGACGGACAGGAAGGTCGATCACGTGGGCGCCGCCGTTGGTGACGTAGCTCTCCAGCGCCTTGACCGTCTCGTCCGGGACCCAGCCAGCACGGACGCGCAGGGGTTCGCGTATGCCCTCGCCCCAGATGTAGCCGACGCCCGCAGCCGACTCGTCGATGCGGTTCGCCCACGCGCCCCGTTCGTAAGCGCCGTCGCCGAGGACCATCCCGACATGGGTCTTCGAGGTGACCCGCAGGCACACCCGACGTGGGAACAGCTCACGTACGGGAACGGTGTCCTTCGTCGGTTCCTGCACATACCCGCGCACCGTGTAGCCGAGCGCCCGACCTTGAGTGGTCAGGATCGCCACCCGTTCCACGATGGCTTCGCGGGTCTTGCGATCGGTGTACTTGGTGAGTGCGCCGATCTCGTCGAACTCCAGAACCTCTAGGGGATGTTCGGTGGAAATCGGGACCTCACGGGTATGCCCGGCGAACTCGCGCTTGCGGGACTCCAGGCCGTCGAGCAGGTCGTCCAGGACCGCGATGGCTTCCTTCCCGGCGACGCCGTAGCGGGCGAAGATCCCGCGCCCGTAGGCGAGTTCCATCCCCTTCGGGTCGATCCCCGAGACGCGTACCGTTCCGGCCCGGATCGCCGAGGCCGCCGACACGAGCGGAGACCACATGACCGAGTTCTTCCCGGCCCCGGTGGCACCGGCGACGAGCATGTGCGCGCCCGGACCGGTCAGCGGCAGCCGCCAGTCCTTCCCGTACTCGGTGCGTCCGGCGAACACCCGCCGCAGATCCACGGCGTCGACGGCCGCCAGGTCGGGCAGCTTCGCACAGTCCACCGAGGCTTGAAGGAGGTCTCGGCGCTGGTAGTCGAGCGAGACGACGTTGGATTCCAGTTCCCGGACCTGGCACCGCGTGACCTTGCGGGCCACGGCTAGGGCGCGGGCGGCGTCGTCGAAATCTTCCGGCTTCTGACCGGGCACGAGCCTGACTCGGACCTCATCCCAGGACGGTCCCGACTTCACGCCCAAGACCTTCGGGACTTGCACCGCAGCACCACCGCCCGCAGTACGAGAGACCGCCTTCCGGCGACGGCCGACGAGGTTGACGGTCACTTCCACGGGCACGGTGCCGTCGGAGATGGACAGGCCGCAGGCGTGCAGCCAGCCGGGCAGTTTCCGGGCGTAGGTGAACCAGCGCAGCCACCACGCCCGCAGGAACCGGCCACAGCACCGGTCGAACGACACCACGTCGAGCAGCCGCCACACCACCAGCACCACACCGACCGAACCCGCGGTGATAGCCAGCGACGGCCAGCCAAGCCACTGCCACCAGACCGCCACCGCGATCACGCCGAGACTGGTCCGCCAGTGCGTGAAGACCTGATTTCCCAGCCACACAAACAACTTCACGGCCGACCACAAGGCGATGAAGACCACCGCAGCGGCGGCGAGGACTTCCGCGATCGTGGCGAGCGCGCGGCCGAGCTTGTGCAGCAGCCACACCACCACACCCAGCACCCCGCCGCCGACGAGGAGAAGACCGATCCCGTTCGCGTTCACCGGCGACCACCGCCGGTCAGATCCAGCGGCAGCATTCCCCGGCAGGGAGCGCATTCGGTCTCACTGGGCAGGAGCTTGGCGAACCGCTTACAGACTGTGCAGCGCGTTCGGGTGACCCCGTCTAGCGGTCGCTTGTTGCCATCGTTTAGCGTTGTCATTGTTCACTTCCAGAGGTTGTGGACAGCGCAGGACCGGCGAGGTTTCCTAGGCCAGTTACCGGTTCTGCGCCTTACGAGACGCGGGAAGCGCGTGAGGACGTGTTTGTACGCCGCACGTCCCCACGCACGTTTTCCCTACAGCGATTCAGATCTCAGCTAGCTTGAGACTTGTTCTTCTGAATCTGCGCGGCCACCTCCTCCGCCTTCCGCTCCTCATAACCCACCCAGTAACGGAGTTCGTGGTGGTGCCCTCGGTCCACATCGGACACCGCGCGGTACATGCGCGCGTTGGCCTGATGGAACTTCAACCACGTCTCCAGGTTCGCCCCCGGCTTCGGACGATGAGCCGAGGCGACCAGGTGCGCATCCGCCAATGTCTGCGGTTCATTCCGGCCGGGTGTCGTCATCACGCACCGTCGTGTGCTTGTCGAGGAAGACGGCCAGTTCGTCCGCGCTGTCGCGGATCTGGCGAAGGAGCCGGATGAACTCCGGCCACGCGGCCGGGTCGGACGGCGGCAGGATCGCCAGGCTGTCCGGATCCAGGTAGATCACCAGGGCCGGGTTCGCCGAACCATTGCCCTGCATTCCCGCGACCGCCTGCGGACCCGGCTTCCACATCGCGTTGAACGCCACTACTCTGCCTTCCCTCGATACTGGCGCACACCTTCCAATGCCGGGCGTGATCCTCAAACCCCTCGGCCGCCGCTGTCGCCGCCGCCAGCACCCACCACGGCAACTGGCCCTCCGCCGTCAGATCCCGCCAGGCCACCGCAACCGCCCGGCACGCGGCCTCCATAGCGCGAGCTGTACGAGCATCCGGCCAGTCCCCGGTGCGTTCCTTTAGCGCGCTGTAGCGGCGGTAGGCCGTCTCCCACTCCTGGACCAGATGCCGAGGAACCACCGCGACACCGTGATTCCCCCGCACCCCGCCGCCCATCACGCCGCCTTGGGCGTTGACTCGGCCGCAGCGGAGGCCCGGCCCGACTTCGACCCGCCACCGGATGCCGCAGCCTTGAACCCGGTCGCCCGGAACAGATAGGACTGGTACTTGAACTCGCCCTGACCAGCCACCTTCGGCTCCGCCGTCAAACCCTCCAGCTCAATCGGCCGCATACCCGGCAGTACCTCCGACGTGGTCGGCACCGGCTGCACATCTGCCAGGAATGTGACGTCGTAAGACGCGCGCTTGGAGTTGGTCTCGCTCGGGTCCGTGACCGTCGCCTTCCACTGACGCTTGCCCGTCACTTCGTCGACCCGCTGACGAACAGGTCGGCCAGCAGACCTGTCCTCCCGCGACTGGTACTCGTTGTCCGGCGCGACCTCCCCGACCATCACCAGCCCCAGCGGGAACGCGGCATCAAAGTCGATCTCGAAACGGTGCCCCTTGGCGATCGCCATGTCGTCTGTCTCCTGTCGTCTCTGGAGCCCTACCGGGCTTACACCTTGTTAGAGGTAGTTCTATTAAGCGCGTCGCCGAGCGAGTTGTCAATAGAACTATCCCTATCGGGCTCCGTAGACCATGATGGGGTGATACCGCTAGCGTTATCGACCGACGAAGGAGGACCAGGTGGGCACTGGCTACCGAGAGCTGGCCGCGATCCTGCGAGACGCGATCCAGCGGGGCGACTACGCCCCGGACACCACGCTGCCCAAGCAAGACGAGCTGGCCGACGAGTACGACGTCAACGTCAACACCGTCCGCAAGGCCGTCGGTGTCCTCGAAGCCGAAGGGCTTGTGACGCCGATCAGGAGACGCGGGACCGTCGTCCGAGCGCGGCCACCCATGAAGCGCTTGGGCAAGGACCGGTACGCGAAGAGCAAGTGGAAGTACGGCGATACCGTCGCCTTCGTCGCAGACCGCGAAGCTTCCGGCCGAGACTGGAAGCCGACCGACCAGACTCAGACCGTCGCCAAGGTCGAAGCTGACCGGGAAGTGGCGGATGCTCTCGGCGTCATGGTCGGATCACCGGTCTACGAGCGGGCACGGCTGGTCAAGGACGCCGGCCAGCCCACGCACATGCTCACCAGCTACTACCGGCCCGCCGACGTTGAAGGCACGCCGATCGTCGACCCGACTCCCGGCCCAGCCGGACGAGGTGGCGGGTTCCTGGTTCTCACCTTGCAAGGTCTTGAGCCGGACACCATGACCGAGACCTTCTACGCCAGGATGCCGACGCCCGACGAGGCCGAACAGCTCGAACTCCCCGCAGGCGAACCCGTCATGGTCCTGCAACGCCGCACGTACACCGGAGACGGCCGCGTCGTCGAATTCGCACGTGGCGTGCACGCCGCAAGCCGGTTCTCCTGGACCTACACTTTCAAGATCCCCGACTGACCCCGGAGACCCAGATGCCCGAGCGTTCGACCACCCTGCCGGACGAACTCCGCGCCGACGTCCAAACGCTCTGGGACTACCACGACATGCACCATGAACTCCGGCCCGCCGACGTGGGGATCGGACTCGGCAGCCATGATCTCGGGGTCGCAACCTTTACCGCGGAACTGTTCCAGGCCGGAATGTTTCCGCTCATTGTCTTCACCGGAGCCAACGCGCCAACGACCGTCGAACGGTTTCCGCGCGGCGAGGCGGTCCACTACCGCGAACATGCGCTTGAGCTGGGCGTTCCCGATGACGCCATCCTGGTCGAGCCCGAGGCGCGGAACACAGGCGACAACATCACGCTCACCCGGGCTTTGCTGGACTCTCGCGGCATCGAGGTCGGGTCGGTCATCCTTATCTCGCGGCCGTACCAGCAGCGACGCGCCTACGCGACCTGCAAGAAGCTCTGGCCCGAGGTCGACGTCATCTGCGCTTCGCGACCGCTCCCACTGGACGAGTACATCGAGAGCATCGGTGACGTGAACCGCGTCATCAACATGCTGGTCGGCGACACCCAGCGCATCACTGTCTACGCCGAACGCGGCTTCGCTATCAATCAACCAGTTCCAAGCGGCGTCAAAAATTCTTTCGAACGGTTGATCCACGCAGGCTTCGTCAAGCGCCTCCTCTAACCATGGGAGATTGCGGCCAAGTCACGCCAACCAGCAGACCACTTCGCAGAGAAGGCTGCACTAATAGAAACCGCTGACACTGATCGCAGGCGCTATGCAGCCACAGCTTGCGCTACACGCATAACGCGAAACTTGGCGCGGGCAGCCTCTTTCTGATCGATCTCCGCGATCAGGCAGTATCCACCAAGCGCTTTCACTTTAAGGTTCAAGGGCACCGCGATGGGAATTACCGACTCGTCTCCCGGCTGCATTGTTGGCGGCTTTCCAACATTAAAGTCCGCAATTAGCGCATTGCGATCTTGCTCCGAAATCTGAACCCCAGGAGCGGGTTGCGCTATGGCAACAATGTCACCATCTTCACTAACAAGTGAAATCTTCAAACGATGACTACGGTTATGAGAGTTCCACGGCACCGTCACGAGGACACCGGCGGCAAGGTTGATGTCATACGGAGCCGTCGTCGTGTTGGTTCCCACCATGTCGATGGCCCCGCCGACAATGTTCAGCTTCCCCGCGTGCACCTGCGCGTAGTCGCACAGGACGATCGCCGCTCGCATCTGACTGTCCACGGAACCTCCTTTCAAGTTCGTTCGTTTGGCGGATGTGTATGACCATAGCACGAGTATGGTCATACAGGAACCGGAGGTTGGGTTGGCTACCCCTGAGCAGGCCGAAGCCTTCGAGTGGGACCCGGATGACGAGGAGAGAGGGAACACCGCGCACCTTGCCGAGTGGCGCCCAGGCAGACCAGGGATCACAGCTAGCGAGGCCGAGGAAGTCTTCTACAACGGTGGCCGACTTGTGCCGAACATCGGCAAGCACAGTGGAGACTGGAAGCTGATCGGCAAGACCGACGGTGGTCGACCACTCACGCTAGTGCTTAGCTATGACAACGAGCGCAGAGTGATCCGCTTCATCACCGGGTGGCACTCCACCCGTGGTGAGATGAGCCGCTACCTGTAGTCGAACTGAGAGCGCCGTTTGAGAGGGGCATGATGGACGACGAACGCACCAGAGCGCAGAGCTACGAAGACAACAAGGATGACCCTGCCGAGTGGGGCGAGGCTCAACAGGCCAAGCCCCGACGAAGGCTAGCGTCGATGATCTCTGTCAGGCTGACACCTGAGGAGGCGAAGGTTGTACGAGAGGCAGCTAGCATCCAGGGCATATCTGTCTCTGCTTTCCTACGTGATGCAGCTATCGCTGCCGCTCGCGACCAAGGCTCGTCAAACGTCGTCGCTCCGTCCAGGTTTGAACACTCCGTGACTCATGGCGAGGTAACCATGGTCACGGAGCCAAGGACTGGCAATCGCGGGCTGATTGGCGAGACTCGCACTCTGGTTGACTGCTGACATCGGCAACATCTCTCTGCGCGTCCGCTGCCGAACTTGGCTCTATGGGATCAAGGCGCCGCCACCGGCGGCGCGCTCGTCACCGCCCGTACGGCGGGCTTCGCCCCATGGCGGACGCCGGCCTCCCGCTCCGCTCCGGCAGGCGCCGCCGGGCGAGCCCGCCTACGAGGCCGCACCGCACAGCGCACCGCCGCCACCGGAGACCCATAGAGCAAGACAGCCGGAAGCCCGACCCACCTGACCGCGTGGCAGTGGTCACCGGGTGTCCCTCGCTGCTCAGCGTCTAACACCGTGTCGCTCGCATCAAGGCGGGAAAGCGTGCCTTGACACGACCGACCCGGCGCTAGAGATGGCAGGGGCGAGGGAAGCGGAGCGAACAGGCACAAAGACGCAGGTGGGGCAGTGCACGTCGGGCCATTAACGGGCCATTCAGAGGGGTCAACCAAGGTCAATCAGGGCCGCCCCGAGCAAGCGCCATCCCCAGGCCAGGGGCACTTTTCAGCATGATCACCCTGGTTCCCAAGCTGAATACGCGGGTTCGATTCCCGTCATCCGCTCTCACGCGAAAGCCCCAGGTCAGTGGATGTCCACTTAGGACCTGGGGCTTTCGCTTTGTCTGCTCTCCAGCTCAGAGTCATATGTCACGGCCCGCCCGCCGCTGCCCACCTACCTGCTTCGGAACCGAGCGTGCGGCGAGAGCCGAGGCCCACATCAGTCATGTCAGAGATGTGCAGAACTGAGCTCGGTATTCAGGGCAGCAAAGTGAACGCAGAAACGTGCTTAGGCTTGACGACGGAGAAGTGACGCGTATCGAGGGTCGCCACACGCGTGACACCAAGCCGCTCCGCGAGGGCGATCACGCACGCATCGGCAGTGCCGAGCGGGAGATCGGCGTACTTCTCCACGAGGTCGGCTGCCCGTGCGATGTCGGCGAGCATCATGGACTCGACGGTATAGAGACCATCAACGACGTCACGAAGGAAGTCTGCTTCTGCTGAAGAGCCGGCACGCGAGCCGAGCATGTAGCCGATCTCGACCAATAGAGGCTCTGGCAAGACCAGCGGTTCGAGAGTCGAAACCAACAGCTCTGTGCAGCGTTCGTGATCATCGTCGCGCCGGTTACCCATCGCGACCACGACCCCGGTGCCGATCAGAATCAAGCCGACTTACTCGATCCGCCGCCGAGTTCGTGTCGAGCTATCTCCTTGGCACGCCGACCGAGATCGCTTTCGCCGTCGAATACGCCGACCGTGCGAAAACGACGACGCGGCGACTCGGTGCCCGACTGCACTTCGGCCAGTTTCCTGAGCGCTGCCAACGCAGCCGACACCCGCTCATCGGGGACGGCCTCGAGGAGGCGTCGGGCCTCTTCGCGGGGAGCACCCGGGTCTGGGTTTTCGCCAGTCGTCATATCCCATCCTAGCCGCAGTCATGCACCCTACTCGGGAATGCGGTGTACGCAGTGTGCCCGGCGCGCAAGTTTATATAACGCTACGTAAGCATGGTCGGTGTGTCCGCGACGGCGACAAGCACAACGCAAGTCTGTTTGGGGTCAGATGCCCCTGCAAGAGGCGACCCACGGTGATCAACGATGGACCGGATTTGTACCACTCACTGTTACGTTCCGCACCGTGCCAAGAATCCCGGGTGACAGCACAGCGGTCGCTGTGCTCATGGTGCTGGCGGGCGCGCTGGTACTTCCGCTCTTGCTGGTTGGCGCGATCTTCCTCATCATCGACTTGAACACGGGCAGCGGTCCGGGGCCGTACACGGTCGCGTTCGCCAAGCCGGGTGACGAATGCGAGGCGAAAGGGCAGTACCTCGACGCGTCCACCGGCAAGCCGCTGCTGTGCATAGGTTCCGGAATGATCGGGACGGCTTCGCTCGAATTCCCCGGCTTTTCGCCCGCGCAGAACGACGACGTTCGCGACTGGGTGGCCACGTTGGCGGAGGACTGCGATTTGAGCGCCTTCGACCACCGCGCGGTGCAGAACAAGGTCGACGAGATCGCGGCCGGATTGCCGCCGGGAACGCGCGCCGAGCAGGAATCCGGCACGACGGAGACCTGGATCGGCGCGGGTTTGGCGGGTGCCGGGCTGCTCTTGAGTTCCGGTTTCGCCTGGCACTGGTTCCGGAACCGACGGGCCGGTTATTGATTTCCAGGCGTTGTTACGGTGCCGGACATGGAGATCCGGGACTTCACGGACGACGACTGGAAGCAGGTGTGGCCGATCGTGCGCGAGGTCGTGCGTGCGGCGGACACCTATACCTACGACCCGAACCTCACCGAAGAAGCCGCGCGCGGCAGGTGGATCGGGACGTCACCGAGCCGGACGGTGGTCGCGGTCGAGGGCGGCCGGGTGCTCGGTACGGCGAAGATGGGCCCGAACCGCGACGGGCCAGGGTCGCATGTGTCGACGGCCAGTTTCATGGTGGACAAGGACGTTCGCGGTAAGGGCGTCGGCAGTGCGTTGTGCGCGCATGTCCTTGAGTGGGCCCGGGAACAGGGTTTCGCGGGGATGCAGTTCAACGCTGTCGTCGAATCCAACGTCGCCGGGATCCGGGTCTACGAACGGCTCGGGTTCAAGATCGTCGGGACGGTGCCGGGCGCGTTCGAGCACCCGACGCTCGGGCGCATCGGGCTGCACGTCATGTACTGCGACTTCGGCTGAGGGTCAGCCTTCGACGAGTTCCCACGGGGCGTCGGCGCTGGCGCGGTCGTACACCTGGCCGGGTGCAGCGCTCAGGACCAGCGCGACGTCCGGGTACAACGTGACGGCGTGTTCCATCTCCAGTGCTTCGACCTCGAAGTCCTCGTTCTCCGGCACCTGGAAGCCGACGAACAGCCAGGTGCCGTCGGCCTCGCGGACGACCTGACGCACGGCGCGGGCCGGGCTGGCGGGGTCGGTGGAGATCTCGGCGAGTTCCGCGCTCACCTGCACTTCTTCCAGCGGCGAGCCCGGGTGCGTCCACGCCGCCAGGCGGGCGGCGCGTACCAGGAGGTCTTCGTCGTCGTCATCGGAGTCCGCGACCGAACTCAGCAGCCACGCGCGCCGTTCCGGATCCCAGTCGGCGGCCATGCCGGTGGGGAGGTCGGCGAGTGCGGCGATTTCGGGGATGAGGTCCACCGCTTCGCGCAGGGGCAGCGAGCCGAACGCGTCGCGGTTGAGTTCCATGTCTTCGGAGAACTCGTTGCCGTCGCTGATGAACCAGTCGCCGTCGTCGTCCAGCACGACGAACGCGAGGTTCGACGGATCCTCCACCAGCGACCGGGAGATGATGACCGGCGACTCCGGATCCTGACGCAGCGGCCAGTTCTCGCTCGACATGCTGGGCTCCCAACGGGGGTTGTCCGGCTTTGAGACACCATCCCACCATCTCCGGCCTTCCCGCCGCGCACCGGCTCAGCGGAAGTAGCGGCGATAGCCCTCGGCCACGGTTTCGAACCCGCACGACCGGTAGAAGGCATGCGCGTCGACGCGGTCGGAACGGGAGATCAACTGCACCTTGTAGCAGTCTTCCCGCACGGCGAGGGCGATCACTTCCTCGAACAACCGCGTCGCGACACCGATTCTGCGCCGCGAAGCCGCGACAACCACGTTCTCGACGAGCATGAACGGGCGCCCGCCGCGGGTGAGGTTGTCGAGGATCGAGCAGTCGGCCGTACCGGCGATCATGCCGTCGTGTTCGGCCACCAGGATCGTGCGGCCGGGCTGGTCCGCGATTCGCCGCCAGATGGCGAGACCCCGCTCGGCAGGCAGCGGCGGATCTTCCGGATGCAGTTCCGCGTACAACGCGAGCAGGCCGGGAAGGTCGGTTTCGGTCGCCGGTCGGATCATTCGCTGAGATCGTATTCGTCGACGTCCAGCGCGGCGGCGGCTTCGGTGAGGAACGCGAGCACGGCCGGCGAGAGGTGCCAGCCGAACTCCTCGCCGCCGTCGCGGTGGTGGAAGTAGCGGACGACTTGCAGTACGGCGCTCGCGCCTTCGTCCACCAGTGCCCGGATCCCCGGGCGGACCGGGGCGAGCCTGCCGATCACACTCTCGATCTGGTCGTCGACCGGTCCCGGACCCCGATGCGTCACCTTCCAGGCGTGCATCCGCGGCAATCGGTGTTCGGCCGACCGTGAACCCAGTACCAGGACCTCGTCCGGCTGCATGCCGAGCCGCGCCGTGATCTCCACGGCGGACACGGTCTCGCTCTTCAAAGCGAAGTAGCAGTACTGGTGGACCTTCATAGGCCCCGGACCATAGCTTTCGGGCAAGCTGACGAGGTGAAACGTGATCAATCGCTTATCGAACACCTCTCGGGACAACGCGTTAAACGGTGGCTACTCGAAGGCGTCGCCCAATAGTCTGGAAAGTCCGATACCGATCCGGGGATGGGACGATGCTGACCGGTGAACTGACCCGCTTGCGGCCGCTGGAGCCCGAAGACGCCGACACGGTGTGGCGCTGGCACAACGATCCGGAAGTCAACCGCTGGCTTGTGGCCGACCATCCGGAATCGCTCGCCCAGATCCGCGAGCGGTTCGCCAAACGCAGGCCCAACAGCTACGGCTTGGCGGACTTCGCCATCGAGAGTCTCGCCGTCGGCACGTTGATCGGCACCTGCAGGCTGCGCGACGCCACGCCGGAACAGGGCCGTGCGGAACTCGACATCTATATCGGCGAGAAGGACCACTGGGGCGGCGGCTACGGCACCGACGCCATGCGCACGCTCTGCCGCTACGGCTTCGACGTGATGCGGCTGCACATGATCGCGCTGTGGGTCGTCGTCGACAACGCGGCCGCGATCCACGTCTACAAGAAACTCGGGTTCCAGGTGGACGGCAGGCACCGGCAGGCGTTCCGCGGCCCGGACGGCCAGTGGCACGACGAGTACCTGATGAGCCTGCTCGAAGGGGAACTCCGCTAGCCGTCCAGTCCTTTCGTGAGCCTGGCGGGTGCCTTCATCCGCCAGGCCTCCTCGATGAGCTCGCGCAACTGTGCTTTGTCGACCTTCTCCAGGTCGACGAGGATCGCGCCGTAGCCGTCGTAATGCGGGGTGGTGAAGTACGCAGGATCACCGGTGGCCAGCAGGGCCTCCTTCTCCGCGTGCTCGCACAGCAGCATCAGCCCGCCCTCGGCCTCGGTGCGGAGCCGGGCGAAACTCTTGCCCGCGACCTTGAGCGACGGCGTGCGATACGACGTGGACTCCTCGACCTCCGGCAGCCTGCCCGCCAGTGCCACGACTTCTTCCCAGGTCGTCATGGCGGCCATTGTGCCCTGGATCACAAGCGTTGGGCGATAGTCGCGGAATCAGAACATCGTGTTGTCGTTGGCGGACGTCGCGGGCACGTCCCGCACCCCTGCGCCGGCTCGTGGACGAGGCCATGCGCGTGGTGCAGCCCGGCGGGCGAACGCAATGAAAGGTCCTTTCCTTGCGAAATTTGCAAGGAAAGGACCTTTCATGGCACGCGCGGGAGGGGTTACGGAAGGACGGTGATCCGGTCCGCGGCCGGCGGCGCGACGTTCGGGTGCGCCGCGAAGTACGCGATGAGCGCGTCCAGGTCCACTGGACCACCCGAAAGATCGGTCCCCTTGGTGAACTCGGTGAAGCCGTCCCCACCGGCGGCGAGGAAGTTGTTCACCGAGACGCGGTACGACGCCGCCGGGTCGATCGGCGTGCCGTCGAGCGTCAGGTTCGAGACGCGCGAACCGGCGGGCGCCGTCGGCGAGTACGAGTAGTTCAGCGACTTCGAGATCTGCAGGATCCGCACGATCCCGTTCGCCTGCCACTGCTGTTCGAGGACGCTCTTCAGGTTCGCCCCGGTGAGCGTGATCGTCTGCATGATGTTCGCGAACGGCTGCACGGCGAACGCCTCGCCGTAGGTCACCACGCCGTCGCCTTCACCGGCGGGCGAAGACGCGTAGGTGAAGTCCGTGCGGATGCCGCCCGGGTTCGTCATGGCGATCTGCGCGCCGTTCGACCGTGTGGCTTCGAGCTGGGCGTCCGCGATGACGTCGCCGAGCGTGGACTCGCCGGATGCCGCGCCCTTGGCGACCAGGTCTGCGGTGATGGTGCCGACGGCCTTGTTCGCGATCGGCGCGGCCTTGGTCTTTGCCTCGTCGATCAGCTTCTGCACCTCGGCATCCGGCGTGACGTCGCGAGTGACGATCTCGTTGTGCGCCTTGGTCTCGCCGCGCACGACATCACGGGTCCCGCGGTCGATCTTCAGGTCGACGACCGACAGCAGACGACCGAAGGACGCGCCCTGGATCACCGGACGCGGCTTGCCGTCGGGATCGTCGATCGAGCAGTTGTACTGCTGGTGGCTGTGCCCGGTGAAGATCGCGTCCACTTTGGACGTCACCCGCCGCGCGATCTCGGTCGCGGCGCCCGGCTTGACCTTGCATTCGTCCGGACCGGCGGTCTCGGAGTTGTCGCCCTGGTGCAGCAGGACGACCTGCGCCTTGACGCCGAACATGTCGAGCAGTTTCGCGGTGCGGTCGATCGCCTGGACCTCGTCACCGAACTTGAGGCCCTTGATCGCCTCCGGGGTGACGACCTGCGGCAGATCCTTCAGCGTCGCGCCGATGACGCCGATCGGGACACCGCCGGAGAACTCGACGCTGAACGGCAGCAACGCGGGGAGGCCGTTCTCGTAGTACACATTGGACCCGAGGAACGGGAAGTTCGCGCCCTTGAAGGACTTCCGGAACTGGCAGCCATCGGCCGGATGACAACCGCCGTGCTGCATCCGGCGGAGTTCCTTGAGGCCCTCGTCGAATTCGTGGTTGCCCACCACGGAAGCCTCGACGCCGAGCAGGTTCAGCAGTTCGACGGTCGGCTCGTCGTGGAACAGCGCCGAGATCACCGGCGACGCGCCGATGCTGTCACCGGCCGAGAGCACGACGGAGTTGGACACCTCGCCGCGAAGCCGCTTCAGGTGCGTCGCGAGGTAGGCGGCGCCGCCGGCGTTGACCGTCGCGCCGCCGGGCAGCGTGACGCGGCCGCTCGAACCGGACGGCGGTTCGAGGTTGCCGTGCAGATCGTTGAACGTGACGATCCGGACGTCGGTGGTCGCCGACGCGGCGGACGCGGGCGCGGCGACGGCGGCCAGCGCGGTCAGCGCGGCACCGGTGACGACGGCCAGCCGGGTAGAGAGCTTCATTCTTCCTCCGATTCGCGCCCGAACGTCCCCATCGGGCGCACGGCGGAGGAGTCTGCCTGGCGGATTTGACGATCACCAGAGGAAAAAGCAGGACGATAGGCAAACGTCACATGGCGCGTGAACCGTTCAGAAGCACGCGCGTCACCAGCTCCGGCTCGTCACTCATCGGCACGTGCCCGCAGCCGGGAAGGACCAGCAGCTCGGCCTTCGGCGCGATCCGGCGCAGCTCGGCGGCCTTCGGGCGGGCGAGGATGCGGTCGCGCTGCGCCCACGCGATGGTCACCGGGACGTCCTCGACGACGCCCGCGAACCGGAAGCCGCCGCGAGCCTGCTCCAGCGTCGGCCGAAAACCGGGACAGCGGGCGAGCGCGCGCATGTCCTCCATGACGACCTGCGTGGTGAGCCTGCCCGGACGGCCGACGATCATCCCGGTCAGCATCGACCGGCCCGCCGGTGTCGCGGCGAGCCGCCGCGCGGTGCGTTCGGGGATCCGCTCGGCGAGCAGGCGGTGGGTGCGCAGCATGCTCAGCGCGTACCGCTGCTGCCGCGGCGTCCACAGCCCGGCCGGGGACAACGCCGTCACGCTGCGGACGAGACCCGCTTCCCCCAGCGCGAGCGAGAGCAGGCCGCCGAGCGAGTTGCCCGCGACGTGCGGTTTGCCGAGGCCGAGGCGCTCGAAGAACTTCCCGAACATCTCGACCGCGGCTTCGATGCCGTAGCCGCCGGGGTGCGGTGCCGATTCGCCGAAGCCGGGCAGGTCGACGGTGATGACGTCCCGATGCGGAGTGAGCAGCGGGAGCACTGGCGACCAGGCCTGACGCCGGTGGCCGACGCCGTGGATGAGCACCAGCGGTTCACCTTGGCCGTCACGGTCGAAGACGACATTGTCCATCCCGTGAGGTTAAGCTATTTACTGCTACCGCCGGTAACAGGTAAATAAAGACGTTCCCGCCGCCGCGTGACGTCGTTCGGCATCGGCTCCAGATCCCCGGACGCGATGAACCCGAGTTTCAGATACAGCCGCCGCGCCCGGTCGTTGTCCTCCGCGACATGCAGCCACACCTCACGCGCGCCATCGGCCTCGGCGGCCGACCGCACCTCACCCATCAGCCGCGTGCCAAGACCCCGGCCTCGCGCTTCGGGCGCGACCCACATCGAATACAGGATCCAGCTTCCGTCGCGCGCCCTCCCGGCGACCAGGCCGACCGGGCGCCCCTCGTCGAAGGCGGCGAACCAGGCGTCCGCGGCGATCCTCGCCAGCCACTCTTCGTCGGACTGCGCCCGTTCGATCTCGGCGACCGAGCCGTAGTTCTCGGGGGTGTCCAGGAGGGCACGCAGGCGTACCTCACGGAAGACGTCGAGGTCTTCGGCGGTCAGCCGTCGAACGAGCAGCATCCGGGCAGAATCCCACGTCCGCCGTCGTTTCGGGGAGCGAATATCGCCGATCGGCCAAGATCGAGGTCGGCCACTCGGCCGATCCGGTGCCGGTCACCGCGGCCCTTCGACCGAAGTGAGGGACCCCCCGAGATCCATAACGTCGTTGTCATGACGAACGCACAGGTCACCGCCCTGCAGTACGGCTTGATCGGTTTCTCGGCGCTGTGGGCGACGCTGCTGATCCCGCAGCTGATCATCCTGCACGCCAGGCACGGCCAGGTGCGTCTTCGTCCCGTCGTGACCATGGCCGCCGTGCTGCTCTACGCGACCATGACCCTGGCGGTGACCTTCCTGCCGCTGCCCGGCCCCGGCGCCGGACGGCTGAGCCAGACCGTCCAGCTGCACCCGTTCCAATGGGTCGCCGACATCCACACCGAACTGCTCAAGCACGGGCTGCCCGCCGCCGACTGGTTCACCACCCAGACCTTCCAGCAGGCCACCATGAACGTGCTGCTGTTCGTCCCGCTCGGCTTCTTCGCCAGGACGCTCTGGAAGCGCGGCCTCATCGGCACCACGCTGATCGGCTTCACCGCTTCGCTGCTGATCGAGACCACCCAGCTGACCGCGAACTTCGGCACCGCGCCCTACGTCTACCGGATCTTCGACGTCGACGACCTGCTCAACAACACCGGCGGTGCGATGCTCGGCTGGATCGCCGGCGCCCTGCTGCTCAGCCTCATGCGGAAGCCCGTGCCTTCAGCGGTCGAGATGCAGCCGCTGCGCCGCGAGCGGGTCGACCTCGCCCAGGCTCGCTAGTCTCGCCTGCCGCCGCTGGGCCGCGCGCCGCGCGGCCCGCCGGTCTTCCAGCACCACCAGCACGGTGGCCACCACGAAGATCAACGCGACCAGGCCGAGGATGAGCGAGAGCTGCAAAACCCCTCCTCGAAGACAGCCTTGTGTGCGAGATCACAAACAGTACGCAGGTCGTGGTGACTTGGCCACCCCTTGCGACGATCGAGCGTGTCGCGGGTCACGCGGGGAGCGCGGAGAACCATGTCCGGTCAGCGGTACACCAGCGTTCGAATACCAGGCCGGCGGCGCTCAAAGCGGCGTTCAGCGCGGGAAGCGACAGGCGTCGGCAGGTGAACGCCTGGCTCCATCGCCGGTCCCCGGACGAGTACCGGACGACGGCCGAGAGCAGATCGCCGTCGCGGACGATCTCACCGAGACGGAGGCCGACCTCGCCGAGCCGACCGCCCTGACCGTCTTGGACCGTGTCGAACCACTCCGGCGGATGCCATTCCACGAGTACCCGTCCACCAGGCGAAACGTGGGCGCGGGCGGTGGCGAGGAAGGCCGCACGGACGGCGCCGTCGGCGGTGTTGAGCAGGTGACTGCCGAGCAGCACCGCGTCGAAGACCCGGTCGAGCCGCAGGTCCTCGATCCTCGAACGGACCGTTTCGGCGCGCACGTGAGCGAGCATCTCCGGCGAATCGTCCACCGCGACCACCGGATGCCCCAGGTCCAGCAACGCGTGCGTGATCCGCCCGCTGCCGCTGCCCAGCTCCAGGATCGACGCGCCGTCCGGCACCGCACCGTGCACGATCTCGGGCTCGCCTGCGGGCGGCAGCAGCCGGTACACCTCGACCGAACAGCCGTCGGCCGTGAAAGCCCCCTGATCCATACCCGCCAGCGTGCCGGAAACTGGCCGGGTGAGGACACGACCGACCAAGGACCAGCTGGCCGCCGCGTACGGCAAGACCATCGACGACGTCATCGCGCCGGACCTGGACGTGCTGTTCTGCGGGATCAACCCCGGCCTCTACTCGGGTGCGCTCGGCCTGCACTTCGCCAGGCCGGGGAACCGGTTCTGGCCCGCGCTGCACCGTGGCGGCTTCACACCACGGCAGCTCGACCCCAGCGAACAGGAGGAACTGCTCGGTTACGGGCTCGGCATCACCAACGTCGTCGCGCGGACGACGGCGCGGGCCGACGAGCTGTCACCGGACGAATTCCGCGAAGGCGGACGGCTGCTGACGGCGAGGGTCGCCGAATACCGGCCGCGCCGGCTCGCCGTGGTCGGGATCACGGCCTTCCGTACCGCGTTCGGTCTGCCGAAGGCGAAGGTCGGCCCCCAGGAGGCGGAGATCGGTGGAGCGCGGGTCTGGGTACTGCCGAATCCGAGCGGGCTGAACGCGCATTGGACGCCCGCGGCGCTCGGGGAGGAGTTCGGTCGCCTCCGTGCCGAAGTCCACTCTGAGTAGCGGATCCGCCAAGATCTCCCGTGGACGCGCTCATTCGAGCAAGAGATCCACAACCAGGGGATACCCAGAGTTTGCTGCGACGCGTCGATACATCTATGAGGGGGATACCGCGTCACGTCGCCGGACCTACTGACTCGTAATAGTTACGAGGTGTTATTTCCGTCCGGTCCCGCAGGGGGGACCGGTTGACGAGGGTGACCACGCCGGGGGGCCGTGGGCGCCGAATGGACTTCATGTCCTCTCGTCCGGGGATGACGGGCAGGAAAACGGAGGGGTCCGTGATGCGAGGCATCGAGCCGAACCGACCACAGCCCGGGAGGCCTGGCGGACCGCCACCAGGCGGTAGAGGCCTCGGCGTGGCCGCGGTCGATCCGATCCCGATCTTCTGCGAGGGCCTGAGCTCGCTGGTGCACCGCACGCCGGGGCTGCGGTGGCTCGGCCACGCCGGCAGCCACCACGCCGCGCTCCAGCTGTGCGAGCAGCTGAAACCGGACGTCATCGTGCTGGATTCGGCGCTCGACCCGAACTGCCATCTGTCCAGGTTGCTCAGCGGCGGAGACCCGGCGCTGGTCATCATCACCCTGGTCAGGGACACCAACCGCACGCAGCAGTACCTCGCCGCGGCGATCGCGGCCGGGGTGCACGCGATCGTGCCGCGAGCGACCGACGGGCGGCATCTGACCGAGGCGATCCGGCGCGCGCACAGCGACCGCCGCTACATCGACCCGACGCTGGCCGCGCTGACGGCGAGGCCGAAGCGTCAGCCCGTGCTCCCCAAGGACGGCGAGGCCCCCAAACCGGCGACCGCCCGCGGCCTGATGCCGCTCTCCCGCCGCGAGTACCAGGTCCTGCAGCTGGTCGCCGAGGGGCTGGAGAACTCCGGGATCGCGAAGATCCTGTTCCTCTCCGTGGAAACAGTGCGGACGCACGTCAAGAGCATTCTGCGCAAGCTTTCGGCCCGCGACCGGACACACGCGGTCACCATCGCGTTCCGCTCCGGAATCCTGATCGCCACCCCGGACGACGCGCACACCCCGGCCGAGGTGCCGCCCGCCACCACGATCGCGCCGTCACCCCGTTGAGACCCCCTGTATTGCTGATTTACACATCACAACAGTGGCCATTCACTTGCCGGAGTTACCGACAGGTAATATCCTGAAGTTACCGGCGAGTAGGGGACGTGTGCCCGGCCGGGGAGCCGAACACATTGGAGTGACGAAATGGGCCACTACAAGAGCAACGTCCGAGACCTGGAGTTCAACCTCTTCGAGGTACTCGGCGTGCAGGACCGCCTCGGCAAGGGCGTCCTCGCGGAATCCGACGAGGAGACCGCCCGGGGCGTGCTGTCCGAGCTGAACAAGCTCGCTTCCGGTCCCCTCGCCGATTCGTACGCCGACGCGGACCGCAACCCGCCGGTGTACGACCCGAAGACCTTCTCGGTGAAGATCCCCGAGTCGTTCAAGAAGAGCTACAAGGCGCTGATGGACGGCGAATGGTGGCGGCTGGGCCTGCCGAACGAGCTGGGCGGCTTCGGTCTGCCCCCGACCGTGCAGTGGGCCGCCGCCGAGCTGATCCTCGGCGCCAACGCGCCGCTGTTCATGTACATGGCGGGTCCGAGCTTCGCCGGGATCGTCGACAAGAACGGCACCGAAGAGCAGAAGCAGTGGGCGCAGATCATGATCGATCGCGGCTGGGGCGCGACGATGGTGCTCACCGAGCCCGACGCGGGTTCCGACGTCGGCGCCGGCCGCACCAAGGCCGTCAAGCAGGAGGACGGCTCCTGGCACATCGACGGCGTGAAGCGGTTCATCACCTCGGCCGAGAACGACATGGTCGAGAACATCATGCACCTGGTGCTGGCCCGTCCCGAGGGTCCCGGCATCGAGACCCGGCCCGGCACCAAGGGCCTTTCGCTGTTCCTCGTGCCGAAGTTCCACTTCGACGGCAAGACCGGTGAGCTGGGCGAGCGCAACGGCGCCTTCGTCACCAACGTCGAGCACAAGATGGGCATCAAGGCCTCCACCACCTGCGAGCTGACCTTCGGCCAGCACGGCACCCCGGCCAAGGGCTGGCTGCTCGGCGAGGTGCACGACGGCATCGCGCAGATGTTCCAGGTCATCGAGTACGCCCGCATGATGGTCGGCACCAAGGCCATCGCGACGCTGTCGACCGGCTACCTCAACGCGCTTGAGTACGCCAAGGAGCGCGTCCAGGGCGCCGACCTGCCGAACATGCTGAACAAGACCGCGCCGCGCGTCACGATCACCAACCACCCGGACGTCCGCCGCTCGCTGATGCTGCAGAAGGCCTACGCCGAGGGTCTGCGCGCGGTGTACCTCTACACGGCGTCGTTCCAGGACCAGGTGTGGACCGGCGAGGGCGACGAGGCTTCGCAGAAGGTCGCGCACGGCGTCAACGACCTGCTGCTGCCGATCGTCAAGGGTGTCGGCTCCGAGCGCGCGACCGAGCAGCTCGTGCAGTCGCTGCAGACCCTCGGCGGGTCCGGCTTCCTGCAGGACTACCCGATCGAGCAGTACATCCGTGACGCGAAGATCGACTCGCTGTACGAAGGCACCACGGCCATCCAGTCGCTGGACTTCTTCTTCCGCAAGATCGTCCGCGACAAGGGCGCTTCGCTGGCCTACGTCGCCGGTGAGATCACGAAGACGGTCGAGTCGGAGGTCGGCAACGGCCGCCTCAAGAACGAGCGTGGTCTGCTCAAGCAGGCGCTCGAGGACACCCAGGGCATGCTCGGCTCCCTGATCGGCTACCTGACCTCGTCGCAGGAGGACCCGCAGAACATCAACAAGGTCGGCCAGCACACGGTCCGCCTGCTGATGTCGGTCGGCGACCTGCTCATCGGCTGGCAGCTCATCAAGCACGCCGAGGTCGCCATCGCCAAGCTCGACGCGGGCGCGTCGGCGAAGGACACCCCGTTCTACGAGGGCAAGATCGCCGTGGCGTCGTTCTTCGCGAAGAGCGTGCTGCCGGAACTGACCGCGCGCCGCGCGATCGTCGAGGCCGCGGACAACAGCCTCATGGAGATCCCCGAAGCCGCTTTCTAAACGATTTAGTGACGAAAGGCCCTCTCCTCCGCGGAGAGGGCCTTTCTGGTTTCGAGGGGGTTTTCGGCGGGCATCTCCGTGCTGAGTCCGCCTCCCGGCGGAGACCTCGGCAAAGGAGTCTCAATGACAGTCACCGGCATCATCACGGCGATCGTGGTCGGTTTGATCCTCGGGGTGCTCGGCAGGTTCTTCGCCCCCGGCAAGCAGTCCATCCCCATCTGGCTGACGATCATCGTCGGTATCGTCGCCGCCTTCATCGGTACCTGGATCGCCCGCGGTCTCGGCTACGCGGACACCAACGGCTTCGACTGGCTCGAACTCATCACCCAGATCGTGGTCGCGGCCATCGGGGTCACCCTCGCCGCGAATCTCTACGGACGCCGGGGTGTCACCCGGTAAGGGGGCTTGAGGCGCGATGAGCCCGGATCGGTGCCACCGTGGGCTCATCGATCTCCAGCGAAGGAGGAAACCATGTTGGGTGGCCTTTGGGGCATCATCACCACGATCGTGGTCGGTCTGATCCTCGGTGTCATCGGCCGGATGCTGGCGTCCGGCGATCAGAAGATCCCGATGTGGCTGACGATCGTCGTCGGCATCATCGCCGCTTTCATCGGCAACTGGCTGGCCGGGGTGTTCGGGGTCCGTGACACGGCAGGCATCGACTGGATCCGGCACGCCTTCCAGGTCGGCGCCGCCGTCGTCGGCGTCATCGCCGCGGCCGCCATCTACGCGAAGGTCAAGGGCGGCGGGCACCGCGCCGTGACCTGACCAGGGCCCAGCCTGAGCAGCGCTAGGGTCGGCCCCTGTGACCACTCGACTCGAACTCAGTGGCCAGGGGCTGACCTCCCTGCGCGACCTTTCCCTCCCGGCCTCGCTCGAATATCTGGACCTGTACGACAACCAGCTGACCTCTGTCCCCGAGGAGCTGTGGTCGCTTTCCGGGCTGCGGGTGCTGAATCTGGCCACCAACCGGCTGACCGCCATTTCGCCTTCGATCGGCGCCCTGCGGCAGCTGCACACACTGGATCTGGGGCACAACGAGCTTTCGACGGTGCCGGACGAACTCGGCGACCTTTCGGGGCTGACGGAATACCTTTATCTGAGCGACAACCGGCTGACCGAGTTCCCCGCCGCGCTGTGCTCACTCGGGCGGCTGAAATACCTCGGCTGCACGGACAACCGCATCCCCACCTTGCCGGAAGATCTGTCCGGGCTGACGTCATTGCGTGAATTTCGCTTGTACGGCAACGGTTTGACCGAAATTCCGGAATCGATGGGAACGCTTTCCTCGTTACGGGAACTGCATCTGCGGAAGAACCGGCTGACGTCGTTGCCGTCTTCCCTCGGCCAGCTGACCGAGTTGCGTCAACTGGATCTGCGCGAGAACCAACTCACTTCGCTGCCATCCTCGTTGGCTCGGCTGTCCAAATTGGACAAGCTGGATCTTCGGTGGAACAAGGACTTCCGGGAGCCTTCGTGGCTCGCGGACTTCGAAGCCCGCGGTTGCATGGTGCTGCGATAGCCAGTCAGGCGCAGATGACCGTCGGACGCGGCGAGTAGGTCGCGTTGCGGGTCTCGCGGCGGACCTCGGTGCCGGAGACGACGTCGATCAGCACACGGGTGTCGGAAGTGCTGAAGCCCGCGGCACCGGGATCCGGCACACAGCCGGGGCCGGAGCCGACCTGCACCGGCTGCGGGACGTAGGAGTGCCGTTCGCCGCCGGTGCTCTGCACCGAAAACCGTTTGGTGCCCCAGATCCGCACGGTCACCGAACCGTTGGCGGGGATGACCTGGATGGCGATACCGGTCGGGGCGTCGTTGACGATCTGCATTTCGACCGGGGCGCCGTCGTCGCCGATGGCCTTCACGTCACGCGCGACCGGATAGCGGTCGAGGTAATGGTCGTGCTCCAGATGCCCGCCGTCGGCCAGCCCCGCCAGGTACGCGGCGTTGTAGAGCGTCGTCGCGAGCTGCGAGACACCGCCGCCGACCACGACCGGGCCGGTGCCGTCTTCGTTCACCGGCGCGGGGACGTAGCCCGCGTCCGCCGTCCTCGGCCCGGACCGCGCGCCGAGGCTGAACGTCTCGGCCGGCTTCACGATGGCGCCGGAGACACGGGTGGCCAGTGCCTGCACGTTCGTCATCGACGGCCCGCTCAGCCCCGACGTGGTGAACTCGCCGATGACCTCGTTGATGCCGAGGACGTTCGCGGCGTCGGTGCTGACGGCCGGGCTGCTGGCGTCGTAGACCGCCGTCAGCTCCCGCTCTTCACTCTTCGCGAGCACGGAGGTCAGTGCGGCGAACGTGCGATCCCAGTTGACCTTCCGCGCGTCCTTCGACGGCTGGACGGCCGGCCGGTCGCCGACGAAGACGATCTGCGCGTCCGCCCCGTCGGTCTCGGTCGCCTTCAGCTGCGGTTGCGCCGCCGCCCGCAGTTTTCCCTGGTCGATGCGGACTTCGAGAGCGCCGTCGTCGCGCGGGGCGAACTGGAAGGAGGCCGCGATCGTCTCCGGCTTCAGCGTCGCGTCCTTGCCCTCGCCGCGGATCACCACTGGTTTCGCCACGGCGGGGGTGACGATCTTGTCAAGCGCCGCGTGCACCCCTGTCGAGTTCGCCTTCACCGGCGCGACGTTCACCTTCAGCTCGACGCCGGCGTCGCTCAGCCAGCCGTCGGTGACCGCGGTGACCGCCGTCTTGACGTCGGCGAGTGTCTGTCCCGCCCGGGGTTCGACGGCGACCGGGAGGACACCGCCGTCGCTGCCCGCGACGGGCTGGAAAGTGATGTTCCCTTCGACCGGCGGGCGGTTCAGTTTCGCGGCGGCCAGCTCGGAAACGGCCTTCTCCAGCTTCGGCGCGTCGGTCCACGTCACGACGCCGACCTCGCGGCTGCTGAAGAACGACATCAGGCGTGTGTACGGGCTCAACGGCTGATGCCCGGCGCGGCCCAGCGTCTGCGGCCAGTCGAGACCGAGACCGGACGACGTGGGGTACAGCACCGTGCGGACGTCGCCGGCGCGGATCCGCACCGGCTCGATGAGCCTCGGCTCCAGCTCACGGCGAAGCTTCGACTCGGCCTCCTTGTGCGAGAGGCCACCGACGTCGATCCCCGCGACGGTGACACCGCGCGGAACGTCGCCGGCGCTGGAGATCAGGTCCACCGCGTACGCGAGCACGAACAGGCCCATGAGCACCCCGGCGACCATGAAGGCCTTGCCGACGGCCTTCCGGAACTTCGACGCGGGCGTCGGCGGCGGATGCACCACCCTGTCGCCCTCGAAGAGCTCGTCTACCAGGTCCTCGTCATTGTTTTCGACGGCACTGCCCGTCGCCGGGAGGAGTTCGTCGCCGAACAGGTCGGTGCCCGGCTTGTCGTGATCATCGCGTACCAACCCTCACCACTCCTCCCGGCGGCTGGAGTTACAGGTACAGACCCGTCCCGTGTTCGGTCCGCTCGGTCGCCACCGCGTGGATGTCGCGCTCCCGCATCACCAGATGCCCCTCGCCCTGGATCTCGACCTCGTGCTGGTCCTCCGGGTTGAACAGCACCCTGTCGCCGGTCTTGACGTTCCGTACGCTGTTGCCCACGCCCAGTACATCACCCCACGCGAGCCGCCGCGCGACCTGCGCGGTGGCGGGAATGACGATCCCACCGGAACTCCGGCGCTCGCCGTCCTCGGGGGACAGCTTCACGAGCACCCTGTCCTGCAGCATCTGAATCTCGAGTTTCGGCCCATCTGACACGAAGACGACTCTACTTACCCGGATCCCCGGCCATGACCAGGCTCAGCGCGCTTTCTCCACTGTTTTCGAACCGGACGGGCACGCCCCAGTCCTGCCGGGTGATGCGGCATGCGGGATGCTCGCCACCGTCGTCGCAGCTCGCGGCCTGCGCCACGATCTGCAAAACGCCTTCGGTGATCCCTTCGGCGAAGCGGAGCTTGCGGAACAGGTCGGTGCCCACGCCGGCACCGTCGGCCAGCAACTCCGGCGGCGACGCGCTGATCTCCAGTCGCGTCGAGGGTCCGAAGCGGTCGTCGAGCTTCTCCCCGGGCGGCGGGGTGAAGACGACGGAGAACTCCAGCTCACCCGGCGCCAGCACGGTCGGCGGGCGGCGGACCGCGTGCGCGTCCCCGGTGACGGCCTGCTCGCCGAGCGGCACGGGTCCGATCCGGCTCCCCGCCGACTCGACGACCAGCAGTGAGCCGTCGTGCACCAGCAGGCCTTGTGGCTCGGCGAGACCGGTCGCGAGCGTCGTCACCTGGCGGGTGAGCGGGTCGTAGCGGCGGATCGCGCCGTTGTAGGTGTCGGCGATCGCGATGGTGTCGTCGGGCAGCACGGCGAGGCCGAGCGGATGCTGCAGCAGCGCCTTGTCGGCAGGCCCGTCGACGTGGCCGAAGGAGAACAGGTCGACGCCGACCGCGGTGTGCACGGTGAACGTCTCGTCCTCGGGCTGAATCCAGCGCAGCGCCGACGTCTCCGCGTCCGCGAGCCAGAGCTTCTGCCCGTCGGGCGTCAGACCGGACGTCTGCGCGAAGAACGCTTCGTGGACGTCGCCGTCCTTCAGGCCCTCGACGGTCGTACCGGCGAAGCGGCGGATGGTGCCCGAGACCGGCTCGAACACGCTCAGCGTGTGATTGCCCGCCATGGCGACCACGACGCCGCCCGCGGGGCCCCACCAGGCGACGTCCCACGGGCTGGTGAGGTCGATGTCGAGCGCCTTGCCGGTGTCGACGCCGTCGCGCCACTGGCGGCCGGTGCCGGCGACCGTGCTGACCTCGCCGGTGATCAGGTCGATTCCGCGCAGCCGGTGACCGGCCGTGTCGGCGACGACGGCGTGGTAACCCGCGCGCTGCGCGACCTCGTACGGCAGCAGCGTGATCCCGGACGGCTCGGTGAAGCTCGCCAGGTCGAACGGCCCGTCCTGCGCGCCGCGGGCGCCGCTGCCGAAGCGGCGGATGATCGTCTCGCCGTCGGAGGCGAACTCGACGATCGAGTGGTTGCCGGTGTCGGCGACCAGGATCCGGCCCTCGGCGGTGGTGACGGCCTTGCTCGGGAAACGCAGTTCGGTGCGCTGCTCCTCGGCCGGGACGTACGGGTTGCCGCCGCGGCGCAACGTGCCCTTGGCCTCGTGCGTCGCGACGAGGTCGGCGATCACGCGGCGTAGCGCCTCGGCGTGTCCCTCTCCGGCGGCGACGTGCACGACGTAGCCCTCGGGGTCCACGACGACCAGCGTCGGCCAAGCCTTGACCGCGTACTGCGACCAGGTCGTCATCTGCGGATCGTTGAGCACCGGGTGGTGCACCTCGTAGCGCCGCACCGCCGCCTCGATCGCGGCCGCTTCACCCTCGTGCAGGAACTTGGGGGAATGCACGCCGATGGTCACCAGGACGTCGGCGAACTCGGCCTCCAGCGGGCGCAGCTCGTCCAGCACATGCAGGCAGTTGACGCAGCCGCTGGTCCAGAAGTCCAGCAGGACGACGCGGCCGCGCAGCCCGGCGAGCGTGAGCCGCTCGCCGCCGGTGTTGAGCCAGACGTCACCGGCGAGCTCGGGCGCCCGCACGCGGGACTGCGTTCGTGGAGAAGTCACGACAAGAGTGAACTACACCGGCCGTCGCTCTGTTCCAAGGTCCAGGCGTTGAGAGGGCGAGCTCACCCCGAGGGAGGAGGCTCATGTGGGTGATGAGGGCGGTGTGGGAGCGGCGTTAAAAGAGAAGGCGTCTCCGCGTCGCGCGACTTAGGCTCGAACACATGTCCACAGTTGAGCCCGCCTTCACCCTAGAGGAGGCACACGACCTCCAGGCGAGCTTGGCCGAACCCGTGCGCCCCGGGTTGAGCGAGGCCGAGCTCGACGACGTCGAAGCCCGTTTCGGCTTCCGGTTCGCCGCCGACCACCGGACCTTCCTCGCCGCCGGGGTGCCGATCGGCGACCGCTGGCCGGACTGGCGCTGCGGCAACCCCGAACAGCTGCGAAAACGACTGGACTGGCCGGTCGACGGGGTGCTCTACGACATCGAGCACAACGGCTTCTGGCTCCCCGACTGGGGCATGCGGCCGATCGACCTCGCCGACGCGCTGGCGCGGGCCCGCGAACACCTCGCGCGAGTACCGCAACTGGTGCCCGTTTGCGGGCATCGGTATCTGCCAGGGATAGCCGGCAGCTCGGGCTATCCGGTGCTGTCGGTGTATCAGACCGACATCGTCTATTACGGCTACGACCTGCGGGGATACCTGCGGCACGACTTCTGCGACCAGCCGCTGGGCCCGCCACCGCCCGGCGGGCCGCGTCAGGTCGAGTTCTGGTCGCGGTTCGTGGAGTGAGCTCGCCTCCCCACCGCGTTCAGAGGACTAAACGCGGGATTCGGCGGTGGCCTTCAGCCGGGCCAGGGTCGCGGCGATGTTCGCCCGGTTGGCGTCGTCCCGCTTCCACACCCCGGTGAACAGGGACGTCGGGCCCCGGAGCCAGCCGGGGCGCCGGTCCCAGGTGCTCTCGACGGCCACGCAGCCGTCACCCGTGGCCTCGATGTCGTACTGCCAGCGCGCGACGGGAAGTCCGGCGAAAGTGGTCACCTCGAACGCGAAGCGCTTGCCCTCGTCGGCGTCGGTGATCGTCGAAAGGGTGCTCCAACGGCGGATCCCACGACGGTTGCGGCCACGGAACTTCGCGCCGACAGCGACGCCCTCCGTGCCGCCGACCCAGCGGTGTCCCTCGTACTCTTCGGCCATCCCCGCGAGCGCACCCGGGTCGCTGACCAGGGCGTATACCTTCTCGGGCGGAGCGGCGATCGCGATCTTGCCGGTGGCGCTGGGTTCCGTCATCACATACCTCCGTACTGAGGGTATGTGAAATACCCTCAGTTGTCCCGCCGGAGCATGCGACTGATACCGGCGGCGACCGTCGTGGCCAGCACCCAGCCCGACGCGGTGAACCCGGCCGCGACCCAGTTGTCCACGCCGTGCATGTACCAGCGCGACTTGTTCCCGAAGTCGACGATCGGGACCAGGAGATCGACCGTGTACAGCACCGGATTCCACTGCAGCCCGGTGTCGTCCTGGTTGACCAGGCACCGCGGGCCGCTCACGGTGAGCTTGGGATTCGTGACGCAGTCGTCGACCCCGAGCCCGAACCACAGACTGCCGAGCACGAGCAGCGTCAGCAGCCAGCCGAGCGCGCGCACCGGACGGAAGCCGTAACCGACCATCGACCGCTGCAGCCAGCTCCACACATGCACGCCGGGCCCGAAGAACTTGAAGCCCTTCGCGAGCGCCTCGTACCGGAACTGCTGTTTCTTCAGCAGCACCGTGGAGGCGTGCTCTTCGTTACCGGACGCGCGCAGCGTCGCGGCCAGCTGGTCGTAGGGTCCCGGGCGGTAGCCGTCCATCGCCTTGCGCAGCAACACGATCCGATGGTCGATCGCCCTGTCGTCGTCGAGGGCGATGTCCTCCTGCAGCGCGTCGTACCGGAAGTCCTCCAGCTCGATCCCCGCCGCCGACGCCCAGAAGGCCTCGTTGTCACCCAGCGTGCCGCAATGCGCGCGCCGCAACACGATCCGGCCGTCCGGCGGAGTGCCGGGGGTGAGCAGGAACTCGTCGGCCGAAACGTCACTGCCGTCGAGCGCGATCCCGTGCTGCGGCAGGGAACCCAGCCGCGAACCGCGGAAATCGACCCGTCGCGCGACCTGGGCGCCGTCGAGGTTCACCCCGCCCTGCGCGACGAACGGACGCTCCTTGTTCTCCGTGAGGACGAGGTCACGGCCGATCCGCGCGGTGCGGACGTCCAGCGAGTAACTGGTGTTCGTCCGCGCGCCCGGCTCGGTCAGACTGGTACCGAAGAGGTTCACGCTGCCGCCGACCTCGGCACCCTGCAACCGCAGCGTTCCCTGCACGGTCGCGTCGGTCAGCTGGAAGTTCCCCGCGATCTTCGCGCGCCGCGCGGAGAAGACGTCGCGGCGCGGATGCAGGAACAGCGAGTTCCACGCGAGCACGTTGCCGCCGACGGTGATGTCGGCCAGGCGCAACTGTCCCGACGGCACCCGCAGGCTCGTGGCCTCGATGTCGCCGCCGATCGTCGTCCCGTCGAGATGGATCGCCCGGTCGTAGTACGGGATGCTCTGCCCGCGCACGACCTGGACCTCGGCACCGGCCAGCCGCAGCGAACCGCCGATCCGCGCGTTGACCATCCGCAGCGTCCCGGTCGCCTGCAACCCGTCGCTCAGTTCGAGGTTTCCGTTGACCGTCAAGCGATCCGCGACCAACGCCGGCCGAGGGTCGATGTACGGATCGTTCGATTTCCACGCGTCCACGACGATCGGCCCGGACTGGTTCACCGAGAGCCTGGCCTCGCGCATGATGATGTCACTGTTCACCGTGGCGCTCGGCAGGAACATGATCCCGCTGGCGGAGAAGCGTTTCCGCTGCGCGGCGGGACCGTAGTTGTCCACCTCGCACAGCAGGCTGCCACCGATGTGGATACCGTTTCCGTTGAGGGCGAAGCCGTCCCGGTTGTTGAGCGTCGCACCCGAGAAGTTGACGTTACCGCCTGCCCGCATCCCCGGGATGCGGACTTCTCCGTTGGCCACCAACCGATACGCGAGCAACGCGCCGACGATGGTGACCCGGTCGGCCTGGATCGCCTTGCCCCGCGGATGGGAGATCACCGTGCGCGTGAGCACGACCGACCCCTCGATGACCGCGTCCGTGAGGTTGACCGCCGCGTTCGGCATCCCGCGTTCACGATCGTCGCCGCGCTGGACCGTGGTCTCCTCGATCTCGTGCTCGCCGTCGACGTGCACGACACTGCGGATCAGGCGGACGTCGTTGCGGGTGCGGAGGTTCCGCGCCTTGAGCCCGGGCAGCCAGCACTTGCGGAACACGAGCCCCAGCAGATGCGCCTCGCGGACGTCCGGCGGATGCTCGAAGCGGCACCGCTCGAACCGGAACAGATACTTGATGTCCGCCGCACGCAGATCGAGCGTCCCGGTGATGTAGGCGTCCTCGACCTGCACGATCGGCGCGTTGGTCGCCTGACGGCGCCACCGGAGCAGACCGGTCGTGCCCGGCTTCATCAACTCGGACGCCGGGACCTCGTACCGCTTGTCGGGGTTCGGATCGAACGGGTCGAGCGGCGGCAGGGAGGCGTCACCGTTCGGCTCGCCCTCCCCCGGCTCACGCGGCCCGTTGTTGCGCCGAAAACCCGGCATCGTTTCGCTTCCTCCCCCGTCGTTCCCCGGCTACCAGCGAAGCCGATCACGTACCGGATTCGCAAGTGGCCCAGAGCAGTAGACCGGAACCTGCCACCGGATCACGACGGCAGAACGGCCACCGGGCTCCGGATCAGGCCGTTCGGGCCCGCGTCGGTGATCTTGGCTGAATTCGCCGCTGGACGGCTGGGTCGCTGCTACCGTTACTCACCGGAGTCAGAGGTGGACTACGGGTAGGTCGCGCCCTTCGCGGCCGGTAACGATGGCGCGCTGGGAAAGAACTGCGGGTGGATCTTCGAAGACGGCCGCCGCGTCGACCAAGAATCTCAAGAAGTCCTGACCTGGCGAAACCGTCGTTAAGGACAAAATACTTCCACCGTGCCCTCTTTGGATGGTGATCTTCCGCAAAGGGGCTGTTCGGCGGTTTACCTGCTGCTATCGTCACCGCTTGGAGTCAGTGGGGAACTACGGGTAGGTCGCGCCCATCGCGGCCCGTGCGGGGAGGCACGACATGACAGGAGCGGGCGGCGGCCCACAGGGGATCTACAACCAGCTGAACGCCACACCACCGCAGGCGCCACCGCAGGGCTCAGGGCTGATCCCGGGCGCCGCAGCGCCAGCTCCGCCGCCGAATTACGGCGAGCTGGGCAGCGGGCAAGCGAAGGCCGACTTCGCGGCCGCCTCGGCGAACAGCGGCTGGGAGTTCGACCCTGCCGCGATGGACGCCGTGATCAAACAGCTTCAGGACTGCATCGAGCGTGACTTCAGCCGCGCGCGAGCGGAAGCCAACAATCTCACCGGTATCGATGCCATGGGCGCCGAAGTCGCGAGTGACGGCTATGTCGCCAAGGCCAATGAGTCCGGCGCGGCCTACCAGTCGTTTCTCAACGGAGCCGCCGCCTACGCGCAGGCGTATATGCAAACCCTGATAGACATCAGAACGGCCTATCAGAACCAAGACCAGGCCGCACTCGACGCGATCCGCTCCATCGGAAAGGCTCTCTGAATGCGCTCTCGGTCCATGGTCGTCCTTGCCGTCGCCGCTTCCGCCGTGGCCCTGCTCGCCGGATGCGACGGTGAGAACCCCGGCAAGCCCACTGGCCAGCCCACGGCATCGTCCGCGGAGCCCGGTCTTCCCCGGGCAGGCGCTCCCAAGGTAGCGACCCCGTTGAAGACGACGGCTTTGGAAGCGAACGCATGTGACGCGGCCAGCACGTCGGAGATCAACAGTGCGGGTGTGACGCTGAAGACGGCCGAGCCGCAGGAAATCGCGGGCGGCAAGGGATGCCTGTGGATCCTCACGAACACTTCCGGGACAGTGACCGGGAATCTCAACGTCAGCCAGCCGGACGGGCTCAGCCACTTGTACGCGCTCAAGGCGCAGGGCAGTGGCGTCACGACGTTTCAGCCGGTTGCCGACATCGCCGGCTACCCAGCGGTCGTTTACGCCAACGGCGGTGAGGGCCCTGGGGTGTGCAATCTGGCGATCGGTGTTCGCGACGACATGATGTATGTCCTGACCACACAACTTTTCAGCGGCAGCCCCAAATACAACGATGCCTGCGGTCTCCTCACGAAGTTCGGCGAGTTCGCGGTTCAGCATCTGAAGGCGGCGCAATGACTTACAGCGGTTGGGAGATCTTCGAAAAGCTCAACGCCAACCCCAACACGACGAAGCGCCTGGACGCCGCCCAGGTTTCGTCTCACAAACTCCTGGTCATCCACGAAGACATCAGCAAGGCGTTGGAGTCCAGTCAAACGGCGCTGAGCTCCTTCTGGAAGGGCAAGGCCGCCGACAGCGGCACAGCCGGTCTCGCTCCGCTCATCGCGACCTCCAAGATCGCGGGCGAGAACATGGACCGCGCCCGGCAGTCGATGTTCGACCAGAACGCCTCCTTCCATTACACGCGCGGCAACGTCCGTCCGGTCGAGAAGGAGCGCGCCGGGGACAGCGGGCCCGAGGACATCTTGTCCATCGGCGCGAGTGACGACGAGATCGCGGCCGCGAAGTTCGACGCGGACACGAAGCACAACGTCGAAATCTACGAGCCGTACTACCAAAGCACTCAGCCCCGGCAGCTGTCGCTCGCGCCGGTCTACCCGGCCGCGCACGATCCGAACGTCTCCGCCGGTCCGATCACGCCGGATCCCATCGACCCTGGTCAGACCAAGGTCAGCGGGTTCAGCGGCGGGCATTCGGGCGGGGATTCGGGGCGGCATGGTGGTCCCGGTGGGGGATACACCGGCGGGCCGAGTTCGTACAGCGCGCCGCCCGGGGCCGAGGGTTATCAGGCGCCGAGGCCGCCGCAGGTTCCGCAGCCGCCGAGGATGCCGCAGATGCCGCGGCCGCTGCCGTCTCCGCGACCGAACGACGGCACCGACCTCTCGTCCGTGAAACCCGCGCCCGCCATGCGTCCTGGCGATTTCCGGCCGCCCGGCTTCGGGCCCGGCGGTGGAACCGGCAGCGGCCCGAGCGGAGGATTCGGGCCTGGAACGGGTGGGTTCAGTGGCGGATTCGGGCCTGGTGGCGGGTTCGGACCCGGCGGATCGGCCGGTGGGCCGGGATCGATGGGGCCTGGTCGCGCGGTCGGGGCCGGTATGCCCGGCGAAGGCGCGATGCGCGGCCCGGCAGGCACGCCGGCCGGTGGATCCGCGGCGGGCAGGCCCGGTGCGCCGGGCATGGGCGGCGGCGGAATGGGCGCCGGTAAAGGCGGCAAGGGCGGCGAGGACGAGGAGCACCAGCGCAAGATCACGCTGCAGGAAGAGGACGGCGACACCATCTTCGGCGGCTACGACGGTGACAAGCCGGTCCCGCCGGTGATCGGCGCATAGCCGTGCTCCAGAAGCCTGTCGAGCTGACGCTCCAGACCTACGAAACCCTGCTGGACCAACACAATCTCGGCGACATCCATCCGACGCTCGTTCGTGGCGCGCAGTGGTACCTGCCGGAGGAACGCCGTGAGCTCGCCGCCACTGCCCAGTCCGAATTGGACAGACAGGGTCTGCTCCGGCGCGGCCGTGCCGACGACGAGTTCCTCGACACGCTGCGTTTTCTGCAGCGGCCGGCGGTCGAGTACTACTCGTGGGTGAAGTCCGAGGGGCGTGAACGGACGGTTCGCGCCGCCGGCAGCGGCCGGGAAGCGGTCACTGTCGTTTTGGTCGACAAGGTCGTTTATCTGACGCCGACCCGGCCGGACACGCTCGCGCAGGATTTCACCGGGCTGCTCCCGGAGGCACCCGCCGCGCGGACGCCTTCGCTGAACTGCGCGGAAGCCGATCTGCAGGTCCTCATGAAGGGCGAGCTGCTGACCGGCACCGGCCCGAGTATCCGCGACGCCAAGAAGATCCTGCAGTGGATCCGGTCGCCGCACACCTTCTTCGGCAGGCTGTACGTCGCCATCCGTGACGGCGGCGGCAACCGGAAACGCGTGGAGCGGCCACCTGGCTGGATGGACACCGAGCAGGGCCGCGTCGTGTTCGGCCCGGACGCCAAGGGCTGGGTGAGCCTCATGGGCGCCGGGCCGCACGAAGTCGCCGCCAAGGTGATCCAGCTGGAGTCTCAGCTCCGAGGACGTTAGCCCTGGTGGTTCGGGTTCAACACCCGCGAGAGGAACGTCTTCGTGCGTTCCTCCTGCGGGTCGCCGATAACCTGATCCGGCGAGCCCTGTTCGACGACCACGCCGCCGTCCATGAACAGCACGATGTCGGCCACCTCACGCGCGAACTGCATCTCGTGCGTGACGACGAGCATCGTCATGCCCTCCTGCGCCAGCTGCCGCATGACCGCGAGGACGTCGCCGACCAGCTCGGGGTCGAGCGCCGACGTCGGCTCGTCGAACAGCATGACGTCGGGGTTCATCGACAGCGCCCTGGCGATCGCGACGCGCTGCTGCTGTCCACCGGAAAGCTGCGTCGGCAGTGAAGTCTCCTTCTCCGCCAAGCCGACCTTCGCGAGGTTCTCGCGCGCGATGCGCTCCGACTCCTCCTTGCCGCGCTTCAACACCTTGCGCTGCGCGACCGTGAGGTTGTCGAGCACGCTCAGATGCGAGAAGAGGTTGAACGACTGGAAGACCATGCCGATCTTCGTGCGGGCTCCGTCGATGTCGACGTCCGGATCGGTGATCTCGCTGCCGTTGACCACGATCTTGCCCTGCTGCGGTTCCTCGAGGAGGTTCACGCAGCGCAGCAACGTCGACTTGCCGGAACCGGACGGACCGATGATGCAGACGACCTGGCCCCGTTCGACGTGCAGGTCGATGCCCTTGAGCACTTCGAGGTCGCCGAACGCCTTGTGCAGCCCCGAAACCTCGACGATCGTCTGGGTGCTCATACCGTCCCTCCGCCGGGCACTCCGGCCCCGTATTTCTTCTCTAGCCGCTGCTGAAGGATCGACAGCGGGATGGTGATGACCAGGTAGCAGAGACCGGCGACGACGATCGGGGTCAGCCCCTTGGCCTCGAGCAGCGCCTGGCGGCTGAACTGCGCGAGTTCCTGCTGTGCCGGCGTGGTGCCGAGCAGGAACGCCAGCGAAGAGTCCTTCGTCAGCATGATCAGCTCGTTGGCCAGCGGCGGCAGGATGATCCGGAACGCCTGCGGGATCACGACGGTGATCATCGTGCGAGCGGGCGACATGCCGAGCGAACGCGCGGCTTCGACCTGTCCGCGCGGGACCGCCTGGATACCGGCGCGGATGGTCTCCGCCATGTAGGCCGAGGACACGATGCCCAGCGCCAGCATGATCGCGACGTTGCGCGGCAGCTGGGTGCTGAACGCCGTTGGCACGCCGATGCCGACGGCGAGGAAGATCAGCAGCGCGGGCAGGCCGCGGAAGAACTCGATGTACCCGCGCGCGAACCAGCGGTACGGGCCGACCGAGGACAGTCTCATCAGCGCGAGCAGGAGCCCCAGCCCGAGACCGAGCACGAAACCGAGCGCGGTGAAGATGACGGTGTTCTTCAGCGCGACCGTGATCACGTCGGGGAACTGCTTCGCGGCGACGTCGAGGTCGAAGAACGCCTTGCCGATCTTGCTCCAGTCGGCGAGCAGCGCGAGAACGATGACGATCACCAGCAGCAGGACGTATTGCCCGGTTCGGAACGCCGAACGTCGCTGGCGGCGGCTCAAAGCCATTTCTCTCCTCAAACAGGTGGCGACAAACCTGTGGCCGGTGCGCTGGGCACCGGCCACAGGGCGGCTTCAAACTAGTTCGACGCAGCTCCAGGCTGCCAGGTCGGCGCCTTGCCGAACCACTTCTGGTAGATCTGCGCGTACGAGCCGTCCGCCACGGACGCCTTGAGGACCTCGTTGACCTTGCCGAGCAGGGCGGTGTTGCCCTTCTTCACGCCGATTCCGTAGAACTCGTTCGTCTTGAACTCGGTGACGACCGCCGTGTCCGGGTTCGTCTTCACGAAGTCGTAGAGCACGCCGTTGTCGTTGACGCCCGCGTCGATCGTGCCGTTCTTGACGGCCTGCTCCAGCAGCGCGAGGTCGTCGTAGGTGACGATCTCGGCACCGGCGGCCTTTTCCTTGGCGTAGTCGGCACCCGTGGTGGCCGACTGGACACCGATCTTCTTGCCCGCGACGTTGGACAGATCCTTGATCGGCGAACCGGCCTTGACCAGCAGCGCCTGGGTCGCCTCGAAGTACGGGTCGGAGAAGTCGAACTTCTCCTTGCGCTTGTCGGTGATCGTCATTCCGGCGGCCGCGAGATCGCACTGGCCGCTGTTCATCGCTTCGCCGGACTCGATGTTCTCGAAGGCGATGTCGACGATGCTCTGCTCGACACCCAGCTTCTTGCCGACCAGGTCGACCAGGTCGACGTCGAAGCCGACGATCTTGTCGCCCTGCTTGACCTGGAACGGCTGGTAGGGCAAGTGCGTGCAGGTGGTGACCTTGCCGGAAGCGACGAGCTGGACTCCGCCTGCTGCGGTACCGCCTTCCTCACCGCAAGCGGACAGCACTCCCGCGGCTACGGCGAGCGCCGGGATCAGGGCGAGCGCTTTCAATCGGGCCACGTCGTCACTCCTTGTAGTTCCCATGTGTCGAGAGCACGCATATTGCCACTCATCCGGCGGCAAGCACAGCACCGCGACGTTACAGGGCCGTTTCGGCCGTCACTGCCCTTACGTTGGGTATCGCGCCGACATGGCAGGGTGAGCGAGTATGGCGACCATGAACAACAACTCGGCGCCGCGCCTTCCGCCGTCGGGCCGCCGCCCGCGGGCGACGACGTCGGCGCGGCGGGCGGCGAAACCCGGAGCGCAGTTCGACGGCTATCTCTCCCCGTCGCGACCGCACGCGGGCGCGTACGACGAAATGTTCACCACCGACGGCACGGTCCGCCAGCCGTATCGGGCGCTGTACGAGTCGATCTCCGCGCTGACGTCGGCGGATCTGTCGTCCCGCTCGGCGGCGATCGACCGCGCCATGGTGGATCAGGGCATCACGTTCTCGCTGTCCGGTCAGGAACGGCCGTTCCCGCTCGACCTGGTGCCGCGCGTGATCACCGCCGTCGAATGGGGCAAACTCGAACGCGGTGTGGCGCAACGGGTCCGCGCGCTGGAGGCCTTTCTGGCCGACGTGTACGGCGATCGGCAGATCCTGCGTGAAGGTGTTCTCCCGCGACGGCTGATCACCTCGTGCGAGCATTTCCAGCGCGAGGCGTTCGGGATCAATCCGCCCAACGGCGTCCGTATCCACGTGTCCGGTGTGGACCTGGTGCGGGACGAGGAGGGCACGTTCCGGGTGCTGGAGGACAACCTCCGCAACCCGTCCGGTGTGTCCTACGTGATGGAGAACCGCCGCACGATGGCGCGCGTGTTCCCGGACCTGTTCGCCCAGCACCGGGTCCGCCCGGTCGGCGATTACGCCTCCCATCTGCTGCGCGCGCTGCGGGCGGCGGCCGCGGCGAACGTCGCCGATCCGATGGTCGTCGTGCTCACCCCCGGCGTGCACAACTCCGCGTACTTCGAACATTCGCTGCTGGCCAGGCTGATGGGCGTCGAGCTGGTCGAAGGCCGCGACATGTTCTGTCGTGACAACGTCGTCTATCTGCGCACCACCGAGGGTGAACAGCAGGTCGACGTCATCTACCGGCGGATCGACGACGAGTTCCTCGATCCGGTGCACTACCGGCCGGATTCGGTGCTCGGGGTCGCGGGGGTCCTCAACGCGGCCCGCGCGGGAAACGTGGTGATCGCGAACGCGGTCGGCAACGGTGTCGGCGACGACAAGCTCGTCTACACCTATGTACCGGAGATGGTGAAGTACTACCTCAACGAGAAGCCGCTGCTGCCCAATGTGGACACCTTCCGGTGCTGGCTGCCGGACGAATTCGACTACGTCATGCAGCATATGGAGGAGCTGGTCGTCAAACCGGTCGAAGGCTCCGGTGGTTACGGCATCGTCTTCGGACCGGAAGCGACGCCCGCCGAGCTGACCGCGCTGAAGCGGAAGGTCCGCGCGCACAGACGCGGCTGGATCGCCCAGCCCGTCGTCCAGCTGTCCACCGCTCCATCCAAAGTTGACGATCGGCTCGCGCCTCGGCACGTCGATCTCCGGCCGTTCGCGGTCAACGACGGCAAGGAGATCTTCGTGCTGCCGGGCGGGCTGACCCGCGTGGCACTTCCTGAGGGCAGCCTCGTGGTCAACTCGTCACAGGGCGGCGGGTCGAAGGACACCTGGGTGCTGGCGGCGCGGTCTTCCACCGCCGAACGCGAGCTGGAGCGGCCTGCCCTCGGCGAGCTGTCTCAAGTGGACGGTCTGGTCGCCGAGCAGGGTCCCGAGCTGACCACGACCCAGCAACAGCAGCAGCAACAGGCATAGGGGGTACCGTGCTAGCCCGTAACGCGGAATCGCTGTACTGGATCGGCCGGTACGTCGAACGTGCCGACGACACCTCCCGGATCCTCAACGTCTCCGTGCACCAGCTGCTCGAAGACGCGAGCGTCGATCCGGACCACGCGAGCCGTCAGCTGCTCGCCGTCCTCGGCATCTCGCCGGAGGGCATGGACTCGCTCGACGTGTGGAAGCTGACCGAGCTGGTCGCCTACGCCAAGGACAACCCGGCGTCGATCGTCGGGTCGATCAACTCCGCCCGCGAGAACACCCGCGGCGCCCGCGAGGTCGTCTCGACCGAGCTGTGGGAATGCCTGAACGCGACGTGGAACGCGGTGCCGGACAGGCAGCGGTACGCACGCCGCGCCGGCCCGCACGCGTTCCTGTCCTTCGTGGAGGAGCGCGCGGCGATGTTCGCCGGTCTCGCGGATTCGACGATGAGCCGTGACGACGGCTGGCTGTTCATGGTGCTCGGCCGTTCGGTCGAACGCGCGGACATGGTGGTGCGGCTGCTGCTTTCGCGGGTTCAGGACAGCGCGTCGTCGCCGGGCTGGATCACGGTGCTCCGGTCGGCGGGCGCGCAGGACACCTACCTGCGGACCTATCGCGGCGCGCTCGACGCCGCCCGTGTCGTGCAGTTCCTGTTGCGGGACACGCTGTTCCCGCGTTCGGTGTTCCACGCGCTGCGCCAGGCCGAGGAATGCCTGGAGCAACTGGATCCCGGGGTCAACTCGCGCACCAACGAGAAGTCGGAGGCGTTGCGGCAGCTCGGCCGCGCCCGCAGCGAGCTGGAGTTCCTGCGGCCTTCGGATCTGCTGGAGGATCTGCCGAAACGGCTCGGCAGCCTGCAGACGTCGATCAAGGACATCGGCGACGCGGTTTCGGTGCAGTTCTTCCATTCGTCGCCGTGGGTGGCCTGGAGCGGTGCGGAGGTTTCGCTGTGACCTGGCAACTTCGGGTGGCTCACCGGACGGGGTACCGGTACGCGACACCCGCCACGCAGTCGTACAACGAGGCGCGGCTGACCCCGCGGTCCGATCGGCGGCAGGTCACCGTCGTGAACCGGGTCGAGACGACGCCGGCGACCCGCGCCTACCGGTACACGGATTACTGGGGCACCGTCGTCACCTCGTTCGACCTTCACGCGCCGCACACCGAGTTCACCGTGCTCGCGACGTCGGTGGTCGAGACCGCCGACGAAGGCGAGCCGATCCGCTCGGCGTCGTGGAAGGACCTGCGGAGCGACACCGTGGTCGACCACCGCACCGAGTACCTGACGCCGACGCCGTACACGCCACGCGATCCGGAGCTGACGAAGGTCGCGCGCGAACTGCGGAAGGGGCTCGACCCGGCCGAGGCCGTGCTCGCGGTCTGCGAATGGGTCAACCAGCAGCTGAAATATCAGCCGGGAACGACCGGTGTGCACAGCACGGCGACCGACGCCTGGCGTGCGCGCGAAGGGGTTTGCCAGGACTTCGCGCATGTGACACTGGTGATGCTGCGCGCGATCGGCGTCCCGGCGCGGTACGTCTCCGGATACCTGCACACGAAACCGGAGGCGAAGCTCGGCGAGACGGTCGAAGGCGAGAGCCACGCCTGGGTCGACGTCTGGACCGGCGGCTGGTGGGCCTACGACCCGACGAACGCGATCCCGGTCGGGCCGCGGCACGTCTGGGTCGCCTACGGTCGGGATTACGCCGACGTCCCGCCGCTCAAGGGCATCTTCACCGGCGGTGGTCAGTCCACTTTGGACGTCTCGGTGCAGCTGACGCGGCTGACCTAGGCCCGCCGCCGGAGTAACAACCAAAGGAGATAGGCGCCGCCGAGGGCCGCCGCGACGACGCCCGCCGGCAGCAGCGACGACTCCAGCAGGCGCTGGCCGAGGTAGTCCGCCGCGACGACCAGGGTCGCGCCGACGAAGACCGACGCCAGCAGGTTCGGCCCCGGCAGGCGCGTCATCCGGCGCGCCAGCTGCGGTGCGGCGAGTGCGATGAACGGGAGCGGCCCGGTCGCCGCGGTGGCGGCGGCGACCAGCGCGACGGCGACCAGTACCAGGGTCAGCCGCACGCGAGGGACGTCGACGCCGATGCCGGTGGCGGCGTCGTCCCCCATCTCCAGCATGCGCAACGCGCGGCCGTTCACGAACACGACCGGGGCGAACACCGCCACCGCGATCGCCAGTGGCACGAAGTAGTTCCAGTCACGTCCGGCGAGATCACCGACCAGCCAGCCGACCGCCTGCGCGGCGGCTTCGAGGTTCGCCTTCACCAGCAGGTACGAGTTCACGCCGACCAGCACCGCGCTGACCGCGATCCCGAGCAGCACCAGCCGCGAACTCAGCAGACCGTGCGGCGCGCACAGTGCCATGACGACGGCCGCCGTCAGCAGGCCGCCCGCCAGCGCACCGAGCGAGACGACGGCGGGGCCGCCGCCGAAGAACAGCAACGTCACGATGCCGCCGGTCGCCGAACCCGTGGTGAAGCCGATGATGTCCGGGCTGCCCAGCGGATTCCGGGTCACCGTCTGGAAGATCGTCCCCGCCAGCGCCAGCGCGGCGCCGACGAGGATCGCGACCAGCACGCGCGGCAGGCGTCCCATGACGACCAGGTACTGCGCCTTCGTGCCCTGACCGGCCAGGGTCGTGAGCACTTCGCCGGGGCTCATTTCGTAGTCGCCGGTCCCGACCGACAGCACGACCAGAGCCAAGGTCACCAAGGCCAGCGCGGCGACGACGACCATCGATCGACTGTCCAAACCGGACTCACGGCGGACGAGCGAGGTCATCGGCGCACCCCCTTCAGTCGCCGGGCCACGATCACGAACGCGATCCCGCCGACGACGTCGGTCATCACGCCGACCTGGATCTCACCCGGCGAACCGAGCAGCCGGCCGAGGACGTCGCAGCCGAGGAGCAATACCGGCCCGAGCAGTGCCGAAAGCAGCATCACCCAGCGTTCGTCCTGGCCGATCAGCGACCGGACCACGTGCGGGATCATCAGCCCGACGAAGGCGATCGGCCCGCAGGCCGCGGTCGCCGACGCCGAGAGCAGCCCGACGGCGACCATCCCGGCGACCCGGACGAGCGCCGGGTTCGCGCCGAGACCGCGAGCGGTGTCCTCACCCAGCGCCAGCGCGTTCAGCGCGCGGGCCAGCACGACCGCGACGACCACGCCCGCGACGAAGAACGGGAGCAGTACGGAGAGGGTGTCCAGGTTCCGGTTGACCAACGAGCCGACCAGCCAGAACCGCATGGCCTGCAGATTGTGCGTGTTGATCATCTGCAGGCCCTGGTTGATGCCGACGAACACCGCCTGGACCGCGACCCCGGCCAGTACCAGCCGCAGCGGGCTCGTGGCGCCCCGGGTCCCGCCGATCACCGAAACCAGCGCGGTACCCGCCAGCGCTCCGGCGAAAGCGAACCAGACGTACTCGCCGGGCGAAGTCACCGAGAACACCGCCGAGCCGAGCACGATCGCGACGGCGGCGCCGTGGTTGATGCCGAGCAGACCGGGTTCCGCGACCGGGTTGCGGGTGATCGCCTGCATCAGCGAGCCGGCCAGCCCGAGCGCCATCCCGACGAGTACACCCAGCACCGTCCGGGGCAGGCGATCGTCGCGGACGACGACGTCGGTGTAGCGGCCGTCGTAAGCGAAGAGGGCGTGGAGGACTTCGCCGAGGGAAAGGCGATTCGAGCCGAACCCGATCGACAGCAGGATGACCGCGGTGAGGGCGACCAGCGACCCCACGAGGACCAGCGTTCTCACGGAAACGCCGGTCCGGGGTGATCTGACGCGCTCCGTGACCTGGACCATGGCCCTCAGAGTAAGCGAAGGCTAGCCTAACGACGAAACCTGGTTCGACGGCGAAAGAAGATCTCCATGCACCTCTCTCGACGCGGCTTTCTCGCCGGTACCGCGGCGCTCGGCGCGACCGGCCTCCTGACCGCTTGCGGCTACCAGGAGGAGAAACCCGCGTCCGGGGGCGGCACGACGTGGTCCTACACCGACGACCGCGGCCGCAAACTCGAAGGTGAGCGGCCGACCCGGATCGTCGCGCAGGTGACCGCCGCCGCGGCGCTGTGGGATCTGGGCGTGAAGTCGGTCGGGATCTTCGGCCCGTCGAAATTCGCCGACGGCAAGCCGGACCCGCAGGCGGGCGGCGTCGACCTGAACACGGTGACGTCGCTCGGGAACGTCTGGAACGAGTTCAACTTCGACAAGTTCGTCTCGCTGAACCCGCAGCTGCTGGTCAGCGTGATGTACCTCAAGGAACAGATGTGGTACGTCCCGGACACGCAGACGGAGAAGATCGACAAGGCCGCGCCGAGCGTCGGGATCCGGTTGCAGGACATCTCGATGCCCGAGGGGATCGCGAAGTTCATCTCGCTCGCGAAGGCGCTCGGCGCCGACACGGAGACTCCTGCGATCAAGGCCGCGAAGGAAGAGTACGAGAAGGCTGACGCCGCGCTCGCCGAGGCGGCCAAGAAGGCCGCCGGGCTGAAGATCCTGCTGGTGTCCGCGCAGAAGGACGCCGTCTACGTCTCGAACGCGCCGAAGTTCGCGACCTCGAAGCACTACCAGAGCAAGGGGCTGAACTTCGTCACGCCGGAGGCGCCGGACGAGAGCCAGGGCGGGTACTACCAGCAGATCAGCTGGGAGAACATCGGGAAGTACCCCGCCGACGTGATCATGTACGACAACCGCGGCGGTTCGCTTTCGCTCGGCCCGGACGGGCTGGGCGGCGTGCCGACCTGGGATCAGCTGCCCGCGGTGAAGGCCGGGAAGCTGATCCCCTGGAACAACGAGACGCCGTTCTCGTACCAGCGCTTCACGCCGCAACTGACGGAACTGACCGCGGCACTGAACAAGTTCGCGTAGGAGCTGAAGGGCCCTTTCCCCTCATCTCACGCGGTGAAGGGCCCTTTCCTCGCATCGCATGCGGGGAAAGGGCCCTTCAGCCCAGGAACTCCCGTAGCGCGGCGGCGAGGTCGGCCGGGTTGTCCTCCGCCATGTGGTGCCCGGACTCGATGGCGAAGCCGCGCACGTCCTCGGCCCAGTCGCGCCACACCGCGACCGGGTCGCCGTACAGGTCGCCGAGATCGTCGAGGCTGGACCACAGGACCAGCACCGGGCACGCGATCTTGTTCCCGGCCGCCTTGTCTGCGTCGTCGGCCTCGCGGTCGGGGCCGAGACCGGCCCGGTAATCCTCGAGCATGGCGTGGACGGTTTCGGGATCGTGGATCGCACGCTGGTAATCGGCGTGGTTCTCCGCCCCCATCTTCGCCGGATCACCGCGGTACCAGGCGTCCGGATCGGCGTTGATCACGCGTTCGGCGGGTTTCGCGAGCTGGCCGAAGAAGAACCAGTGCCACCAGGCCTGCGCGAACTTCGCGTCCGCGCGGGAAAGATGCTCGCCGATCGGGATGCCGTCGAGGATGGCCAGCTTCGTGACGGCTTCCGGGTGATCGAAGGCCAGCCGGTAGGCGACGGCGCTGCCGCGGTCATGACCGGCGACGGCGAACCGTTCGTGGCCGAGGTGCCGCATGAGCGCGACGATCTGCCGGGCCATGGCGCGTTTCGAGTGCGCGGAGTGGTCTTCGGTGGTCTCGGGTTTCGAGGACTGGCCGTAGCCGGGAAGGTCCGGGCAGACGACGGTGAACGCGTCCGCGAGCCGGGGCGCGACGTCGTACCAGGTGGTGTGGGTGCGGGGATGTCCGTGCAGAAGAACGAGAGGCGGTCCCGAGCCGCCGTGACGGACTCTTAAGGTCGCTTCGCCGACGTCGACGTTCTCAAGCTCGAAACCCTCGAACATGATCCTCCCGTACGCGCAAGGAAAGGTCCTTTCCTGGCAAATTTTGCAAGGAAAGGACCTTTCATTGCAGCGTGAGCGGGAGGATCAGCTCCGCGCGTGCGCGTCCAGGATGTGCGCGACCGCCTCGGTGACCCGCTGCGCGAAGTCGATGTTCAGCCACTCGTCGGGCACGTGGATGTTCGAGTCCGGGCCGCAGGCGCCGGTGACCACGAACTGCGCCTCCGGGTACTTCTCGCCGAGCAGACCCATGAACGGGATCGACCCGCCCATGCCGTAACTCTTGTGCGGCGCGCCGAAGACCTCGCCGCTCACGCGGTGCAGGACGGCGTCGAGCCACGGCGCGGTGTCCGGCGCGTTCCAGCCGTTCTCGGCCTGGAAGTCGCCCAGTTCGACCGAAGCGTCGTAGGGGACGTCGGTGGTGAGCACGCGGCGGACGGCCTCCATCGCGGCCTTCGCGTCGGCGGTCGGGGGAAGCCGGAAGCTCAGCGTGAGCGTGGTGCTGGCGCGCAGCACGTTGCCCGCCTCCGCCGGGAGCGGGAAGCCTTCCGCGCCGATCACCGAAAGCGTCGGCCGCCACGAGTTGTTGAGCAGCAGTTCGAGATCGTCGTCGGAAACCGGACGGCCGACCACGGGGAAGAGCGTCTTCGCCGCCCCGGGCGCGATCTCGACGACGCCGCGAGCCTCCTCGACGCGGTTCTCCGGGATGTCGACGCTCAGTTCGGCGAGCTTGATCTCGCCGGTCTCGGCGTTCTCGATCCGGTCGAGCAGCGCGCGCAGCACGCGGAACGAACTCGCCACGATGCCGCTGGCCATGCCGGAGTGCTGCGCCGATTCGAGCACCTTCACGGTGACGTTGACGTGCAGCATCCCGCGCAGGCTGGTGGTCAGCCACAGGCGCTCGTAGTCCGTGCCGCCCGCGTCGAGGCAGACGACCAGCGAGACCGCGCCGAGCCGCTCCTTCAGGTGCTCGACGTACGCCGGGAGGTCCGGGCTGCCGGACTCCTCACCGGTCTCGAGCAGCACGACCGCGCGGGAGTGCTCGCCACCGGCGGCGCGCACGGCTTCGATCGCCGTGGTCGCCGCGTAGCCGGAGTAGCCGTCGTCGACGGCGCCGCGGCCGTACAGCCGCCCATCGCGGATCACCGGCGTCCACGGGTCGAGGCCCTCGGACCAGCCGCCGACCGGGGGCTGCTTGTCGAGGTGCCCGTACATCAGCACGGTGCCCTTGTCAGCCGCCTCGGACGTCGCCGGGATGTCGACGACCAGTAACGGGCTGCGGCCTTCGAGCTCCACGACCTCGAGCGTCGCGCCGGGGATTTCCCGGGCGGCGATCCAGGACCGGACATGCTCGACGGCGGCGGCCAGATGACCGCTCTTCGCCCACTCGGAGTCGAAGGCCGGCGACAAGGCGGGGATCGCCACCAGGCCGGACAGGCTGGGAAGGACGTCGTGCGCCCAGTTCGAAACCACGGTTTCGCGTACGGATTTCTGCTCCACGTCCGCCATCCTGCCACGGGGACGGGAGGGTGTGATGGGTCACAACGACGGGCACGGATCGTCATCGATCAAGCCGGGCAGGACACCCGTCCGGACGTGTCGCCCGCTGGTCGGCGCGCGGGTGAATCCCCTACTTTCGGCGGCCCCACACTCGGTCTTCCTAGCATTTCCCCTGATCAGACACCCTTTCTCAGCAACAAATCAGCATCCGCCACTGACCAAAACGCCGTCCGGCATGCCAGGATGTGCGCACGAACCGTCAACGCCGATGGTGACCCAGCGCTTCAGATCCGACGCGCTGGTCCCCGCCGGCGCAGTCACTGTGGCCGCCACAAGTGGCCGCCAGAGGCGCCGACACCAAGGAGAACAGCGCATGCCGTCCGAACACTGGACGCACCCGGAGCCTGGAGATGGACCCGCCGCGGTAGCGGCGCAACCTTCCCCCGAACAGGTGATCGCCGGTTTGCGAGCAACGAGCGAAGGTGGCGCTGAGCTGACTCAGCTGCTCACCCCCGAAGGCGAACGGGTCTCCTCGCCGCAATTCGACCGGTACGTCGACGACATCGACGCCGAAGCCCTTCGTGGCCTGTACCGCGACATGGTCTTGGTCCGCCGCGCGGACCGCGAGGCCAACGCGATGCAGCGTCAGGGCCAGCTCGGCATCTGGGTCCCGCTGCTCGGCCAGGAAGCCGCGCAGATCGGCTCCGGCCGCGCGCTGCAGAAGCGGGACATGGCGTTCCCCAGCTATCGCGAACACGGAGTCGCGTACGCCCGCGGCGTCGACCTCAAAGAGGTGCTCGGCATCTTCCGCTGCACCGACCACAGCGGCTGGGACTACCAGGCCCACGGCTTCCACCCGTACACCATCGTGATCGGCAACCAGGTGCTCAACGCCGCCGGTTACGCGATGGGCCAGAAGTTCGAAGGCAAGGTCGGCGACGACGACGGCGAAGCCACCATCTGTTACTTCGGTGACGGCGCGACTTCGCAGGGCGACGTGCACGAAGGCTTCGTGTGGGCCGCCGTCTACGACGCGCCGCTCGTGTTCTTCTGCCAGAACAACCAGTGGGCGATCTCGGAGCCCACCGAACGCCAGTCGCGGCTGCCGCTCTACCAGCGCGCCCGCGGTTACGGCTTCCCCGGCATCCGCGTGGACGGCAACGACGTCCTCGCCTGCCTCGCGGTCTCCCGCTGGGCGCTGGAGGAATGCCGTCACGGCAACGGCCCAGTGCTGATCGAGGCGTTCACCTACCGGATGGACGCGCACACCACCACCGACGACCCCACCCGTTACCGGCTCTCCGACGAGCTGGAGGAGTGGAAGCTGAAGGACCCGATCGAGCGCGTCCGGGCGTATCTCGCCCGTGGCGGCTTCGCCGATCAGGCGTTCTTCGACCAGGTCCAGGCCGATTCGGACGCCTTCGCGGCCGAGCTGCGCGACTACTGCTTCAACATGCCCGAACCACCACCCGAGCGGATCTTCGCCAACGTCTACGCGGAGTCGACGCCGATGCTGGACGCGCAGCGTGAAGAGTTCCTGTCCTATTTGGACGGTTTCGTCGGGGCGGGTGAGCACTGAGATGAGCGACCTCCAGAAACTCACCATCGGCAAGGCGATCAACCTCGGCCTCCGGCGTGCCATGGAAGAGGACCCGAAGGTCCTCATGATGGGTGAGGACGTCGGCAAGCTCGGCGGCGTCTTCCGCATCACCGACGGCCTGCAGAAGGACTTCGGCGAGCAGCGCGTGCTGGACACGCCACTCGCCGAGTCGGGCATTATCGGCACCGCGGTCGGCCTCGCCGTCCGCGGTTTCCGCCCGGTGTGCGAAATCCAGTTCGAGGGCTTCATCTTCCCCGGCTTCGACCAGATCGTGAGCCAGGTGGCGAAGCTGCATTACCGGACACAGGGCAAGGTCAAGATGCCCATCGTGATCCGGGTGCCGTTCGGCGGCGGTATCGGCGCCGTCGAGCACCACTCGGAGTCGCCGGAGTCGCTGTTCTCGCACGTCCCCGGCCTCAAGGTCGTTTCGTGCTCGAACGCCGTCGACGCGTACTGGATGATCCAGCAGGCCATCAAATCCGACGACCCGATCCTGTTCTTCGAGCCGAAGAAGCTGTACCACTCCGGCGCGATGAAGGCCGAGGTCGACACCGAAGGCACGCCGGACCCGTTGTTCAAGTCCCGTGTCGTCCGTGAGGGCACGACGGCCACCGTCGTCGCGTACGGCCCTTCGGTGAAGGTCGCGCTCGACGCGGCGACCGCGGCCGCCGACGAGGGCAAATCCCTCGAGGTCATCGACCTGCGGACGCTGTCACCGCTGGATCTGGACCCGGTGTTCGAGTCGGTGCGCAAGACCGGACGGCTCATCGCGCTGAGCGAGGCACCGTCGGAGACGTCGCTGACCTCGGAGATCGCCGCACGCGTGCAGCAGGAATGCTTCTACTCGCTCGAAGCCCCCGTGCTGCGGGTGACCGGATTCGACACGCCGTACCCGCCTGCCAAGCTCGAGGAGCATTACCTCCCCGACCTGGACCGGGTGCTGCACACCGTCGACCGTTCACTCGCCTGGTAAGGGGGAAGTTCCTGAAATGCCCGAGTACAAACAATTCCCTCTCGCCGACACGGCCGAGGGGCTGACCGAAGCCGACATCATCGCCTGGCAGGTCAAGCCGGGTGACACCGTGACGGTGAACCAGATCGTGGTCGAGGTCGAGACCGCGAAGGCCGCCGTCGAACTGCCCATCCCGTGGGCGGGCGTGGTCACCGAACTGCTCGTCGAACCGGGTCAGACGGTGGAGGTCGGCGCGCCGATCCTCACCATCGACGTCGACCCCGGCGGCAAGGCGGCCCCTGCCGCCGCCCCCGAGAAGCCGGCCGAGGAGCCTGCCGAGGAGGAGATGAAGCCGCTGGTCGGCTACGGCTCCAAGGCGGTCGTCACGCAGCGCCGGGCCCGTAAGGGTGCGGCACCCGCTGCTCCGGCGGCGCCCGCGCCCGCGCCTGCTCCCGTCGCCGCCGCGCCCGCCAAGCCCAAGGGCGGGTACGTGCCACTGGCGAAGCCGCCGGTGCGCAAGCTCGCCAAGGACCTCGGCGTCGACCTGCACGCGCTCACCGGCACCGCCGACGGCGGCGTGATCACCCGCGACGACGTGCAGGCCGCCGCGAACGGTTCCGCTCCGGCCACCCCCGTCCAGTCTGTTGTGGACAGTGGCTACGACCCCGCGACGCGGGAACGCCGGGTGCCGATCAAGGGTGTCCGCAAGGCCACCGCGGCCGCGATGGTGCAGAGCGCCTACACCGCTCCGCATGTCACGGAGTTCCTCACCGTCGACGTCACGCCGATGATGGAATTCCGGGAGAAGCTCAAGAAGTCGCGTGAGTTCGCGGGGGTCAAGGTCACCCCGCTGACGTTCGCGGCGAAGGCCGTCTGCCTGGCGGCCAAGCGCACTCCTGACGTCAACGCGGTGTGGGACGAGGCGGCACAGGAGATCGTCTACAAGGACTACGTGCACCTCGGGATCGCCGCGGCCACCCCGCGCGGACTCGTCGTGCCCAAGGTCCGTGACGCGGACTCGATGTCGCTGAAGGAACTCGCGATCGCGCTCACCGAGCTGACGGACGTCGCCCGCGAGGGCAAGACGACCCCGGCTGCCATGCTCGGCGGGACGATCACCATCACCAACGTCGGCGTCTTCGGCGTCGACACCGGTACGCCGATCATCAACCCCGGCGAGTCCGCGATCCTGTGCCTCGGCGCGATCAAGGACACCCCGTGGGTGGTCGACGGCGAGATCAAGGTGCGCAAGGTGCTCCAGCTTTCGCTGAGCTTCGACCACCGCGTGGTCGACGGGCAGCAGGGCTCGGAGTTCCTGGCCGACGTCGGCGCGCTGCTGGCCGACCCCGCGGTCGCGATCACCTACTGACCGCGCGTGAAGGCCCCCTTCCCTCGGCTGACCCGAGGGAAGGGGGCCTTCACGCGCCGAGGAAGTCGGCCAGCGGTACGGGCGTGAGGCCGTCCTTCTTGGCCTGCTCGAGGAACGCGGTGTAGTCCTGGGTGAACGTCTTGCGGAAGTGCATCAGCACGATGTCCCCTGGACGCAACTTGTCGCCGACCTGGAACTGCACATGTCCGTCGTTGACCGCCGCGGACCACAGCACCGCGACCCGCATCCCGCACGCGGAGGCCGCGCGCAGCGTGTTCGCGTCGTAGTTGCCGAACGGCGGGCGGAACAGCACCGGCCGCATCCCGAACTCGGCCTGGAAGTCGTCCGCGTCGTCGCAGATCTCCTTGCGCTGGAACTCGAACGGCTTGCCCTTGAGGTTCGGATGGTTCACGGTGTGGTCGCCGAGCGTCGCGCCGGCCGCGTCGAGGATGGCCTTGAAATAGGCCTCATGCCCCTTCACGTACTTCTGGTTCAGGAACAGCACCGGATGTGTTCCGGACTCCTTGATGAGCCGCAGCGCTTCGGGATCCTTGACCGCGCCGTCGTCCATCGTGATGAACACGTAGGGCTTGTCGGTGGCGATGCGCCGGACGACCTGGACACCGCCGTCCACCGGCGGCGGCGCCTTCTGCTGGATCGTGCCGAACGGGTAGGGGGCGGTGAACGCCGGACCAGGCGCCGCGCCGGGGGCCGGGTTCGGCTGATCGGGTTCGTCAGGCCGAGCCGCCGGACTCGGTGACGAACACGCCGCCACGGCGAGCACCACCGCCGCCAAACCGGTCGTCACCCGCCAAGGTCGCTTTGTCATGGAACCACCGCGCATTCCGCACCCCCGTTCCTCTCCGTGCTCGTGGATCGAGCAATCGTTTACACGATTGGGTGACGGGGGAGGTGGGGGTTACGTTGCGCGACGGCCTGCCAAATGTGACCCAGTGCACCCGATCAAATCGACTTGACGGAGTGAGCGCTCACTCCGCAGACTGGTCGCATGACTGAAACCACCGCCCGGCGGAGAGCGCCGGGGATGAGCGCCGACGAGAGGCGCCGGATGATCGTCCAGTCCGTGCTGCCGTTGCTGGTGGAACACGGAGCCGGTGTCACCTCCGCCCAGATCGCCCGTGCCGCCGGGATCGGCGAAGGCACGGTCTTCCGCGTGTTCAAAGACAAAGACGAACTCTTCGCCACTTGCTTCGCCGAAGCGCTGAAGCCCGATCAGGTGCTCGACGCGATCGCGGTCATCGACCTCGATCAGCCTCTCGAAGACAGGCTCGTCGAGGCGGCCGACGCACTCAGCGCGCACCTCCAGCGGATGGGTGCGCTGATGGCCGCGATGCACGGTTCCGGCAACCGCCCGGCCCGCCGTGACCCCGTCGGCAAGGACCGGCGGCGGGAATCGATGGGCGTGATGCGGGACGCCATGGCCGAACTGTTCGAACCGGAGCGGAAACGACTTCGGCTGCCGTCGGCGCAGCTGGCGGCGCTGTTCCTGTCGTTGCTGTTCAGCGGCCGGATGCGGTTCGACGAAAACGGCGACGAACCGACCACGATGGAACTCGTCGACGTCTTCCTCAACGGCGCCTTGGGGCCCGCGTGATCGGCCCGCCGGGTGGGGGCGGCATGGAGATATTCCTGGCCCGCGGCGGCAGACGCCGCCGTCCACCGACGACAGTGCCCGACAGCGGGCTGACCGGCCCGGTCGACATCCCGGAGCCCGAGCCCGAAACCGGCCCGAAGGATCTGAAGTCACGACTCGACCGCATGTGGGTCAACGTCGCGGGCACGGTTCGCGGGCTCCCGAAGGTCGCGAAGCTGACCTGGCAGGCGAGCCCGGTCCTGACCATCACGATCACCGTGGTGACCCTGCTGTCCGGTCTCCTTCCGACGGCGACCGCCTACATCGCGAAGCTGCTGATCGATTCGGTGGTCGCGGCGATCCAGGGCCACGGCACCAAGGGCGCGATCGTCGGTGTCGCGCTGTTCCAGTTCGGTGCACTGGTGCTCACCGCGCTCTCGCAGGCGGTGACCACCTATGGCCAGTCCCTGTTGCAGGAACGGATGACGCTGACCATCCGCCACCAGGTGATGAGTCACGCGAGCAGGCTGCACCTGTCGTACTTCGAGGGATCCGCCTCCTACGACATGCTGCGCCAGGCCGCGCAGGAGGCGCCGACCCGGCCGCTGTCGATGATGAACTCGGCGCTGGGACTGGTGCGCACGGCGATCACCTTCAGCAGCATGGTCGCGCTGCTCGTCTCGATCAGCCCGCTGCTGGCGCTGGTCGCACTCGTGGCGCCGATCCCCGCGTTCATCTCACAGTCCAAATACGGTGCCCGCGCGTTCTGGCTGACGCTGCTGATGTCACCGCTGAAACGGCGGATGGACTATCTGTCCTCTTTGGTCACGACGGACACCTACGCCAAGGAAACCAAGCTCTTCGGCCTCGGCCCGTACTTCGTCGACCGGTTCCAGCGGCTCGGCCAGGTGTTCTACGAACGCCAGCGGATACTGACCCGCAAACGCAGCGTCAGTTCGACGTCCTGGGGCCTGCTGAGCACCGCCGCCGGATCCGCGATCGCGCTGTACATCGCGCTGGAGGCCGTCGGCGGCAGGCTCACGCTCGGCGATCTCGCGCTGTACACGGCCGCCGCGGCCTCGGTGCAGACGTCGGTCCAGGGCCTGTTCACCGCGTTTTCCGGCATGTACGAGAACAATCTCTATCTCGACACGCTGTATCGCTTCCTCGGCACGAAACCGGAGATCGTCGCGCCGCCGGAGCCGCGCCCGCTTCCGTCCACTGTGGAGGGACACATCGAGTTCGAGGAAGTGTCCTTCACCTACCCGGGCGCCGCCGAACCGGCACTCGACGGCGTGAGCTTCGAGATCCGGCCGGGTGAAACGGTCGCCGTCGTCGGCCGCAACGGAGCCGGGAAGTCGACGCTGTTCAAACTGCTGTGCCGGCTCTATGACCCGACGGGTGGGCGGATCCTGCTCGACGGCGTCGACATCCGCGAGTACGACCCCGTCGAACTGCGGCGGCGGATCAGCGCGATGTTCCAGGACTACGTGACCTACCAGGGCACCGCGGCCGAGAACATCGGACTGGGCGACCTGACGCATCTCGTCGACCGCGAGCGGATCGAGGAGTCGGCGAAACGGGCCGGTGCCGACGAGCGGATCGAACGGCTGCCCAACGGGTACGACAGCCCGCTCGGCCGCTGGTTCGACCAGGGCGTCAGCCTTTCCGGCGGGGAATGGCAGAAGATCGCGCTGGCCAGGGCGTTCCTGCGGGAGGCGCCGATCCTGATCCTCGACGAACCGACGTCCGCGCTGGACGCCCAAGCCGAGCACGACCTCTTCTCTCGCCTACGGGAGCTTTCGGAGGGACGTACGACGCTGTACATCTCCCACCGGTTCTCCACCGTCCGGCAGGCGGAGCGGATTCTGTTGCTGGAGCACGGAAAGGTCGCCGAGTACGGCACACACGAAGAGCTGATGGCTGCGAAGGCGGGCTACGCCGAACTGTTCACCCTGCAGGCCGCCGCGTATCTCGACGAGGCCGTCAGTTGACGGTCAGCACGACCCGGCCCCGGCCCGCACGGCTTTCGACTCGCTGGTGGGCCGCCGCCGCTTCTTCGAGCGGGTAGACGCGGTCGATCGCCGTGAGCATGCCGTTCGCCACCTGGTCCAGCGCCAGGGGGCGGGCGGCGTTCACGTCGGTGGCGAAACCGGTGCCGCCGAAGCCGACCATCGTGAGCCCGCGTGGCAGGAGATCCATCGCCGTGATCGTCGGCAGCGACCCGCTGAGCAGCCCGTAGACCAGGATCCGGCCCCGGCCGGGCGTCATCTTGGCGAGCAGTCCGGTGGTCTCCGGTCCGCCGATGGAAGCGAAGACGACGTCGATCCCGTCCGGCAGTTTCGAACGCCACTCGGGGTCGTCGTGGTCGAGCACGAGGTCCGGGGCCAGGTGTGCGACCGTGCCGGCCTTCCCGGCACCGGTAGTGACGACCACCCGCACATCGCGGTCGGCGGCGAACCTGGCGAGATAGCCGCCGAGCGCGCCGCCTGCCGCCTCGATCAGGATCGTCTCACCCTCCGCGAGCTTCGCGGTCCGGACGAGCGCGAGCGCGACGGACGCCGGAACGGCCGCCGCGACGGCGTCCACCGCGTCGAGGCCGTCCGGGATCGCGATCGCGTCCTTCTGGGGCACAACGAAGAACTCCGCGTAGGCGCCACCCGTCATCGACATCGCGACGACCCGGCGTCCGACGAGCGCGGCGTCGTCCGCCTCGATCACCACGCCCGCGGCCTCGTGCCCGAAAACCGCCGGAAGTTCACCGGCGGGCAGCGCCCCTGACCGCAACTGGATCTCGTACCAGGGGACCGCGATCGCCTCGGTCCGGATCAAGACCTCACCCGCTTTCCGTTCCGGCACCGGGACGTCCTCGACCCACAGCACTTCCGGACCACCTTGCGCCCGCATCAGCACCGCACGCATCACTTCACCCCATCGTCTAACTGGACCGCCGGTCAAGTTCTCTGCCGGTAATATATGGACCGACGGTCAACTTGTCGAGGGGACACCGATGGCAGCGGAACGCGCGGACGCCGCCCGCAACCGACGGGCGATCCTGCGCGCCACCGAAGAACTCCTGGCCGAGCACGGTCCCGGCCACGTGTCGATGGAACGCGTGGCGGCCGCGGCAGGCGTCGGCAAAGGCACGGTCTTCCACCGGTTCACCAATCGCGCCGGGCTGATGAGCGCGCTGATCGAGGAGCGCATGCGCGCCCACAACGAGGCGTTCACGTCCGGCCCGCCACCGCTCGGCCCCGGGGCTCCGCCGCGTGAACGGCTGACGGCGTTCTTCGACGCCGTCGTCGCGGTGGCGACCCGGAACGTCGCGCTCATGGCGGCGTTCGAAAAGTCCGCGGAACACCGGCACCAGAACGATCTCTACGCCACCTGGCACGCACACGTCAGCGGGCTGATCGCCGACGCGCGGGCGGATCTCGACGCGGAGGTGATCGCGCACATCCTGCTCGGTTCGCTGCGCAGCGAACTGGTCGCGCACCTGCTCGAGAGCGGGGAGTCGGCACGGCTGGCGGACGCGCTGCGATCGATGGTGGACAACCTGCTGGATTAGCTCCGCCGGACGTAGCGCTCCGGCAATTCGGTCGCGACGACCTCGACGTTGTTGAGATGAATGCTCTTCACCGGGCCTTTTCTGTCCTCGTCGACCTCGAAACTCATGTTCTCCATCCGGGATTTGCTGATCAACAGCACGGACACGTCTTCGCCGGGACCGCGAAGCGAGAAGGTGCCGCCGGTCAGCGTCGAATCCGTGATGAAGAAGTCGCGGTGATCCAGCCCGATGATCCCGCTGTAGTCGAATACGCACTCCGAGAAGGTGCAGCCTTCGAACCTGGTCCGGATCGAGTATTCGCCGTGGCCGGTGATCACGAAGGTCGCGTCGCTGAAATCACAATCCCTGAAGGCGAACCGGCCCCACTGACTCCAATCGCTGTCGAAGACCAAACGACCCGAAAACCGCACATCGGAAAAGGTGCTGCCCCGCTCGAACCGAAACTCGCCGTCCCGGAACTCGGCACCGCGGTAGGTGACCGTGGTCGCGTTCTTCGGTCCGATCCGGAAGAGACCCCGTTCGAAGATCGCATCGTCGTACCGCAGCCGCCCGGTGGTGGCCAGGTCCATCACGACCGGCTCGGTGAACGTGGTGCCGGTCAGGTCGAGATCCAGCGCGTTCCCCCGCCAGTTCTCATCGAGCCTGTCCCGCAGCACCCGGAGAACGGACTCCCGCACCTTGCGCTCGGACGCGTCGTCGGAAACCGGCAAGCGGAGGTAACCGCAGAGCACGTCGACGCAGATCTGCCGGTTCGTGACCCAGTCGTCGGCGAGCCCCGCCATCGCGTACAGCCCGGCGAGCCGCACCGCCGCGTTCTCGTGGGCGAGTTGTTCCGCGGCGGTACCGAACCGTTCGTTGAAGCCCTGCGCCCGCTCGCGTTCGTCCTTGGCCTGCGCCAGCAGGTGCTCCGACTCCGAGACCCGCTGCTTGCGCAGGTTCACCGCGAGCAGCACCACACCGCCGAGCCCGGCGACCACCGCGAGCGCGATCTTGAGCAGTTCGAGGACCTCTGTGGTGCCGAAGGACGTCGCCGACGGAAGACTCGGGAAGCCGAGCAGCCACAGCAGCCCTGCACCGGCCGCCCCGGCGACCACCAGCGCGAGCGTCATCCACTGGAGCACCGCCCCGGTGATGGGCTTGTGCCGCCAGGGCTCGATCAGCCGGAGCCCGTCACGGATCCGGCGCCGCCGCAGCCGCCGGATCCGGCCGATGGCCAAGATCACCAGCACCAGGGCGGCCGTCGCGCCACCGAGTACACGAGGGTCGCCGCGACCCAGCCAGGTCCACACGATCGACCACCGTATCGGGGGTTGGGAGCAAAACGGGCAAGCCGTACGTTGTCCAGGTATGGCTGTCGCGTTCCTGCTCTATGTCGTCGCCGAGATCGCCGCCGTCTGGGCGGTGGGCTCGGCCATTGGCGTGCTCGGCACGATCGCGCTGCTCTTCGCCGGCGCGTTCATCGGCTCCTGGCTCGCCCGCCGCGAAGGCGGCCGCGCCTTCCGCGCGTTCGCCGAGTCCGCGCGGCTCGGCCGCCCGGCCGACGCGGAGCGCGAACTCACCGACGGGATGCTGATCGGCCTCGGCGGGCTGCTGATCCTGCTCCCCGGTTTCGTCAGCGACGTCATCGGCCTGCTGTTCATCCTGCCGCCGACGCGGAGTGTCGCGCGCAAGGTCTGGCAGAAGCGGATGCAGCGCCGCGCGATCAAGTTCGCCAACCGGTCACCCGGGCCGGTGATGGTGGTGGACAGCGAGGTCGTCACCGACACCCCGCCCGCCGAGGCCGCCAGGAAGCAGCCGCCGGTGATCGAAGGCCGCATCGTCGAGGGCTGAAGGGCGCCTTCACCGCATCACACGCGACGAAAGCGTCCTTCACCGCGTCGCATGCGGTGAAGGACGCTTTCAGCCCCCGCTCGGCTTCGGTATGTCGAAATACCCGCTGAACCGCACCGCCGGCGCGTATTCGCCCTTGACCTTCACCTTGCCGGTCACGAACATCGCGGCCACGGCCGCGTTACCAGTGGCCATCCGGATGAAATCGTCGACCGACAGCGTGATGGTCGTGTCCGGAGTACGCGCGAGATCGGTGCTGGAAACGCAGACGCCGTCTTCGATGACCGTTTGAAAGCGGTCGAAACCGTCTTCGCCGTCACCGTCGGTAAAACGCCACGCGACGACGAAGTTGACATGTTGCGCGCGTTCCGGTGCGAAATGGTCCGACATTCTGCGGAAAATCTCGTCGAGGAACGCCGAACGCAGTTCCGGATGGTCGGCGATCGCTTTGAGCTGCTCTCGTGACGCCCGCTGCACGACGTCGACGAGCACCTCGGTCTCCAGCGAGCTCAACTCGATGCCCGCACCGGTTTCGCCAAGCATGTGCAGGGTTTCCAGCACCTGCACGAACTGTTCAGGGCTCAATTTCGCGAGTTCGATCTTCTCCGCGAAGGCGTTGACGACGTGCTCGCCCGCGGTACGCGTCTTGTGCAGCCGCAACGGACGAGAAAGGCGCACCTTGTCCCGCCAGCGCCGGTTCGGAGAATTTCGGGGCACGGCCGGAAGTGTAACCGCTTCGCCGGACTCAGGACGGTTTCGGAAGGTCGAAGAAACCGATCAAGCCCGCCGCGAAGGCCAGGTCACCTTTTACTTTGATCTTTCCGGTGACGAATAGCACAGCGGGTGTCGCCTGATGGGTGATGAGCCGGAAGAAATCGACGGGCGCGATCGTGATCGTCACCCTCGGCTTCTCTTTCATCTGCCTGCTGACCGTGCATTCACCGTGCGAGATCACCGTCTCGTAGCGGTCGTACCCGCCGTCGCCGGTGCCGCCCGACAGCCGCCAGTGGACCACCGCGTGCAGTGTCTTCGCGCGATCCTGCCGGATGTGCGCGCCCATGCGGTCGAAGATCTCGCGCAGCACGCGCTCCCGCAGCGGCCGTTCGGCGACGACGCTCTCGAGTTGCGTACGCGAGGCGCGGGCGACGAGGTTCGCGAACCGGACCGGGTCCACCTTGCGGAGATCGAAGGCGGGCGCGGACTGGGCGAGCCGTCCGAGCGCGGTCAGCAGCCGTCGGACGTCGTCCTTGCCGAGGTCCTTCGGGTCGATGGCGCCCGCGACCTCGTTGACGTCGAGCGAGTGCGCCTCGGCCGAATCCGGCTCGATCCGTTCCAGCTCGTCGACCAGCGCGCGGCCGGTCAGCCCCACGATCTCGGTCATCTGCCCTCCAGCTCCGCCTACCCGAGCGTAAGGCTACCCGCCAGTAGGTAGTCGGGCAAGCGTGCCGAAATCACCCGTGCCGGGTGCAGCCCGGTAGCGTCTTACGGGAACCAGAGGGAGGTCCTGAGTGTCCGAGGAAGTACCGCGTCCTGCCGAACGCGCCAAAAGGCTGCCGAGAGCGGTGCGGGAACGCCAGATCCTGGACGCAGCGGTCTCGGTGTTCTCGCGCTACGGCTATCACTCCGCGTCGATGGACGAGATCTCCGAGGTCGCCGGCGTGTCCAAGCCGATGATCTACACCTACCTCGGCTCCAAGGAAGACCTCTTCGGCGCGTGCATCCGCCGTGAAGCCACTCGCCTGCTGGAAGCGGTGCAGGACGGGATCAAACCCGACCTACCGCCGGACATGCAGCTTTGGTACGGGCTTCGCGCGTTCTACCGGTTCGTCGCGGACTACCGCGAGTCCTGGACGGTGCTGCACCGCCAGGCCATGACCGTCGGCGGCGCCTTCGCCGCGGAGATCACCGACATGCGCACCCGCGCGATCGAACTGGTCGCCGCGCTCGTCGTCTCCGCCGGTACCCGCAAGGGCCTCGGCGAACAGGCCGAGTTCTCCGGCGCCGGGCTGTCCGCCGCGCTGGTCGGGGCGGCCGAGTCGCTGGCCGACTGGGCGCTCGACCACCCCGATGTCTCCGACGGCGTCCTCGCCTCGTGGCTGATGAACCTGGTCTGGCTCGGGTTCAACGACCTCGTCGAGGGCGAGATCTGGAAGCCGTCAGAGAGCGACGACTGAACCTTCCAGATGCGGCTTCGGCTTGCGCGCGTTCCAGAGTTCGAAGGCCCAGCCCCCGCCTTCACTCCAGGTCGTGAACGCCGCCTTCGACGGCAACAGCACCGGCTGCTTGAACTTGACGTCGACGGTGAACGCCTCCGGCAGCCTGCCTTCGAAGGCCGCGAGCGCGTGCGCCTTCGTCCACATGCCGTGCGCGATGGCGGCGGGGAAGCCGAACGCCTTCGCGGTGATCGGGTGCAGGTGGATCGGGTTGCGGTCGCCGGAGACCTCGGCGTAGCGACGGCCGATGTCGGCGGGCACGTGCCAGATCGCACTGGGTGAAGGCTGGGAAAGCTGACCGCGCGCCGTCTTCTCCCCGCTGCCGCCACCGCGGCGCAGGTACGTGCTCACGTCCGTCCAAACAGGACTGTCACTGACCAGCAGCTCGCTGATCACGTCGAACTGCTTGCCCTTTTCGTGCGGACGCAGATCCTCGGCGCGCACGCGCAGGGTGAACGACTCGTCGAGCCGCAGCGGCCGGTGCTGGGTGATCCGGTTGGCGACGTGCACCATGCCCAGCAAGGGGAACGGGAAGTCGCGTTCGGTCATCAGCGCCATCTGCAGCGGGAACGCGAGCATATGCGGGTACGTCGCGGGCAGGACGTCGTCCAGCCGGAACCCGCACACCCGGTTGTACGCGGCGAGATGCGCCGGGTCGACGACCACGCCCTCGCGGACGAACTCGGTCCCCGGCAGGGCGTCCCCGCCGCTCTTCCGCAGCGAGCCGAGCAGAGCCTTGGGATACAACGAAGACAGGCTCGGCGTCTCGCGAAGTTCCTTGACCGCCATGATCACGCCCCCAGCAGTGCCTGGCCGCAGACGCGGACCACGTTGCCGTTGACCGCGGCCGAAGCGGGGTTCGCGTACCAGGCGATCGTCTCGGCGACGTCGACCGGCAGCCCGCCCTGGCCGAGGCTGGAGAGCCGTCGCCCGGCCTCGCGGATGAACAGCGGGACCGCCGCGGTCATCTTGGTCTCGATGAAACCGGGCGCGACCGCGTTGATCGTGCCTCCGTACTCGGCGACCTTCGGCGCGCCGTCGTTCACCATGCCGATGACGCCCGCCTTGCTGGTGGCGTAGTTGGTCTGGCCGACGTTGCCCGCGATCCCGGCGATCGACGAGACGCCGATGATCCGGCCGTTCTCGTGCAGCACCTTGCCGGACAGGAGCTTCTCGTTCACCGCGAGCTGCGACACGAGGTTCACCGCGATGACCGAGTCCCAGCCGCCCTCGGTCATGTTGCCCAGCGTCTTGTCCCGCGTGATGCCGGCGTTGTGCACGACGATGTCGACGCCGCCGTGGCGGGTGGTCAGGTACTCGGCGAGTTTGTCCGGCGCGTCGGCGGCGGTGATGTCCAGTTGCAGCGCCGATCCGCCGACCTTGTTGGCCACCTTCGACAGGTCGCCGCCCTGTGCGGGGATGTCGAGTGCGACGACGTGGGCGCCATCGCGGCCCAGTACCTCGGCGATGGCGGCGCCGATGCCGCGGGAGGCGCCGGTCACCAGCGCGACCTTGCCGTCGAGCGGCTTCGACCAGTCGGCCGGGGCGGAGGCCGTCTTGGTCTCCGTGCCGACGCGGATGACCTGGGCGTCGACGAAGGCGGACTTCGCCGACAGCAGGAACCGCAGCGTCGACTCGGTGGCTTCTTCGGCTCCTTCGGCGACGTACACGAGCTGAGCGGTCGCGCCGCGCTTCAGTTCCTTGCCGACGGAGCGCACGAAGCCTTCGAGCGCGCGCTGGGCGATCCGCTCATGTCCCTCGGCCAGCTCGGGCGGAGTCCCGAGGACGACGACGCGGCCGGACGCCCCGACGCTGCGGATCACCGGGTGGAAGAAGGAGTAGACCTCGCGAAGCTGCTTCGGGTCCTTTACGCCTGTCGCGTCGAAGACGAGCGCGGCGTGCTTGTCGGCCGCCGTCGAGACGACCTCGATGCCCGCACGGTGCAGCTGTGCCTCGATCACCTTTTCGAGGCGACCGCCCGGCGCGGCGCCCAGAAGTGCGGGACCCTCGAGAGGGGGCTGACCGGGCTTGTACCGGCGGAGCGTCGCGGGATTCGGCAGGCCGAGCTTCGGCACCACGAACTTCCCCACCGGGGATTTCGTGAACTGCTGGTACCTGTCAGCCATTTCGTGCCTCCCGTGCAGTGAGCATCACGTCGCATTCTAACCTACCCGCGAGTAGGTTACAGTGTGAGAGAGCCTACGGAGGAGTGGAAAAAATGGCCACGAAAAGGACGGCACCCGTGCGCAAGGTCGCGATCATCGGCGGCAACCGGATCCCCTTCGCTCGCTCGAACGGTCCGTACGCGAAAGCTTCGAACCAGGATATGTTCACGGCCGCTCTCGACGGCCTGGTCAGCCGCTTCTCCCTCCAGGACGAGGTGATCGGCGAGGTCGCCGCCGGGGCGGTGCTCAAGCACGCCCGCGACTTCAACCTCGCGCGTGAAAGCGTCCTCGGCAGCAAGCTGAATCCCGCCACTCCCGCCTCCGACGTGCAGATGGCGTGCGGCACCGGTCTGCAGGCGATCATCAACGTCGCCAACAAGATCGCCCTCGGTCAGATCGACTCGGCCATCGCGGGCGGTGTCGACACCACGTCCGACGCCCCGTTGGCGGTCAACGACGACCTGCGTCAGATCCTCGTGCAGCTCAACGCCGCGAAGACGCTCCCCGAACGGCTGAAGCTCGCCGCGAAACTGCGTCCCGGCCACATCGTTCCCGAGATCCCGCGCAACTCCGAGCCGCGTACCGGCCTCTCCATGGGCGAGCACGCCGCGCTGACCGCGAAGGTCTGGGAGATCACCCGCGAGGCGCAGGACGAACTCGCCGCCACCAGCCACCAGCGTCTCGGCGCCGCCTACGACAGCGGCTTCTTCGACGACCTGGTGACGCCGTACCTCAAGCTGGTCCGAGACCAGAACCTGCGGCCGGACTCCAGCGTCGAGAAGCTCGCGAAGCTGAAGCCCGCTTTCGGCGGCCCCGACGGCACGATGACGGCGGGCAACTCGACGCCGCTGTCGGACGGCGCGTCGACCGTCCTGCTCGCGACCGAGCAGTGGGCGAAGGCCAGGAAGCTGCCTGTGCTGGCGTACCTGACGTTCTCGCAGACCGCGGCCGTCGACTACGTCCACGGTGACGAAGGGCTGCTGATGGCGCCCGCGTACGCGGTCCCGCGGATGCTCGAACGCGCCGGAGTCACCTTGCAGGACTTCGACTTCTACGAGATCCACGAGGCCTTCGCCTCGCAGGTGCTCGCCACCCTCAAGGCGTGGGAGGACCCCGCGTTCGCCAAGGAGAAGCTGGGCCTCGACGCGCCGCTCGGTTCCATCGACCGGGCGAAGCTGAACGTCAACGGCTCGTCGCTGGCCGCCGGGCACCCGTTCGCCGCGACCGGCGGCCGTATCGTCGCCACGCTCGCGAAGCTGTTGAACGAGAAGGGGTCCGGCCGCGGACTCATCTCGATCTGCGCGGCGGGCGGACAGGGCGTCACCGCGATCCTCGAAAAGTAGCCGTTCGCCCGCAGCGGATCGGGGAAAAACCCGGGTGCCTTTGTCGGTACCCGGGTCTAGCGTGTGCGCATGTTCGCAGTTCAGGCGAAAGCGCTGGTCAAGACCTACGGGTCCACACGGGCGCTCGACGGGGTCGATCTGTCGATCCCGACGGGCAAGGTGCTGGGCCTGCTGGGGCCGAACGGTGCCGGGAAGACGACGACGGTCCGCATCCTGACCACCCTGCTACGCCCGGATTCGGGCGAAGCGGAGGTGGCCGGGCACGACGTGCTCGCTCAGCCCGACGCCGTCCGGCGATCGATCGGGTTGTCCGGGCAGTACGCCGCCGTGGACGAGAACCTCACCGGGTTCGAGAACCTGTACATGGTCGGCAGGCTGTACGGCAGGAAGAAGGCCGCGGCGAAGTCCAGGGCGCGTGAACTGCTCGCGCGGTTCCGGCTGGAGGACGCGGCCGACAGGCCGGCCAAGACGTACTCCGGCGGGATGCGGCGACGGCTCGACCTCGCGGGGGCGCTGGTCGCCGAGCCGACCGTGGTGATCCTCGACGAACCGACCACCGGGCTCGATCCGCGCGGCCGGATCGACACCTGGGAGGTCATCAAGGAACTGGTCGCCGACGGCACCACGGTCCTGCTGACCACGCAGTACCTGGAGGAGGCCGATCAGCTCGCCGACTCGATCGTGGTGATCGACAAGGGGAAGGTCATCGCGCGCGGCACCGCCGACGAACTCAAGCAGGAGATCGGCGGCGAGCGGCTGGAGCTGGTCGTGGCCGAGACGAGCGATCTCGCCATCACCACCCAGGTGCTCACCGAGGTCGGCTCGGGGACGCCGACGGTCGACGAGCACACCCGCAAGGTCGACGTCCTGGTCGAGGGCGGCCCGAAGGCGCTGATCGAGGCATTGCGGCGGCTGGACGGCCACGGCGTCACCGTTCAGGACGTCGCGCTGCACCGGCCGACGCTGGATGACGTCTTCCTGTCGCTGACCGGGCACGCCACGGACGAGGGGGAGAAAAAGTGAGCGCGGTCGCCAAGGCCTTTTCCGACGGTGGCGTGATCACCTGGCGGAACCTGAAGAACGTCCAGCGCAACCCGGACTGGCTGATGGCGGCGACGCTGCAGCCGATCATGTTCGTGCTGCTGTTCGCCTACGTCTTCGGCGACGCGATCGGCGGGGAAGCGGGCGGGCTCGCCTACCGCGAGTTCCTGATCGCCGGCATCTTCGCGCAGACGGTCGCGTTCAACTCGGCGTTCACCGTGATCGGGTTCGCGAACGACCTGCAGAAGGGCATCATCGACAGGTTCCGTTCGCTGCCGATCTCCCGGCTGGCGGTGATCTTCGGCCGGACGACCTCGGATCTGGTGATCAGCGTGGTGGCGCTGGTCGTCATGTCGCTGTGCGGGCTGCTCGTCGGCTGGCGGATCCGCGGCAGCTTCCTCGACGCCGTGCTCGGGTACCTGGTGATGCTGATGTTCGCCTGGGCGCTGTCCTGGGTCGGCGCGTGGATCGGGCTCGTCGCGCGCAGTGTCGAGGTCGCGCAGAGCGCCGGGCTGATGTGGATGTTCCCGCTGAGCTTCATCTCGACGGCGTTCGTCCCGGCGGACAAACTGCCGGGCGTGCTGAAGGCGATCGCCGACTGGAACCCGTTCACCGCGGTGATCAACTCGGCGCGAGACCTGTTCGGGAACCGCTTCGGCGCGGCACCGACAGGCTGGCCCGCCGAGCACGCTTCGCTGTACGCGATCCTGTGCTGCGTCGCCATCATCGCGATCTTCGCCCCGCTGGCGACGGCCCAGTACAAGAAGGTCGCGAGCCGCTGAGAAAAAGTTTCGGCAGCTGAAGCATTTTTTCTGAACGAAATGTCGAACCGCGGTCGAGCCGCTCGACGCGCTGGTGAAGGCGAGGTAGAAACAGCCCCGCCACAACACTTGAGGAGCAGCGATGCGGTTTCTGATGATGCACCGGCTCGACGAGAGCGCCCCGGAAGCCTGGAACCCGAGCCAGGAGTTCATCGAGAAGATCGGCGCCTTCGTCGGGGATTCCTTCGAGAAGGGCATCTTGATCACGGCGGAGGGCGTGCTTCCGTCGGAGAGGGGTGCGAAGGTCCGCAAGACGCGCGACGGCAAGATCACCGCGACCGACGGTCCGTTCACCGAGGCCAAGGAGGTCATCGGCGGGTTCGCGCTGATCAACGCCAAGGATCTGGCCGAGGCCGTCGCGTTCGCCGAGTCCTACGCCGCGCTGTTCGACCACGAGATCGAGGTCGAGGTGCGGACGGTCGCCGAGGAAGAGGACATCGCCGCCCTCACGGAGTGACGCCCGCGAGTGTTATGAACGGGACTTTCATCGCAAAATTTGAGATGAAAGTCCCGTTCATAACATCGGTTGCTACTTGGTGATGGCCTTCTCGGCCCTCTTCGCCAGCTTCTCGGCGCGCTTCTCCGTCTTCGACGCGGCCCGGCGGGCGCGCCAGCCGAGCGACGGCTTCCCCGCGGTGTCGGCGGCGGCCAGCAGCAGGCCTCCGGCGAGGCCGGCGTTCTTGATGAACTGGATCTGCTGCTGCTGACGCTCAGCGGGTTCCTTGATCTCCCAGAACCGGTGCGCGGCGAGCGTCGTCGGGACGAGGCTGCCGAGCAGGAGCAGCGAGGCCAGCCGCGGCGCCCTGCCGGTGGCGAGCGCGACCCCGGCGCCGACCTTCACCGCCGCGTCGATCCGGACCAGGGTGGCGGGGTCGCGCGGCACCGATTCCGGCACCACGCCTTCCAGCTTGTCGAAGGACTCGGTGAGGAACGGCTCCGCGGCCTTCGCGTGGCCCTGGGTGTCCCTCAGCGCGCCGATCCCGCCGGAGATGAAGATCGCGGCGAGGAGCGGACGTGCGACGCGGCGGAGAATCACGGTCGTAGCCTTTCTTGATCCGGACCCGGGACAGCAAATCTATCCCCAGTCTTCCCGTCCGCCAGGCCGCCGAACCGCCCTAACGGAGTATCCGCGAATATTTCTCTGACACTAGAAAGCCCTAGATTCCGTTAGTGAGCCGGATACGCCTTCGGCAGCTTGAACCCGCGGCCCGCCGCGACCTCCCGCAGCCGGTCCGGGTAGTCGGTGATGATGCCGTCCACGCCGTCGTCGATGAGCTTGTGCATCGTGGTCGGGTCGTCGATCGTCCAGGGCACGACCTTGATCCCCGCCCGGTGCGCCTCCGTGACCAGCGCCTTCGTCGTGAACGGCCGGTAGTCCGGGTCACCGACCTTGCCGCCCTGCGGATTGCCGTGCACCGGCGAGAGCGCGGAGGCGCCGAACGACTTCACCGCCCGGACGGGGCTGCCACCGAAGTCGTCGATGTCGAGGCCGCCAAGCCACGGCGATTTGCCCGGCTGCCCGACCTGGAGGAACTCCGGCTGGGTCAGCGCGACCACCGGGAGCCACGGCGCGACCTCGCGCAGCCGCATCAGCGTTCCCCAGTCGAAGCTCTGGACGGTGACGTTGTGCGCGAACCCCGAGCGCAGGATCTCGCCCACCGCCCGCTGGACGAACTGCTCACGCGGCGCGGTCTCCTGCGGAGCGGCCGCTTCGACCTTCGTCTCGATGTTGAACTTGACGCCCCACGCGTGACGCTCGCGCGCCAGCTGGAACAGCTCGGCGAGGGTCGGCATCTTGGCGCCGGGGGAGAGCGTCTGGCCGGGGTGGGCAGGCTGGCGGATCGACCCGCAGTCCAGCGTGCGGACCTGGGCGAACGTCAGGTCCTTCACGTACTTCCCGACGTAGGGATAAGCCGGGTCGCCCGGTGTCGCCGGGGCGGTGTCGCGGCATTTCAAGGCCGTCGTCTTGCGGTCGTGAGTGATCACCTCGCGACCGTCCTTGGTGATCTGGATGTCGAGTTCGAGGGTGGTCACCCCCAGTGCCATTCCCTTGCCGAACGACGCGAGCGTGCTCTCGACCGTGAGGCCGAGCCCGCCGCGGTGGGCCTGGATGTCGAAGGCGCGGCGGGGGTGCGCGTCGGCGACCCCGGCCGTGGTCAGGGTGAGCGCGGTGGCCATGACCAGCGCAAAGGTCTTCATGGCGGAACCATGACACAGCCGGGTGAACTTCGATTGACTTTGACGCAACGTCAACCTCTACCGTCGTGGACATGCCGAACGAGCAGGAGTGGTCGATCCAGGACATCGCCCGCTCGGCCGGGACCACGAGCCGCACGTTGCGCCACTACGGCGACATCGGGCTGCTCGAACCGAGCCGGGTGGGGAGCAACGGATACCGCTACTACGACCAGGACGCGCTGGTGCGGCTGCAACGGATCCTGCTGCTTCGCGAACTCGGGCTGAGCCTGCCCGCGATCGGCGAGGTGCTCGAGGGGGAGCGGGACACCGCGGCGGCGCTGCGCACCCACCTGAAGTGGCTGGAGCAGGAGCGGCAGCGACTCGGACGGCAGATCGAATCGGTCAGGACGACCTTGAGGAAGACGGAGAGAGGTGAACAACTGATGGCAACGGAAGTGTTCGACGGCTTCGACCACACGAAGTACGAGAAGGAGGTCACCGAACGCTGGGGCGCCGACGCCTACCAGCAGGGTGACCGGTGGTGGAAGTCGCTGAGCGCCGAGGACAAGAAGGCGCACCAACAGGAGCAGAAGGACATCGCGGCCGCGTTCGGGGAAGCCCGCGCGAAGGGCCTTCCTGCCGACGGCGACGAAGCGCAGGCGATCACGCGACGGCTGTACGAATGGCTCCGGCCTGCCGTGCGGACGGTGTCGAAGGGCTACTTCGCCGGTCTCGGGCAGCTTTACGTCGACGACCCGCGCTACGGGCAGTACGACGAGAAGTACGGCACGAGCACCGCGGAGTACATCCGCGACGCGATGGCGGTCTACGCCGAGCGCAACCTGAGCGAGTAAGCACCAGGGACGGGGCTGCAGACCCGTCCCCCTCGGCGTGCCCCGCCGCGACACGCCTATCCCTCTATCGCCGAATATCGGCTCCGCGCTAGAAACGCCGATAGCGTGTGAGAGTGGATCCCATCCGCAACCCCTTCGCCCCGGGCGCCGGTCAACGGCCGCCCGAGCTGGCCGGTCGTGTGCGTGAGCTCCAGGCCTTCGAGGTCGTTCTCGAACGGGTCGCGCGGGGGAGGCCGGAACGCAGCCTGATGCTCACCGGTCTGCGCGGCGTGGGGAAGACCGTGCTGCTGGGCGAGCTGCGCTCGAAGGCCATCAAGCACGGCTGGGGCGCGGGCAAGATCGAAGCCCGTCCCGACACCGAACTCCGGCGGCCGCTTTCGGCCGCGTTGCACCGCGCGATCCGCGATCTCGCCGTTCGCCACCGTGCGCCGGACCGGGTCGAGCAGGTGCTGGGCGTGCTCAAGGCGTTCGCGCTGCGCGCCAACAAACCGGACGCGAAACTCCGTGACCGCTGGCAACCGGGCATCGACGTGCCCGCCGCGCAGGGCCGCGCCGATTCCGGCGATATCGAGATCGACCTGGTCGAGCTGTTCACCGAGGTCGCGGAGCTGGCGGCGGACGTCGGCACCGGCGTCGCGCTGCTGATCGACGAGATCCAGGATCTGCTCCCCGAGGACGTCTCCGCGCTCTGCGCCGCCTGTCACGAGCTCTCGCAGTCCGGGGCCCCGCTGGTCGTGGTCGGCGCGGGACTGCCGCACGTGCCAGCCGTCCTTTCTGCGTCGAAGTCGTACTCGGAACGCCTCTTCCGCTACGCGCGCATCGACAGGCTCGAACGCGAAGACGCCGACCTCGCGGTGATGGCGCCCATCGAACGCGAAGACGCGGGGATCGAGCCGGAGGCCTTGGACGCGTTGTTCGACGCGTCCGGCGGCTATCCGTACTTCATCCAGGCGTACGGCAAGGCCGCCTGGGACGCGGCCCCGGCCGATCCGATCACCGTGAAGGACGTCCAGGTCGCCGCGCCGGAAGCCGAATCGGAACTCGCCGTCGGCTTCTTCGGCTCCCGCTACGAGCGCGCGACGCCCGCCGAACGCGAGTATCTGCTCGCGATGGCCGAGTTGACCCAAGGCCGGGACGAGGCCGCCGGTACCGCCGATGTGGCCGTCTACCTGGGACGGAAGCCGTCTTCGCTGTCTCCCGCGCGGGACAGCCTGATGAAGAAGGGCCTCGTGTACTCCGCCGAGCGCGGGCATATCGCCTTCACGGTCCCGCACTTCGGCCACTACCTGCTCGGCCGAGACTAACCCTCTCTGCCACTCTCTAGCAGTATCGCTAGAAAGCCCTAGAGAACGCCATCTCCGGCTTCATCGCGCCCTCTTCCGCCGTATCGCGCGAACACTAGAAAGCCCTAGCGTTACCAAGAAGTGACCGGCGACACCAAATCTCTCCGGATTTCCCTCCCTGTTGCCGATGATTCATCGGCAAGTGTGCCAAGTCACCGGATAATCGTTGGCGTTCATGTGAAAAAAGGCGCATACTAGGTGCACAGCCACGAAGACACAAGACCCTCAAGGGGATGACTTAAACCGATGAACAACATCGCCGCCAAGCTCCGTGCCCGTCGCGCCGAGGCTCGCACTCGCCGGGCCCTGAACCGGGCGATCGACACCGCGGCCACCGCGACCGTTCGTCAGGAGCTCATCGCTATCTCTCAGGCGCGTCACACGCACATGCGCTGATTCGACGAAACACCGTTGTGAGTGTCGCCCATTCGAGTGACCTACGACACATAGTGTGTGGGGTGTAACGCCGCGGAAAGCAGCGTCGATACCCATTACGACCCCGTGATGCTGGCGGACCCCCGACCTGGCAGCATCACGGGGTTTCCATATGTCCGGACCCTTTTCCCCGAACTTCTCACCGGCGCCGTTTTGCGCGGTAATCTTTGACCCAGTCAACGAATCTGTTGAGGTGGTCAAATGACTGGATCCGCGGACCGGGTGGCGACCGTCCGGGCGTTCAACCGGCTGTACACCGGCGTGATCGGCGTCCTCGACGAAGGACCGGCCGACGCCGAGTACTCCCTGAGCGAGGCCAGGGTTCTCTTCGAACTCGCGCAGCAGGATTCGACCCAGGTCACCGATCTGCGCAAACGCCTCGACCTCGACGCCGGGTACGCGAGCAGGCTGCTCGTCAGGCTCGAAGGCCGCGGCCTCCTCACCCGCGAACGCAGCGACGAGGACGCCCGTCGTCAGATCGTCAGGTTGACCGAAAACGGCCGGAAGGCCTTCGCCGTCCTCGACGCACGTTCAGTGGACCGGATCGGTGCGCTGCTCGGCCGGTTCGGCGACGACGAGCAGGAGCGGCTGCTCGGCGCCATGGGCACGATCACCTCGCTGGTCGGTGACCGCCGAGCGGATCCCACGCTGGTGCTGCGTCCGCCGCGGCCCGGCGACTTCGGCTGGGTCGTCCACCGCCACGGCGCCCTCTACTCCCGCGAATACGGCTGGGACGAACGTTTCGAAGCTCTCGTCGCCCGGGTCGTCGCGGACTACGCCGACCATCGTGGTGATCCTCGCCAGGCCGGGTGGATCGCGGAGCTCGACGGAGAGCGTGTCGGCAGCGTCTTCTGCATGCCCGCCGAAGACGGCCGCACCGCGAAGCTGCGGCTTCTGCTGCTCGAACCGGCCGCCCGCGGCCGTGGCGTCGGGAAACGCCTGGTCGCCGAATGTGTCGAGTTCGCGAGGGCGTCCGGCTACGCGGCGATCGAACTGTGGACGGTGTCGTTGCTGGACGCGGCGAGGGCGATCTACCAGAAGGCCGGTTTCCGGCTCGCCGACGAGGAGACGATCCCCGGCTTCGGCTACGAGCTGACCGGCCAGACCTGGCGGCTGGAGCTGTGAGTACCTCGGCGCCGACCCACCCTGACCAGCCTCAACGCACAATCCCAGCCCACCCCAGCCCCCACCCGTCCCAGGGGGGCGTGCCCTGCTCCAGCGTATCGGGAGGGGGTGTCGGGAAGCGGATTCGTAAGGGATTCGGCGTGGAGTTGTCCACAACGGCGGCGGGGTGTGGACAACTCGGGGCGGGTCTCTCGAAGGGGTCTTTCGGGACGTTCGAGGACGCGGAGGTCTCGTGAAGGAGCGCGACGCGGGGGCAACACCCCGAGTTCACGCGGAGAGGGTTATCTAGAGGGGTGAACTGGACGGTCTACCTCGACAGGTACTGCGAACGCCTGGCCCCCGGCCTCTGGGGCGAGCCGCTCAACAGCCTCAGCAATCTCGCGTTCCTGGTCGCGGCGATCGTCGTCTGGCGTCGGGCCAAAGACAGCCACGGCCGCGTCTTCGCCGTCCTCATCGGACTCGTGTTCCTCGGCAGCACGGCCTTCCACCTGTTCGCGAACCGCTGGTCCGCGGCCGCCGACACCGGTTTCATCCTGGTGTTCGTCCTGTACTACGCGGCGGTGTTCCCCCGCCTGTTCTACGGCGCCGGCCGCAGGCTTTCCTGGCTGGGTATCCCGGTCTTCCTGGCGTTCACCGCCGTCTTCGCCTCGGTGGGCGGCGGTCTGTACGTCTCGGCGCTGATCGGTCTCGTGGTCTTCGCGATCGTCCTCAAAGGAGCGGACCGGAGACGCTTCGCCATCACCGCGGCGGTCTTCGGGGTGTCGCTCTCGTTCCGGTCGGCCGACCACGCCGTCTGCGGGCACTTCCCGGCCGGGACGCATTTCGTCTGGCATCTGCTGAACGGTCTCGTGCTCTACCTGGCGGCGGACGCGGCCATGAGAAAGGCCGCGTCCCGGCAGGACGCGGCCCATTCCCAGAGCAGGAGCTAGTGGACGCCGATCTCGCGGAGATCCTTGTCGTGCTCGTCGGCGTGGTAGTCCTCGGGCTCGGTGTCGTCCGTACCGTTGAAGACCTTCATCTGCCGCGCGATCACCGTGAAGATCACCGCGATCAGCAGGTTCGCCACCAGCGCCACGAATCCGACGTAGATCTGCAGCTGTGAGCCGCTGAGCGGGTGCCAGCCGAAGATCGACAGCTTGTCCAGCGCCAGCGCCGACGTGCCGAAGTGCTTCTGACCGGTGGCCGGGTTGGGGATGTTGTAGAGCATGATCAGGCCCCAGCCGATCCCGACGACCCAGCCCGCGATCAGGCCCCAGCGGTGGAACCACCGCGTGTACAGCGAAAGCGCCACCGCCGGCAGCGTCTGCAGGATCAGCACCCCGCCGATGAGCTGCAGGTCGATCGCGTACTGCGGGTCGATGAACAGGATGAACGCCACCGCGCCGAACTTCACGATCAGCGAAGCGAGCTTCGCCTGCTTCGCCTCCTGGCCCGGCGTCGCGTTCTTCTTGATGTACTCCTTGTAGATGTTGCGGGTCCACAGGTTGGCCGCCGCGATCGACATGATCGCCGCGGGCACCAGCGCGCCGATGCCGATCGCGGCGAACGCGATCCCGGCGAACCACGACGAGAACTGCGAGTCGAACAGCACCGGGACGATCGTGTTCGTGTCCGGCCTGCCGGTGGCGTTGTTCTTGATCGGCGAGACCGACGCGCTGATCGCCACGTAACCGAGCAGTGCCAGCAGACCCAGGACCAGCGAGTACGCCGGGAGCGCGACCATGTTCCGCTTGATCACGCTGCGGCCGCGCGAGGCGAGCACGCTGGTGAGCGAGTGCGGGTACAGGAACAACGCGAGCGCCGAACCGAGGGCCAGCGTGGCGTACTGCAGCTGGTTGTTGGCGTTGAGGAGGATGCCGTCCGCCGGGGACTGCGACTTGTCGAATTTCGCGTCGGCCGCGTCGAAGATCGCCGACCAGCCGCCGAGCTTCGCGGGCAGGTAGATGATCGCCACGATGATCACCAGGTAGATCAGGATGTCCTTGACGAACGCGATCAGCGCGGGCGCGCGCAGGCCGGACTGGTAGGTGTAGACCGCCAGGATGATGAAGGCGATCAGCAGCGGCAGGTGCCCGACGATGCCGGAGCCGTTGATACCCATCGTCCGCAGCACCGCTTCGAGGCCGACGAGCTGCAGCGCGATGTACGGCATCGTCGCGATGATGCCGGTGATCGCGATCAGCAGCGCCAGCGTCGGCGAACCGAACCGGCCGCGGACGAAATCGGCGGGCGTGACGTAGCCGCGAACGCGGGAGACCGACCACATGCGCAGCGCCGGCATCAGCACGATCGGGTAGACGATGATCGTGTACGGCAGCGCGAACATGCCCATCGCACCGGCGCTGAACATCAGCGCGGGGACGGCCACGAAGGTGTACGCCGTGTAGAGGTCACCGCCGAGCAGGAACCAGGTGATCCACGAACCGAATTTGCGGCCGCCGAGCCCCCATTCATCGAGGTGGTCGAGGGTGTTGCCCGCCTTCCAGCGCGACGCGACGAAGCCGAGGACGGTGACCACCGCGAAGAGGATCGTGAAGATGATCAGCTCGGGCCACTGGATGTTCGTCACTTGAGGTCCCCCTCGTCGAGCTCGTCCACGGACAGCCGGTCAGGACGCTCACTGGTCGGCTTGTCCTTGGTCATCACGAAGACGATCCAGGTACACAGGACGCCCACGACCACGAACACGAATTGGAACCAGTAGAAGAACGGCATCCCGAACAGCCGAGGGCCGTCCGAATTGAACAACGACGTGATCAGCACCAGCAACGGGATGATCAGCAGGAGGTTCCAAGGGCTGAACTGAAAGCCCTTCACCTTCCCGTCTGCCTTACCTGACGCCATCGGACCTCACCTAACATTCCCGTAACCCCGGATGGTCCCGATGACCCTAGAACCTCTCCCCCACCTGGGTCACGCGTGCCCGATATCGATTTGATCAGCACCGTCGATCCGACGAAGGGCGGTTGCCGCCCGCATCCGGAGCGGATATCAATAGCCCGCAGTCGCGAACAGGAACTTCGCACGCAAGACCAAAGGGGCATCGGATGAAGAAACTCCGCTATGCGGTGGTGATCCCGGCTGTCGCCGGCACCATGCTGGCCGGGTTCACTCCTGCGTTCGCAGGACCGGAGGCGGCCACGCAGCAGCCTCTGAACTCCACCAACATTCCGGCGAAGTACGCGGGCCAGAAGCTGGACTGGCACAAGTGCACGGCCAATGAGCTGCCGTCCGCGCCGCCTCCGGGGGCCGAGAACATCGAGTGCGCGACCTACCGGTCGCCGCGAAACTGGTACAACCCGGGCGAGAACATCGACCTGACGATCGCCGTCAGCAGGCTGGCCGCGACCAGCGGCACCGCGACGGCCAGCGTCATCACGAACCCGGGTGGCCCCGGTGCTCCTGGCCGGAACTTCCCGGCGCGTCTGCGTAACCAGACGAAGCTGCGCGCGAACCAGGAGATCATCGGTCTCGACCCGCGCGGAACCGGCAAGAGCACCAACATCACCTGCGGCAACGCGATCGGCACCGGCTCCGACCTCGACCCGCGCGACCGCAGCCGGGCGAACCTCAACCTGATCCTGGACGCCACCAAGTACGCGGCGGACTCGTGCCAGGTGAAGTCCGGCGAGCTGGGCCCGCTCATCAACACCGCCCAGACCATCCGCGACATCGATCTGCTGCGTGTCCTGCTGGGCCGCGACAAGATCAACTGGGTCGGCTACTCGGCGGGCACCTGGATGGGCGCGCACTACGCGCAGCAGTTCCCCACCCGGACCGGCAAGTTCCTGCTCGACTCGTCGACCGAGTTCACCACCACCTGGCAGAACTCCTTCGACGGGCAGCCGCTCGGCTTCGAGCGCCGCTGGCGTCAGGACTTCCTGCCGTGGATGGGCAAGTACGACAAGGTCTACGGCTTCGGCAAGACCGGTGAAGCCGCGCGCCAGAGCTACGAGAAGGTCCGCTTCGCGCTGACGCAGAAGCCTGTCGAGGTGGACGGCGTCCCGGTTTCGGCCAACGCGCTCGACTCGACCATCGCGGGGTACCTCTACTCGAAGCGCAACTTCCCGGCGCTGGCCGAGTACCTGGTCAACCTGAAGACGCTGACCGAGGGCACCTCGACCCAGCAGCAGAAGAGCGCGGCCGCGCAGAAGGTCAAGGCGGAGACGGTGGACGGTGACGGCGTCATCGGCCCGCAGCCGCTGTTCGTCCCGAGCGACGGCGACTCCTACAACGCCAGCTTCTGGTCCATCCCCTGCAACGAGGGCCCCTGGTACGGCAACCGGAACAGCGTCATCCGGCAGTCGCAGAAGCTGATCGACAAGGACCTGCCGCTGCTCGGCGCGGGCTGGCTGATCCAGCCGTGCATCTTCTGGAAGAACAAGCCGGTCGACCTGCCGAGGCTCGCCGGCGTCGGTGTCCCGCCGGTGCTGATCGTCCAGTCGGTGCACGACCCGGCGACCCCGATCGAGGGCGCGACCCGTGCGCACCGCGCGTTCGCCAACTCGCGGATGATCACGGTGACCGGTGAGGGTGACCACGGCATCTACGCCGGCGGCAACGCGGGTGTGGACAAGGTCGTGGAGGACTTCCTCGTCGACGGCAAGGTGCCGAACGACCAGAGCCTCCCCGGACTCCCACTTCCGGTGCCCGCGGGCGCCTGAAGCCACTAGGGATTGTGGCCCCGTCGAGTTTCGGCTCGGCGGGGCCCTTTCTTTCGCCGGTCCACAGACCTGTGCACAGAGTTATCCACAGGCTGGGGGTAACTCGACCGGCTGCGCGTGAAGGACCCCTTCCCTCGGCTCAGCCGAGGAAAGGGGTCCTTCACGCGCTGCCCGAGACACCTGCATCGAGTCGGCCGGTATTACTATTGGGTCCATGGTGCGAGTGCCGTTGACGGACGAAGAACGCGAACGCGGCGAGCGGCTGGGGCTGGCGCTCCGGGACGCCCGCGCGTCGGCGTCGCGGAGCATGGTCGAGGTCGCCGCGGAGGCCGGGATCTCGGTGGAGACGCTCCGGAAGATCGAGACCGGCCGGATCCCGACGCCCGCCTTCTTCACGGTGACGGCGATCGCCGACGCCGTCGGAATGCCGTTGGACGTCCTCCGCGCGACTGTGGACGGAGCCTCTGAAGTCGCCGAAGCGAGTTAGGGGCGCAAGGTGGCCAGGGTGTGCGCCCGGTCGTTCAGGTAGAGAAAGCCGTCGATCGGCAGCTCGAAGCTGTTCAACAGGCTCTCCAGGGTGGCGAACTCGTCCACTCCGAGCCGCAGGTTCTCCTTCATCGCGTGCGCGACGAGGACGTCGGCCAGCTCTTCCCACTCACCCGACCAGTGCAAGGTCCGGTAGAACGCCAGGACGTCCGGCGCGACGCGGTCGGCGATCTGGTCGAGCAGGCTTTCGCCGAAGAAGCTGATGCGACCGGCGGCGAGGTCGGCGATGGTCGGGTTCGCCGGATCGGCCGCGGTATCGGGATTGCGGACCACGCCGGGGCCCGCGACCGGATATCCCGTCTTGACGTTCCCGTTGTCCTCGACCAGCACGATCAGGTGCACGCCGTACCGCTCGCCCGCACAACGCCAGCGGCCGTTGTGCTGTCTGCGTCGAGGTTCGCTGGGGTCGTTCGCGACGTCCTTGATCACCGCGATGATCTGCTCGTCGGTCCAGCCCGCGGGGAATTCGCTGGTCGCCCGCCGTCCCTTTCCCGGTGCGTGCCCGCCGCCCACTCGTGCTCCCTTCGTCGCCCCGAGGGTAACTCGCGTTCGGAGTATTCGAATGGTCCGAACGCGGGAACGGGTGACCTCAGGTGATCACGGAGAGCACTATCGAGCCGGCGATCAGCAGATCGGCGCCTCGCAGGGCCTGCAATCCGGCGGCCCCGCCGCTGACGTCGTAGTTCATCGGTGGCCGGGTCGCCGTCCGCAACGCGGCCGCGACGGCGAGCGGAACCGCGAGCCACACCGGCCAGGCAGGTGTCACCCCGAGCGTCAGCGTGACCAGGCCCAGCAGCCCTCCCCACCCGAAGCCGAGTACGGCGATCACCAGGCCGTTGACCAGCCGCAACTCCCAGTCGGACGCGCCGAGCCAGCGCCTGCGGCCGGGATTGCGCCACAGTTCGCCGAGTCCGCCGACGAACGGCACGAGCGCCGCGTACGCGCCGAGCGCGAACAGCGGCGCCACCGGGACGGCGGGGAACGCCAGATGCCCGACGCCGGTCAGGCAAGCGATCACCACGCCGGCCGCCGCGTAGCGCAGACGACCGAGCACTCCGGCCCACGCGAGCCGCAGTGTCGTCGGCCGCCTCAGCGACAGCCATGGCACCGGCCTCGATTCCGGGATCAGCAGCATGGGATCCATGAAGACCGCGGCCATCGCCCGCAGCAGCCGCGCGTTCCAGCCGTCGACGAGTTCCTGGCGCCCGACCCCGGACACCGGCTCGCCACCGAAGGCCACCGCGACCGCGACGACGAACAACCCACCGGCGAGCGTTTCGACCGCGATCGGGCCCAGTCCGGCGGCGGCCACCGCCAGCCCGGCCAGCGCGAGCACGACCGGGCCCGCCGTTTCCCCGCGGGTCGCCGTCCGCCGGGCGGTGACCCCGGCCAGGATCGCCCCGGAAGCGGTCAACGCCGACATCGCGATCCAGACGTCCTTCGACCCGCCGCCGATCGCGGTGACCAGCGCCCCGGTGTAGCCGACCACCACGACCAGGCCCAGCCACAACGTCCACATCCGCTTCAGGACGAGACGGCGCCTGTCGACGCCCGCGAAGTCCATCCACGTCAGCGCCGCCGGTTCGGCCCAGACGAAACCGCGGCGCAGCAGGCTTCGCCAGAAGATCGCGCACAGCACGACCAGGAGGCCGAACACCGCGGCGAAGTCCACAACGGACTGTCCAAAGAGGAAATGACGCAGCTTCGGCAGGTTCTGGAACGCGGTGAACAGCGCACCGAATCCGAACAGTGCCAGGAAGGTCTGGTAATCCCCGTTGAGCAGTCCGCCGAATCGCTGCCGCCCCGGAACCCGCGTGGGGGCCTTGGTGCTCACCACAACTCGAGGGTGGAATCGGCCGCTTCGAGCAGCGGGGGATGGTGCGTGGCCACGACCACCGCCGCCCCCGCGCCGGTCGAACGTGCGATCAGCGCGGTCAGCCATTCCTTCCCTGCGACGTCGAGCGCTCGCTCGGGCTCGTCGAGGAGCAGTACGTCGTGCGGCCGCGCCGTCGCGCCGAGGAGCAGCAGGCGGCGGCGCTGCCCGGCGGAGAACTTGCCCGCGGTCACCTTCGCCCGTTCGGAAAGGCCCGCGTCCGCCAGCAGCGCGCCGAAATCGCCGAGATCGGCTCCGAACGAGCCCTCCAGCAGTTCGAGATGCTGCAGCGGGGTCAATTCGGCGAAGAAATCCGAATCGTCGAACAGCACGGAAACCTTGCGCCGGAAGGAAAGATCGCGTTCGTCGGGTTTTCCGCCCGCGACGACGACCCGGCCCCGCTGCGGGGCCTGCGTTCCGTACAGGCATCGCAGCAGGGTCGATTTCCCGACCCCGTTCGGGCCGACGATCACCGCGCATTCGCCCGCCTCGACCTCGAAATCGAGGCCGTCGAACAACCAATGCTCCCCGGCCTGGACACCGAGCCCGCGTACGTCGATCATCGGCCGCGCAACAGCTCGATCACCGGCGCGAACGACTCCATATTGTGTTCCAGCACGGTGAAATAGGTGAAGCCGTACCGCTCGCGATGAGCCAGGAGCTGTTCGGCGATCTGTTCGTGAGTGCCGACGAGTGCCGTCGGCAGGACGGCGAGCTGGTCGACGGTCAGTTGACCCTTCACGCGTTCCCGCAAGTCCGCCAAACCCGCCTGTCGGTCTTCGACCACCGCGACGAAATGCGGGAGGAGATTCAATTCCACGTCGCGGCCGTTCAATTTCCCCCGGACGAACTCCACCCGTTCCGCGATTCCGTCCGCGTCGTCGGGGACGAGCCCACCGCCGTCGGGAACGGCTTTCGTCCCGGTGAAGCCGATGATGTCGGCGTGTTCGGCGGCGAGCGCGAGCAGCCTGTCGCCCCGGCCGGCGATCATCAGCGGCGGGCCCGGTTTCTGCACGGTTTCCGGTTTGTGGTCTTCATCCGCGTAAAGCCGTTTAAGCTCTTTGATGGTGTTTTCGAGGTGATCGACCCGCTTGCCCGCACTGGGGAACTCCATCCCCGCGGCTTCGAATTCGGACTTCACGTACCCGGCGCCGAGGCCGAGCTCCAGCCTGCCTTCGGTGAACTGGTCCGTGCCCGTGACGTCGCGGGCGAGCAGCACCGGGTTGTAGAAGGAAGTGTTGATGACGAAGGTGTTGAGCCGAGGACGGCTGGTCACCTCGGCGGCGAGCACCAGCGCGGGAAAGGGCGGTGCCATGCCCAGATGGTCGGCGGCACCGATGACGTCGAAACCGAGTTCCTCGGCCTTCCGGCATTTCCCGACCCAGGCCGCACGGCTTTCCGGGACGATCATGTTGACCCCGAATTTGAACATACGGCCACGTTACCCAAGAGCGAAAGAAGAAGGCCTCATCCTCAGGAATGACCATGAGGATGAGGCCTTCTCCGGCGTTCTGGATCAGCCGAGACGCTGCTTGAGCGCGTCCAGCTCGTCACGCAGCGAAGCCGGGACCTTGTCGCCGATCTTCTCGAACCACTCCTCGATCAGCGGCAGTTCCTGGCGCCACTCGTCGGCGGAGACGTCCAGCGCGGCCTGGATGTCGGCGAGCGGCTCCTTGAGGCCTTCGGTGTCGAGGTCCTCGGCGTTCGGCACGAAGCCGACCGGGGTCTCCTTCGCGTTGCCCTTGCCCTCGACGCGGTCGATGACCCACTTCAGGATCCGCGAGTTCTCGCCGAAGCCCGGCCACAGGAAGCGGCCGTCGTCGCCACGGCGGAACCAGTTGACGTAGAAGATCTTCGGCAGCTTGTTCGCGTCGGCGTTCTTGCCGAGGTCCAGCCAGTGCTTGAAGTAGTCACCGGCGTGGTAGCCGAGGAACGGCAGCATGGCCATCGGGTCGCGGCGCACGTTGCCGACCGCGCCGGCGGCGGCCGCGGTGGTCTCCGACGACATGGTGGCGCCCATGAACACGCCGTGCTGCCAGTCGCGGGCCTCGTTCACCAGCGGAACGGTGGTCTTGCGACGGCCACCGAACAGGATCGCCGAGATCGGCACACCCTTCGGGTCGTCCCACTCGGGCGCGAGGATCGGGCACTGCGACATCGGCGTGCAGTAGCGCGAGTTCGGGTGCGCGGCCTTCTCGTCCGACTCCGGCGTCCAGTCCTGCTTCTTCCAGGAGGTGGCGTGCGCGGGCTTCTCGCCCATGCCCTCCCACCAGACGTCGCCGTCATCGGTGAGCGCCACGTTCGTGTAGACCGTGTTGCCCTTTTCGATGGTGCGCATCGCGTTGGGGTTGGTGTGCCAGTCGGTGCCCGGCGCGACGCCGAAGAAGCCGAACTCGGGGTTCACCGCGTACAGGCGGCCGTCCTCACCGAACCGCATCCACGCGATGTCGTCACCGAGGGTTTCGGCGCGCCAGCCGGGGATGGTCGGCTGCAGCATGGCGAGGTTGGTCTTGCCGCAGGCGCTCGGGAACGCCGCCGCGACGTAGTGGACCTTGTCCTCCGGCGAGATCAGTTTGAGGATCAGCATGTGCTCGGCCAGCCAGCCCTCGTCGCGGGCGATGACCGAACCGATGCGCAGCGAGTAGCACTTCTTGCCGAGCAGCGAGTTGCCGCCGTAGCCGGAGCCGTAGCTCCAGATCTCCCGGCTCTCGGGGAAGTGCGAGATGTACTTGGTGGTGTTGCACGGCCAGGAGACGTCCTTCTGGCCGGGCTCCAACGGGGCGCCGACGGAGTGGAGCGCCGGGACGAACTCGCGCTCGGTGCCGTCCTCGGTGACGAACTTGTCCAGCGCGGCCTTGCCGGCGCGGGTCATCACGCGCATGGAAGCGACGACGTAGGCGAAGTCGGTGATCTCGATGCCGAGCTTGGGGTCGTCGGCGCCGAGGGGACCCATGCAGAAGGGGATCACGTACATCGTGCGACCGCGCATGCACCCGCGGTACAGCTCGGTCATCGTGGCCTTCATCTCGGCCGGGTCCATCCAGTTGTTGGTGGGACCGGCGTCTTCTTCGTTCTCCGAACAGATGAAGGTGCGCTCTTCGACACGGGCGACGTCATTCGGGTCGGAAGCGGCCCAGTACGAATTGGGCTTCGCGTCGAGCTGCACGAACGTGCCGGCGGCGACCAGTTCGGCGTTGATGCGCGCGGCCTCTTCGTCGGACCCGTCGACCCACACCACGCGGTCCGGAGTGGTCAGTTCGGCGACCTCCCGGACCCAGGACAGGACGCCGGAGTGCGTCGTCGGCGCTTTATCCAGTCCGGGGATGGCGACTGCGGTCATCTCTACTCCTGACTTCCGACGGCAGAAGCCCACACCGGGAACGACGCTGTTCCGATGCGGGCTTCGATGCCGGCGACCGAATGGCTTCGCACACCGGCGGGAAGGCCGGTGTGCAGGTTTTGGGATTCCCCGAGAGTAGCCGGATGACCGGCAGGTAACCGAGAGCTGACCTGTCGGTTCTCTCACAAGAACGATAAGGGAATCGATTCAGTATCACCGGAATGGGCCATACGCAAAAATTCTTCCGGTGATCGACAGCACAAGGGACGGGCGAAATCGGACACGAGAAAGCCCGGCACGAGATCTCGTGCCGGGCTGTTCTGTGACCAGGATTACACGAATTGGCCTAATCGAATGGACTAAACCACTCCACTATTGGTTCAGGCCATTTCCAGGTTTAGTTGGGACTGATCCACTGACCGGTGGCGGAATCGATCTTCGCCACTCCTTCGAGTGTTTCGGTGCCCGCGCCACCCCACGCCGCGTCGCCCGCCGGGTCGCCGACGGCGGCCGGAGTGCTCGCGAAAGCCGAGCCGATGTCCTCGTTGACCACGCCGCTGCTGGTCTCGGTCCACTGGCCGGGGCCGGTGTGCTCGTAGGTCTTGGAGTTGCCCGAAGCGTCCGTCTCGACCGCGATGTCGGCTTTGCCGTCACCGTCCTTGTCGGTGAACGCGATCGTGCGGCCGTCCTCGGTCTGGATGACGGCGGTGTCGGGAGTGCCGTCACCGTTGGTGTCGATCGTCGGCGGGCCGACCTCGACGTCGCCGTTGGGCATGTCGGCGTGCATGGTGCCGCTGGTGCCCGCGTCGCTGCCGCTGTCGTCGCTGCCGCCCGCTTCGACCCAGGCGCCGGAGGCCTCGTCGTAGACGGCTTCCTGGACGACCTTGCCGTTCTCGTCGAGCACCGCGTACTGGTCGGCGTCGCCGTCGCCATCGGTGTCGACGAATGCCTGGCCGGTGCCGTCGTCGTGCTGGATGACGGCGGCGTCGTTCACGCCGTCCTTGTCGAGGTCGTAGTTGAGCTCGGCCTGGTACTCCTCGCCGTCAACGTGGACCGTGACGGCCTCCGTGGAGCCCGCCTCGGTGTCCGTGCCGCCGCTCTCGTCGACCCACATGGGATAACCCCCTCGTTGACCTGCTGGTGTGTCGAAGCTTATGACTCACCGTAGGCCCGTTCGGTTCCGGTCCACAACAGCGCCACCCGGCCGGGCCGTCCGGAGCGGACTACTTCGACAGGTGGTCGGCCACCGGAGCGACCACGAAGACGAACAGCGCGATCACCGCCACGATGAAAACGACCAGCGCGACAATGCCGAGCAAGGTCCTGAGGATCAGCTTCTTGCGACTCTGTGGATCGCGGGCCATTTCGCTCAGCCGCTGCAGCTTCGCGGGCAGACCCTTCTGCGGCGGCAGCGGCGGGAACGGGCTTTGCGCCGGTCCCGGCGGCGGGAACTGCTGCCCGAACGGCTGCTGCGGCGGGTACGGCGGTTGCTGTCCCGGCGGCTGCGGCTGCTGTCCGTAAGGCTGCTGCGGCGGAAAGGTCACGCTTGATTGTCTCGCAGTGACCGAATGCGACCAAGGAGGGCCTCGGCGCGGTCGCGACCGTCGGAGACGTCCTTCAGGCGCTTCGCGACGACCGAGATCTTCTTCGCCCGTTCCTGCGCGCCCATCTTGATCGTCTTGTCGACTTCCTTCAGCTCCGCCTCGATCGCGTCGATGCGGCGGCCGAGTGCCTCGTCGAGCGCCATCGACAGCTGCTGCTCGGCCTCGATCAGCTGTTCCGCGACGAGCTGGTCCAACGTGGACCGCGCGTCGGCGATCGCCTCGACCAGCCACTGCTTCATATGCTGCTTGTCGGCCGCGTGCTTGCGGGTCCGCGCCATCCACCAGCCGGCACCGAGGCCGATGATGATCGTGGCGGGCAGGATCACCGGGTTCAGGATCGCGACGCCCGCCAACGGCAGCGCGGCGACCTTTCCGGCACCCAGACCGCCGGAGACGCCCATGAAGACGAGCAGTTTGTCCTCGGCCGTCGGCGGTTTCTTGTCCGGCGGGCGCAGCACGACCGGCGGGCCGCCCGCCCTGGCGAACTGACCTCGGATGATGTCGAGTTCCTCGGCCGAGAACAGCTCCGAAAGCGCGACGTTCGTGACCTGGTTGAGCCGCTGGGAGAGCAGCATCGAGATCCGCTGCGACGTCGTCTGCAGCGCGATGTCCACCTGCTGCGGCAGCGCGGCGAGGGCGTCGCGTTTCGCGCCGTCGATCTGCTGCCGGAAATGCGTCGACGCGTCGCGCATCTGCCTGCTGGTCTCGTGTCCGACCTCGACGCGGGTCCGCTGGATCTCCGCGCGCAGTTTCAGCTGCCAGCCACGCGTCGACGAACGACGTTCGGTGGTCAGGTCGTCGCGGCGCCGGCGCAGCTGTTCCGCCTCGGCCTCACCGGCGGACAGCGCACGGCTTTCCGCCTGCAGCTTCGCCTTGAGTTCGGCGAGCGCGCTCGACAACGCGCGCAGGGTGTTGGCCTCGCCCAACATCGCCGAACGACCGACCAGCATCTCCTGCAGCGCACCCTGGAGTGCCGCGATCCCGGCCTTCTCCCGCAGCATCATCGCCATCTGCTCGTTCGGCGCCTTGGCCGCCGTCTCGAACATACGCGCGGACACCGGGTGGAACACCGCGTCGGCGAACCGGGGAGCGTGTTCGGCGAGCAGCCGCCGGTCGGCTTCGAGTACTTCGCGCCAGCCGCGGAACTGGTCGGTCTTGGTCAGCGCGAACAACACGGTCTCGACACGCTCGCCCATGTCGTGCAGGAACTGCAGCTCCGGCGCGGTGAACGGGGAGGAGGCGTCCACGACGAACAGCAGCGCGGTGGCACCGGCCGCCGCCTCCTTCGCCAGCTCGCCGTGCAGCGAGTCGAGCCCGCCGACCCCGGGGGTGTCCACAATGGACACGCGTTCGAGCAGCGGTACCGGGCCGGAGACCTCGACGTAACGCGGCGGGATCTGCCCTTCCGGCAGTTCGTGCGCGGCCGAGACCCAGTGGATCAACTCGGTCAGGTTGATCGGTACCGGCGCCAGCTGCCCCGGATAACAGGCCTGCGCGGACCACTGCTCGGCATGTTCGAAGACGAGGTACGTCGCCGTGGCGACATCGGCGTCCACAGGGGACAGACCGGGCATGGACAGGAGCGCGTTCACGAGCGAGCTCTTGCCGCGGTTGGTCTCGCCGACCACCACGACCGACGGCTTCTTCGGCCGCGCCTTCCGGACGTCCTCGACCCATTTCGCGGCTTGAGGATCGGCTTCACGGACGACGGTGAGCAGCTGCTCGCGAGTGCTCTTCACGACCGCCGGAAGATTGGCCGCCGCGCTCGGAGCGGTCACTGGGCCTTCTTCGCGTAGACGATGACGATCGGCGCGCGCAGGACGCGGTCGTGATCGGCGAAGCCGACGACCTCGGTCTCCGCGACGAGCCCTTCGAGTGCCGGATCCTCCGTCGCGACCGCGCCACCGGCCTCGTGCACGGCGGGGTCGAACCGCTCGCCGTCCGGGCGCAGGGCACGGACGCCGATACCGGCGAGACCGTGTTCGAGCCGCTCGACGACGCCGCCGCTACGGGCGCGGTCGAGGGCGTACAGGCAGAGCTGGATCAGCGCCTGCCGGTCGGCGAGAGCCTGTTCGAGGTCGGCCGGACCCGTGGTCGTGGACTCCACATCGGTCTTCGACGCGGCTTCGACGGACTCGGTTCCCTCGACGGGCGAAGTCTCACCGTCGACTTCGGCGATGATCGCGGCGATGCTCACGGCCGAGATCTGGCCGGTCGGCACATCGTCCGGATTCTCCTCCTCGACCGCCTTCTTGCGCAGCCAGGCTCCCACCCGCATCGACCCCCGTTACTGGCGTTCTCGAGCTTCCCGATCAGCTCGGAGAGATTTCACCAGTGTCGGCCACGGCCCCGCCCTCTGGGGGTGGAATCGCAAGAACCGGACGGAGGAATCTGGTGAGGACCACCTTCAGCACCGCGATTTCCGCGGCCGGATCGAGCTCGGGATCCAGGATCACCCGGGAAAGCGGTGCGTCGATCAACGCGGTGAGCCAGTCGGCGGCGACCTTCGGTTCGAAGCCGGGATCGATCCGCCCCGCTTCGATCGCCCGCTCCACGAGGTCGAGGAGGCCGTCACGCAGGAACCGGTCGTTGCCCTGGATCAACCCGGCCAGTTCGGCGTCGCGGGCGGACTGCGCGGCGACTTCGAGGACGAGCTTGGCCACGATGGGGTGCAGGAGCTGCTCGCAGACGTGCACCATGACGTGGAGGATCGATTCCCAGGGATCCTCGAGGTCCCTCGCCGCCGCGAGCAGGGCCGTGGTCTCGTCGGCGTCCTGCTCGAAGATGCCGACGAAGACCGCGCGCTTGTTCGGGAAGTAGTGGAACAGGCTGCCGGTGCTGATCCCGGCGGCGCGGCAGATCTCCGCCGTCGTGGTCTTCTCGAAGCCCTTCTCCGCGAAGCACACCGTGGCGGCCTCGAGGATCGCGCGGCGCTTCGCCTCGTGCTTGACCGGGTCGACCGTCCTCATTTCACCGCCGGTGGCTCGTCGAGCCACGGATAGCCGTACTCGAGGAAGGCCTTGGCGACGGCTTGGCGATCGACGTCGGCCTTCTCCCGGACCAGTTCCCGGCCGTCGGCGGCGAGCAGGACGAGTTCCTTGCCGTCGAGGTAGACGGCTTCGAGCTTGGCCTCATAGGCGCGGCTGCGGCCCTTCGAGGTCAGCGTGACGCGCGTCGGCGTCACCTTGACGATGAGCCGCTCGTGCGCCCAGACCGCGGCGAACATCAGGCCGAGCACCAGGCCCGCGCCGATCCCGGCGACCGCGCCCCACGGGCGGGGGATATCCGAGACGAGCTGGAAAGGACCCTTGAACGGGACCCAGCTCAGGGAGACCACCCACCCCGAGATCGACTGGAGGAACCAGCCGATGGCGGCGCCCGCCAGTGGGCAGCCGAGCCAGGAGCCGACGCGCAGCCACTGGGGTTCGTCGACGATCGTTTCCATGGGCTCCATTATTAGACCGAGCGCTCGGTTTATCAATCTCGGGTCGCGTTTAGCCCGCTAACCGCGACGCGTTTGGGGGTGATCAGTCGCGGATTTGTTGCCAGATGAGGAAGTACGCCCGGTGCACGACGTGCGCGACGCGGCTTTGGGCGGGCGTCGCGCCGAAGGACGCGAAGGAGCGCCACCAGCCGGCGCGCTCCAGGGCGTGCGCCGCGAGTTCGGCACGGGGTGCGCCCGGCTTGCCGAGCTGGGCTCCGATGTCGGCGTTGCTCCCGACCCGCAGGACCTCTTCCGACAGGTCCTCTGGCATGTCGACCGCGCCGGACGCGACCAGCGTGAGCGCTTCGAGCAGCCGGAGCTGGTGCGCCTCGGGCTTGGCGAGCAGGACCTCGATCGCGTCGTGGACCCGCTGCCGTTCGGCCGGGTCACCCGAGGCGTGGGCCAGCGCGGTGACCGAAGCCAGTGCGGCGGCCGCCTTGATGCCGTCGGCGCGCGCGGCGAAGACAATGCTCAGGCGCTGTCGGACGGCTTCGAGCCCGGAGGCGTCAAGGAGCTTCCGACGCAGTGAGCCCGCGGTGATCTCGGGTTCCTTGCGGATCGCCTCGACGGCGTACCGGACGCCGAAGAGGTCCAGCTTCTCCAGCAGCCGCAGTCGCGTACCTGCCGCGACGTCGCATTCCCAGCTGGTGAAGATGTCCGCCGAGATCAGCATGGTCTCGAGGATGTCGTCGTCCATCTCGGCAAGCTGGCGCAGCGCCTCGGCGTCGCCGGAGGTGAACCCGCCGGACTCCGCCGATTCCGCGATCAGCCCGATCACCGGCAGCACGTCCGCGACGCGGGGTTTCAGCGTCGCGGCCTGCTTCTCCGACAGCAGCGTCGCGGCCTTCCAGACGTCGCCGCCCGAGCCTTCGACCGACTCCGGCGCGATCGTGTCCGCCTTGTTGAGCACCGCGATCGCGTTGACCGGGCCCGCCTCGCGGCTCGCAGTCGCCGCGGTGAACGCGGCGAGCGCCTGCTGGTCGTCCGCGCGCACGCCCTGCGTGACCACGTAGAGCACGGCCTCGGCGCCCGCGACGGCGTTGCGCGAAGTGTCGTCCAGCTCGTCGGAGCCCTCTTCGTCGTCATCGTCGTCGGCCTTGCGATGCTTCGCCGCGCCCAGCAACTGCTCGGTCCGCGACACCGACGCGGCGTCGAGCGAGCCGAGGCCGGGGGTGTCGATGACGGTCATGCCCTGCAGGACCGCGTTGGTGAGGTACGCCTCGATATGCGAGACCTTCTCGATTTCGATGCCGAGCTCCGCCGGGATCATCCCGTCGGCGGCGAACGGCAGCACCTGTTTGCGGCCGTCGTTGAAGACGATCTCCACGCGGTCGACCGTGCCGTATTGGAACCGGGTCACCAGCCGGGTGCACTCGCCGACGTCGGTCGGCGCGACCCGGCGCCCGATCAGGGCGTTGACCAGCGTGGACTTACCGGATTTGATCCGGCCCGCGACGGCGACCTGCAGCGGACCGCCCAGCCTGCGCAGCACCTCGGCGAATCCGGCGGCGGTCCGCGCGGACACCTGCGGCTGCAGGCGATGGCAGAGGTTCGCCACCGACATCGACAGCGGACCGGCGAGCCGCCCCTGCTCCGTCGGTGACGTCACGGCGCCTGCCCCTCCCAGTCGTCGAGCCTGCCGAGTCGAATCGTGCCATGCCGCTCATCCTCGGGTCGCACCGAAGGTGGTACCGGCGACCGACGCGCGAGCGGCCCTGGCCGACATAGTGTTACCAGGTGCGACGGTTGAGCCTCTGGATGCGTGCCCACCCCATGGCGGGTGACAGTTTCATCGCCGTCGTCCTGTTGCTGACCGACCTGCTGTTCTACGTCGCGGCGACCGAGACGCCGGAAGTCCCGATGCCACCCTGGTACGTGGCGGTGCCGCTGGACATCGCGATGGTCCTTCCGCTGATCTTCCGCCGGAAGGCGACGCTGTGGTCGGCGTACCTGGTGCTGCTGATCGGTATCCCGCACGGCGCACTGGAACTGGGCGTGGCCAGCGCGCTGGCGTTGATGATCAGCATCTACTCGGTGCTGGTCTACGTCGGCCGCAAACAGGGGCTGCTGTACCTGCTGGCGGTGCTCGTCACCTCGGGGATCCAACTGCGGGTCGATCCGCCGGAAGACGTCTTGGTACTGGCCGTCATCGGCGTCTTCGCCGCCGCGCTGTGCTGGACGCTCGGCGAATTCGCCGGCGCGAGACGTGCCTATCACGAGGAGGTGGAAGCCAGGTTGCATCTACTGGAGACGGAACGGGACCAGGCGACCAGGATCGCCGTCGGTGAGGAACGCGGACGGATCGCCCGTGAGCTGCACGACGTCGTCGCGCACGCGGTGAGCGTGATGGTCGTGCAGGCCGACGGCGCTTCCTACGCGGTCGACGGGAATCCCGAGATGGCGAAACGGGCCTTGCAGACGATTTCGGAGACCGGCCGCGGCGCGCTCGCCGAACTGCGACGGCTGCTCGACGTGCTCCGCAGCGACGGTGACGAGGAGCCTCGCGTACCGCAGCCGGACGCCAGCGCGCTGAGCGATCTCGCGGATCGCATCCGGCTGGCCGGGGTGCCGGTGACGCTGGCGATCGGCGCGGACGCGCTCGACGGCCTGCCGGCCGGTGTCTCGCTCGGCGTGTACCGGATCGTCCAGGAGTCACTGACGAACACGCTCAAGCACGCCGGGCACGGCGCGCAGGCGGAGGTGCTGGTGCGCCGGGAGGCGGACGTGATCGACGTCCGGATCACCGACGACGGCGCAGGCAACGCCAAACAGCTCGTGCCGGCCGCGTCGAAGGCCGCTCCACACGGAGCGCCCACCGGGCCGCGGCGACTCGCGGTCCCCGGCGGGAACGGTTTGATCGGAATGAGGGAACGGGCGAACGTCTTCGGCGGCACGCTGGAGGTCGGCCCGGCTCCAGGTGGAGGGTGGCAAGTGCACGCGAGGCTCCCGGTTAGGTTGGCGACGTGATCCGAGTGGTGGTCGTCGACGACCAGGAATTGATGCGTGTCGGGTTCCGGATGGTGCTGGGCGCGCAGGCCGACATCGATGTCGTCGGCGAGGCCGGTGACGGCGCGCAGGCCATCCGCCTCGCCGAGGAGCTACGGCCGGACGTCGTGCTGATGGACGTCCGGATGCCGGTGCTGGACGGGGTCGAGGCGACGAAACGGATCGTCGAGGCCGGGACGGCGCGGGTGCTCGTGATGACGACGTTCGATCTGGACGAGTACGTCTATTCGGCGTTACAGGGCGGGGCGAGCGGGTTCCTGTTGAAGGACACCCAGCCGGATCACCTGGTCTCGGCGCTGCGGGCGGTCGCTTCCGGCGACGCCGTGGTCTCGCCCTCGGTGACGCGGCGGCTGCTTGACCGGTTCGTCGGCGGCGGCGGGAAGCCGATGCGGGACGCGGCCGAACTCGACGTCCTCACCGAGCGGGAGCGGGAGGTGCTCGTGCTGATCGCGAAGGGCCTTTCGAACCTGGAGATCGCCGAGACGCTGTTCCTGTCCGAAGCGACGGTGAAGACGCACGTCGGACGGATCCTGTCCAAACTGGATCTCCGGGACCGGGTGCAGGCCGTGGTACTCGCGTACGAGACCGGTTTGGCCCGACCCGGCGTCAGCTGAACTTCTCCGGGAAAAGTGGTCATTCGGTGAGCACTTTGCGGTGGATCCTTGTCTCCAGAGCCACTACTGGAGGAGAAGGACATGCTGCGAGGACTCACCACGACCACGTTCTACGCCGACGACATGACCGCCGCGATCGAGTGGTACTCCGACCTCTTCGGGATCGAGCCGTACTTCGTCCGCATCGGACCTGACGAGACGCCGGCGTACGCCGAGTTCCGGATCGGCGACTACCAGCACGAGTTCGGCATCGTCCGCGGGGACTACCGGCCCGCGCTCGCCCAGCCCGGCCCCGGTGGAGCGATCGCGAACTGGGCCGTCGACAACGTCGAGGACGCCTTCGCGAAGCTGCTCGAAAAGGGCGCGAAGGAGTACGAGCCGATCATCGAGCGCGGGCCGGGCTTCGTGACCGCGGCGGTCGTCGACCCGTTCGGCAACGTCCTCGGCGTGATGTTCAACCAGCACTACCTGGACGTGCTGGGGCGCGTGGGTCGCGAGTGACAAGTGTCGTTGGAGCGACCCCTCTCTTAGGGACCTACTCGTCACCTGCGGCCTGGCTCGTGGGGGAAGCGCGTGAAGGCCCCTTCCCTCGGCTGAGCCGAGGGAAGGGGGCCTTCACGCGCAGCCGGTGTGGCTGGTGGTGCTGTTGAGGCTCGTGATGGCCTTCCCAGGCCGCTGCCGGACTCACTCACCGTAGGTACCTAAAACCCCCTTGGTTATTGAGGGGTAAGGCAAATACGGCGCGGTCGGCTCGTTGCCGTGAAGGTCCCCTTGCTTACCCTGAAGGTAGTGAAGGAGGCCTTCACGGACCGGGCTTGGGCCTGACCTGGACGAGGGTGGTTCCGCGGGCATCGTCGCCCGGTCTACCGGCGATCGAACGGGGAAGATTCCGGACGCTCAACGGCCGGAATCTTCCCCACTCGGACCGCACCGGCAACCCGCACAAGCTCCACACCAGCGGGTAAGCAAAGGCGAGCCCCTCAAAGGGGCTTTCGCGACAGTCGCGAACACCGCTGCCCCAGCGTCGAAGCGTGACTCAGCGGTACAGGGCGTGGTCCGCCGTGTCCGGATCCTTGCCCGCGTCCCTGACTTCGGCCATCCACTTGCCGAAGTCGGGGCGTGAGCCGTCGACGTCGGTCAGGCCGTACTCGTTCATCAGCGTCCACGAGGCCAGCGTTTTGCCCGCGAACCGCGAGACCTCGGGGTCGGTCGCCAGTTTCGCGACGCCTCGCCCGAGCAGCGTCGGGGTCTCCGAGATGGCGAAGTCGACCGGCGCGGCCTTGCCGACCGCGTCCCGCCACGTCTCTTCGGTGACCTTGAAGTAGTCGAGCATCGCCTCCGACCGCAGGAAGCCCGGCGTCACGGTCATGCCGACGCAGCCGTACTTCTTCAGTTCGGCCCCCAGCGCCCTGCCGATCGCGCGGACACCGCACTTCGCGAGGAAGTACGGGATCCCCGCGCCGACGTACTCGTCGTGATCGCCGTCGGTGACCTCGATGACGAGACCGCCCTCGGACTTCACGACCAGCGGGAGGAGCCGGTGCAGGGCGATCAGATGGGTGTCGAGCGCGTTGTGCACCAGGGTGAGCGCGTCGTCGAGACTGGAATCCCAGTACGCCCCGTCGAAATCCGCCAACGGGTCGCCGCCCCAGACGTCATCGACCAGTACGTCGATCCGGCCGTCCACTTCGGACTCGATCCGCGCCTTCAGCGAGTCCACATCGGACACTTCGGTGAAGTCGGTGCGGACGGCGATCCCCCGGCCGCCCGCCGCGTCGACCAGTTCCGCGGTGTCTTCGATCGTCTCCGGCCGCTTCATCGGCGACCCTTGTTCCCGCGTCGTACGGCCGGTGACGAACACCGTCCAGCCGAGTCTGCCCAGCTCCACCGCGATCGCGCGGCCACATCCCCTGGTCGCCCCCGCGACCACGGCCACTTTCCGGTCCATTCAGGACACTCCTTTCCACGCGGTCAGCACCGCGTCCACGTCTTGCCCCACCCGGTCGACGAATCGGCCCTTCGGCCGGATCGACCAGTCCAGCGCGGCCCCGTTCGCCACCCCCAGCAGCACTCGCGCCGCGCGGACGACACCCGGCGCACCCGGCAGGTCACGCGCCGCCACCCGCATCAGCCGACGCAATTCCGCTTCCACCGCGGTGAAATGCACCCCGAGCAGGAGACGGAGTTCTGGGTCACCGAGGTCCACTCCGAGCTGACCGAGATGGTTCGCCGCGGTTTCCGCCGAACCCAAGCCCTCGTAGACCACGACCACCGCGGCCCGCAGACCCTCCACCGGATCGGCCGACTCGCCGCGTTCCCGCATCCGCTCGACGACGGTTCGCGTGTTCAACCTGCTCAATGCCTGCAACAGGCCGTTTTTGGAACCGAACCGCTGGGCGATGGTGCCGACCGCGACCCCGGCCTCCGCCGCCACCTGCGCCAGCGTGAAACCCGGGCCGACCATGCCGATCACGGTCTCCGCCGCGTTCAGCAGTCGTTCGTCGGTGATGGTACGGGGCCTCGCCACGCAGTTATTGAACCACAGTTCATTAACCCTGGCGATTCAGGGTCCGTCTCAGGGGCATCACCGATCGCGTACGCCGCCGGGAGACGGCAAGCTACCTCTCAGGTCGGGTATCAGGTTGGCACCTCAGGATGACGCGCTCGGCCACCCACATGGACGACGATTGTTTCGCAGTCGCCGAGGGGAGCAGACATGATCGAGGCAGTGGGCCTCACCAAGCGGTACGGCAAGACACTGGCGGTGAACAACCTTTCCTTCTCCGTCGCGGGTGGAGAGGTCACCGGATTCCTCGGCCCCAACGGGGCGGGCAAGTCGACGACCATGCGGATGATCCTCGGCCTGGACAACCCGACCGCGGGTTCGGTGCGCATCGGCGGCAAGCTTTACCGTGAGCTGAAGGATCCACTGCGGACGGTCGGCGCTCTGCTTGACGCCAAGTGGGTGCACCCCAACCGGTCGGCGCGGGCGCATCTGCAGTGGATGGCGAGGTCGAACAAGATCCCGGCGGCCAGGGTCGACGAGGTACTCGAAATCGTCGGGCTCACCAGCGTCGCCGGAAAACGCGCCGGCGGCTTCTCCCTCGGTATGTCGCAGCGACTGGGGATCGCGGCGGCACTGCTCGGCGACCCGGAGGTCCTCCTCTTCGACGAGCCGGTCAACGGCCTCGACCCCGAGGGCATCCTCTGGATCCGGAAGTTCATGCACCGGCTGGCCGACGAAGGCCGCACCGTACTCGTTTCCTCGCACCTGCTTTCGGAGATGGCGCTGACCGCGAGCCAGTTGGTCGTGATCGGCAAGGGACAGCTGATCTCCCAGTCCTCCACCGCGGACTTCATTTCCCGTGCCGCCGAGAACACGGTCAAGGTCCGGTCGCCGCAGCTGCCCGCGCTGGGCTCCGCGCTGACCCAGGCGAGCGCGCAGGTCACCGCCGTCGACAACACCCTCGTCGTGTCCGGAATGGACAGTGACAAGATCGGCGAGATCGCCGCGGCCAACCGGATCGTGCTGCACGAGCTCAGCCCGCAGACCGGCTCCCTGGAGCAGGCCTTCATGCAGATCACCGGCGATTCGGTCGAGTACCACACCGGTCTCGAAGCCGAAGCCGCCGAAGTGGTCGCCGCCGCCCAGTAGCCGCTTACTCTTTTGAGGAAAGAAAAGCCATGACTCTGCTCGCTGTGGAACGCATCAAGCTGTTCACCACACGCTCGCCCTGGTGGTGCGCGCTGGCCGCACTGGCGGTCGTGATCGGTTTCGCCGCCATCATCTCCGGCGCCGCACCCGCCGGTGAACTCACCGACGTCAGCCTGACCCAGTTCGGCTACGGCTTCGGCATGGCCGTGATCATGGTGCTCGCCGCGCTTTCGGTGACCACCGAATACCGCTTCAGCACCATCCGGACCACCTTCCAGGCCGTGCCGAACCGCACCGCGGCGCTGCTGGCCAAGACCGGCGTCGTCGCGATCCTGTCGCTCGTGGTCGGCGAGATCGCCGCGTTCGGCGCCTGGGGCCTCGCCTCGGTCATGCGGCCGGAAGACCTCGCGCTGAACACCGCCGCGGAGTGGACCAGTGTCGCCGGGGTGGGCGTGGTGTTCGCACTCGCCTCGGTGATCGCGATCGCCGTCGGCATCCTGATCCGGCACAGTGCCGGCGCCATCTCACTCGTGCTGATCTACGCCCTCGCGGTGGAGAACCTGGTCCGGCTCATCCCGAAGATCGGCAATGACATCTACGAGTGGATGCCGTTCCGTGTCGCCGACAGGTTCCTCACCGGTTCGGGCCCCGCCAGGGCGGAAGCACCGTTGAGCCAGGCCGGATCGCTGGCCTACTTCGCCGGCTTCGCGCTGGTGCTGCTGGTCATCTCACTGGTCGTCGCGAACAAGCGCGACGCGTAAGAACTTCCACAGGGGAGGAGGCCGGTCGCTCGGCTCGGGGGAGTGAAGCGACCGGACGGGGGAGAAAAAGGGGAAACAAGGACCGGGCCGCCTATCGGGGGGCAGCCCGGTCCTTTCCCGCGTAATGTCGGAATCCACTGGAGGGAGGGGAGGCCAGATGATCGAGGCCGCCGGACTCACGAAACGCTACGACGACAAGCTCGCCGTCGACGATCTTTCCTTCACCGCCCAAGCGGGTCGCGTGACCGGGTTCCTCGGTCCCAACGGCGCGGGCAAGTCCACCACCATGCGGATGATGCTCGGGCTCGACAACCCCACGGCGGGCTCGGTGACCATCGACGGCAGGTCCTACCGCGAACTGCGTGATCCACTTCGGACGGTCGGCGGCATGATGGACGCCACCTGGCGCCACCCCGGCCGCACCGCCCGCGAGCACCTCCGCTGGATCGCCGCGACCAACGGCCTCCCCGACAAGCGAGTCGACGAGGTGCTCCGGCTGGTCGGACTGGAATCGGTCGCCCGCAAACGGGCCGGGCAGTTCTCGCTCGGGATGTCGCAGCGCCTCGGCATCGCCACGGCGTTGCTGGGCGACCCCCGGGTGCTGCTGTTCGACGAACCGGTCAACGGGCTCGATCCCGAGGGCATCGTGTGGATCCGGAAGCTGATGCACGCGCTCGCCGCCGAGGGCCGCACCGTGTTCGTGTCCAGCCATCTGCTGCCGGAGATGGCGCAGACCGCGCAGGACCTCGTCGTGATCGGCCGGGGGAAGCTGATCTATCAGGGCACGATGGAGGACTTCATCGGCCGGGCGAAGGGACTCGGCGTGCGGGTCCGCAGCCCGCAGCTGCCCGAACTGCGGACGGCGCTGACCGAGAAGGGCGCCGAATTCCGCGAGGACGACGGCGCGCTCATCGTGTCCGAAATGGACAGCGACGACATCGGCGAACTCGCGTTCGCCGCGGGCGCGACCCTCCACGAGCTGAAGCCGCTCACCGGCTCGCTCGAACAGGCGTACATGCAGTTGACCGCCGGAGCCGTCGAATACAGCGCCGGCCAGGTTACGGAGGTCGTCCGATGACCGCGGTGAACATGCTCCGCGCCGAGCGGATCAAGCTGCTGAGCACCCGCGCGCCCTGGTGGTGCGCGGGCATCGCGGTCGTGGTGGCGCTCGCCTACACCGCGTTGTTCTTCGGTTTCGTGCCGATCGAGGGTCAGACAGGCGTCAACTCGACCCAGGTCGCCGGCGCTCTCGGCCGCACCGTGGTGCTCGTCCTCGCCATCCTCGCGGCGGCGACGGAGTTCAGCTGGGGCACGATGAAGCTCACCTTCCAGGCGGTGCCCTCGCGTGTGCCGGCGTTACTGGCGAAGGGCGCCGTCGTCGGGGTGTTCTCGGGACTGATCGGGCTGCTGGTGGGCTTCGGCTCGTGGGCTGTCGCGTATCTGATCAAACCGGCCGCCGACCTGGGCCTGGCTTCCGGAGCCGACTGGCGTGCGGTGGCGGGCCAGGGCCTGACCTTCCTCCTGACCGGGCTGCTCGGCGTCGGCCTCGGACTGCTGTTCCGCAACCCCGCGTTCGCACTCGGGGTCGCGCTGGCCTGGACACAGTTGCTCGAGGGCCTCATCGTGCTGATTCCGCGTGTGGGCGACGACATCTACCAGTGGATGCCGTTCTTCGCGGCGAATCAATTTTCCGGCCCGGATCTGACGGTTTCGATGCTGAAACTCGAGCCGCCGATGGGGCCGTGGGGCTATTTGGCTTATTTCGCTGGTATCAGTGTGCTTGTCTATACAGCTGGGCTGATGATCACCCACCGCCGGGATGCCTGAGCTTTTACCGCCACCAAAGGAGTTAAGTCCACGTTAAGAGGCTGTGGCTTCTCTCACAGGAAGCGGACATACTGTTCCCGACCGGGCGATGCTCGGGATGAGCCTATTTCGGCTCTTCGGCCCCGGAGGTGATCCTTGACGGTGGATTCCGGTCAGGGAGTAGAACGCATGATCCCGAAAGCCCGCACGGAAAGTACGCAGCCGCGACTCGAGCCCATGCTCGACCTCGAATGGTCACAGGCGATCGAACTGCCCCGCACGGTGGCGTCCGCGACCCGGCCATCCGATATTCGCCGCGCCTGGGTGCACCGCGCGCCCGAAGATCTCGTTGTCGCGCTGTACCGCGCGTCCAGCGGAATGCACGGGGAAATTCCCGCACCCTGGTGGCTCCGCGCCGTCGTGGAAGGCAGACTCGAATCGCGGGAACTCGGTTTCCGCATCGAAGACCGCATCGCCGGCCTGCTCGGCAGGCGTCCCGGTTGGGAATTCGTCCCGTGGGCCGCGGACGGCGAATCCGGCTACTGGGAGTTCATGCCTTCCGAACGCGGAGCGTCCGGGCATTCGATCCCGACCACGGTGCTGAACACCAGCCGCCACGACGGCTGGATCGACGTTCTCCCCGCCCACTCCAGCACGACGCCACCGCCGATCGCGGTCGCCGGATTCGCGGGCCTGCGCTCGCGGCTGGGGGAGTTCGAAGCGGTCCGGTAACCCCACGTTTAATGGGTGGGTGGAAAACGAGGACCAGCCACGGATGCGCAGCGTGGTCAGTTATGTCAAACGCGGCGGCCGGATGACCGTCGGGCAGCAGCGAGCGTGGGACGAGTTGTGGCCGTCGCTCGGCCGCACGGTCGGCGAGCTGCCCGAAGGCCCGGTGGACTTCGACGACTGGTTCGGCAGGCAGGCCCCGGTCATGGTGGAGATCGGTTCGGGGATGGGCGAGACCACCTCCCAGCTCGCCGCCGCGGCGCCGGAACTCAACTACGTCGCGGTCGAGGTGTACGACCCCGGGCTCGGCCAGCTGATGTTGCGCGCCGAGAAGCTCGGGGTGCAGAACCTGCGGCTGATGCACGGTGACGCCGTCATCCTGCTGACCGAGCACGTCGAGCCGGGGACGCTGTCCGGGGTCCGGCTGTTCTTCCCGGACCCGTGGCCGAAGAAGCGGCACCACAAGCGGCGGATCGTGCAACCGGAGTTCGTCTCGCTGGTGGCCTCACGGCTCGAACCGGGCGGCACGTTCCACATGGCGACCGACTGGGAGAACTACGCCGAGCAGATGATGGAGGTCTGCTCGGCCGAGCCGCTCCTGCGCAACCGCCACGCCGACGAGCCAGGCGGCTGGGCCCCGCGCCCGGAGTGGCGCCCGATCACCAAGTTCGAGAACCGCGCCGACGTCGAAGGCCGGATCTCGCACGACCTGATCTTCGAACGGGTCTGAAGCGCCTGAAAGGGCCGGTCAGGACGTCCCCCGTCCTGACCGGCCCTTTCTGTACACCCCGCGCCCGCGGGACGCCCCCTGCGCGTCCCGGTGCCCGTTCGTCCCTCCCCCGACAGAGGGACGAACGGGTCACCCGGCTCGTGGGTGGAACCACCGACTCCACCCACGAGACCTGCCCGCCCGGGCGCCATGACGCCATTCGGGCGAACTTTCTATTCGTCGGCGAGTGGCTCCGACTGCACCCGCTTGAGCGCCGGGGTCGAGACGGATGCCCCGAGCAACGCCACCCCGATTCCCAGCACCACGGGCGCCAGCAGCCACGGGCTCAGCACCACAGGGTCCTTTTCGACCATGCTGTAGAGCCCCATACCGACGCCTATCCCGACCACACCCGCGCCGATGGTGGCCACCATCGCGGGCAGGGCCGCCTCCATCCGCAGCGCCCTCGCCAGCACCCGGACCGGTGTCCCGGCCGCGATGAGCGCCCCGAAGGTGCGGCGGCGGTCCATCACCGAACCGGCGGTCGCCACGGCCGCGCTGCAGCCGGCGAGCACGCCCGCCGCGATCAGGCCGATCACGGTGACCCGGCGCAGGTCGGCGAGTTCCTGCTGCTGGCCGACCAGGTGCAGGCCACGGCTGCCGACCTCCTGGCCGGGTGCCGCGCCGACCAGTGCGGTCCGCACGATCTCTCCGTTCGACGGCGTCGTCGGCACGACCACGTCGACGTTCTCCGGCTTGACGCCCTCGGGCACCAGGGCCGGATCGATGACGATCGTGCTGTAGGTGTCCTTTTCGGACTCGGGGAAGGTGTACGCCGGGATGTTCGCGGCGAACGGCACCCCGGCCTGGTTCCACTTCCCCGTCACCCGGAACTGCGCCGGGTCGATCTTGTAGCTGCTGTAGACCGCGGGCCCGGGCTTGCACGAACCGCCGATGTTCACTCGAAGCAGCTTCGCGGCGTCTTCGCAGGTCATCACGAAGGCGCGGTTCAGCGACTGGCTGCCGTCGGACCGCATCTCACCGCTCGCCAGGTAGACCTGGCCGACCGCGATGGCCTTTTCGGTGATCCCGTTGCGGGCGAGGGTGGCGTTGGTCTTGTCGACCACCTGCTGTGCCTGGGTCACGTCGGCGTCGGCGTAGAGGACCTCGTCCTTGAAGGTCCGCCCGCCGCCCGCCATCGACTCGAAGGAGGGCAGCAGCGTGAGCGCCATGGAGCCGGTGAAGACGGCGAGGACGACACCCGCCGTGGCGCGGTAGGCGCTCTTCGGGTCGTCACGGAGCCTGCGCCCGGCCAGCAGCGACGCCGGTTTGCGCCAGACCCGGACGAAGGTGCCGCCGACCGCCGAGGTGACCCACGGGCCGATGATCGCGGCCGAGGCGACCAGCAGGAAGAGCCCGAACATCACCATCCCCAGGTTGCCGTTCTCCTGGCTGACCGCGAAGAGGAAGAACGCGCCGGACACGGGGACCGCGAGCAGGCGCCACCAGTGCAGCGGTTTGCGAGCGTGCGCCGAAGCCGCGAACAGCGGCGTCTTCAGCACGCGGCGGATGCCGAGGACCCCGGCGAACACGACCAGCAGCGGGATCGCCACGGCGACCGCGATGGTCGAGCCGAGCGAAAGGCTGAAGTCCGACGCGAGCCAGGTGCCGCCCGCCCAGGGGACGAACGTCGAGAGGCCCTGTAGCGCCGGTGCCACGAGGATGCCGAGCAGCGCGCCGACGATCGCGGACAACGCCGTCTCACCGGCGACGATCTTCGTCACCTGACCCGGCGTCGCGCCTGCCAGCCGCAGCGCCGCCATCCGCACCTCGCGCCGAGCCGCGGTGAGCCGGGCCGAGGACGCGACCAGCACCAGGCTCGGCACGAGCAGGACGATCACGCCGACCCAGGCGAGCAGTTCGAGCAGCGGGTCGGGTTTGGCCTGTTTGTCGGGGAAGCCGTCCGCGGCCTGCGCCGACTGCGGCATCGAATCCGGGGTGTGGCCGACGATGGCGACCAGCTGCTCCGGATACATCAGGGAGTCCGGGCCGAGCGAATCGACGAGCTTGCCGAACCGGTCCCCGAGCTGGGCGGACGGCGTCGACTGGATCAGCTTCCCGAGCGCGGGCGAAACGACCGCCTCGCCGGGGCCGGGCAGCTTCGGGATGCCCGGAGGCAGGCTGAGCATCGGCGAAGTGCCGGTCTGGGCGATGTCGACCCGGGTGATCTCGCGGTCACCCGAGTAGTCCTTGTTCGCCGCCATCAGCAGCGGCGCCGGGCGCTGGGCCTCGCCGGAACTGGAGTAGTAGCTGTGGATGTCCTGCCAGATCGCCCGCTGCGAGCGGGCCTGCGTGGCACCGGGGAGGGAGGCCAGCAGGAGCACCAGACTGGTCGCGACGGCGACCCCGACCGCGGTGAGGATGGCCGACGTGCGGGTCCGGCGGTCGACCCGGAGCACCCGCATGGCCAGCTGGAAACTGTTCATTACGCAGCCAACCTCGTCGCGATCAGGCCGTCGCGGATGGAGACCGTACGCGGCATGGCCTCGGCGAGTTCGCGGTCGTGGGTCACCACGATCACCGCGGCCCCGCTGTCGGCGGCCGCCGAGAGCAGCGCGTCCATGGTGGCGCGGCCGGTGCGGGTGTCGAGCGCGCCGGTCGGCTCGTCGGCGAAGATCACCTTCGGCCGGTGCGTGAGCGCCCGTGCGATCGCGACGCGCTGCGCCTCACCGCCGGAAAGCTCACCGGGGCGGCGCTTCTCCTTGCCCGCGAGGCCGAGCTTCGCCAGCCATTCGCGGCCGGCCTCGATGGATTCCTTGCGGCCCTTGCCACTCAGCAGCGACGGCAACGCGACGTTCTCCTCGGCGCTCAATTCGGCGACGAGCATCCCGGACTGGAACACGAAGCCGAACTCGGTGCGCCGCAATTCGCTGCGCTTGCGCTCGTTGAGCTGGTCGACCCGCTGGCCGGCGAGGAAGATCTGTCCCGAGTCGGCGCGGAGGATCCCGGCGAGCACGTGCAGCAGGGAGGTCTTGCCCGAGCCCGATGGCCCCACGATGGCGACCGCGTCACCCGCCTGGATGTCGATGTCGATCCCGGCCAGCGCGTACTGCGTGCCGTACCGCTTGACGAGCCCTCGCCCGGAAAGTACCGGCTGCCCTGTCCACTGTGGATCTTCCACCGTGATTCTCCCTAGTCAGTCACTTGGTGTTCTGCTTCGGGGAAGAGCTTCGCTTCGAAGTACCTGTGTCCACTTCGGGCAGACGGCCAGTGCTGATCATGCGCGCATCGGCCGATCGGCCGACCCACGTCGGACCGGTCGGCCAAGGTGCGGACGGTGACGAATCCTCTACCGTCACGGTGTGACAGCAGGTCCATCCCAGAACAGGTTCTACGCACGCGCGGTCTCGCTCGTGCGCCGTATCGGCGTTCCCGCGTCCGTACTGCTGGCCGCGCTCGCCTTCGACCTGCTCTTCATCACCGACGCCGCGTTCGACGACACGGGCCCTCGCGGCATCGACCTTCTGCTGTTCCCCGGCATCTTCGCGATGGTGTTCTGCGCGCTCTGGGCACAGAAACGGGCGGCCGTCGCCGCTGTCGCCGCGTCGGTGGTGCTGGTGGGCTACACGCTGGTCGTCCGGTATTTCGACATCCCGACCTACTCGAGCGTGCTCGCCCACCTGTCCATCACCGAGGTGGTGGCCGGGGTCGAGGTGCTGTTCTACGCGGCGCGCCGGACGCGGCCGGGTGTCGCGTTCGCCGTGATCAGCGGGCTGGTGCTGGCGACCCTGACCGCGGTGTCGGGCCGCTACTACTACGGCAGCACCGCCAACGGCACCATGGCGCAGGCGATGCTGTTCGGCGGGATCCTGCTCGGCGGAACGCTGGTCTTCGCGATTCCGGGACGCGACCGCACGGCGACCCCCAGAAGTTACGAGAAACTGCAGAAGATCAACAAGCTGGTGCTGGGCCAATGGCCGCTCATCGGCATGCTGTCGATCGCGCTGATCGTGGAATTCGGCTTCACCTACGCCAGCGGGGCGCACGGCTTCCCCATCCTGGTCTGCTCGATCGTCGCCGCGGTCATCGCGGTCGCCGCGCCGCGACGGCCCGCCGACGCGATGGTCGGGCTCACCGCCGTCATGCTGCTTTCCGCGCTGGTGACGCCGTTCCTCCGGCTCGGCTACGAGTACGCGACGCCGGGCGGTGTGCCGGGAACGCAGGTCGTCGCGGGGATGGGCGCGATCGTCACGCTGGTCCGCGCGGCCGGGCTCGGCAAGGCCATGCCGCGGCTCGCGGGGATGACCGGGGTGGTGGTGATCGCCTGCGTTCTCAACACCAGGCGCCCGAGCCCCCGGCTGATGACCGACCCGGACGACATCGCCGGATTCGCGATCGCGGGCCTGCTGCTGCTCGGCATCTCGGTGGCGGTCGGCCTCGCGCTGCGGTCGCGGGATTCGGAGCGCACGCAGGTCATCCAGTCGGCGATCAGCGACGCGCAGACGTCGGAGCGGATGGCGCTCGCGCGGGAACTGCACGACGTCGTCGCCCACCACGTGACCGGCATCGTCGTGCAGGCGCAGGCGGCGAAGATGATGGGGGAGAAGAACCCACAGGTCGCGGTCGAGGCGATGGGCCGGATCGAGGACGCCGGGGTGGAAGCGCTCGCGGCGATGCGGCGGCTCGTGCGGAGCATGCGCGGCGACGCCCCGGCCGGGAGCAGCGAGTTCAGCGAGCAGGCCACCACCGATCTGGCCGCCGACCTGCGGACGCTGGTCGAACGGTCGAACCACGGCGTCGAGACGTCGATGAAGCTCGAACTGCCGCCGAACGTGCCGCACGAGGTCGGGCGGTCGGCGTTGCGGCTGGTACAGGAGTCGCTGACGAACATCGGTAAACACGCGTCCGGCGCGACGGAGGCGCTGGTCGTCGCCGAAGTGGTCGAGAACGAACTGCACCTCCAGGTGACCGACGACGGACGCGAACCACAGGGCCGTCCGGCCGGCGGGTCGGGCGGATACGGTCTGATCGGCATGCGCGAACGCGTCGCCCTGCTGCACGGCCGGCTCTCCGCCGGACGCGCGCCGGGCGGCGGCTGGCGCGTCGAAGCGTGGCTACCACTTGAAGGAGAAGAGTGATCCGGGTACTGATCGCCGACGACCAGGACATGGTGCGGATCGGCTTCCGGATGATCCTGGACGCGCAGGACGACATCGAGGTGGTCGCCGACGTCGCGGACGGCGTCTCGGCGGTCGCGAAGGCGCGCGAACTGCGGCCGGACGTCTGCCTGCTGGACATCCGCATGCCCGGGATCGACGGACTCGAGGTCACCAAGCAGCTGGCCGGCCCGGACGTCACCGATCCGCTGAAGGTGGTGGTGGTCACGACGTTCGATCTGGACGAGTACGTGCACACCGCGCTGCGGAACGGCGCGAGCGGGTTCCTCCTGAAGGACGCCGGGCCCGCGCTGCTGATCGAGGCGGTGCGAGCGGCCGCGCGCGGTGACGCGCTGGTTTCGCCGCAGATCACCGTCCGGCTGCTGAAGCATTTCGACGGCGGGACGGTGAAACGCGACGTCAGCCCGCCTTCGGAACCGCTGACCGCGCGAGAACTGGACGTGGTCAAGGCGGCCGCGAAGGGGCTGACGAACACCGAGATCGGGGCCGAGCTGTTCCTGTCGCTGTCGACGGTCAAAACGCATTTGGCCTCGGTGCAGGGGAAGATCGGTGCGCGGAACCGGGTGGAGATCGCGGCCTGGGCGTGGCGGAGCGGCGTGGTGGATTAGGCCGTGTCTCTCAAACCGGAGTTGGCAGTTCCGGTGACGACACGCGCGCGCGTTTCTTGTGGGCCGAAGGCCTCGGACTTGCGGAGACGGGCCGCTGATACGACCGCGGGAGTGGTCAGCGCATGCCACGGCCCGGCTGCGGAAATCCGACAGCGCGCTTTGAGTGACACAGCCTGACCTAAGCTCTTTTCATGCAACGCCGTTTCCACGCTCCTGTCGTTCTTCCCGCCGACCCCGCTTGCTCATTGCTGCGTGACGCCGTGGTCGATGTGGACGAAACGGGACGTATCACCCACGTCGGTCCCGTATCCGGGGCTCCCGAAACCTCCGCTCCCGTGACCCGGTTGAGCGGCATCCTCCTGCCCGGTCTGGTCAACGCGCACGCGCACAGCCCGATGACCCTGCTGCGCGGGATGGGCGGCGACCTGCCGCTGCTGCGGTGGCTGACCGAGATCATCTGGCCTGCCGAGGCGAAGCTGAAGCCCGCCGACATCCGCACCGGCATGGTGCTCGGCTCGGTCGAGATGCTGCGGCACGGTGTCACGACCAGCGCGGAGATGTACTTCGAAGGCGAGCAGCTCGCCGACGCGGTGCTCACCACCGGTGGCCGCGTGCTGCTCGGCCCGCCGATCATGGAACTGCCGGGGATGGACTGGCGCGCGATGCTCAAGGGCATCGAACGCTGGATCGACACCGACGGCCTCCGGTTCGGGCCCGGTGAGCGGATCGAGGTCGGCTACGGACCGCACTCGGCGTACATGCTGAACGCCGAAGCACTGCGCGCGACCGCGGAATCGGCGGCCGAGCGTGGCGCGCTGGTGCAGATCCACGTGGCCGAGGCGGCGCTCGAAGACGTCAAGCAGCGTGAAGAGCACGGCTCGGTGCCCGCGCTGCTGGAGAAGGTCGGGATGCTGCGCGGCCGCACGCTGGCCGCGCACGCCATCCACCTTTCCGACGAGGACATCGCGCTCTTCGCCGCGCGCGGGGTCGGGATGGCGCACTGCCCTGGCTCGAACGCGAAGCTCGCTTCAGGTATCGCGCGGGTGACGGAGCTGCGCAAGGCCGGTGTCGCTGTCGGGCTGGGCACGGACGGCCCGGCGTCGAACGACGACATCGACCTGTGGGAGGAGCTGCAGCTCTCGGCGATGTTCGCGCGGCTCGCGACCGGGGAATCGACCGTGCTGACCGCGGCCGACGCGTTCCTGCTCGGCACCCGCGGCGGCGCGGACGCGCTGGGCCGAGCCGACATCGGCGCGCTGGAAACAGGCCGGTGGGCGGACATGGTGCACGTCGACCTGGACGACCCGGCCTTCGCGGCGGGCATCGACGTCCCGGACGAGCAGCTGCTCTCGAACCTGGTGTGGGCGGCGGGCTCGCGCCGGGTGCGCGACGTGTGGGTGGCGGGCGAGCAGGTGGTCGGCGACGGCGAATCACTGCGGGTGGACCGCGCGAAGGTGCAGTCCGAGGTCGCCGAAACCTCGGCGCGGCTGCGCTCTTGACGAGGGGTAAGTCAAACCTGGCGTAATCGGCTCGTTGCCTGGCGGCAGGCGAGGAGCTCCCGTTGAGACGGGGGTGGGCCGGCTGGGTTTTCTGAAGTCGCAAGGGCCTCCTTTGGGACGATGAGCGTCTCAAAGGAGGCCCTTGCGACATCCGGCTTGCGAGGACACTCCCCGAGCGGAGCAGCCGGGCCGAAGGGGTTGGAGCGCTCGACAGTTTCCGGCCCGTCTAGACCAGTCCTCGTGGCCGAAGGGTCACCTCGGTCGGATGCGCGTCGCCGGTGGCGGTGACGGCGGCGACCACGGCGGCCGCGACGGATTCGGGACGCAGGAAGCGTTCCGGCTCGTACGCGCGCCCTTCGTCGGCGACGATCGCCTGCTGCATCTCGGTGTCCGTGCGGCCGGGGTAGATCGACGTCACCCGCAGGGTGGACTCCTCTTCGCGCAATGCGTCGGCGAAGGCGCGGACGGCGAACTTGCTCGCCGCGTAGGGACCCCAGCCAGGGCGCGCGTTCTGCCCGGCCCCGGAGTTGATCACGACGACGTGCCCCTTCGCGGCACGCAACGCGGGCAGCAGCTGCCTGGTCAGCGTGACCACCCCGAGCACGTTGACCTCGAAGTTCGCCCGCCAGTCGGCGTCTGTCGCGGTTTCGACCGTGCCGAGCCGCGCGACACCCGCCGAGTGCACCAGCACGTCCAGTTCGCCGAATTCGGCTGTCGCCGCTTCAAGCGTCTCGGCGTCGGTCAGGTCGACCGGCCACGGCCTCGCGCCGGGCAGCGTTCCGGCGAGTTCGCCGAGCGCGTCGGCGTCGCGTCCGCCGAGCAGCAAGCGGTGGGTGGGGGCGAGCGCGCGGGCGGTCGCGGCGCCGATTCCGCGGGTGGCGCCGGTGACGAGGGCGAGGGGAAGATCAGCCATGGCCGCCACGCTAGTCACCGGCAGACGACCGGTGGCGACGCCACCCGAGGGAACCGCACGGAGCCCCGCGCGAACGACCCGATGAGGTTGTCCACGAACCGTCCCGCCGTCAGCGGATCCCGCACCGACGCGTCGATCGCCACGAGCTCCGGGCAGCTGAGGGCCAGTCGCGCGGCGGCCACGTCCTCGGCACGGACCGGACCGCCCTCGGGGATCGGCAGCCGCGCCGAGTTCGCCAGTTCCCACACCGGGGGCAGCCATTTCTGGTGGCCGGGGCGGCCGTCGGGGAACGACGTCGAATGGGCGGCGAACGGGTTGGCGAGGCCGTAACCGTCGCGCAGCCGCATGTCGAGCGGGATCAGCACGCCGAGCGCACCCATGCTGTCCGCCGCGACGGTCACATACGGCCTGTCCGTCGGGTACGCGTACCAGCTCCTTGTCGAGTAGTCCTGGATCAGCACCGCCGGGCCCCGCACCCCGCGGATGGCGTCCAGCACCGTCGGCATCGACGGATGGTCGGCGTAGTCCTCGGCCAGAATCGGATGTTCGTGCCCGGTCGCCCGCGACCAGTAGGACCGCTCGTCGGTGATGCCGACGGCACGCGGCGCGGCGGAATACGGCGGACGGAGCGATCCCGCGGCCACGACCGCCCAGATCCCGACGCCGACCAGAAGTACCGCGGTCACCCTCGTCACGGGCACGGCCAGCACGGGCAGCAACAGGCAGAACAGCGCCGGGAGCAACATGCGCCCGTGCATGAAATCCCCGCCGACCCTGATCACGTACAGCGAAAGCAGGACCGCGCCGATGAGGGGGACCGCCGCCAACACCACGAAGGTCCTGTCCACAGTGGACGTCACGGTCAAGACGGCGGCGGCGAGCAGGAGCACCGGGACCAGTAGCCAATACGGCTGAGCGAGGTCGGTGAGGTACGCCCAGCCGCGAGCCCAGTTCGCCTCCGACGCCTCCTTGACCAATGCGGTGTTCGGCGTCAGCAGGCCGTAGTAGCCCATCCGGAACACCTGATACGCCAACGGGAGCGCGGCCGCGGCGGCCAGCAGGCCCACCGCGTGACGCCGTCCTGGCTTCAGGAGAAAGAGCAACGCAAGCACCGCGACACCGCTGAAGAGCGCGAGATCCGGCCGCACCAACGGCCCGAGACCGGCGACGACCGCGACCGGCCAGCCGCGCGGTCCATCCACTGTGGACACACGTCGGACGAGTAGCCACCAGGTGACGCCCAGCCACAAGGTGATCAGGCCGGTCTCCAGGCCGGACGTCGCGAAGTCGCGGAACGGCGGAAGCGCGCAGACCACCAGCGCCCCGGCGGGCGCGAGGCCGTGGAAGGCCAGCGGCTGATAAAGCCGCCGGGCACCGTCCAAGCCGAAGAACAGTCCGGCGACCGAGAAGACCAGCCCGGCCACCACGGAGATCCACTCCAGCGGTACTCCCGGGAGCAGGCCGAGAACACTCAATATCGCCGTCCACAAAGGACTGGTGTTGGTCTCGACCCGTTCGCCGATGTTGAACACCGGCCCGTTGCCCGCGAGGATCTGGCGGACCGTCCGCAGCACGATCAGCCCGTCGTCGCTCATCCAGCGGCGGCGCCAGGCGAGGTCGGCGTAGACCACCAGCACCAGGCCGAAGCCGAGCCGGGTCCAGGTCGACGGTCGCCGGAACCAGGCACGTGAAGGCCACGCGGGCGGGCTTTCGCTCGCCGTCGTACTTGTCTGTGTCATGGCCCCGCCCGGCTCGGTCGCGTCCGCAGGGAATCAGGTCCGCGGCCCACGAGTCAAACCGCGACGGCGAGCAGGCAGGCCTGCGGCCACTTCTTCCCGGCCAGCTCCAGCCGCGCGGTGACCTCGAATCCAGCCTGGCCGAGCAACTCGGCGATCCGGGCCGGTCGCAGCAGGTAAGCGTCGTAGGTGACCGGGTGGCCGTACGCCGTCTCGGGGCTCAGGCGCTCGTCACCGACGTGGAAACCGATCAGCAGATGCCCACCTGTCACCAGCGTCCGACGGAATTCGGCGAACACGGCCGGAAGGGTCTCCGGCGGCAGATGGAAGATCGACCACCAGGCGACGAGGCCGCCCAGAGTGCCGTCGGGGACATCGAGCGCTGTCATCGAGCCGACCTCGAACCGCAGGTCCGGGTACTGACGGCGGGCGATCTCGATCATCTTTGGCGACAAGTCGACACCGGAGACGTCGAGACCGAGCGAGGCAAGGTGGGCGGTGACATGGCCTGGCCCGCAGCCGACGTCGGCGACCGGGCCGCGCACCTGCTCGGCGAATCCGGCCAGCATCGCGCGACTGACGGGCTCCTGGTCGAACAGGGGTTTGATCAGCGTCACGTAGTCCTCGGCGACGGTGTCGTAGGACTCGCGGGTGGCATCGAGATGGGAGGTCACGGTCGGCGACGGTAGCGGCCCCCACCGACAATCCCGGTTCGATCAGGTTCCGTCTTCTATTTCCCGTAGTGGTAACGACAGGCAGCGAGCCTGATCTCGCCTTCAGCGACCTTGTAGACAAGTCGGTGCTCGTCCGTGATCCGACGCGACCAATAGCCCTGAAAGCCGTGCTTCAACGGTTCGGGCTTCCCGATACCTTCATTGCCGTTGCGCACGATGTCCTTGATGAGGTCATTGATGCGCTTGAGCACTTTCCGGTCCTGGGTCTGCCACCAGAGATGATCTTCCCAGGCGTTTTCGTCCCAAATCAGCTTCATTCAACGAGTTCGTGCTGTGTCCCGCCGCCCGACTCCAGTCGCTCGATCGCGGTGATCAACCGCCGCGCGTTCTCCGGACTGCGGAGCAGGTACGCGGTTTCCTTGAGCGACTGGTAGTCGTCCAAGGACACGATCACGACGGGCTCGTGCCCAGCGCGGGTGATCACAACCTCTTCGCGGTCGTTGACCACCGAGTCGAGCGTCTCGGCGTACTTCGCACGAGACTCGGAGTAGCTCATGGTTTTCACTAGCACCCTCCCTTCGACGTACAGATTATTGTACGTCGGTAGAGGGGGGCGGGACAAGGGTGCCGGGTAGGTCATGAGTCACACCGGCAATCACGGTTCGATCAGCCCGGCATCCCTGGTCAGATCCTCCGGTACCCCCGGCTCGGTCACCGGGGTGCAGCCGGTCGCGGGGTCGGCGGCCGAATCGGTCCCGTTGTACTGCACCGCGCCCGACCGGGTCAGCTGCCGGGATCCGGCGTCGAAGCAGACCTGGTACGAGCCCGCGGGTACACCCCCGAAGGCATACCGGCCGTCCGGCCCGGTCACGGTCTCGCTGACCACCTTCGCGGAAGCGTCCTTCAACGTCACCTTCACCTCAGGGACGCCGATCTCGTCGCGGCCCTGCAACCCGTCCTTGTCCTTGTCCAGCCAGACGAAGTCGCCCAGTTTGCGCACGGGCGCGACCAGCCCCGCGGCGAGTGTCAGATCCTGGCGTTTCCGTGGGCCGACCGTGGTGGTCGCGGTGCACCCGTTCGTGGGATCGGCGTCGGAGTCCTTCGCGTCGTCACCCGCGTCCTTCGCCGTGAAGGCGTAACCCGCGAACTCGGGCGGAAGCGCGCCGATGTCGAAGCAGACCTGGTAGATGCCGTCCTTCAGCTTGGCGAAGCGGTACTTGCCGGCGGCGTCGGTGGTGAGTGTGCCGAGCGCCGTGCCCGAAGCGTCCTTCAAGGTCACCTTCGCCCCGGCGACACCCGGCTCGCCGGCGTCCTGCAGGCCGTCCCGGTCGAGGTCGTTCCAGACGAACTCCCCGATCTCGTCGATCGCGGGCGGCGGGGTGACCTTGATGGTCGTCGTGGCGGTCTTCTGCGGCAGCGTGCCGCCCGAATACTTCGCCCCGGAGACGGTCACGGTGCCGACGCGGCCGTTGTCGGCCTCGGTGACGTTCGCGTGGTCGCAGGTGATCGTCGTGGACTTGCCGCCGTCGAGGCTCGCGACCGGGGCGGGCTTCACGTCGCAGTACGGGTCGTCCACCTTGATGCCGGTCAGGTTCTCGGTGCCGTCGTTGGTCAGCGTGAACCGGAAGTTCGCGGTGGTGCCCGCCTCGATGGTGGCCGTGCCGCCCCAGGCGCCGCTCGCCGGGTCCCGCACCTCGGCCTTCACCGACAACGAGGCGACCCGGAGCTGGACGCAGTCCCACATCACCCAGTTGTGGTCGGTGGCGGCGAAGAACTTCACCGAGGTGGCCGTCGGCGGCGCGGTCGACGGCGGGAAGTCCTGGCGGGCGACCTTCCCGTCGGTCTCGACGGCGTGCGCGACCTTGAGCTTGTTCTCCAGCACGACCTTGTTCGTCGCGTTGTAGAACCGCAGTCCCGTTTCCCGGACGGCGTCCGCGCGGCGGAGATTGTCGTCGTTCGTACCGGTCCAGTCGGTGAGCGTGTAGACGGCGCCGGGCACGAACTTCATCGCCGCGTAGGCGGTGCTGACCATCTTGTCCGGCGTCGCGATCAGCGCGTACTTGCCACCGTCCTGCTGGTAACCGCCCGCCGTCGACAGCCGTGGCTGTTTACTCTTCGGCGTCCCTGGGGGCACCGGGGCCGCCGGGTTGAACGAGTACCCGGCGGGTGGACTGCCCTCCTCCACGCTCGGGTTCGGCGCGATGCCGCCGGTGCAGCCGGACGGGACGTCCGGAGCCTGCGCCTGCGCGGGAAAAGCACCCGCGCCCAGCAGAAGCGCGCCAGCCGTCATCAACACCAGTGCCCTTTTCACAGGGCCGAAGCTAGTGAGCGCGGGGCCGTTCCGTAATCGCTGAACGGTGTCGACCGGCGCCCCGATCAGGCAGAACGTGTCTTGCCGAGAGTGATCGGGGCGCCGGTCGCCGCTACTTGACGCCGATGCGGCCGACCTGGCCCCAGCGACCCTTCTTCCACACCGAGACGATCGACGGCCGCGGCTGCGAAGTGCCACCGTCCGGCCAGTGCGACGTCGGGTTCGCGGAGGAGGGCGCGTCCTCACCGGGGTGCTGCACGGCGACGAGCACCAGGTGGTCGGTCACCACCGGGCCGCAGGTCTCCGCGCCGACCGGGACCGACAGGAACTGCTTGACGTGACCACGCTCCGGCCCGTCGACCGGCACCGAGAACAGGCCGTCGTTCGCGCCGAGCGCGTTGCCGTCGGTGGAGATCCACAGGTTCCCGTGCCGGTCGAACGCGACGTTGTCCGGGCAGGAGATCGGGCTGACCTGGTCCTTCGGGAAGCCGCCGAAGTAGGTGTCCGCCGTCTTCGGGTCACCACAGACCAGCAGCAGCCGCCAGGAGAACCGCGTCGACGCGGAGTCGCCGCCTTCCTCGTCCCACTCCAGGATGTGCCCGTTGCGGTTGTTCGGCCGCGGGTTCGCCTCGTCGACGTTCGCCTTGCCCGCGGGGCCACGCTGGCTGTTGTTGGTCAGCGCCGCGTAGATCCGGCCGTTGACCGGGTTGGGCTGGATGTCCTCGGGACGGTCCATTTTGGTCGGCTGGACCTTGTCCGCGGCCTGACGGGTGAAGACGTAGACCTCTTCGGCGGTGAATCCGTCCACAAAGGACTTGTCGCCGGAGACCAGCGGGATCCACTCGCCGACGCCGTCGAATTCGCCGTCCGCGGGGAGTTTGCCGGTGCCGTCGATCTCGGCGGCGGGGCTGTCACCGGTGAACCGGCCGACGTACAGCGTGCCCTCGTCGAGCAGCGCCGAGTTGTGGCGGCGCGCGTGCGCGCTGTCGCCCGGCTTGTACTTGCCCTTCGAGACGAACTTGTAGATGTACTCGAACCGCTCGTCGTCACCGGAGTAGACGGCGACGCGGCCGTCCTTGGTGATCTTGACGTTCGCGGCCTCGTGCTTGAACCGGCCGAGCGCGGTGTGCTTGACCGGCGTCGAGTTCGGGTCGTTCGGGTCGATCTCGACGACCCAGCCGAACCGGTTGGCCTCGTTGGGCTCCTGCGCGAGGTCCCAGCGCTTGTCGTACCGCTCCCACTTCCGCGTGGTGGCGGTACCGGAGAAGCCGTACCGCTTCAGGCGGGCGGCCGCGACCGGGTCGGTGACCTTGTCCGCGTTGGCGAAGTACTGGTTGACGTTCTCCTCACCGGAAAGCACGGTGCCCCAAGGGGTCACGCCACCGGCGCAGTTGTTCTGCGTGCCGAGTACCTTGCGGCCGCTCGGGTCGGCGGATGTCTTGAGGTACTTCGAACCGGCGGCCGGGCCGCGGACCTCGAAGGTGGTGTTCAGTGTGATGCGGCGGTTGTACCGGCTCGGCGTGACGTGCAGCGCGCCGCCGATCGGGTCGCGGAAGGCCTGTACCACCGAGAGGCCGTGTGCCGCCCAGGCGATCTTGACCTGTTCCTCGGTGGGGTTGGCCGGGTCGTACTGGTCGGCCGGGAACATGTGGACCTCGGTGGTGTACTCGTGGTTCACCACCAGCAGGTTGCGGATGCCCAGCGGATCCTGCGGGATCAGGCCGACGAAATCGCAGTTGTAGCCGAACTGCTTGGCCTGCGCGGCCGCGGTCTGCTTGGCGAAGTCGAACTTCGGCGCGCCCGCCTCGACCGCGTCACCCCAGCGGATGACGACACGCTGTTCGTACCCCTCGGGGATGGTGACGGCGTCGAGCTTGTTCGGCGGCACCGCCTCGAAGTCGGTGCCGGGCACCGGACGGCCGGGACGGCCCGGCTTGCCGTGGCCGGCGGCCGCGACGTCGGCGGGTTCGGCGGCGGCCGTACCGGACAGCGCGGCGAAGCCACCCGCGGCGGCGGCCATCACGGCACCCGCCTTCAGCGCGCCACGCCGGGACAGCATGTCCTTGACCACGTCGCCGAAGTATTCGTTCTCCGAGCCGTTGGGCTCGGGGTGGGCGCACGCGTTGCCGCAGCGGTACTCACAGGTGACCGCGGAGCGGCCGCCGGGATGAGAGGTGATCAACGGCAGGAGCCGCCGAGGCTCGAAGGACACAGGGCCTCCATGGTTCGCGGTGGGTTCACGTAATCCGGTCAGGGGAACGCCGTGACGGTAAGCGACCAAAACGATCCAGTCCCGACCAGCAGATGAACAGCGCGCGAACGAGCGATGGCGCGCTGCCGGAACCGGCCGCGCGCCATCGACGAAAAGTACTGCTAGAACGTTGCTTACCGACTAGGAACCGATGTCACACAGCCCGTGACGACCGGGTTTCCACACCGCCACCACCGAGGGCCGCGGCTGGCTTTCGCCGCCGTCCGGCCAATGGGAGGCCGGTTTGTCCGCACTCGCGCCGTCCACCTCACCCGGATGCTGAACACAGACCGTGACGATCTTGTCCTCGACGATCGGACCGCAGGTCTCCGCGCCGCGCGGCACGGTGAGGAACAGCTTCAGCTCGCCGCGGTTGCGGCCCTCCAGCGGCACCGAGTACAGGCCGTCGTTGATACCCAGCGCACCGGAGGAATCGGTGGAGATCCACAGGTTGCCGTGCTTGTCGAAGGCCACGTTGTCCGGGCTGGAGATGGGCGAGACCTGATCCTTGGGGAAGCCCGCGAAATAGGTGTCCGGCGAGGACGGATCACCGCACACCAGGAACAGCCGCCAGCTGAACGTCAGCGCGAGCGCGTCCCCGCGGCGCTCCTCGAACTCCAGCACCTGGCCGTGTTTGTTGTTGACCCGGGGATTGGGCTCGGTGGCGCCTTCCTTGCCGGGGTTGCCACGCTGGACGTTGTTGCTCAGCGCGCAATAGATCCGGCCGGTGTACGGATGCGCCTGGATGTCCTCGGGGCGGTCCATCTTGGTGGCGCCCACCCGGTCGGCGGCCTCGCGGGTGAACACGTACACCTCTTCGGCGGTCATTCCGTCCACAAAGGACTTCTTGCCGGAGGCGAGCGGGATCCATTCGCCGACACCGTCGAACTCGCCGTCGCTCGGCAGTTTCCCGGTGCCGTCGATCTCGGCGGCCGGGCTGTCGCCGGTGAACCGGCCGACGTACAGCGTGCCGTCGTCGAGCAGGGTCATGTTGTGCCGCCGGGCGTGGCGGCTGTCGCCCGGTTTCATCCGGCCCTTGGAGATGAACTTGTAGATGTACTCGAACCGCTCGTCGTCACCGGAGTAGGCGACCACGCGGCCGTCCTCGGCGACGCGGATGTTCGCCGTCTCGTGCTTGAACCGGCCGAGATGCGTGTGCTTGACCGGGGTACTGTCCGGATCGTTCGGGTCCAGTTCGATCACCCAGCCGAAGCGGTTGGCCTCGTTCGGTTCCCTGGCGATGTCCCAGCGCGCGTCGAACCGCTCCCACTTCCGGGTGGTCGCGGTGCCGTTGATGCCATAGCGCGCGAGCCGTTTGCGCGCCACGGGATCGGTGACCGTGTCCGCGTTCCCGAAGTACTGGTTGATGTTCTCCTCGCCGGACAGGATCGTGCCCCACGGAGTGACGCCACCGGCGCAGTTGTTCATCGTGCCCAGCACGACCGTGCCGGTCGGGTCGGCGGCGGTTTTGAGCAGCTCACTGCCCGCCGCCGGGCCTGCCACCTTGAACGGGGTGTGCAGCGTGATGCGCCGGTTGTAGCGGGACATCTTCGGCCGCAGGTGTCCGGTGTCGCGTCCGCGCGTCACCTGCACGACGGTGAGCCCGTGAGCCACCCAGGCGATCTTGACCTGCTCCTCGGTGGGGTTGTTCCGGTCGTACCCGCGGAACATGAACTCTTCCGACGTGTACTCGTGGTTCGTCACCAGCAGCGCGGAAAGGCCAGAACGGTCCAGGGGGAGCAGCGCGGCGAAGTCGCAGTTGTAGCCGAACTGCTTCGCCTGCGCCGCGGCCGTCTGATTGTCGAAGTCGAACTCCGGTGCTCCGGGAAGCACGGCGTCACCCCAGCGGATCACGACGCCCTGCTGATAGCCCTCGGGCACCACGACGGCGTCGAGCGTGTTCGGCTGGACTCGCTGGTAGTCGGTGCCCGGCGGCGGTTTCGGACGGCCATCGGGAGCGGCGGAAGCGGGCGCGGCGAGCGCGAGCGGGGTGCCGGCGGCCAGCGCGACGACGGCGGTCGCCTTCAACGCGCCGCGGCGGCTCACCGCGCCGAGCACCTCGGCGAAGGTGGGGTTGTCCGACGTGTTCGGCGCGTCGTGGAAGCACGCGTCGCCACAGCGGTAAGTACAGGTCACTGACGCCCGGCTTGGTGAGTGGCCGGCCAGTAACGGAAGGAACTTCACGCGGACCTCCGCATCTGCAGTTCGGGAGGTCGACGCTAAGGCACCGGACCAGCGAGAGGAAACCCCTCGTTGGTCCGGTGTTCACCTTTTGTTCCGATTTACATCTCTTCGCCCACGAGGACCGCTTCGGCCGGGACCGTGTGCGGGTCGGCGGTCTTCTCACGGATCGTCAGCAGGGCGCCGGCGAGCACGCACAGGACCGCGGCGATCACGAAGGGCGCCTGCTTGGCGCCGAACCACTCCGCCAGGTGACCGACGATGGTCGCGGCGACCGCGCCGCCGAGCCACCGGCAGAAGTTGTACCCGGCACTCGCGACCGGACGCGGCGCGCCGCTGATGGACATCGCCGTCCCGGTGAAGAGCGTGTTGAGCAGCCCGGAGACCAGCCCCGACAGGATGATGCCGACCACCAGCACCGGCTTGCTCGGGATCGCCATGATCAGCAGCAGTACCGCGTAGCCGAAGACGGCGACCACGGTCGCGTGCCGTTCACCGAGTTTCGCAGCGAGCTTCGGCGCCAGCACCACACCCGCGACCGCGACCGAAAGTCCCCAGCCGCAGAAGATCAGGCCGACGGCGACGGCGCTCCACTCCAGCACGAACGGCGACCAGGCCAGCACCACGAAGAACGCGGCCGTGTAGAGCGCGGAACCGATCGACGTGCGCAGCAGCCCGGCGTGCTTCAACGCGCGGAACGGGTCGAGCAGGCGGATCTTCGGCCGCTTCTCCTTGGCGTCGCCGGTCAGGAAGATCGAGCACAGCACGAGTCCGCACAGCATCAGCAGCGACGTGCCGAGGAACGGGCCGCGCCAGGAGATGCTGCCCAGCAGGGCGCCCAGCAGCGGGCCGACCGCGAGACCGACACCGAGGGCAGCTTCGTACAGCAGGATGGCGCCAGCCTGGCCGCCGGTCGCGGCGCCGACGATCACCGAAAGCGCCGTCGCGATGAAGAAGGCGTTGCCGAGTCCCCAGATCGCACGCAGCCCGATGAGCTGCTCGATCGAGCCGGACGCGGCACACAACGCGGTGGCGACGACGACCAGCGTCAGCCCGGCGACCACGGTCCGCTTGGCCCCGAACCGGGCGCTCATCGCGCCGGTCACCAGCATCGCGACCGCTTGGACGCCGAGGTAGCTGGAGAACAGCAGCGTCACCTCGGACGGCGTCGCGTGGAGGCCTTCGGCGATCGACAACAGGATCGGGTCGACCAGCCCGATCCCCATGAACGCGATGACCGCGGCGAACGCGGTGATCCATACCTGTTTGGGCTGCCCCTTGACGGCGTCCAACAGGCTCGAGTGGTGCTCAGCGCTCATCGCGGATCAGTTCCTCCTTCTTGTCTTCGTGCAGCAACCTGGTGAGGGCGGGGAGCGCGGCTTCGATGGCGGCGTGATCGGCGTCGTCCAGTCCGAGGAGCCGTTCACGGAGGAATTCCTCCCTGGCGACGATCAGCCGCCGATGGAAGCGCTGCCCCACCTCGGTGACCTCGACGAGCACCGCCCTGCCGTCGGCGGGATCGGGACGGCGGCTGACCAGCCCCAGCCGTTCGAGACGGCGGACGACGTCGGTCATCGTCGGCATCCGGACCCGTTCCAGCTCGGCGAGCGTGCTCATCCGGCGCGGGCCGCCGTTCAGCAGCTCCGACAGCACCGAACCCTGGGTGAGGGTGAGCTGCACCTGCGGGGTCTCCCGGCGGACGAGGTAGTACAGCCGGAAGACCAGCGGGCGGAGCCGATGCGCGAGGCCGGCGACGGTCGTGGTCACTTAGCCATGCTAACTAAAAATACTGAGCATGGCTAAGTAATCTGCCGCACAAGATCTCCCTGGACGTTCTAGGGTTGTGGGGTGGAAGCGGTGATCTTCGATCTCGACGGTGTCCTGGTGGATTCGGAAAAGATGTGGGACGAGGTCCGACGGGCGGTCGCGTACGAGTTCCACGGCACCTGGCGTGACGAATCGACCAGGGCCATGCAGGGGATGAGCACCCCGGAGTGGGCCGCCTACCTGGCGCACGACCTCGGCGTCCGGCTCCGGCCCGCCGACGTCGCGCAGGTGGTGATCGAGCGGATGGCGCGCCGGTACGCGGAGAAGCCGCCGATCATCCCCGGCGGGCCGGACGTCGTCCGCGAGGTCGCGAAGCACTGGCCGGTGGCGATCGCGAGTTCGTCGCCGCCGCTGCTGATCAAGGCGTTCCTGGACATCACGCGGCTACCGGTGCCGACGGCGGTGTCCTCGGAGCAGGTCGGCGCGGGAAAACCGGCGCCCGACGTGTATCTGAAGGCGGCCGAGCTGCTGGGCGTGGAGCCGAAGAACTGCGCGGCCGTCGAGGACACGACGAACGGGCTTCGCGCCGCGCTGGCGGCGGGGATGACGGTGTACGCGGTGCCGAATCCGCACTTCCCGCCGGATCCTTCGGTGCTGGCGGAGACGACGGTGGTCGAGAAGATCACTGATCTGCCGGCGGCGCTTCAGAAGGCGCTTCAGGACTGAGGTGCGCTACCCCGCCGATGCAAGGAAAGGTCCTTTCCTCGCAAATTTTGCAAGGAAAGGACCTTTCATAGCGCGCTACCGGGGGCTCACGCCTCGCCGGCGATGAACTTTTCGACCTCGTCACGCGCGGTGGAGTCGTCGTACTGCTCCGGCGGCGACTTCATGAAGTAGGAAGAAGCCGACAGGATCGGGCCGCCGATACCGCGGTCCTTCGCGATCTTCGCGGCGCGCACGGCGTCGATGATGATGCCCGCCGAGTTCGGCGAGTCCCACACCTCGAGCTTGTACTCCAGGTTCAGCGGCACGTCGCCGAAGGCGCGGCCCTCGAGCCGGACGTAGGCCCACTTGCGGTCGTCGAGCCACTGCACGTAGTCCGACGGGCCGATGTGGACGTTGCCCTTGCCGAGTTCGCGGTCGACCTGCGAAGTGACCGACTGGGTCTTCGAGATCTTCTTCGACTCGAGCCGCTCGAGCTCCTTCATGTTCAGGAAGTCCATGTTCCCGCCCACGTTGAGCTGCATCGTCCGGTCGAGCTGGACGCCGCGGTCCTCGAACAGCTTCGCCAGCACGCGGTGCGTGATGGTGGCGCCGACCTGGGACTTGATGTCGTCACCGACGATCGGCACCCCCGCCGCGCGGAACTTCTCGGCCCACTCGGGGTCGGAGGCGATGAACACCGGCAGCGCGTTGACGAACGCCACACCCGCGTCGATGCACGCCTGCGCGTAGAACTTGTCAGCCTCTTCGGAGCCCACGGGCAGATAAGAGACGAGCACGTCGACCTCGGCCTCGCGCAGCGCCGCGACGACGTCGACAGGAGTCTCGTCGGACTCTTCGATGGTCTCGCGGTAGAAGCGGCCGAGCCCGTCGTAGGTGTGGCCGCGCTGCACGGTGACGCCCAGCGGCGGCACGTCGGCGATCTTGATGGTGTTGTTCTCGCTCGCGAAGATCGCCTCGGACAGATCGCGGCTGACCTTCTTGGCGTCCACGTCGAACGCGGCGACGAACTCGATGTCGCGGACGTGGTACTCGCCGAACACGACGTGCATCAAACCGGGCACGCGAGTGCTGGGATCTGCGTCGCGGTAGTACTGAACGCCCTGGACCAGCGAGGCCGCACAGTTGCCGACGCCCACGATGGCCACCCGAACGCGGCGGTTCTCGCCCATGCCGGTTTCTCCTTCATTCGTCCAACAGTTGTAGGTAGTGCTCAGCGGGGCCGGAGAGCGCCTCAGATCTCCGGTCCGCGCTGCTCGGCCTGTTCGTGCGCGATCAGCTCGTTGAGCCAGCGCACCTCCCGCTCGCTGGACTCCAGCCCGAGCCGGTGCAGCTCGCGGGTGTAACGGTCGATCTTCTCCTCGGCCCGCGCCATTGCCGTCCGAAGTCCTTCTCGGCGTTCCTCGACCCGACGACGACGGCCTTCCAGGATGCGCATCCTGACGTCGGCCGGTGTCCTCGAAAAGAACGCCAGGTGGACGCCGAAGCCTTCGTCGTCCCACGTCTGCGGACCGGCGTCGCCGAGCAGTTCGGCGAACCGCTCCTTGCCCTCGGCGGTGAGCTTGTACACGCGCTTGCCCCGGCGTGCCCACGCCCGGTCTTCCACCTCTTCGAGCTCCTCGACGAGGTAACCGGCGCGAAGCAGCCGACGCAGTGTCGGGTACAGCGAGCCGTACGAGAACGTCCGGAACATCCCGAGCGTCTCGTGCAAACGTTTGCGCAGCACGTAACCGTGCATGGGGGTCTCGTGCAGCAGCCCCAAGATCGCGAGCTCGAGCACACCGCACCCCCTTCCGGGAACAAACCGCGACCGGTCGCGTTGGCCACCGAGACCGGCTCGGTCAACCTACCGGCCCACTATATCGCGCCGATACATCGAAGTGGTGTAGCTAACCCGATCAGGGCCCTCGCCAACCGGACGAAATTCACCGGAGAGTTATCGAATCCTCGGCGTGTCCGGATGCGCGCACCCCGTCCGGTCGAGAACGGGACGTGGACCACACAGCGAGAGCCCGTACTCTGTTGGCGTGCGAAACCAGCGGCAGGTCGTGGACTACGCCTTACAGCGGCGCGCGCTGCTGAAGGGCGTCCACTCCGGACGGGTCGGCACATACGACGTCTGCGACGCGGGTCCGTACCTCCTGCGGGCCGCGAAATTCCATGGACGACCAGGTGAGCAGGACTGCCCGGTCTGTCATCGGGAGGAACTGACCCTGGTGTCCTGGGTCTACGGCGACGAGCTGAAGCACGTCGCCGGATCGGCCAAGACGCCGGACGAACTGGTGCGGATGGACGGGCTCTTCGCGGAGTTCACCGTCTACGAGGTCGAGGTCTGCCGGAGCTGTCACTGGAACCACCTGGTGCGCTCCTACGTCCTCGGAACAGGAGATCCGGGAAGCACCCGGCCACGGACCCGGTCGCAGAGGACAGCGGGTCAGTGACAGGTATCGAAATCGCAGTTGAGCACAGAGCGGCGTGCCCCGAAGCGCCGGTCTGGGAGGCCCATTCGTGAACGACGAACGCAACCGCTCCTGGCCTGGCCAGGAGCCTGATGCACCTCGCCGTGCCCAATGGCCGGGAGAAGAGGACGGACCCGGCTGGCCGGGCGAGGAACCCCCGCGCCGCCCCCAGCGCCGGACACCCCCCAACGGCGGTCCCCGCGCGGCCGCACCGCGCTCCTCCGATCCCAGACCTCCGGCCCCTCAGTGGCCAGGAGGTGACGGTGGCGGCCCGGAGTGGCCGTCCGACGACGAACCGCGCCGCCCCGCCGCCCCGCGCCGCGCCAACGGCATGCCCCCGCGCAGGCCAGGGCCCCCGCCGCCCGGCGGGCGTTCCGCCGCTGCCGCTGCCGGAGCCCAGCGTTCCCGGCAGGGTGCCACCGGCCATCGGCCGCCGCCTCCGCCCGGCAACCGCCGCCCTCCCGCCGATCAGGCGACCGCGATGGTCCGTCCCGTCGAGCCGGACCCGTACGAGCGCGAACCGGATCTCATCACGCACCACGCCCACAACGGCACCGAAGACCCGTACGGCTACGACCCGTACGACGATCGCTATGACGATCGTCACGAAAGCGTCGCACTCGGGGCCGAGGGCGAGGATCCCCACGACGACGAACCCGCCGAGGAAGAAGACGGCGACAAAAAGAAGACCCTCACGCCGAAGCAGCGCAAGAAGCGCCGCTGGAAGATCATCCGCCGGGTGCTCTACGCGATGTTCGGCCTGTTCGTGGTGGTCCCGGCGATCGCGTTCGTCATCACCTACTTCCTGGTGGACGTCCCGTCTCAGGAAAGCGTCGCGAGCCAGCAGAGCCAGCCGATCACGCTGATGTACTCCGACGGCAGCCCGATGGGCAAGATCGCGCCTGCCAGCGGCGGCAGCCGCTACCTCCTGAAGCCGGGGGAGATCCCGGACTCGGTGAAACACGCCGTGTACGCCGCCGAGGACTCGTCCTTCGAGACCAACTCCGGGTTCGACGTCGGCGGCATCCTGCGCGCGGTCTACAACAACGTCACCGGCGGCCAGGGCGGCGGTTCGACGATCTCCCAGCAGTACATCAAGAAGGCCACGGCCAACGAGGCACCGACGCTCACCCGTAAATGGACCGAGCTGGCCAAATCCTTCAAGATGAACAACCAGATGTCCAAAGAGGAGATCATCACCGCCTACCTCAACACCATCTACTTCGGCCGCGGCGCGAACGGTATCGAAGCGGCCGCGCAGGCCTACTTCAAGAAGCCCGCCAAGGAGCTCAGTTCCTCCGAAGCCGCTCTGCTGGCCGGCCTGATCCAGGGTCCGAGCCGGTCCGAGAACGACGCTTACGCGCAGCGGCGCTGGAACTTCGTGATGGACCAGATGGTGGCGAACAACTGGTTGCCCGCCGCCGAACGCGCGGCCGCGACCTACCCGAAGCCGATCCCGAAGGCGCAGGCGAAGGCCGACGACGCCGGGACGCTGAGCCTGCACATCCGCAACAGGGTGATCGACGAACTCGAAGCCCGCGGCTACGACCAGGACAGGCTGCACCAGGGCGGGTACAAGATCACCACGACGATCGACCCCAAGGCGCAGAAGATGGCCGAGGAGTCCGTCGCGGAGGGGATGAAGGGCCAGACCGACGAAAACATCCTGAACGCGCTGGTCGCGGTCGATCCCAAGACGGGCGGCGTGGTCGCCTACTGGGGCGGCCCTGACTGGAAGAAGAACGACCAGGGCCAGGACGTCCAAGCCCACGACTGGGCGAACGTCCCGCACAACCCGGGTTCCGCGTTCAAGGCCTTCGACCTGGCCGCGTGGCTCAAGATGGGCAAGGGGCTCGGCGAGACCTTCGACGGGTCCAACAACCGGAAGTTCGACATCGGCGGCGGCAAAACCCGCACGGTCAAGAACGCGGGCGAGAGTTCCAACTGCGGCTCCCAGTGCACGGTCGCCGAAGCGATGAAGGTCTCCGCGAACACCGTGTTCTACGACATGGTGATCAACAAGACGAAGGTCGACCCGGTGGCGAAGGCCGCGAAGGAAGCCGGCGTGGAGACGGTGGACGAGGGCGGCACTTCGGTCCTCTACCCCGACATCAACATCGCGCTCGGCGGTGGCCGCACGGTGACCACGGCGGAGGACATGGCCGCCGGGTTCGCCACGTTCGCCGGTGAAGGTGTCCGGCAGAAACAGCACTTCGTCGCCAAACTGACCAACTCCCAGGACGAGGTCGAGTTCGACGAGACGGCCCCCAAGGGCACTCCCGCCTTCAGCGACGACGCCGACAAGAGCAAGCAGATCGCCGGCAACGTCACCGACGCGCTTGAGCCGGTCGTCCCGTATTCGAAGCTGAAGTGCCCGGCCAACCACGATTGCGCGGGCAAGACCGGGACGCAGCAGTACGACCCTCAAGACAAGGACCCCGCGAGCTATAACGACCGCAACGCGCAGACGTGGATGGTGGGCTACACGCCGTCCATCTCGACCGCGGTGTGGGTCGGCGGCGACGGCAACAAGCCGCTGCACGACAAGAACAACAAGCCGATCTACGGCCGGACGATCGCCGGTCCGATCTGGGAAGACTTCATGTCCCGGTACCTGACCGGGAAGCCGACGGAGAAGTTCGGCAAGGTCAAGCCCATCGGCAAGGACGCCCGTGCGGTGGTGACGACCACGCCCCCGAAGCCGCCGGAGACGTCGACACCGCCGGAGACGACCTCGTCGGCCCCGCCGCCGCCCACCTCCACTGAGCCGACGGAGACGACGCCGACGAAACCCACGAAACCGACGAAGCCGCCATGGTCTCGTCCGGGGCCGGGGACCTCCGATCCGTTGTTCCCGAATACCGGGGACCCGTGACCGGGCGAAAACGACTGAAGAAGGTGTGCTGGGCGGCGGCCCGGCACACCTTCTTTCGTCAATACCGACGGCCGGAGATCTCACGAACAAGCCACTTCGACCTCGAAGTCAGTGCCAACGCGAAAGCACTTGCACGCCGCCGTCCCGTGCGCCTGCCCGGAAAACCCATTGAGAACTCGAACTGGTCTGCTTGGCAGCCGATGTGATGGACATCTTTCCCTTCGAGTTGTAGAAGGGACCACACTGCAACCACGTACGGCCGCCGTCCTGCGACCAGTCCAACCACACGCTGCTCTCCTTCGGCAGCCAGTCTTGCACCGGCCCGTTGTCGCTGGCGAACAACATTGCCCAGCCACGAGTCACACCGTTGACCTTGCCGAAGTGGAGTTCCAGCCAATGCGTCCCGCTTCTGACCTGTTCGACCGCCAGCCCGGCCAGGTTATCTGGGATGTCGACGAAACCGTTGGCACCGCCTGCACAATCCCTTGCCGCGGCTGACGCGGTTGATGACGCGACAACGCTGAAACTCGCGACAACTACCACGACCGACGCCAAGGTGCCCATGCGTGCGAGAAAACCGCGCGTACCGAGATTCTTCACGTAACCCCCTTCGAACTACCGTCGACTACGCAGTCATTCACCTTGCCCACTGCCAACAGAACCATAGCAGCCAAACACTCCGCCACTAGAGTGTAACTCAAACAAAAGTTCGAAAAGAAATTTTTCGTTTTGCTCGAAGGTCACCGTGCCCGACTTCATTATTCGCAATTTTTTCTATCGTCCAGTACGAAAATCTGAGCCGAATCACACGGTACCCGAATGGCGGATGACAAGGCACAAACCAGGCCGGTTTGATGATCAGGATCGCAGGTCCGTGCTGATGGGCGCACACAAGGAGGACTTGCCTGCCACGATACATCTGGGGAAACGGTAATTTGTTCGTTTGCAGCATACCTTTTAACCGAAGGCAGCCATCCGTTCGATTGTGTCATGACCTCATTTGGAGAGATTCCGAAAGGGAAGAATGAGAACGATCGGTCATAGAGTCGCGATAGCGGCTTTAGCCGTGGCATCGATGCTATCCAGCGTCGCGATGACCACGCCTGACGCCGTGCATTCCAGTGATGAGCAGACCACCGCGCCGCCTGTACCACCCGTTCGGCCGACAGCGATCGACCTCCCCCAGCGCGATGAACTGCTGGGCAAAGACTGGCAGTCCTCCGAAGACCGGCTGTGGACTACCAGCGGCGACGCGACCGGATTTCACGTCCTGGTGGCCGAGGCCAAGACTGGATACTCCTGGCGGACCGCCGCGACACTGCGTCAACCCGGTGTCGAAGCCGACCAGTGGATAGGCAACGCCTGCGTCACCGGCTCCGGCAACCGGGCAGTCGTCGTCTACGCGCCACGGACCTTTACGAACAAGGAGAAGTTGACCTCTAGGGGCGGTTTCACCGCGATCGTCGATCTTGTTTCCGGCGCGGTCACCAAGCTGCCCGTGCGAACCTCGCTCGCATACTACAACCCCGGTTGTGGCACGGGTGAATCCGCAGCCTTGACCCAAGAAGCCACCGAGGACCTGGGCAAGACCGGCGTGCTCCTCGTGGATGCGACCTCCGGCAAGGTCCGCCCGCGCACGGAACTGACCGGGCAGGTCACCTCGGCGCTGCCTGTCCAGAGCGGCTTCGTGGTCGCGGACACGAAAGGGCTGCTGAAAGTCGCGGACGACGGAAAACAAACGCGATTGGTCGCGAATACCACAGGCGTCCCCTTCGCGGTGAAGGCCGACGGCGATGGCGGCATCGTGTTCATGGACCAGACGAAGGACGCCACAAGGATCTTCCGGGCCGCTGCGGAAGGGCCCGACAAGAAGGCTCAGGTACATCAGCTCGTATCGGGCAAACGCGGCTCACTGGGCTTGTCGTCCGGCGCAGGAGGCCGGCTGTTCGTCACCGGCGCGGCCGACACCATCGCCCCGTTGCCCGCCTCGATCTCGAAGGTGGACGCACCAGTGTCCGCGAATATCTCCACCCTCGGCGAGGCTGCCGCCGACGTCGTTCGGGCCAGCCCGTCCTCGTCTGACGCAAGCACTCCCGAACTGGTGCACATCGAAGGCAGGAGCGTGAAAACGGGCAAGCCGTTGGCGTTCACCGTGAACCCTGGCGAGACGTTGAAACCCCGGTGGACCGACCCTCGGGATCCGGCGCGGACCTGTGCCGTACCGCGAAACAGCACCGGCAGGCAGGTATACCAGCCCAAACCGAAACAGGTCGAATGGGCGGCCAATATGGCAGTGAAAGGGCAACTGTCGATCACTCGTCCCGCCAACTGGCGAGGCAATGGGCTGGGCGCGTATGTACCTCAACAGATGTTCCCGCCCATCCCCTTGAAGAACGGCGGGCAAGTCCCCGCGCAGCTCCTGCTGGGGATTCTCGGCCAGGAGTCCAACCTGTGGCAGGCGAGCAGACACACCCTTCCCGGCGAGGTCGGCAATCCCTTGATCGGCAACTACTACGGCCTGGCAATCTACGACGACACGACCGCCAACGACTGGGACATCCGCTGGGACAAGGCCGACTGCGGCTATGGAGTCTCCCAACTGACCGACGGAATGAGGCTGGCCGGTCACGCCCGGCCCGGCGAGGCGCTGCTGCCGCCCGATCAGCAGGCGGCGGCCGCCACCGACTACGCGGCGAACCTCTCGGCCGGCCTCCGGATCCTGCAGTCGAAGTGGAACCAGATGCAGGACGCCGGGATGACTGTGAACAACAACGATCCGTCGAAGATCGAGAACTGGTTCTACGCGACTTGGGCGTACAACTCGGGCTACCACACCGGAGCTGCACCAGACGATGACGGCGTTGCCGGATTGGGCTGGCTGAACAACCCTGCCAATCCGCGTTACCCTCCGGACCGTACCGCCTTCGGTAAGAATCCCCGCGACTTCGCGACGCCAGGCCGGTGGCCTTATCCTGAAAAGGTACTCGGGTTCGCCTCGTACCCACCGAGCGGTTACGAGAACCCGGAACTCGCCGTCCCGTTCTTCCGCGCCGCCCGATGGCTCACTGATGCGTACAGGGCGGCGGCCGTGCCTCCGCCCTGGCTGTTCTGCGTGCAAAAGAACTCGTGCGCCTGGGGAACTTCCACGAAGCCCGACGCCCCAGGAGTAGAAGACGAACCCGCCGGCCCATGCCAGCACAAGAACGCCGCTGGCAAGTTCGACCTGAAATGCTGGATAACCTATCCACTCCTGTCGAAAGACGACTGCGCCAAAACCTGCGGCTTCGAATTCATCCGATATCCGTACCCGGAGTACGCACAGGAACCTGAGGACGGAATCAGCTATCCTCCTGTCTGTACCCCGGCCGGCCTGGTAGCGGATGCCATCACCGTCGATGACGTCCCTGATGCGACCAAGCCGATACAAAGACCCGACTGTAACGGAATCGGGAAGAACTACGGGAGCTTCGACTTCACCTTCAAGAAGAACTCGCAGGGTTTCGAACCCGGAAAGATCGACCTACACCAACTCGGCGGCGGATTCGGCTCTCATTTCTGGTTCAGCCACACTCGAGGCGCCTACCAAGAGGGCTTGGATCTCGAAATCAACGGAACCTGGACATTCGAACCGATCGACGGCCTAGCGCGCGTCAAAGTACATATACCAGCACACATGAACAAGGGTTCGGTCGTCACATATCGCGTGGAGAACGCCAACGGGGCCGTTCCGGTTCTCGTCGATCAGAAATCGAACGACAATAGATGGGTCGATTTAGGCGTCCACCCGTTCTCGAAATCTTCACCGCCAAAGATCCATCTCGGCACGATTCAGCCCGAAACCAACGGAGAGAAGACCGTAGCCTGGGATGCGGCCGCCCTGGAACCCGCATATCAGGCCGGATCAAACACGCTCTACCAACCCACAGTGTGGAATGACGCCAACGGCAGATGCATGATGTTGCGAAACAATTCCATCGCCGAAACCGTGATCGAGCAACGCGATTGCAACAAATTCAGTGCCAACTACTGGCACTTCGAAAAGGTTGCAAGCGGGCCTGATAACCGTTATGTCATCGTCAAGATCATAGACCGGGGAAATGGCAGGTGCCTACAGGCCTTGAACGGGCGGACGGATTCCGGAGCGCCGGTAATGGAATCTACTTGCGACGGGACCAACAAGTCCCAACTTTGGATCGTTCCCGACCTCGTCAATACCGCATACCCAGAAATGATTTGCAATCAGAATGGCGGATTTTGCATAACACCAATGGGGTCTTCGCACCTGAGTGGCACTCCGCTTGTTCTGGAACCTGAAAAGGTCGATGAAAACGGACATCCCCTCGACCCCAGCCAGTCCTGGCGCATACACATGGAGGCACCGCCCACGTGATAGCCGCGCTGGCCGTCAGCGTGATCGTTCTCGTCGGCTCCCCGGCAGGCACGCCTGCCGGGGAGCCGCACTGGGTCGATCAACTCGGCCTTTCCCAAGCCTGGTTGCGCTCGCGCGGTGAAGGGGTCCGAGTCGGCCTCGTCGACACCGGCGTGGACACCTCCGAGCCCGACCTGGCGAAGCGCGTTCTGTCCGAAGCGAGTTTTCCAGACCTCGGCGGTGACGCGGCGAGTGGAGACGGTCACGGAACCACCATGGCGTCCCTGATCACCGGGGTCGCCCCAGAGGCGAAGATTGTCTCCGCCCGACTGACCGGCGGCGCCGAGGACGCGAACAACGCCATTCGCTGGGCCGTGGACAACGGTGCCACAGTGATCAACCTCTCACTCGGCGGGTCTGTCGATTCGTCTTCCTTCGACGCGGGACTGCGGTACGCGATGGCACACGATGCGATCGTGGTCGCCGCAGCAGGGAATGCCGATGTGGAAGACGAAGTCACGAGTCCTGCGGACCGACCGGGCGTCATCGCGGTGTCCGCGGTGGACCAGAGCGGCCGTTTCGCGCGGGAGGTAAGCGTGTCCGGCCAAGAGGTCAGCTTCGCCGCCCCTGGTGTCGACATCATCACCTCGGCTTCGAAAGAATCGGCACCGACATCGGGCACCAGTCAGGCGGCGGCCCTGATGTCTGGGGTAATTGCCCTGGTCAGAGCCTATTTTCCTCAGCTGACCGCTGATCAGGTTGTCGAGCGGCTCTCTCTGACCGCCAAGGACATGGGGGCTCCCGGGCGGGATCCGGAGTATGGGTACGGGACGGTCGATCCGGTCGCGGCTTTGACTTCCCCAGGTGTGACGGAGCCGGAAGACAGCACGCCCGTGTGGTGGCTTGGCCCTGTCGGCCTTCTACTCGTGGTAATGGTGTGGCTACTGATTCGCAGGCGTAAGAGGGCTTCTTTCGGCCTGCGATGAACCTGAACGGATCTGACACGTCTTCTCTAGAAGGAGACCTGCGACCGCAGGACCGCGCTCACCACGGAAAGGTTCGGAGGACGTCCAAGTGAACGACGATCCCCACGGCGGATGGCCAGGTCAGGACCCTGACCCCGCACGTCGTCCGCAACGCCCGGCCGGACCGCCCCGTCGTCCCGCCGGGGGCCCGCCCCCGGGCCACGGACAGCGACCGGGCGCCCACCAGCAAGGTCCCGGGCAAGCGCCGTGGCAACGGCAGCAGGGTTCGCCCCAGCAGCCGCCACCGCGCCGTCCGCAGCGCCCGCCGGTCGCGCCGCAGCACGAGCCGGACCTCATCACGCATCACGAGCACAACGGCACAGAGCACCGGTACGAAGCCGACCGCGGCTACGAAGAGCCGTACGACGAGGATCGGCCCGGCCAGGAGACCGACGAAGACGGCAAGCCCATCCTCACCCCGGCGCAGCGCAAGAAGCGCAGGTGGAGACGGATCCGGCGGGTGCTGCTGGCGCTGTTCTGCCTGTTCGTCGTCATCCCGGCGATCGCGTTCGTGATCACCTACTTCGCCGTCGACGTCCCGTCGCCGCAGTCCGTCGCGGCCACGCAGGGCCAGGCGGTGACCTACTACTACGCCGACAACACCGAGATGGGCAAGGACGTGCCCAAGGGCGGCAACCGGCAGATCCTGACGCCGGAGCAGATCCCGGACATCGTCAAGAAGGCCGTCATCGCCACCGAGGACGCCTCCTTCGAGACGAACTCCGGTTTCGACGTCGGCGGCATCCTGCGCGCGGTCTACAACCAGGTGACCGCGGGCAAGGGCGGTGGTTCGACCATCTCCCAGCAGTACATCAAGGTCGCCAGCGGGGACGACGAATCGTCGCTCGCCCGTAAATGGACCGAACTCGCCAAGTCCTTCAAGATGAACCAGACGTACGAGAAGAAGGACATCATCTCGGCGTACCTGAACATCATCTACTTCGGGCGTGGCGCGTACGGGATCGAATCGGCCGCGCAGGCCTTCTTCGGCAAGCCGGCTGGTGAGCTGAACGCGTCCGAAGCGGCGCTACTCGCGGGACTCATCCAGCAGCCTGGTCGCTCGGAGAACCCGAAGGTCGCGAACGACCGCTGGAACGTGGCGCTGAACCGCATGGTGCAGAACGGTTTCCTCTCCGCCGCGGATCGCGCGAACCTGCAGTTCCCGACGCCGATCCCGCAGGAGGACAAGCAGCAGGCCGGCGTGGTCAATCCGTTCATCCGCGACAAGGTCAAGGAAGAACTCGCCGCCAACGGCATCACCGACGACGTCTATTACACGGGCGGCTACAAGATCTACACGACCATCGACCCGAAGGCGCAGGCCGCGGCGGAACAGGCGGTCGCCGACGGGATGAAGGGCCAGACCGACGAGAACCTGCTCAACGCGCTCGTCGCGGTCGACCCCAAGACCGGCGGGGTGAAGGCGTACTACGGTGGCCCGTCCATCGTGAAGGGGCCCGACGGCAAGGACCAAAAGGGCCGGGACTGGGCGAATACGCCGCAGAACCCCGGGTCGTCGATGAAGCCGTTCGACCTCACCGCGTACCTGCAGCTGGGCAAGGGCGGCATCAACTCGACGTTCGACGGCTCCAACAACCGGCAGTTCGGGAGGTGGACGATCCGGAACGCGGGGCCCGGCAGCTCCTGTTCGCAGCAGTGCACGGTGTCCGAAGCGATGCAACGTTCGGCGAACACGGTGTTCTACGACATGGTCGTGAACGTGACCAAGCCCGGACCGGTGGCACAGGCCGCCAAGGACGCCGGGATCAAACCCGCTCCCGAAGGCGTCTCCGAACTGTATGCCGACAACAACATCGCGCTCGGCGGTGGCAAGACGGCCGTCAGCCCGGAGGACATGGCCACCGCGTACGCGACCTTCGCGGGCGATGGCCAGCGGCGGACCAAGCACTTTGTCGCCAAGGTGACCAACTCGCAGGACGAAGCCGCGTACTCCGCCCCGGAAGAGGCGAAGCCCGCGTTCTCCGACGACGCCGACAAGAGCAAGCAGATCGCCGGCAACGTCACCGAGTCGCTCAAGGGTGTCATCCCGTTCTCGAAGCTCAAGTGCCCCAACGGACATGAATGCGCCGGCAAGACGGGAACCCAGCAGCACACCTACCGGACGGGCGAGCCCGCGTCGGCGAAGGACTCCAACTCGCAGACCTGGATGGTCGGCTACACGCCGTCGATCTCGGCCGCGGTGTGGGTCGGCGGCGACGGTGACAAGCCGCTGAAGGGCAAGAACGGCAAGGCGATCTTCGGTTCGACGATCGCCGGGCCGATCTGGCAGAAGTTCCTTTCCCTGTACCTGAACGGAAAGCCGGGCGAGCGCTTCGACAAGGTCAAGATCATCGGCGGGGACGACAACACCAACACCGTCCCGTCGACGCAGACCCCGCCGGACGACAACGAGGACCCGGGCGGCGAGACCGGCACTCCGTCGACCGGCCCGTCGACAGGGTCGTCTTCGCGGAAAGAGGAGGACCCGCCGTCCAGCTCGAAGAATCCTCCGTCCTCCAGTACGAACAGCGGCGAAGAAGGCGGCGGCAACACTCCCGGCCGTGGCGGCGGCAGAGGCGACAACGAATAGCTAGAGGGTGACGACGCGCCGTTCGGCACCGGAAAGGTGGGCGGCCTCGATGACCCGGAGCGCCTCGACGGCGGAAGCGGGATCGACGGGGAAGTCGCCCTTGCCGAGCAGCGCGTCGCGCACCTGCGCGTAGAAGTCCTCGTAGCGGCCGACCTCGGTGGGCACGGTTTCGACGTCGTCGTTCACGCCGAGCCGACCGGCGTCCGACGCCGGTTCCACGCCCCAGCCGGGATCGCCGGGCCGCAGCCCGTCCTTGATCTGCGGCTCTTGGACGTCGAGACCGTACTTCGTGAAGGTCGCCTTGTCGCCGAGCACGCGGAACCGGGGGTTCCGGATCCCCGCCAGCGCCGACGCCCACAGGTGCGAGCGCACGCCGTTGGTGTGACGAAGGGCGACGAAGGCATCGTCGTCGACTGACACCCCGGCACGCCGCTTGTCGACCTCCGCGTAGACCTCGGCGACCGGGCCGAACAGCTGCAACGCCTGGTCGACGATATGCGCGCCGAGGTCGTAGAGCAGCCCGCCCGCCTCGGCCGGGTCGCCGAACTCGCGCCAGTTGTCCCGCGGTTTCGGCACCCATCGGTCGTAGCGCGATTCGAAGCGGAAGACGTCGCCGAGGCGGCCGGCGTCGATGAGCTTTCGGACGGTGAGGAAGTCCGAGTCGAACCGGCGGTTCTGGAACACCGTCAAGCCGACACCCTTGGCCTTCGCGGCCTCGACGACCTTCGCCGCTTCGGCCGCCGTCGGCGCGAAGGGCTTGTCGACGACGACTGGCAGCCCTGCTTCGATCGCCTGAAGCGCGAGCGGGACGTGCGTGCGGTTCGGTGTGCTGACCACGACCAGATCCAGTTCACCCGCCTTCGCGAACAACGCGTCCGCGTCCGGCAGCACCTCCGCGTCCGGATAGTCGGCGCCGGCCTGTTCGACCCGTTCCGGATTCGAGGTGACGATCGCGGCCGGGGTCAGCCCCGGTGTCGCGTCGACCAGCGGGGCGTGGAAGACCCGCCCACCGGTGCCGTATCCGAAGATCCCCACTCGCAAGTCAGCCATGACACTATTAAACAACAGTGTTGCGTAATCAGCCAGCCGTGGCAGGATCTGCGCCATGCCGGAGACCGGGGTCAATCTGCGCGGCCTGCGCCAGCACAACCGCGCGCTGCTGCTCGCGCACATCCTGCGCGCGGGCGGTCTCAGCCGCGTCGAACTCGCCGGACGCACCCGCCTGACCCAGCAGGCCGTCTCGAAGATCGTCCCCGAACTGCTCGACGCCGGCCTGCTCGACGAGGAGCGCCAGCCCGCGGCCGGGGTCGGCAAGCCGCGCACGCTGCTGCGCGTCCGCGCGGACGCCCGGTACGCGCTCGGCGCCCAGCTCGACCGGGACTCCTTCCGCGTGCTCAGGGCCGACCTGACCGGGAAGATCATCGCTTCGGAAGGCGGCACACTACCCCCGGGATTCACCCCTGACCAGGCCGTTTCCGCACTCGCCGAAGCGACCGAAACGCTGCTCGGCGGCGTCGAGCGCGAACGCGTGCTCGGCCTCGGCGTCGGCGCCGTCGGACCGCTCGACCACCGCGAAGGCGTCGTCCGGGACGCCACGAACATGCCGGGCTGGCACCACGTCCCCCTGCGCGACCTGCTCGCGAACCGCACCGGACTGCCCGTGCGGCTCGACAAGAACACCAACGCCGCCGCGTTCGCCCAGCACTGGCCCGATGGCGACCGGACCGCGACCGCCGTCGTACTCGTCGGCACCGGGATCGGCGTCGGCCTGCTGATCGACGGCAGGCTGTACCGCGGTCCCCGCACCAACGCGGGCGAGTTCGGGCATACGACACTCGCCTTCGACGGGCCGCGCTGCGCTTGCGGGCGCCGCGGCTGCGTCGAGGTGCTGCACAACGCGGCGGCGACCACGGCGGAGGCGGCGGGCCTGCTGGGCACCGGGCTCGCCGACCTCGTCCAGATCCTCGACCTCGAACGCGTGGTGCTGACCGGACGCGCGGTCCGCGCCGAACCGGAGATCTACCGCGACACCGTCGCCACGCGGCTGCGAGAACTGCTGCCTTTGCCGCACTGGCAACGGATCCAGGTCGATCTCGACGAAATGGGCGACGACGTCGTCGCGTTCGGGGCGGCGGCCGAGGTGCTGGCCGGGTTCTACGACAGCGGCGACATCACCGGATGGTCACCCGGTTAGGCGCTAACATCCGCCACGTGTCCGACCAGACGACCCCGCCGGAGCCCGAGGCCCCGCTCTCCCTCACCCCGGGCGAACGGGTCATCCCGAGCTGGAACGAACCGCTCGTGGCCACGGCCACCCGGCCGATCGGCGGCCCGCTCGGCGAGCACGCGGCGGTGGGGCGGCACTGGTTCTGGTCGCCGCAGAGAGTCGGGCTGCTGCTGGCCTGCCTCGCGCTGCTGCTGTCGTGGTTCGGCAAGGCGTCCTGCATCCAGCAGTACACCGACGACTCCGGGATGAACCAGCTCGACTGGCGGGCGGGCCGCCCGTTCGTCGCGATGTGCTACTCGGACATCGTCCCGCTCTACAGTTCCGAGCGGCTGAACAATCCGGACACCTTCCCGTATGTGACTTCGTGGACCGAGAACGCGGGCACGGTGAAGGAGACCACGCGGTACATGGAGTACCCGGTCGCGACCGGGCTGTTCCAGTGGATCAACGCGAAGCTCACCGAAGCCTGGCTTTCGGTCGCGGAATCGGGCTGGCTGCCCGGCGCGCTCCCGGTCGCCGTCTACTTCAACATCTCCGCGCTCTGGCTCGCGCTGGCCTGGCTGGTGACGGTGTGGGCGACCGGCCGATCGCTGAAACGCCGTCCGTGGGACGCCGCCCTGGTGGCGATCTCACCACTGGTGCTGGTGCACACGTTCACCAACTTCGACGCTATCGCGACCGCGTTCACCGCGACCGCGCTGCTCGCTTGGGCAAGGCGGCGGCCGGAGGTCGTGGGTTTCCTGCTCGGCCTCGGCGCGGCGGCGAAGCTGTATCCACTGCTCCTGCTCATCCCGCTGTTCTTCCTGTGCCTGCGCGCGGGCAAGGTCAAACAGTGGGCGCTCACCGCCGGGCTCGCCGCGGTGACGTTCGTGGTGGTCAACGTCCCGTTCGCGCTCGCCGCTCCCACCGGCTGGTGGGAGTTCTTCCGGCTGAACACGGTCCGCCCGATGGATCCGGATTCGCTCTACAACGTGATCTCCCACCTGTCCGGGTGGTCCGGTTTCGACGGGAAACTCGCCACGGGCGAAACACCGGTCGTGCTCAACACCGTCGTCGCGCTGCTGTTCCTCGCCGCTTGCGCCGGCATCGGGTACATCGCGCTGAAGGCGCCGCGACGGCCACGGTTCGGCCAGCTCGCCTTCCTCGTGGTGGCCGCGTTCCTGCTGACCAACAAGGTGTGGAGCCCGCAGTACTCGCTGTGGCTGGTGCCCTTGGCGGTGCTCGCGATCCCGCGCTGGCGGCTGCTGCTCGGCTGGATGATCATCGACGCGCTGGTCTGGGCGCCGCGGATGATGTACTACCTCGGCGTCGACAACAAGGGGCTGCCCGAGGACTGGTTCCTCGGCACCGTCGTGGTCCGCGACCTCGCGGTGATCGGCCTGTGCGCGCTGGTGATCCGCGAGATCTACCAGCCGCGCACAGACCCCGTCCGCCTCGCCGGGGACGACGACCCGGTCGGCGGCTTCCTCGACGGCGCGCCGGACGCTAAACGCGTTTCAACACCTCAGGCCCAGGACGCTCCAGTTTGATCCGCTCGCCGAAGTCCTCGGCGCCGAAGTCGTCGATCTGGACGACGACCTCTTCGGGCGAGGTCTCGACGAGACGGCAGGTGAACCAGTCCTCACCGTGTTTGACCGACCAGCGGTCGGCGAGGACGGCCAGTCCCTCGGCCTCCAGCAACGCGACGGAGTCGTCGAAGGCGGCCGGCCCGCCGAGCGGGTAGCCGAAAACGGTCAGTGCCTGCCAACGCGCGGCAGTAGCGTCTCGGGCGGGGACGACGTAGCCGACGTGCTCGCCGTCCTCCGCCCGGTACACGGTCCGATGCTCGATCATGCGGATCAGGTTCGACCCTCCCGTGGCGTGAGGGTCAAGCCGATTACCGCACGGTGTAGCCGCCCTCACTGGTCCGGAAGAACGGAACCGGTCCGGTGCAGGGCAGGACGTCCTGCTCGATCGAGCCGTACGCCCAGCTCCAGCCGATCCAGTCGTGACCGCGCGGTTCGTCTCGCACCGAGAAGCCGACTCGCCGTCCGACGACGTTCACCGGGAGGCCGGGGATGTCCGCGCGTTCGATCACGCCGGTCACCATGGCGAGGTCACCGGAGCGCGCGACGCAGTCGACCCGGCCGTCGAAGTCGGCGACGAGCTTCCCGGTCACGGACAAGTGATTCACGTGGAACCGGCCGGAGGACTTCCCCGGCTCGCCGAAAGCCGCGAAGTCGAACCGGACGGGCTCACCCTCGTAGCCGGGGAAGGTCAGCGGGCCTCCCGCCGATCCCACGACGACCGAACCGGACGACGGAGCCGCCGTCGCCTGCGTCGCCACCGACGTTCCCCCGACGACGGCCAGCACGGCGACCGCGGCGATCTTCGACTTGATGTTCATGGCTTGCCCTCCAGTGCCGGGTGTTTCCCGGCCGGGGTCGAGCCTTTCGCGATCGGCGGGGGAGGTCCTCCCGCTGGAGAGGGAACGATCTCCCGCCTGGGTAGCCTCCGCGCATGGCCTTCCACCTGGCGCACGGCACGGTCGTGTACCGCACCACGACGCTGCACGGGTACTCCGCGATCATGATGGTCGAGCGCTACGCGCGGGGCCGGTGGGAGCTGGCGGCGGAACTGCCACGCGCCGCCGAGGAGATCACCGACGCCGCCGCGCGGGAGAAGCTGGGCGAGGCCGTCGACGAGCCCAGCGAGTTCGCCCAGGCACCGGACGGAAACGGCCCCGCTGGACTGCACGCCCGGCTGGCGCAGCTCGATTCGATGATCGACACCACGGTGGCCTGGCTGAGGACGAGCGCTGTCGGCACCGACACCGAACTGGCGTGGGCGCGCTACCAGTCGTCGGATTACGACTACGAGCTCGACACCAGGGAAGCCTTGCGCGACGCCGCCGCGCTCGTCTCGCAGCTGGTCAGGCACCGCGACACCCTCGCCGCGCGCGCCGAGATGCGGCGCCGGAAGCACGAAGAAGAGGACGCCGACTGACGCATTTATTGAGGGGTAAGGCAAATGTGGCGTGTCCCGGCGCGGGAGTGGGCTGAGTGACGGAAGCCGGGCCACGCCCCCAGCGTCCACAAGGGACACTTTTCTGGAGAAGTTGTCTGATTTGGGCGGTTTGTGCGGTTTTGCACCGGGGTCGTGAGTGGCAATGAGGGTTCTAACCCTATTCGCCACTCACGACCCCCATGCGGAACCGCGCATAGCGCTATCAATCGGACACTGAGCCCTCGAGAGGTGTCCCTTGTGGACAGTCATGTGACACGCCTGCCGCCAGACAGTGAGCCGATCACGCCACGTTTGCCTCACCCCTCAAGAGTCGCGCGGGTGGGTCAGGCGGAGGCGACGCGTTCGCGGACGTAAGCGATGTCCGCGGCCTGGCCGTCGGCCGGGGTCTCGACGATCACCGGCGCGCCCGCCTCGGCCGCGACCGCGGCCAGCACCTCGGGATCGATCGTGCCGTCACCGCCGACGACGTTGGCGTGCCGGTCACGCGTGGAGCCGAATTCGTCGCGCGAGTTGTTGAGGTGGACCAGATCGATCCGGCCGGTGATGGCCTTGACCTTCTTGACCGCCTCGGTCAGGTCCCAGCCCGCCGCGTACGCGTGGCAGGTGTCGAAACAGAAACCCGCGCCGAATTCGCCGACCTTGTCCCAGAGCCGGGCGATCGTGTCGAGGTCGCGGGTCATCGCGTTGTCGCCGCCCGCGGTGTTCTCGATCAGGATCGGCACGGCGAAGCCGCCCTTCTCCTGTTCACGCTCGAAGAGCTTGCGCCAGTTGACGAGGCCTTCTTCGACGTCCTCCGCGGAACCGACGTGGCCGCCGTGCACGACGAGCCCTTTCGCGCCGATCTCGGCCGCGCCGTTCGCGTGCTGCGTGACGTTTTTCCGCGAGGGGATGCGGATGCGGTTGTTCAGCGACGCCACGTTGATCAAATACGGAGAATGGATGTACACCTCGACAGGCGACTCTTTGATCGCTTCGCCGTGCGGGTGGGGTTTCGGAGCCTTCCAGCCCTGCGGGTCGGAAAGGAAGAATTGGAGGACCTCTGCGTCGCGTTCGGCGACCGCGGATAGGGGGTCGTCGTCGCGGACATGGGCGCCGATTTTCATGCTGGCAACTTACCCTCGCGAGAATTTCCCCGGCGCGGGCCGGATGGTCACGCTCGTGAGGTAGCGTGAGCGCGTTCTGTGAAAACCGCGTTGGGTCTTGAGGGGCGGAGGACGAACTCGATGGGGAAGACTGCCGGGCGGATCACGGTTTGGGGATTCGCACTCTCGGTCTCGGCCGGGCTCGCGTTCCCGACGATCGCGATGGCCGCGGAAGGACCGAATCCGACCCTTTCCGGCGACTGCGCCACCACGCTGCAGAACGGACAGTCCGGCAACGGCCTCGTTCTCGACGCGGGCGCTCCGCTGAACTCGCCCGAGGCGCTGACCGTCGGCCTCGACTCGAAGGCCAAGACCGCCGAGGGCCGCAAGCCGCTGCTCTCCCTGCCGGTCGGCGACCTCGTGAAGGCGACCGGTCTCACCGACAACGCGGTCGGCGACCTCGCCGCGAAGGGCGTCTGCCCGCCGGTGCAGGGCACCGTCAACGCGGTGGGCGACCTGACCCAGGGTGTCACCAAGGGCGTCCCGCCGGTCGTGACCCCGCCGGAGACCAACCCGCCGAACCCGGAGCCTCCGAAGCCCCAACCCCCAAAGCCGGGGCCGGGCCAGCCCGGCGGTCCGGGTAGTGAACTCCCGGTCGAATCCGGCCCGGGTTCCTCCACCGGCATCGGCGGCGACTCGATCGCCGGTGTCATCAGCAACGCCGCGCTGCTTCCCGGCAACTTCGTCCAGGCGCCGGTGATCACCGAGATCATCCCCGGCGAGGTGCCGCCGCCCACCGTCGACGAGAAGGACACCGGCAACGCGCAGGCCGTCCAGGCACCGGTCGCCCCGGCCAAGCTGCCGCTGCTGCTCGCGGTGCTGGCGCTGGCCGTCGTCGCCGCGGCGCTCGTCCGTGCCTGGCTGCGGGGCAAGCCCGCCTGAGCTAGGGAGGGGTAAGCCGAACGTCGGCGTGCCCCGGCACAGGTCGTCAGGTAGTGAAGGCCCCCGTTGAGACGTTGAAAGTCTCAACGGGGGCCTTCAGGACATCACGCTTCGACGCTGGGGCAGCGGCTGTTCCCGAGGCTCTCCAACTGTCCATAAAGGATTCACCGAGGGCCGATACATCCGATTCATCACCCTTTGGCCGTGTTGTCAAGTCCGTGAAGGCCTCCTTGAGGGTAGGCAAAGGGGACTCGGCCGTTGATCAAGCTCGTGCCCAATCACGACCGGTGGACCGGCGACCGAGCGGGGAAGATTCCGGACGCTCAACGACCGAAATCTTCCCCACCCGGACCGCCCCGGCAAACCCGCACAAGCTCCACACCAGTAGGTAGACAAATACGAGTTCCCCAAGGGGACCTTCACGGCAGCGAGCCGATCGAGCCGGTTGGCTAACCCTCGGTGACGCCCGCTTCCACTCGAATGCCCGACATCTTCGAGTGAGCGGGCGTTACTCGTCTCCATTAGCGTCGTTGTGCAGGTAGGTGAACCCGACGACGGAGGAGTCGAAGGCATGCGCGAACGGACACGGAGGGCGACAGCCCTGGGTGCCTCGGCCTTCATTCTCGCGGGCTCGGCCGCCCTCGCCATGCCGGGCACGGCCGCCGCCACCGAGACCAAGACCGCCGTCTGCGGCGGATCGGTGACCGCGAAGCCCGGCGACACGATCCTCGGCACGACACCGTTGCTCGGCATCCCGCTCAACCTCGGCCAGGCGGGGTCGGTCTCCGGCGTGCTCACCGGGACGATCAACGCGTTGCTCGGCACGGTCTGCAAGGTGACGGTGACCGTGGTGAACACGGTGGTCGCGCCGGTACCGGTCGTCGGCGAACCCGCCGCGGAAGCACTGAACGGCGCCGTCGCGGGCACCACCCAGGCGTTGACCGGCGGCGGCCAGAAGGCTCCGGGAACCCAACCCGCTCCGGAGAAACCGGCCCCCGGCACCGGCACCCCGCAACAGGGTGGTTCCGGCGGCACCCCGGCGCAGGGCGGCAACCCGGCGAGCGGCCCCGGTATCCCGGCCGCGAACAGCCCGCTGCTGCCCGGCACCTTCACCCCGAATTTCGGTGGCCTGCCGTGGGGTATCAGCACGGGCTACGCCCCGATGCGCGACTACAGCTCCATCCCGATGGCGACAGCCGGACTCTTCAGCCCTTCGCCCGGCCTGCGCTACGGCAGCCAGATCCCCGGTTACGCGCCGCAGTTCGGCATCGCGGCCGAAGGTGAGAACGGCACCGCGAACCCCGACGTCCACAACGCGGGACAGGCCGAAGCGCTACCGAACGTGAGCGACGGATTCACTCAGGACGGGAAACTTCCGCTGCTGATCGCCGTTTTGGCACTCTCCGGAGTCAGCGCGGGTCTGGTCCGGACCTGGGTACTCCGCCGAATGGCCGCTTCAAGTTAGTCCTACCGCCTAGTATCTTTCTGATCACTCCCTCGTTATCCCCGTTGGCTGTGCTTTTTTCGCTGGTGAAAACCTGATGCACTGCCACACGCCCCCACCGACCCGGAGGATCGCGCCCGTGCGGAAGACCACCATCTGGCAGACCACCCGCAAGGCGCTCACCGTCTCCGCACTCGCGGCCATGGTCACCGGCGGCGCGTTCCTGGCAGGCGGCACCGCTTCGGCGGCGACCACGCTGGCGAACGCGTGCAGCGGCACCGTCAACGGCGGGATCGGCGACACCGTCGCCATCACCGGCACCTCGGTCAAGGAACTGGTGCGCGCCGGGGCGAAGGAAGCGGGCACGCTCGCCCTCTACGACGTCGCCGCGAACGACATCGCCAAGGTCAACACCATCTCCGTCGGCACGGTCCCGAACGCCGCGGGCGGCTCGGTCGAGGGCAAGGCCATCGGCGCGGCCGTGCGGCAGGCGGTCAAGGACACCAAGTCCTGGGGCCTCGGGCTCAACCCCGAGAAGACCCTCGACTCCATCCAGCACAAGGTCGCCGGCAGCTGCGGCCTGACCACGGTCGCCACGAACTACGTCGCGCCGACGCTGCCCACGCAGGGCACCACCGGCCCGCAGCAGGGCGGCAACGGCGGCGGCACCAACGCGCTGCCGTCCACCCCGAACCTGCTCCCCGGCAACAACAACGGCACCGGTTACGCCCCGCCGCGCGACTACGGCAACCTGCCGGTCGCGCAGCCGGGTGTCGCGGTGGCGCCGGGCGTGCGCTACCCGGCCAACAGCCCGCTTCCCGGCGAGGGCGCCCCGCAGTACGGCCTTCCCGGCGACGGGCAGGCCGGGCAGGGCCCGGACGTCCGCAACGCGGGCAACGCCGAGGCGCTCGCGACCGACGGCATGCCCGGCGGCGATGTCCAGCTGCCGATGCTGCTCGCGGTGCTCGTACTCGCCGGCGTGACCGCCGCGCTGGTCCGCACCTGGGTCCTTCGCCGCGTCTCCTGACGCCCGTTCGGGGCCGGTGAAAGCCGCCAGGTACGCTTACCTGGACAAACCCTCCTGCCACGGACAGTCCGTGGCCGCGAGCCCATAGGAGGTGAGTGGTTGTGTCACGCCATTACGAGGTAATGGTCATCCTGGACCCCACGCTCGATGAGCGTACGGTCGCACCGACCCTGGACACCTTCCTCAACGTCATCCGCACTTCGGGCGGAAGCGTGGAGAAGGTCGACGTCTGGGGACGCCGCCGTCTGTCGTACGAGATCAAGAAGCACGCCGAGGGCATCTACGCGCTCCTCGACCTGAACTCGACGTCGGAAGCGGTCAAGGAGCTGGACCGTCAGCTCTCGCTTCAGGAGACCGTGCTCCGCACCAAGGTCATGCGCCGCGAGATCAAGCCGGCCAAGCCCGTCGCCGCCAAGGCCTGAGCCGAAGGAATTTTCCGATGGCTGGAGACACCGTCATCACGGTGATCGGCAACCTCACGTCCGACCCGGAGCTTCGCTTCACCCCTTCCGGTGCGGCGGTCGCGAACTTCACTGTCGCGTCCACCCCGCGCACGCTGGACCGTCAGTCCGGTGAGTGGAAGGACGGCGAGGCCCTGTTCCTGCGCTGCAACATCTGGCGTCAGGCGGCCGAGAACGTCGCCGAGTCGCTGACCCGTGGCGCGCGAGTCGTCGTGCAGGGGCGCCTCAAGCAGCGGTCTTTCGAGACCAAAGAAGGCGAGAAGCGCACTGTCGTCGAGCTCGAGGTCGATGAGATCGGTCCCTCGCTGCGCTACGCCACCGCCAAGGTGAACAAGGTCAGCCGTGGCACCGGTGGCGGTGGCGGCGGCTTCGGTGGCGGCGGCGGTGGCGGCCAGAGCGGCCCGCCCGCCGACGACCCGTGGGGTTCCGCTCCGCCCGCCGGCGGTGGCGGCGGTGGCGGTGGCTTCTCCGACGAGCCGCCCTTCTGATCCGAAGTCGCATCAGGCCGTCCACCGCGGGCGAAAGCTCCGCGAGACGCCTAGAGACAACCACTACGTAGAAATCCAGGAGTAGCACCGTGGCCAAGCCACCCATCCGCAAGCCCAAGAAGAAGGTCTGCGTGTTCTGCAAGGCCGAGAAGAAGGGCCGCCCGGAGAACATCGACTACAAGGACACCAACCTGCTGCGGAAGTACATCTCCGACCGCGGCAAGATCCGTGCCCGCCGGGTGACCGGCAACTGCAGCCAGCACCAGCGTGACATCGCCATCGCGGTCAAGAACTCCCGCGAAATGGCGCTGCTGCCCTACACCTCGACCGCACGCTAAGGAGGCACGTCAATGGCGAAGATCATTCTCACCACCGACGTCGCCAACCTCGGTGGACCCGGCGACATCGTCGAGGTCAAGGACGGCTACGCGCGCAACTTCCTCCTCCCCCGCGGCTACGCGATCGTGGCCACCAAGGGTGCGGAGAAGAACGTGCGCACGATCAAGCGGGCGCAGGAGAGCCGTCGCATCCGCGACCTCGACCACGCCAAGGAGATCAAGGCGACCCTGGAGGGCCTCGGCGCCATCCAGCTGACCGGCAAGGCGGCCGAAGGCTCGAAGAAGCTCTTCGGTTCGATCACCACCGCCGAGATCGTGGACGCGATCAAGGCCGCCGGCGGCCCGCTGCTCGACAAGCGCGTCATCGAGCTGAAGGACCACATCAAGACCGTGGGCAAGCACTCGGTCGGCGCCCGCCTGCACCCCGACGTCCGCGTCGACGTGCGGCTCGAGGTCAAGGCCAAGTAACACCGCTTCGGTACCGGGCGGGGTTTCTCCTTCACGGAGAGGCCCCGCCCTTTGCTTTGTGTGGGACTGCTTTGCGTGGAACCCCACTCGGCCGGGTCACGTCTTAGGATTGACTCGACGTCGAGGCACGGGGACTCAAAAAGGGGATCTGGGAGCAATGGCTTACGACAGCAATGCCGAGCAGAACCGGCAGGAGAAGGTCACGGTGTCGGCGCCGGCCAACCCGGACAAGCCGTCGTCGACGTCCGGCGGGGGTGGCGGGGGCTTCTCCTTCGACAAGGACAAGATCGACGGCATCATCAAGAAGTGGACGGACCTGCAGGTCGAGCTCAAGAAGGACTTCCGCGACGCGAACCTGATGGCGAACGTCAAGGCGCCGGGCAAGGAGTTCGCGAGCGGCGACTGGGAGAAGCTGGCCAACCCCTCCGGCAAGGCGTTCCTGGAGCAGAACCAGAAGATGCAGGACTACGTCCAGAACTACATCGACCAGTTGACCGCCGCGAAACAGAAGATCGCCACGAACGAGGCCGAAACGCAGGCTTCGCTCAACAAGCACCGGGCCGTGTGATGCGCCGTTCCCTCGTCTTCGTTTTCGCCGCCGCCGTGCTGGTCGCGGGCTGTTCGGGCACCAAGAACGGCACCGCGTCGTCCTCCGAGCCGTCGTACACGACCGGTGCCCCGAGCGCGTCGAGCGGCTCGTCCGGCTCCGCGCCCAAGGTGTCCAGCCCGCTGAAGACCTCGTCGATCGAGAGCAACGCGTGCTCCGCGCTTTCCCCGGCGAAGCGGGCCGAACTCGGACTCAGTGACGGTGAGCAGGGGACCACGAGCGCCGGCCCCGGTTGCTCCCTGTTCGCGGTGGACGACCGGCTGAACCAGATCGACATCAGCCCGGTGCTCGCGAACAAGAACGGCCTCAGCGACGTCTACGACACGAAGGCCAACGACGAATACTTCGAGCCGACCGAGGTCGCCGGGTACCCGGCGGTGTACGCCGCGGCGCTCGACCACCGCAAGAACGGCAAATGCGGCCTGTTCGTCGGCGTGACCGACCAGCTGTCCGTGAACATCCTGGTGCAGTACGACCACGGGCCGGGCGCGAGCGACCCGTGCCCGGTCGCGCTCAAAGTGGGGGAAGCGATGATCGAGACGTTGAAGGAGGGCTGAGGCGTGTTCCTGCTGCCGATCATCGCCGGGTACTCGGCCTACAACCTGGCGACCACGAAATCCGGCGATTTCGAAGCGTCGGGCGGCGATCGCAAGATCGACTGCTACAACATCTGGGAGAAGATCGTCACCGGCCCGGGTACCGGGTCGATCCAGGAGGGCCAGGCCGCGGCGACCCGGCTCAAGGCCGGTTACCAGGACAGGCTGACCACCATCGACAACCTGTCGAAGGAGATGGACGCCGCCTGGACGGGTAAGAGCGCCGACGCCGCGCAGGAGGCCGGCGCGCATCCGCTGCGGGCCTGGATGGAGGACTCCGGCAAGAAACTGACGGACTCCGACAAGTACCTCGGCGAGCAGAACACCGCTTTCACCACGGTGAAGGCGAAGGTCCAGCCGGTCCCGAAGGACCCGCCGAAGAACAACCTGCTCAACTCCATCACCCCGTGGACGACCGACACCGACCGCGCGATCCGGGACTACAACCAAAAGGGTCAAGCGAACGTCGACGCGTTCAACGAGTACTTCAAGGCCAGTTCCGAGAACGGCAAGAAGATGCCCACCTACTCCAAGATGGAGGGGCAGAACACGAACGTCGACGTCAACGGCGGCGGCAAGGACAAGGACGGCAACGGGAACGGTCAGGGCGACCGGAACGGGAACAACGGCATGCCGCCCGGCGGCATCTCCACGCCGCCCGGTTCGATGCCGCCCGGTGGGATGCCGACCGTGCCCGGTGCGAACATCCCGGGTATCGGGACGCCGGGTGCGCACCCGCCCGGATCGAACCTGCCCGGCGGCAACCTGCCGGGTTCGAACATCCCCGGCACGAACCTGCCGGGTTCCGGTTTTCCCGGCGGGCAGTACAACCCGAACATCCCCGGCAGCAACTACAAGCCGCCGTCCTGGGACGACGGGACGAACGCCTCCGGCTTCACCCCGCCGAAGATCCCCGGTGCCGGCGGCTTCGGCCCGGGTAGCGGCGGAGGTGGTGGCGGCGGCGCCGGCTTCGGCGGCACCGACATCCCCGGTGCCGGCGGCTTCGGTCCGGACGGCGGCTTCGGCCCGGGGTTCGGTCCCGGTGGCGGGAGCGGCGCGGCCCTGCCGGGCAACGCGGGTGCGATGGGCGGCGCCGGCATGGGCGGCGGCGCGGCCGGAGCCGGAGCGGGAGCGGGTCGTGGTGCCGGCGGCATGATGGGCGGCATGGGCGGTATGGGAGCCGGTGGCGCGAAAGGCAAGGGCGGCGAGGACGAGGAGCGCAGCTCCAAATTCCTCGTCGGCGAAGATCCCAATGAGATCTTCGGGACCGACGAACTCACCGCACCGCCGGTGATCGGGGAGTAATAGGTACGAGCCGGCCGGGCGCGTGCCAAAATTGGCGCCGCGCCCGGCTTGTCTTGTTCCGGGCTGGACGAACATGAACGACTAGGGGGCAGTTCCGGTGCTGGACAAGCAGGTCACGATCACGACCGGCACCCTCATCACGCTGATCCGCCGCCGAGGCGGCGAACCGCACACGATCCTGTCGGAAACCCCGACCTGGTACAGCGATGACGCGCAGCGGGCCGAGGACGAACGGGCCAACGAGGAACTGGCGAGCCAGGGCCTCTTCGGCGCCAGGGGACTGCACCCCGGATTCAAGGCGACGCTCGAAGCCATCACCAGGCCGTCACTGGAGTACTACGGCTGGGTCGACGGCGGCTTCGAGGGCAAGGCGCTGAGTTTCACCCTGCTCGCGGGCAGCAGCGGCGGGGAGGGTTTCGTACTCGCCCGGCACAGCGAACACGACGGCATCGCGCTCGGTTCGGTACGGCCCGAGGCGCTGCTCACCGAGTTCCTCGACCAGATCCCGAAGCTCGCGCCGGGACGCGGACGTCCGATCGCCGTCCCGAAGAGCCAGATCGAAGCGCCGCGCTCGTCGTCGACGGCACAGGACGAGGGCTTCGAAGTGCTTCGCAGCGGGCGGCAGAGCGCCGGGAGCCAGGAGGCCGACGAGCTTCGCCGCATCCTCGCGCTTCGCCGGATGGGCAGCGGCAGCCTGTACGTCGCCGCTCGCGGCCGGAGCGGCGCGCGGCAGCGGATCGAACGCCCGGTGAACTACATCGATACGTCCGAGGGCCGGTGGCTGACCGAAGAGGTACCGGGGAGTGGCGAGCCGAGGATCGCCTTCACACCCGCCGACCAGCAGGTTCTCGCGGAACGACTACGGAGCGCACAGGGCAGGTTGTTCGCGTCCTGATTCACACGCCGTTCAGCCCGGTGGGTGGACCCTCTACCCTCCGTAGCATTCATCCACAGGGCACCCCTGTGCGCCGCCGTGCGACACGCCGAACGACGTGTTTTGCCCGACACGCCGGGCGGATTTGAATAAAGTTCTCCACAGTCTCTCCACAGGCCCTGACCAGCAGTTTTGTCAAACCATTCCAGCGTTGCCCACAAGTTGTACACAGGCTTCGGGCCACCTGTGAAGGGATGCCCGCAGTCATCCCCAGGTTGTCCACAGGGCGGTCCCCAGGCGAAATTGCGCTGGTCCTTTCGGGGGGCCTACCGTGCCCGCCGGGCCTGTACGCAGTGTCGCGTCCGAGGGGTCCAGGAGATGAACGCAGGGGAGCTCGGGGAGCCGCGGGAGGGCGGACGGCGAGCGCAGGGGACTGACCGGGGAAATTCTGGCATAATCGAACGCGTGTTCGATGCCTGAGGAGGTGGCAGCAGCGGTGGCGCTGACCGACGACCGCAATCCGATGTACGCGGAGTCCGACCCGGGTCCCAGCGACCCCGGGCCGCGTGGCGGTGAATACGACCGCCAGCCGCCGCAGGACATCGCGGCCGAGCAGTCCGTGCTCGGTGGCATGCTGCTGTCGAAGGACGCCGTCGCCGACGTCATCGAAGCCCTCGGCCCCGACGACTTCTACCGGCCCGCGCACCAGGCGATCTACGACGTCATCCTCGACCTCTACGGACGCGGTGAACCCGCGGACCCGATCACCGTCTCCGCCGAACTGGAACGCCGAGGCGAACTCGGCCGCGTCGGCGGCGCCCCGTACCTGCACACCCTGATCGCGACGGTGCCGACGGCGGCGAACGCCGGGTACTACGCGGAGATCGTCTCCGAGAAGGCTGTACTGCGGCGCCTGGTCGAAGCGGGCACGCGGATCGTGCAGTACGGCTACGGCGCGGCCGCGGCCGACGGCGCGAACATCGACGAGGTCGTCGACCGCGCGCAGGCCGCGATCTACGACGTCACCGAGCGGCGCACCAGCGAGGACTACGTCGCGCTGGAAGAACTGCTCCAGCCGACCATGGACGAGATCGACGCGATCGCGTCACGCGGCGGGCAGTCACAGGGCATCCCGACCGGATTCGCCGACTTCGACGATCTGACCAACGGTCTGCACCCCGGGCAGATGATCATCGTCGCCGCGCGGCCCGGTGTCGGCAAGGCGCTCTCGCTGGACACCCCGCTGGCCACTCCCGACGGCTGGACGACCATGGGCGAAGTCCAGCCCGGCGACAGGCTGCTCGGTGCGAACGGACGCCCCACGACCGTGGTCGCGGCGACCGAGGTCATGGACGACCGCCCCTGCTATGAAGTCGAGTTTTCGGACGGCACGGTGATCGTCGCGGACGCCGAACACCAATGGCTGACCGACACCAGGGCGTCTCGCCGATCGGGTCGGTCAGCGCCGTCGGTGCGGACGACGGAAGAGCTGGCGGCCTCCGTGCGGTGCGAGACCGGGGACCGGCGGGCCAACCACTCGATCGCGACCACGGCCCCGCTGCAGCTGCCCGAACGCGAACTCCCGCTCCATCCCTACGCGCTCGGAGCCTGGCTGGGTGACGGCCACTCGGCCAGTGCACGGTTCACCACGGCCGACCCGGAGATCATCTGTTACCTCGAGGCGGAAGCCGGACTTCTGGTGGAACGCCGCGGTGAACTGTCGTACACCCTGCGGCTCGTCCCCCCGGATCCGGTGGAATACCGGCTTTGCGAGGTATGCGGAGAGCCGTTCGTTCCCCAGACCTCGCAAGTACGGACGTGTGGCCGTTCGTGTGGCGGCAAGGTGCGGTTCCAGAGCTCCCCGGTGCCCGCGCCGACCTGCCCCGACTGCGGACGCCCGTCGTCAGGTATGCGCCTTTGCCAGGCCTGCCGCAGCGGGCACGGCAGCGTGCAGGCGATTCTCCGCACGATGGGCGTACTCGGCGACAAACACATCCCCGTGGACTACCTGCGGGCGTCCGTCGAACAGCGCCGCGCGCTGCTGGCCGGCCTGCTCGACACCGACGGCACCGTCAACCATTCCGGCGCGGTTCAGTTCGCCGTGACGAACAAGGTGCTCGCGGAACAGACGCGGGAACTGATCATCAGCCTCGGCTATCGCTGCTCGCTCACGACCAAGAAGGTCAAGGGACGCAGTGAGGCGACCTCGACGGCTTACATCCTCGGTTTCACCACGCAGGATCGAGTTTTCTGGCTGCAGCGCAAGCACCTGCTGCAGAAGGAACGGCTCACCAACGTCCGCGTCCGCCCCCACCTCCGCTACATCGTGGACGTCCGCCCCGTACCGTCCGTTCCGGTGCGGTGCGTGGAAGTCGACGCGCCGGATCATCTGTATCTGGCCGGTCGATCAATGGTCCCGACCCACAACTCGACGCTGGGTCTGGATTTCGCGCGTTCGGCGTCCATCAAACACGGGCTGACCAGCGTCATCTTCTCGCTGGAAATGAGCAGGACCGAGATCGTCATGCGCATGCTCTCGGCCGAGGCGCGGATCCGCCTGGCGGATATGCGCGGTGGCAAGATGTCCGACGACGACTGGACGCGGCTCGCGCGCCGGATGAGCGAGGTCTCCGAGGCGCCGCTGTTCGTCGACGACTCGCCGAACATGACGATGATGGAGATCCGCGCGAAGGCCCGGCGGCTCAAGCAGCGCAACGATCTCAAGCTCGTCGTCCTCGACTATCTCCAGCTGATGACCTCGGGCAAGCGCGTCGAGTCCCGGCAGCAGGAGGTCTCGGAGTTCTCGCGGCAGATGAAGCTGCTGGCGAAGGAGATCGAGGTCCCGGTGATCGCGATCAGCCAGCTGAACCGTGGTCCCGAGCAGCGGACCGACAAACGCCCGATGCTGTCCGACCTCCGTGAGTCCGGTTCGCTGGAGCAGGACGCCGACCTCGTCATCCTGGTCAACCGCCCCGACGCCTGGGAGCGGGACGACCCGCGCGCAGGCGAGGCGGACCTGATCATCGCCAAGCACCGTGCCGGGCCGACGGCGACGATCACCGTCGCGCACCAGCTGCACTACAGCCGGTTCGTGGACCTGTCACACGACTAGCGGCGATCGCGCGGGTCCTCACGTCCGGGGGCGCTTTGCCGGATGGATGATTTCGGCGCGCATCCGCTCCTGTGGCGTCGCGATGTCCCACACCCGGACGGTGCCCAGCGCATCGCGGTAGGCGCCGGTGCCGCCGGTGATGGCCATGTCGAGCGGACTCTCGCCGGTGACCCAGAGCGATTGCATTGTCAGCGATCCCTGCTCGAGCCTCGCTGTGAGCAGGCACTGAGTGGTGATCTTGGCACCGTCGACCTGAATGACCTGGCACGAACCCCCGCCTTGCCCCACCCTGCGGCCGTCCTTGCGCAGCCAGCCGGAGTACACATAGAGGTCGCCGACACTGGTGCCGGCCGGCGGCAGGTCGGGGGCCGCGTACTGGTCGTTCTCGACCGCGAGTTCCAGGATCTCGGGACGCTCCGGCGAGCTCGCCGAACCGGTCTCCGCCGCGTAGGCGCTGAGCCCACAGCCGACCAGCAGGGCCCCCGCGGCCGTCACGACGATGGTCTTCCTCAGCAGCTTCATCGGATACATGAACTTCGTCCTTGTCTTCGGATTTCGACCGACACCGAAGAAGTTATGACGCTGAAGGCATTTTGACGAAGACCAATATCGCTATGACGTTATAGCTGTGCGGGTATGCGATCCGCCGGACCGCCAGTCCCAGTCGATGATCGTGTCGCGCAACCCGCGGGCGGCGGCCGAGAGGTGGCTGCCGGCGCCCCAATACAGGGTCAGTGTTCTGCGACAGTCCGGGTGGTCGATGGCGACCCAGGCGACCGAGGCGCTGGGAGTCGAGCGTCTGGCGAGGTCGGGGACGAGACCGATACCGAGGCCCGCCTTGATGAGTTCCGCGATGGCGCTCACCTCGTCACCCCCGTAAACGATCCTCGGGGCGAGGTGCCTGGCCGCGAAGAGCCGATCGAGAAGCCGACGATGCCAGTGTCCCTCGCCGGCGGCGATGAAGGGTTCGCCGTCGAGTTCGTCGATGGTCACCGAGGTCCGGCCCGCCAGGGGGTGGTCGAGCGGAACGGCCAGCCACACCACCTCGTCCAGCAGCCGGACGGCTTCCAGGCCGTCGGTGGGGATCGGCTGGGAGGCGACGCAGAGGTCGACGTCCTGAGCCAGGAGGCGTCGGGCCATCTCCGCGGCGGGTATCTGGTGAAGTTCGACTTCCACGCCGGGATGGGCCTGTTTGAAGGCCGCCAGTGGCCCGATGAAGGTGAGGAAGGTTTCCGAGGCCAATCGCGCGGTGCCCAAGCCCCCGTCGATGGCCTCGGCAACGGCCCGCCGCCCCGCCTCGAGTTCGCCGAGCGCGCGTTCGACGTAGTCGCGGAAGAGCTTCCCGGTGTCGTTCAGCCGGAGCCGCCCTGCCCGGTCGAAAAGCGGTGTGCGGAGTTCACCCTCCAGCCGCGCGATGGTGCGGCTCAGTGACGGCTGGGCGACACGAAGTTCGTCGGCCGCTTGGCTGAGGTGCTCCAGCCGCGCCACCACCAGGAACTGTTTGAGCGTATTCAGGTCCATCGCGTTCCACCCCTGCTCGGACATAGCCGAAGAGCAATACCGACCTCAGGCAAGATAGCCCGAACGGCATGGTGAACAGGTCAGTTACGGTCCGGCTGGAAGAACGCGAGCATCTTCCGGGCGGCGTCCGGCGCCATCAGGAGGTCGTGGACCCGCTCGGACATCCGGGCGGCGGCACCGGCGCGTTCGAACATCTCGTGCTCGTACGCCTTGACGGCGGCGGGGAAGTCGTCCGGGCTCGCGGCCAGCGCGAGACCGAGCAGGGCGCCGTCGAGCAGGGCCATGTTGGCGCCTTCGCCGACCGCCGGCATCAGGTGCGCGGCGTCGCCGATCAAGGTGACGTCCGGTGCCGAGGGCCAGGTCAGGCCGACCGGCAGGGCGGTGATCGAACGGGGCACGACCACGTCGTCGCAGGCCTCGATCAGCGCGGTGAACCGGGCGTCCCAGCCGCTGAGCCGCTCGATCAGCCACGCCTTGGCGGCCGCCGGATCGTCGAGCGGGATCCCGCTGGTGGCGAACCATTCCTCGTCGGTGCCGTAGAAGCTGAGGCTGACGCGCACGGTGCCGTCGCCGTTGCGCTGCGCCGCGAGGGACTTCCCGTCACCGAGCGCCCAGTAGGTGCCGCGCCCGACCATCGCCGCGAGGTCGGGATGGGTGCGGTCGATGTCGGGAATGCGGAGTTCGACGAGGTTGTGCCCGAGATGCGCCGGACGGGCGTCGGTGAGCAGCGCGCGGACCCGGGAGTTCGCCCCGTCGGCACCGACCAGCAGGTCGTACGTCGCGCTGCTGCCGTCGCCGAAGCGCAGCACGCCGTCTCCGGCTGATTCGTAAGCGTGCCCCCAGCGCACCGCGTGCTCGGGGAGGGAGTCCAGCAGCAGGTCACGCAGATCGGTCCGGTCGATCTCGGGCCGCGCGAACGGCGCGTCGTCGGGCGTGTCCTCCTGCAGCAGCAGAGTGCCGTCCGGCTCGAGAAGCCGCATGTCCTGACCTTCACTACGGGCGATCGCGGAGAACCGGTCGAAGAGACCCGCTTCGCGCAGCGCCCGCTGCCCGGTGTCGGCGTGGATGTCGAGCATGCCGCCCTGACCTCGGGCGTCGCGCGACGCTTCCCGTTCGTACACGACGGCGTCGATGCCGTTGACGTGCAGAACCCGGGCGAGCACCAGGCCTCCGGGCCCTGCTCCGACGATGGCGATGGTCATGCCGCACTCCTTTGATACACCGTATTGGTCAATACACTGTATCGAACGATGCGTTGTATTGTCACCGCATGGTGGTGTGGGAGCGGCCGGAGCCGCCGAGTCGGCCCGCTCTGGCCCCGCTGAGCCGGGAGCGGATCGTGCGGGCGGCGATCCGGCTGGCCGACGCGGACGGCCTGGACGCGGTGTCCCTGCGCAAGATCGCCACCGCGCTGGACGTCGGTCCGATGCGGCTGTACGGCTACATCGAGAGCAAGGAAGAGCTGCTCGACCTGATGGTCGACGCCGCACACGCCGAGATCCGGCCGGCCGGTGACGGCTGGCGAGAGGTGCTGGGCTCGCTCGCCCACGCCCTGCGGCACGCCGTTCACCGGCACGAATGGCTCGCCGACCTCCTGGGCGGCCGCCCTCAACTCGGGCCCAACGCGCTGGCCACCGCGGAGTCCGTGATGGCGGCGCTGGGCGACATCGGCGTGGACTCCGCGATGCCGGTGGTCTCGGCGGTCAACGCGTACACGATCGGCGCGGTACGCCGGGAGATCGCCGAGCGGCGTGCGGAGCGGGCCACCGGGATGGACGAGAAACGCTGGCAAGCCACCCTCGGGCCCTACCTGCAACGGTCCTTCGCCAGCGGCAAGCTCCCCGCGCTGGCCACGGTGGTGCACGACGCCGTCCACCTGACCGCCGACGAAACCTTCCGGATGGGCCTCGATTTCCTGCTCGACGGCATCGGAGCCCGCGTGTCAGCGCCGTGACTGTCCTGTGTCAGGGCGGCCCGCGAACGTGGTCGCCATGACCAAGACACCGAAGACCTTCCGCCGGCTCGGCCTCGTCGCGCTGGCCGCCGCGCTGCTGACAGGGGTGACCGTGCCCTCGGCCTCCGCCGGGCAGGATCGCCCGGAACTGCGGCAACTCCTCCAGGAGTTCGTCGACGCCGGGTTCGGCGCGATGCAGCTCCGCGTCCGTGACGAACGGGGTGAATGGACCGGCAGCGCCGGGGTCCGCGAGCTGGGCGGGACCGCGAAACCGCCGACGAACGGCCACTTCCGCGTCGGCAGCACTTCGAAGAACTTCACCGCGACTCTCGTGCTGCAACTGGTGGCCGAGGGCAGGATCGGCCTGGACACCCCGGTCGCGGGGTTCCTTCCCGAGTTCGGGCTGGACTCGCGGATCACCGTGCGGATGCTGCTGCAGCACACCAGCGGACTGTTCAACCACACCGGCCAGTACCACCCGGACGGGACGGTCACGCCCGGAATCCCTTGGGCCGGCAAGGAATGGGTGGACAAGCGCTTCCACACCTACCGGCCGGAGGAACTGGTCCGGCTGGCGGTCTCCAAGCCACTGGTCTTCGAGCCGGGCGCGCGCTGGGACTACTCCAACACCAACTACGTGGTGGCCAGGCTGCTGGTCGAGAAGCTCACCGGCCGTCCCTTCGCCGACGAGCTGGACCGGCGGATCCTGCGGCCACTCAAGCTGCGTGACACCTTGTCGCCGGGCGCGTGGCCGGGGATGCCTCAGCCGTATGCCCACGCCTACTACCAGTACGAGGACGCGGGCAAGCGGAAGACGATCGACGTCACGCACCAGAACCCGTCCTGGATCTCCAGCGCCGGCGACATGATCTCGACGACCAAGGATCTCCAGACCTACTTTTCCGCGCTGCAGAGCGGAAAGCTCCTCCCGGCCTGGCTGATGACCGAGATGCGCAAGACGCACCCCGGCAGTGAAAGCCTTTACGGCTTCTACGGTCTCGGGCAGTTCTCGCAGGACCTGGGCGCCGGCTGCGTCGGCACCGTCCTCAACCACAACGGCAGCAACAACGGCTACGCGGCGCTGATGTACAGCACGCCCGACGGCGGCAAGACGCTGACGGCGTCGATCACCGCGGGCGATCCCGAGAAGGACCCGCTCCCGTCGTATCCGGCGGCGCTGACCAAGCTCGTCCGGACGGTGTTCTGCGGCAAGTGAACCGGGTTACTCGTCGTCCAGGCGCGACAACCGCGCGGTGAGGTCGTCGACGAAGCGGCCGAGGAGGCTTCCGAAGATCTTTCGGTCCTCCTCGGTCCATTCGTGCAGCGCGTCGCCGAACCAGCCGAGGAGGGTCCGCAGGTATCCGTCGGGCAGCAGTTTCCCCTCGGGCGTCAGCTCGATCAGCCGCGCCCGCTGGTCCTCCGGGTCCGGGACGCGGACGACCAGCCCCCGTCGTTCGAGTTCGTTGAGATGCCGGGTCACATGCGGCCCGACCACCTGCATACGTTCGGCGATCTCCCCGACCCGCAACGGCCGGTCGGCCATGTGCAGGGTGACCAGCACCGTCATCGCGGGCCGGTCGAGCGTGATCCCGGCCCGGTCCATCGCCCGTTCGACCAGCTGACTGCGGTTGAGCACGGTGCCGAGCTGGGTGAGGCGGGGGAGTACCGCCATCAGGTCGAGCTCCGGCACTCCTGTGTCGTCCATCACACCTCATAAAGATACCTAAGTTAGGTATATAGTTGCTCCGAGCCCACAAGGATACCTAAGTTACCTATCCAAGGAGCATTCATGAGCACGGTACTCATCTCCGGCGCCAGCATCGCGGGCCCGGCACTCGCCTACTGGCTGAACCACTACGGCTTCGAGGTCACGGTCGTCGAGAAGTCGGACACGGTCCGCGGCGGCGGCTACCCCATCGATATCCGCGGCACCGCGCTCGACGTCGTCCGGCGGATGGGCGTCCTGCCCCGGCTCCGGGCCGCCCACATCGACACGCGCCGGATCACCTTCCTCGACGCCGAAGGCGAGCGGATCGCCTCGCTCCGGCCGGACGCGGTGGCGGGCGGAGTCGCTGGACGCGACCTGGAGGTGGCCAGGGGAGACCTCACCTCCGTCCTCTACGACACCGTCCGCGACGACGTCGAGTTCCTCTTCGGCGACTCGATCGAGACCCTGGACCAGCACGCCGATGGCGTGGACGTGCGCTTCCGAGGCGGAACCGAACGGACCTTCGACCTCGTCGTGGGCGCCGACGGCCTGCACTCGCATACCCGCGCCCTGGTGTTCGGGCCCGAAGAGCGGTTCCATCACTACATCGGCTACTGCTTCGCCGGCTTCACCATGCGCAACGACTTCGGACTCTCACACGAGGGCGTCCTCTGGAACACACCCGGCCGGGCCGCGGCCCTGTACGCCGCCGGGGACGGTGAGACGGTGCACGGCTTCCTGAACTTCGCCCGCCCGGAACCGCCCATCGACGCCTTCCGGGATCCCGCCGCGCAGCGCGACCTGGTCGCCTCGGTCTTCGACGGCGACGGCTGGCACCTCCCGCTCATGGTCGACACCATGCGCGCCGCGGACGACCTCTTCTTCGACGTCGTGAGCCAGATCCGCATGCCGGACTGGTCCAGCGGCCGGGTCGCCCTGGTCGGCGACGCCGCGCACGCCCCGTCGTTCCTCACCGGGCAGGGGTCGAGCCTCGCCCTGGCCGGCGCGTACATGCTGGCCCGCGAGCTGGCCATGACGAACGATCACGCGGCGGCGTTCGCCGCCTACGAACACGGCGTCCGGGAATTCGTGGAGCTGAACCAGGCGCTGGTCACCGCGGGGAACTCCACCATGTTCCCGAGTACGCCCGAAGCCCTGGAGCAGCGCAACGCCGCGTTGCGCGGACTCTCGGCCATGCCCGCGGACGCGGAAGAGCCCGCACATTCGGCGCTCACCCTTCCCGAGCCCGCGCCGCTCGCCCGCTAGCGCCCGAGCGCGCCGTAGTTCCGGACGAAGGCGGTCAGCAGCCGGGCGAACTCACGGCGGTCTTCGTCCGGCCAGTCGGCCATCGCCTCGGCGAACACCGAGCGACGGAATTCGTGCATCCGCGTCACCTCGGCGCGGCCGCGTTCGGTAAGCACCAAGACGGCGCGGCGGCCGTCCCGTTGATCGGCCTCGCGCCGGAGGAACCCACCGTCGACGGCCCGCGCGACCAGGCGGCTCGCGCGCGGCTGGTCGATGGTCAAGGCCGCCGCGAGGCTGGTGACGGTGCCGGCCTCGCCGCTCTCTTCGGCCGCTTCGACGGCGTCGAGCAGCCCTTGTACCGCCTGGTCCGGCATCGATTCTGCGCGATCGCGGGCGAGCTTCGACAGCGAGCGTCTCGCCTGGCTCCGCCGGATGGCGATCATCGCGCGTTCCACGTCGGCCACGGCGTCGTTGTTCACAGGACGAGTATCCCCACCGGGGAATAAGGCGGAACGCGGCGGCGTCTCCGGTATTAGTTGAAAATTCAAACACCTGGAGCTGACATGACCCCGGTGCTCTACCTCAGCCACGGCGCGCCGCCGCTCGCCGACGACGCCACCTGGACCCGCCAGCTCGCCGGCTGGTCCGCCGACCTCGAAAAGCCGAAGGCCATCCTCGTCGTCTCCGCGCACTGGGAAGAGGCGCCACTGACCCTCGGCGCCACCACCACGGTGCCGCTGGTCTACGACTTCTGGGGCTTCCCCGATCGCTACTACCAGGTGGAATACGCCGCGCCGGGCGCTCCCGAACTCGCGGACAAGGTGCGGAAACTCCTGCGCTCGACCCAAACCCCGGTCCACGACGCGCCCGACCGCGGCCTCGACCACGGCGCCTATGTCCCGCTCGTGGAGATGTACCCGGACGCCGACATCCCGGTACTGCAGGTGTCCATGCCGTCGCTGGACCCGCGGGAGCTGTTCGACCTCGGCCGGAAGCTCGCGCCGCTGCGCGACGAGGGCGTGCTGATCATCGGCAGCGGTTTCTTCACGCACAACCTGAGCGCGATGCGCCAGACCGACGGCACCGACGGCACGCCGCCGTCGTGGTCGAGCGAATTCGATCACTGGGGTGCGGAAACCCTGCGCGCGGGCGACCTCGACGCGCTGCTGGACTTCCAGCACAAGGCACCCGCCGCGGCCATCGCGCACCCCAGGATCGAACACTTCGCACCGCTGTTCGTCTCGCTCGGCGCGAGCTCTTCGGAGGGGAAAGGCGAGACCGTCATCGACGGCTACTGGTACGGCCTCGCCAAGCGTTCCCTCCAGTTCGGCTAACGGGATCGAAGGACGCCGGCGCCCGCCACCAAGCCGAGCGCGAGCAGCGTGACCAGCCCGAAGGACACCGTCAGCGACGTCAAGTCGGCGATCCCGCCGATCAGCGACGGCGCGACGAGCCCGGAGGAGTAGGTGATGGTCGCGACGCCCGCGATCGACTGGCTCGGCGTGGGGCCGCTGCGTCCGGCCGCCGCGAAGGCGAGCGGCACGACGACGGAGACACCGAGCCCGATCAACGCGAACCCGGCCATCGCCATCACCGGATGCGCGGCCAAGACCACCAGCAGACCGCCCGCCGTCGCGAAAGCGCCGCCCGCGCGAACCGTCTTGACCGAGCCGAAGCGCCGCACCAGCGCGTCGCCGCACAGCCGGGCCACCGCCATCGTGCAGGTGAACGCGGTGGTCGACGCGGCGGCGATCCCGGGCGAGGTGCCGAGGACGTCACGCAGATAGACGGCGGACCAGTCGAGGCTCGCCCCTTCGGCGAAGACAGCGCAGAACGCGACGGCACCGATGATCACGGCGGACTTCGGCGGCAGCGCGAACCGCGGTGGCGGATGCTCGTCGGATGCGCTGCGGACGTCGAGGACGCCCTGACAGAGCAGCGCTCCGGCGACGGTGAGCACGGCGGACGCGATCGCCAGATGCACCCGGGCGTCCAGCGCGGCGTGCGCGGCGAGCGCACCGGCGGCGGATCCGACGAGCGCGCCCGTGGTCCACAGGCCGTGCAGTCCCGACATCACCGACTTGCCCATCTTCTCCTCGACGTCGACGCCCAGCGCGTTCATCAGGACGTCCGAGGTGCCGGCCGCGGTGCCCATGACGAATAGCGCGAGGCACAGGGTGAAGAGGTTCCCCGCCAGGGAAGGCAGGATCAGGGCGAGCGTCCAGTACGCGAGCAGCAGCCGCATTCCCTGCCTGCCGCCGAGCCGGTGCCCGATCCGCGCGGCGAGCGGCATGGTGAGCGAAGCGCCGATGGCGGGGAAGGCGAGCGCGAGGCCGAGCTGCCCCGCGCTGATCCCCGCGTGTTCCTGGATCCACGGGATCCGGGTGGCGAAACTACCGGTCACCGCGCCGTGCACGGCGAAGATGGCGGCGATGGCGACCCGGGCCTGCCGTACCCGCCGCGTCGGCCCGCCGACGGTTTCCACTGCATTACTCACTGGGCCCCCAAGGTCCACGAGACAACCGATGAGCGCCAGCGTAAACTATCAGGAAGGGAACCTGATAATTAATTCTGGGAGGATCTGCCGGTGAGTGTCATTCGGATGCCGTCCGCCTCCCCGAGTACCGCACGGGCCATCAACGACCGGCTCGCCCTCGACCTGCTCCAGCGCGAGGGCCCGCTGACGGCCGCTCAGCTCAAGACGTCGACCGGGCTTTCCCGGCCGACCGTGGCCGACCTCGTCGAACGGCTGCAGGACGCCGGGCTGATCGCCGTCGTCGGCGAAGCGGGCGCCGAACGCCGAGGCCCCAACGCGAAGCTGTACGGCATCGTCGCCGAACGCGCGTTCCTCGCCGGCCTCGACATCCGTACGCACGGGATGGCCGTTTCGGTCGCGGACCTGCTGGGGCGGACCCGCGCGGAAGCCTCGCTCCCGTTCGATCCGGACATAGACACCGACGTGGCCGTCGAGCGCGCGATCACGCTCCTGGAGACCACCACCGCCGAAGCGGGCGCGTCCGTGCTGCACACGATCGCCGTCGGCGCTCCCGGGCTGGTCGATCCGGCGACCGGAGGACTGCGGCCCGCCGGGGGATTGCCCGCGTGGCACGGGAGACTCGTCTTCGAACTCCGGCGGCGGCTGGGCATCCCGGTACTGCTGGAGAACGAGGTCAACCTCGCGGCGGCGGCCGAACAACGACTCGGCGCCGCCCGCGACCGGGACACGTTCGTCCTGCTGTGGCTCGGTTTCGGCGTCGGCGCGGCCGTGGTTCTCGACGGTTCACTGCGACGGGGCGCCTCGGGCGGCGCGGGGGAGATCGGGTTCATGCCGATGCTCGGTCCCGCTCGGCTGCCGACGGCGACCGATTGCGACGGTGGCTTCCACACCCTCGCGGGGAGCGCCGCGATCTGCGAACTGGCCCGAGCGCACGGCGTCCCGGCTTCGCCTGCCGACAACGCCGAAGCGGCCGAAGCGGCTGTCGGGTACGCGATCGACGCGGATGCCGAAGACTTCCTGGAGATCCTCGCGGAGCGGATCGCCATCGGCTCCGCCGCGGTCACCGCGGTGCTGGACCCGGGCTGTGTCGTACTCGGCGGCGAAGTCGGCCGGGCGGGCGGCGACGCGCTGGCGAACCGGGTGAGCCGTCGGCTCGCGGAGATCTCGCCGCTGCGGACCGAGGTACGCGCGGGGACCGTCGGCGGCGGCGCGGTGCGGGAAGGCGCGGTGCTGACCGCGATGGGCGCGGCACAGGAGGCACTGTTCACCCCGGGAAGCTGAAGGGGACTTTCCCCGCATGTGATGCGGCGAAAGCGCCCTTCACCGCATCACATGCGGGGAAAGCGTCCTTCAGCTCCTGGGGGCAAAAAGAAAACGGGCCCGGGAGTCGCCTCCCGGGCCCGCTTCGGTCATTCAGTGGCGTGAGCCGACTGGCAGGTTCACATGGTGTGGAACTTCTTGCCGGTCAGGGTGCCCACGAAACGCTGGAACATGCTCAGCGGCGACGAGTCGACGTTCGCCAGAGCCGGAACCTGCGCGGTCGGCATCGCCGGGGTGCTGTTCACGACGGGCAGGGTGCCCGTGGTGGGCAGCTGGCCGACCGGGAGGTTGCCCGCGGCGGGCAGGTCCATCGGCAGCTTGCCCAGTGCGGGCAGCTGACCGACCGGCAGCTGACCGACCGGCAGGTTGCCGGCGGCGGGCAGCGACGGAAGCTGCGCGAGCTTCGGAGCGTCCGCACGAGCGGCGTCACCGGGCAGCGCCGGGGTCTTCGGCAGGGCCGGGACACCGGGCAGCGACGGGGCACCGGGCAGACCCGGGGTGCCGGGCAGCTCGGGCAGGTCGGACTTCGGCAGCTGGGCCGGGATGGTCCGGAGCTGCTTCAGCGCGGTCAGACCGGCCATCTGCACCGGGAGGGTGCCCACCTGGGGACCGTCGGCGCGGGCGCCACCGAGCTCCGGGGTGGTCGGCAGGGCGCCGGCACCGTTCAGCGACGGAACGGCCGGGGCACCGAAGGGCAGCGCGGGCAGCGCGTCGATCGGCATCTCCGAACCGACCGAGTCGGTGAAGGCGCGGGTGTACTCCTCCTCGTTGATCACGGTGGAGTCTTCCGAGTTCTCGTCCGCGATCGCCAGGATCGGGATTTCGAGCTCGTTCAGCGGCACCACGAACACGAACGGGTGGTGGAAGTTGAAGCCCGAGAGGGCCTCTCCACTGCCGTCGGTGATGCTGTCGCCGCCGGCCTGGCCGGTGACCATGCTGTCCGCGGTGGTCGTGGAGACGCCGCCGGCCGCCGCGATGGCGTCGCCGAACACCTCCGGAACGGCCGCGACCGGGACGTCGAGGATGTCGCCCGACAGCGATCCGTCGAGGCCCGAGGTCTCGACGTCTCCACCCGAAGTGGCGTCGACGGTGTCGGTGCCTTCGGCGGTCGCGATGCCCGCGGCCGAGACGGCGTCGTGCGTGATGGGCACGATCGGCAGCGCCTGCACGCCGATGATGTTGCCCGCGACCGCACCGTTGTCACCGTTGGTGGTGGCGTCGCCGCCGGCCGCCGACATGACGTCGTTGATGCTGTTGCCCTTGGCGATACCCGCACCCGCGACACCGAGGCCGGTCACCGGCACGGCGCCACCGATCGGCGTCTGGACGATGTTGCCGGCCAGCGCGCCTTCTTCACCGTTGGCGGTGGCGTCGCCACCGGCCGACGAGTCGGTCAGGTTCGAGCCCTCGCCCGACGCGATTCCGCCGAGCACCGCGGCGAAGTTGTGCGCCTGGACCGGCAGGGAGACCGGGCCGTAGACCAGGTTGCCCGCACCCGCGCCACCGTCACCGGTCGCGTGGACGTCGCCGCCCGCGTTGGAGGTGGTGTCACCGTCGGCGGCACCGTGGCCCTGACCGATGAACGCGCCACCGATCCCGAACGCCTGCACCGGCAGCGAAACCGGCACGGTGCCCAGGTTGGAGCTCAGGAAGCCGTTGTCGTCGTTGGTGTTTCCACCGCCGCCGCCGGAGATGACCTTGGTCTCGTCGGCGGTGCCGGAGCCCTGGCCGATGAAGGAGCCACCGACGCCGAAGATCTCGACCGGGCCCGCGACCGGGACCTGGACGACGTTGCCCGAACCGGACGAGTCGTCGCCCGTGGTGCCGTCGTACCCGCCGGCGGTCACGGTCTTCGTCTCGGTCGCCTCGGCGACGGCCTGGCCGATGTGCGAGCCACCGACGCCGTAGACCTCGGGGGCCAGCGCGGCCTGGGTGTTGACGATGTTCCCGGCGAGGGTGGAGTCCTCACCGGTGGTGTGGCTGCCGTTGCCCGCGTTGGCGTCGACGGTGTTCTCGCACGACGTGGCGGAGACGTTGCCGATGTAGGTGCCCGCGATGCAGGTCACCTCGACCGGGGCGGCCACGGCCGGGTCGACGATGTTGCCGCCACCCGCGGAGCCGTCGCCCTCGGAGCTGACGAACCCGCCGGCGTCGACGACGCTGGAGTGGCTGGTGCCGCCGTCCTTGCCGGTGTTCGCGAGGCCGATCCAGCTGGCGGCCACGCCGCCGACGTTCGCGACGTCCGCGGTCTGCGGCACGATCGCGTTACCCGCGACGGCCGAGTCCTCGCCGGAGGTCTCCACGTAGGTGGGAACGTTGGACCAGCCGGGCTTGGTGTCGCCGGCCGTCGCGTCCGCGGAGGAGCTGCTGTTGGAGTTCGCGAGCGAACCCCACGCGGCGGCCGCGTTGTCGTTCACCTTCACCGGCAGGGCGATCGGCACCGCGCCGACGTTGCCGCCGAGCGCGCTGTCGTCACCGTCGGTCTCGACCCAGCCGCCGGAGGTGGCGTCGGTCTCGGCCTCGTAGCCGGAGCTGTTGGCGTTGCCGATGATCCAGGACGCGGCGTTGCCGGTGACCTGGACCGGGGTGGCGAACTGACCGGCCACCACGTTGCCGGAGAGAGCGGAGCCCTCGCCGTCGGTGGTGATGTTGCCGGTCTCGGTGGTGCTCTGGCTGGCGGAGCCGCCGACCACGCGGCCGGTGCCACCGGCGAGCCCGCCGCCGTTGCCGGCGATCTGCACGGGCAGCGCCCAGTCGAGGGACACGACGTTCCCGGCGAGGCTGGAGTCCTCACCGGTGGTCTCGACATCCTGGTTGTGCGACCAGGTCTGCTGGTGGTCTCCACCCTCGACCTCGGCGTCGCCGAGCACGCCGATGGCGTTGTCGACGATCTGGATCGGGACGACGACGTCGCCGACGATCTTGTTGCCCTTGAGGATGTCGTCCGTGGTGGTGAACCCACCACCGGTCAGCCCACCGCTGACCTGACGGGCCGAGTCCTTGGCGGCCAGCGGCGCGGGAACGGCGCCCTTGCTGGACAGCTTGGGCAGTCCGCCGCCGATGCCGTCGGTGCTGCCGCCGGGCGAGGTGACGCTGTCGACCGCGTCGGAAACCGGCTTGGTGACGGCCTTGGTGCTGACCTCACCCTCGTAGCCGGGCAGGTCGACCTGGCCGAGGGGCGTGCCGATGGCGTTGTTGTCGATCTCGATGGGAACGGTGACGTTCGCGTCGAGCGGCGAGGCAGGGGTGTCGGGGTTGACCTGTTCGTCAGCCGAGGCGATGCCGGTGCCCAGCATCAACAACCCACCCGTGACCAACGCGGTCTGGAGTCCGCGCTTTGCCCAGGATTGCATGGGGTTTTTCTCCTTCATTTCGGGTTCCCTTTCGGGTTCGAGGAGGTGCCCTCGACGGAATGTCGAGTTGGGTAGCACCAGAGGGGGGTGGAACTGGCTGCGGGCGCACAAAAGCGCACCGCCGTTTCGCGGGGATCAGGAGCGGACGCGAAGCCAAGCCCGGAATCGGGAGGCGTAGGGCGCGTCGGCTACCCCGCGGAGGGAGGTGTTCAGTCGGGAGTGACGCCGGGCTGCGAGCCCGGGGTGAGCGGCATGTACCGCGTACCGGCCAGCGTGGTGCCGGCCAGCGAACGCTCGACGGCGGAGGTGACCCAGGCGGGAACGCCATAGGTCAGGCCGTCGAGGTGACCACCGGGGGCGGTGCCGCCGCCGGGGACAGTCGGGATGGACGGCGCGACGGGAAGCTGCGCCGGGGAAAGCGGACGCGGGAAGTCACCGCGGTGACCGTCACGCGAAGAAGAGTCCTCGTCCTGACCGGCGACGGCTCCGTACTGCTGGACGAACGCCGGCATCGGGAGAACGGTCTCGGTGGAAGCGGGGAACTGAGTCGTGGCCAGCTGGGCGAAGTCGGTGACCTGTTCGCCGGCCCCGCCGGTCTCCAGCGGGGACCTCGGGTCGAGCGGAACGCCGCTGACCGGAAGCTCCGGGAGGAGGTCTCCGTGCCCGCGCGGGTCGAGGAGGTCCCAGACCTTACGGCCGAAGTCCTGCGCCTCGGGTGTTCCGGCGAACGTCTCGTCCAGCACCTGGCGGGTGTCCTGCGGCTTGCGCACGATGTGCTCGACAGCCCCGAGGGTCCGCTCGGTGGGGGTGATCACCGCGTTGTCGGCGAAGTCGGTGACGGCGTCGCTGACGCGGGTGGAGACTTCGTGCTCGTCGGCACGGAGTTCGCCACAGTGGTGCTTCGCGGACGCGGGCTTGTCCTCGCCCGGCATCGACCACGTGGTGGCTTCCTGGTGACGGTTGCCGCACATCGCACCGGCGACGTCGCCCGCGAACTTCGAAGTACCGCGCGAAACGTCGGTCAGACCGGCCGCGGTGGCGTCGGTGACCGGGGTGACGCTCGTCTCGGGAGTGGCGATCACCGGAGCGGAGGGAACGACGTCGGCGGCTGCGGAAGCGCCGGAAACGACCCAGGCCGCGGCTGAACCGGCGACGGCGCCGCCGAGCACGAACAGCGCACGCGAAGCGAGACGGCCGAAGCGCGCCGCGCCCCGCCCCTCGTTCTTCGCCGCGTTCGTCACTGGCGTCTCCTGCCGCATCGGTTTGCCGGTTCGTCGTTGCGGGACCGACATAAGCAAAGTCGGGGAGGGCCGCGCGACCTCGCAGCACCTTGATGGCACGATCGTGTGAAGAACACAGGGTGTAGTCCACGATGACGATCAGTGATCACCGCTGGCGGGACCTGGTTACTCCTGAGTCGACCATCCGGGGGTGTGTCAAGCGTCGCTTCGGGCGAATCCAACCCTGGCGCGTTGCCCGGAATGTTCAAGAACGTCGCCCCGGACCGATACGGTGAGCGCGTGAGCGAGCCCCAGCGCAAGCAGCCGGAATTCGACCCGGCGAACCCTTTCCTCTCCGAATCCACCGAAGACGTCTCCAGTCTGGTCCCGCGCGGGCTCCGGATCGGTGCGGCGCTGTCGTGGCGCTTCATCGTGGTGATCGCCGCGCTCTACGTCATCGTGTTCCTGATCGGCTACCTGTCGGTCGTCGTCATCCCGCTGTCGATCGCGCTGCTGCTCGCCGCGCTGCTCGCGCCCGCGGTCTCCAAGCTGACGACACTGAAGTTCCCGCGCGGGCTCGCGGCCGGGATAGTGCTGATCGCCGGACTCGCGGTACTCGGCGGGCTGCTGACCTTCGTCGTCGCGCAGTTCTCCTCCGGTCTCCCTGAGTTGCAGAAGCAGCTGACGGAGAGCCTCAACCAGATCAAGGTGTGGCTCATCGACGGCCCGCTGCACCTGCGCCAGGAGCAGATCCAGGAATTCATCAACCAGGCGATCGGCTTCCTGCAGAACAACCAGGCGTCGATCACCACCACGGCGCTCACCACGGCGGGCACCGTCGGCGAGATCGTCACCGGGTTCATCCTGACCCTGTTCATCCTCATCTTCTTCCTCTCCGGCGGCGACGGGATCTGGAAGTTCCTCGTCCGCGGCGTGCCCGGCCGGGTGCGCGACCGGGTCGACGTCGCCGGGCGGCGCGGGTTCGCCTCACTGGTCAGTTACGTACGCGCGACGGCGGCGGTGGCCGTGGTCGACGCGGTCGGCATCGGCATCGGGCTGGCGATCGTCGGCGTGCCGCTGGTGATCCCGCTGGCGACACTGGTCTTCCTCGGCGCGTTCATCCCGATCATCGGCGCCGTGATCGCCGGCGCGGTCGCCGTGCTGATCGCGCTGGTGACGAAGGGCGTCGTCGGCGCGCTGATCGTGCTGGCCATCGTCATCGGCGTCATGCAGCTGGAAAGCCACGTGCTGCAGCCGATCCTGCTCGGCCGCGCGGTCAAACTGCATCCGCTCGCGGTGGTGCTCGCGATCACCGCGGGTCTGGTCGCCGCCGGGATCGCGGGCGCGCTGCTCTCGGTGCCGCTGCTCGCGGTGCTCAACGCGGGTATCCGATCGCTGCTGCACGAACACGATCCCGATCCGGCCGAGGTCGACGTCCTGAAGGATCAGGCGGCTCAGCCGAACGATTCCGGCTCGCCGGATGAAGAGGTCAAAGCCAAGCCGTGACCGAAACCCCGCTCTGGCGCGCCGTCTCGGCACTGGGCACGCGGGACCCGGCCACTCCGCTGTGGCGCGGGGTGATCGTGCTTCGCGTGACAACGCTGCTCTTCGCGCTCGGCTCGTTCATCGTCCACTACGACGGCTACGCGAAGCAGTGGCTGGCGTGGACCGCGTTCGGTGTGATGACGGCGTGGACGGTGGCCAGCGGCGTGCTCTACGCACGGCCGTCGAGCCGCTGGCCGTGGCTGGTCGGCTTCGATCTCGTGCTGACCGTCGTGCTCATGTTCACCTCGGCGTGGATCCTGTCGACCGCGCAGTTCGACGCCAACACGCCGCTCATCACGACGGTGTGGGCGGCGGTCCCGCCCGCGGCCGCCGGGACGCGGTTCGGCGCGCTCGGCGGGGTGCTCGCCGGGCTGGTGGTCTCGGTGGTCACCGGGCTGGTGCGCTGGCGGTTCGACGTCGACGTCGCGCGGGACGGCTTCCTGCTGACCGCGAGCGGCTTCGTGATCGGGCAGGCCGCGACCATGGCGCGGCGGTCCGCGGACGCGCTGACCAGGGCGCTGCGCATGGAGGCCGCGACGGCCGAACGGGAGCGGCTCGCCCGCTCGATCCACGACAGCGTCCTGCAGGTGCTCGCACGGGTGCGCAAACGCGGCGCCGAGTTCGGCGGAGAAGCCGCTGAACTGGCGAAACTGGCTGGTGAACAGGAGATCGCGCTGCGCGCGCTGGTCACCACCGAGCCGACCCGGCCGAGCGCGAACGGCACCACCGACCTCCGGGCCGCGCTGCAGTTGCTCGCGACCCCGTCGGTGCAGGTCTCGACGCCGGCGGGTGAGGTCCAGCTGCCCGAGCACGTGACCGCGGAACTCGTGGCGGTGGCGCGCGAAGCGCTGCTGAACGTGGAGAAGCACGCCGGTCCCGAGGCGCACGCCTGGGTGCTGCTGGAGGATCTCGGCACCGAGGTCGTGATCAGCGTTCGTGACGACGGTCCCGGAATCGCGCCCGGGGTGATGGAACGCGCGAGCGCCGAAGGACATCTAGGTATCGCGGAGTCCATCAAGGGCCGCGTGCGGGATCTGGGCGGAAGCGTCGCCCTCGACACCGCGCCGGGCCAGGGCACGGAATGGGAAGTCAAGGTTCCAGTCGCGGCGAGGGGAAAGCGATGACCGGTACGCCTGGAGTGTCGGTGATGGTGGTCGACGACCATCCGATGTGGCGGGACGGGGTCGCTCGCGACCTGACCGAGCACGGCTTCGACGTGCGGGCCACCGCGCCGGACGCGCCGGCCGCGGTGCGGATCGCGCGGACGGTCCGGCCGGACGTCGTGCTGATGGACCTGAACCTCGGCGAGACGTCGGGCGTCGACGCGACCCGCGAGATCACCACGGAGCTGCCGTCGACCAAGGTGCTGGTGCTGTCGGCGAGCGGCGAGCACAGCGACGTCCTCGAGGCGGTCAAGGCCGGGGCGTCCGGTTACCTGGTCAAATCGGCCTCGGCGAGCGAACTGGTGGACGCGGTCAAGCGGACCGCCGCCGGGGATCCGGTGTTCACCGCCGGGCTCGCGGGGCTCGTGCTCGGCGAATACCGCCGCATGGCCGACGCGCCGGACGACGGGCCGGCCCCACCGCGGCTGACCGAACGCGAGACCGACGTCCTGCGACTGGTGGCCAAAGGGATGACGGCGCGGCAGATCGCCGAGAAACTCGTGCTTTCGCATCGGACGGTGGAGAACCACGTCCAGTCGACGCTGCGAAAACTCCAGCTGCACAACCGCGTCGAACTCGCCCGCTACGCCATCGAGCACGGGCTCGACGGGGAGTAGTTCAGCCCTGGGCGACGGTCACCACCGACCGGTTCCGCTCGGCGGGCAACGGCGTCTTGACAACGGTCCAGTGTGGACGGTCCAGCCGCCAGCTCGCGACGACGTCGGTCGTGAGCACCAGAGCATCGTCCTCGGTCCATTCGATCGCGGCCTGTTTGAGCGGGGTCGCGATCGGCATCGAGGGCGCCCGTGTCCAGGTCAGCGTGTCGAGGGCGAGCACCCAGACGTCGGCGGTCTGCGTCGCCGTCCCGGCCCAGGCCGGATCGCCGAACAGCACGGCGACCTGGTAGCCGTCGCGGCTCGGCACCACCGGCCCCGGCGTGCCGTTGGCCACCGGCCGTTCGACCGGCGTGCGCTGATCGTTGCGCAGGTCGAGCACGGAGAACTTGGTCAGCTCGGCGAGCAGCATCCGGTCTTTGGTGACCGCGAGCACCCGAGGGAACTGGTGCACGGCGCGGCCGGTGGCGGGATCGATCAGCACGTCCTCGGCACTGGCCGTCCCGCTGTTCACCGTGATCAGCAGCCCCTTCGACACTTCTTGGCGCACCGCCGTCGTACAGCTCGCCGGACGGCCGCGGCCGCGTTCGACGCCGAGCAGGGAGACGTATTGGAGGCGGCACAGGTCGTCGCCGTCGTCGCGGATCAGCCAGACGCCGGTTTCGTCGGCGGCCGGGGCGACACTGCGCGCTTTGCCCAGCCGCCACGGCTGATTCTTGGGATCGCCGTAGACGAGCACCTCGGCAGGCTCCAGGCACGACGGCCCGCAGCGGCCCGCCGACAGCACGACCGGGAACTTGCCGACGCGGAGGACTTCGTTGACCCTGTCCCCGCCTGGAGCGCCGGGAAGCGCAGTGGTGACGCCAGTGGCGGGATCGAGCACCGAAGGCGGCGAAGTCGCCATGACGAGGCGGAAACCGCTGTAGTCCACCGGCTCGCCTTCGATCCGTGACGGCGGTGGGGTCGTCGGCTGGGGAGGCGGCTGCGGAGGCTGGGCGTCAACGGTGCAACCGGCCAGCAGAAGGAACGCCGCCAGCAGGGCGGCACCGGGGTGAAATGCGGGTCTGTTCAGGGTATTTCCCCGATCTCGCGGGTGAGATCCGGTTCTACCATTCCAGGCATGGGCGAGGAAGAGCAGTCGACGACCGAGACCAAGCCGTTGAGCGGACGGGACATCCGGGTTTCGGACGCGGAACGCGAACACGTCGTCGAAGTGCTGCAGAAGGCGATCGGCCTCGGGATGATGAACCTCGACGAGTTCACCGAGCGGACCGACCGCGCCCTCGCGTCCAAAACCCGCGGTGAGCTGAACGCGGTGCTCACGGATCTGCCCGGCCTGGTGCATCCCGAAGCGGGAATGGTGCCGCGTCAGCAGCAGAACCCGTGGGCGCCGCCGCAGCGGCAGTACGCCTACGGGTCGCCGTCCGGGCAGGCCATGGAACTCAACGGCAAGTACTCGGCGTTGCAGCGCAACGGGAACTGGCTGGTCCCGGAGTCGATGGTGATCCGGAACAAGTACGGCGCCACGAAACTGGACTTCTCCCAGGCGGAGATCAGGTTCCCGGTGGTGTACATCGAATTGCAGGTCAAATGGGGTTCGGTGGAGATCACCATCCCCGAAAACGGTGCCGTCGACACCAATTCGATCACCGACATCAAGTTCGGCAGCCTCGACGACCGGACCAGCTCGAACGGCCGCCCCGGCACGCCCCGGTTCGTCATCACCGGGCGCGTGCACGGGGGAGCGCTGATCATCAAGTACCCGCGGCGTGGCTTCTTCGGTTAAGCCCCGACCGGCCGCACGTGCCGGAGGTGCCTGAGCACGAAATACGCGATCGCGGCCAGCACCAGCGCGGCCAGCCCGGACACCGCGTGCATCCCGCTGGCGAAGGCGTCGTGCGCGGGGACGGCGTCGGCGAGCTGGGCCTGGGTGACGGCGTTGCCCAGCGTCCCGACGGTCGCGATGCCCAGCGCGTAGCCGAACTCGTTGCCGGTCTGCGACAACGAGGCCGCCGAACCGGCCTTCTCCGGCGGCACGGAACCGACCACCAGATCCGTGCCCAGAGTGATCAGCGGGCCGCCGCACAGGCAAGTGATGGCGAAGGCGATCGACGGGATCACCGGACCGGCACCCGCCTCGACCTGCGTCAGCAGCAGGAATCCGGCGATCGCGCCTGCCAGCCCGCCGGCGATCAGGGACGCGGGACGGAAGTGGCGAGCGAGGATCGGCGCGGTCAGGAAGCTGACGGTCGAGGCGAGCATGCCCGGCAGCAACGCCAGCGCGGCGCCGACCGGTGAAAGCTCCAGGACGATCTGGAAGAACTGCGCGACGAACAGCATCGTCGTGCCACCGAGCATGGTGAACGCGCACATCCCGCCCAGCGCCGTCGTGAACGCGCGGCTGTGGAAGAGCTTCAGGTCGATCAGCGGGTCGGCGAGCGTCCGCTGACGGCGTACGAAGACCACGCCGAAGCCGAGGCCGATCAAGAGCGAGGCCACCGGGACCACGTGCACACCTTCACGGGCGAGTTCCTTGATGCCGTAGACCGCGGGCAGGATCGTGACCAGCGAAAGCACGACACTCGTCAGGTCGATGCGGCCCGCGTTCTCGTTGCGGTACTCGGGCAGGAGCTTGGGTCCGACGACGAGCAGCAGGACCATCGCGGGGACGCCGAGCAGGAACACCGAACCCCACCAGAAGTGCTCGAGCAGCACGCCGCCGACCATCGGGCCGACGATCGCGCCGACGGTGAAGCAGCCCGCCCAGATCCCGATGGCGAGCGAACGCTGGCGGCTGTCGAGGAACAGGTTGCTGATCAGGGCGAGGGTCGAGGGCGCCAGCGTCGCCCCGGCGATACCGAGGACCGCGCGGGCACCGATGAGCATCAGCGCGCTGGTCGAGAACGCGGCCAGGACGGACGCCAGCCCGAACGCCGTGGCGCCGATCAACAGCAGTTTCCGGCGGCCGATGCGGTCGCCGAGGGTCCCCATGGTGACCATGAAGCCGGCGATCATGAAGCCGTAGACGTCCATGATCCACAGCTGCTGGGTGCTGTCGGCGCCGAGACTGTGGCTGAGCTTCGGGAGCGCGAGGATCAGCACGAAGACGTCGAGGGAGACCAGAAAGGTGGGCAGGGCCAGCACGGCCAGCCCGACCCACTCCCGGCGTCCTGCCCGCGTCGGGGTCATGGTGGTCGTCATGGTCGGAGTCCTTTCGTCGCAGCGGCTGTCTTCACCACTGCGTCGAACCCGTGGACCGGATTTCGACATGCCTCCGGGATCTTTTTCAGACCTCGAAGAGAATCAGCAGGCCGATGCCGACGAGGACCACCGGCAGCAGGAGATGACCCCAGCGCGCCAGGCCGCGGGCGATCACCGGGCGGGTGGCGAAATACCGGCCCGCCGCGCACCAGACCGCCACGAGTGCGAGGAACACGGCGGCGTACACGATCAGCTCGCCGGTACCGGTGTTGGCGAACACGGGAACGTAGACGCCGATGTTGTCGCCGCCGTTGGCGAAGGTCACCCCCGCCACGGCGAGGACACCGGGACCGACCTCGGGCTCCTCGTCGTCCGTGCCGCGCTCACGCCAGACGCGCCACGCCGCCCGGAGACCGAGCAGCAGCGGCACCACCCCGAGCCAGGGCAGGACGGCGTCCGGCAGCAGACCGGCACCGAGCGCCCCGACGAGGGAAACGGCGAGAATCCCGGCGAACCCGAGATATTGCCCGGCGACCACCCTCGCCGCGCCCCCACGTCCGGCCGCGCGACCGAAGAAGAGCGCGAGCAGCACGAGGTCGTCGACGTTGGTGACCGCGAACATGCCCGCGGCCTGGCCGACCGAGTTCAGCACGGCGGGAGCAAGGGACCTTTGCTATCGCTTCCCGGCCGCGGCCGCCCGAGCCTCGACCGGATCCGCCGTGGCCAGGACGGCCTCGGCGAGCGCCTCGCATTCGGCCAGTGTCGTCGCGGCCAGGCTCGCGCCGACCGCGCGTACGGCGGGCGCGTTCATCGACAGGCTGGTCAGGCCGAGTCCGGCCAGTACCAGCGCGAGCCGCGGGTCGGCGGCGGCCTCACCGCAGACTCCGGCGGGCTTGCCGGTGTCCTTGGCGGCCTGGCCGATGACCTTGAGCAGGCGCAGCAGGCCGGGCTGCCACGGGTCGTTGAGCTTGGCGACCGCGCCGAGCTGGCGATCGGCGGCGAAGGTGTACTGCGCGAGGTCGTTGGTGCCGACGGAGACGAAGTCGACCGCGTCGAGGATCTCGCGGGCGGTCAACGCGGCGGCCGGGATCTCGATCATCACCCCCGCGCGGGCGATACCGGCGGCACGGACGCGCTCGGCGAACCAGGCGGCCTCGGCGGCGGTGGCGACCATCGGGGCCATCACCGAAACCTCGGCGCCGGAGTCCTGTGCGGCACCCGCGATGGCTTCGAGCTGGCGGTCGAGGATCTCGGGCCGGTCGAACGCGACGCGAAGGCCGCGTACGCCGAGCGCCGGGTTGGGCTCGGCTTCGGGCTCCAGGAAGGCGAGGGGTTTGTCGGCACCGGCGTCGAGGGTGCGGACGATGACCGGCTTGCCGCGGAACGGCGAGAGCACGGCGGTGTAAGCCTTGCGCTGCTCTTCGACGCTCGGCTCGGCGGAGGCGTCGAGGTAGCAGAACTCGGTGCGGAAGAGGCCGACGCCTTCAGCCCCCGCTTCGGCCGCGGCCTGGGCATCGGTGGCGGAACCGACGTTGCCGAGCACCTTCACCCGGTGGCCGTCGGCGGTCGCGCCGGTGCCGTCCCAGTCGATCGCGACGGCCTTGACGGCCGTGACGACGGCGGCGTTCGGGTCCGCGAGTCCGACCACACCGGTGTCGCCGTCCACCGCAAGCGCTTGCGCGTCGAGCGCGAGGATCCCGCGCACCGCGACGACGGCCGGAATGCCGAGCGCGCGGGCGAGGATGGCGGTGTGACTGGTGGGGCCGCCCTCTTCGGTGACGAGCGCGAGCACCTTGTCCGGATCGAGGCCGGCGGTGTCGGCGGGAGCGAGGTCGCGCGCGACGAGCACACTCGGCGAAGCCAGCTCAGGAACGCCAGGAGGCGCGATGCCGAGCAGTTCGGCGACGAGCCTGTCACGCACATCGCGCACGTCACGGGCCCGCTCGGCCATGTAGCCGCCTGCGGCCGCGAGCGCTTCGGCGAACTTCTCCGCCGCCTCGTGCACGGCACGCGGGGCGGGCAGGTTCTGGGTCTTGACCAGTGCCTCCGCCGAGGAGACCAGAGCCGGGTCCGCCGCCATGGCCGCGGTGGTGATGAGGATCGTCGCGGCTTCGCCGGTCGCGGTCTCGGCCAGCTTCTCGAGCCGGGCCGCCACGATCTGGGCGGCCGGTTCGATCCGGGCGGCCTCGGCTGCGGGATCGGCGGGCGCCGGTGTGCTCGCGGGTTCCCCGAGCGGTTCGGCGACGCGGACGACAGGACCGCTCGCGCGGCCGGGACTGACGGCGACCCCGGTCAGTGACTCAGACGGCATGGTCTAGACCATATCTCATAGGCGGCGTGACCTGGCTCATAGCCAACAGCACAACACAGAAGAAGACATCATTCCAGTTCGGACGCCTTCGGATAGGAGGGCTGAGCACCTTGCCGCGTCACAGTGATCGCGGCGACCTTCACCGCCCTACCCGCCGCTTCGGCCAGCTCCTCACCCTTCGCGAGCGACGTGGCGAGCGCACCCGCGAAGGCGTCCCCCGCACCCGTCGTGTCCACGGCGTCGACCTTCGGCGAAGCGACCTCGACCACGCCGTCCGCGGTCACCACCACCGCCCCCTTCGCACCGAGCGTCACGACGGCGGCCTTCGGCCCGAGATCGAGAAGCTTGGGGAAATCCGCTTCGCCACCGAGAAGGAATGCGGCCTCGTGCTCGTTGACCAGCAGCACGTCGAGATTCTGCAGCGTCTTCGCGGAAAGCTCGGCCGCCGGCGACAGGTTCAGCAGCGTCCGAACCCCGGCCTCGGCCGCCTTCGCGACCGCGTGCTCGACGGTCTCGAGTGGAATCTCGAGCGACAACACCACGATCTCGGCGCCATCGAGATCGATGTCCTCAGGCCGCAAACCGGAATTGGCGCCCGGCGAGACGAGAATCGAGTTCTCACCGTCGGGCGTCACGGTGATGTACGCGATGCCTGTCGGACGCTCACTGGTGCGCAACGGCCCCGTGTTCACCCCGGACTCGGCCAGCGACCGCTTGAGCAGTTCGCCGTACGGGTCGTCGCCGACCGCCCCGAGCAGCGCGACGTCGGCCCCGAGCCGAGCCGCGGCGACCGCGGTGTTGGCCCCTTTGCCACCCGGCGACAAGATCGTGTCGCCACCGAGTACGGTTTCGCCACCTGCAGGTCGCCGGTCGACCGGCACGACAAGATCGGCGTTGGCGGAACCGATGACCAGTACCTGAGAAGTCATGGAGGAAACCATCCCATGACCAGCTGTTGTCCGGCGATGTCCCCACCGTCGGCGAAGATGTGAAGAACTTTGTAACTTTCCCGGTGCCTGGTGCGACAATCAGGCGAGCAGCGGAACGCCGTCACTCTTTCGGGGGATAACCTTCCCCCGGACGTCACTTCGGCGATCACCCCCGCTCTTCAGGTGCGTTGCCGCGTTCACGCGGTGACGTTGCCCCGATCCCGGCGCGAGCCGAGATCAGGGCATCGGGTCGCCGGCGTCGATCACGTAGCCCCCCGAGTGATCGGCGCCGGCGGCGCCCCGCTGAGACCTGCCCGGATCAGCCCGGCGTCGCCGTCTCCCGGAATTCCACTTCTCGTGCCGTCCGCATGGCAAGCTCGAACTCACGACGCGCGTTGGCGGTGAACGGCTCCGCCAACCGGTACCAACCGCCAGCGAGGACGTCGGACTCTTCGTCGTATCGATCGCGTCTGGTCAGGCTCACCAGGTGTGGATGTCGGATCCGGAACGCCTCCGAGGCGGGAAGAAACTCCAAATATCTGCGCTGGTCGTCGATACCCCACCGCACCGCATCGATCTCGTGCCACCACACACCTACGACAGAGCCATAGGTTCGCAGGAAAAACCCGCGTCGTCCGAGCTCGAGTACCGCCTTCCGCTCCTTCTTGTGGGTCTCGCTCTCGAACCCATCGACCACCAACGTCACCACGAAGAGAGCGAAGAGAATCACGAACGCGCCAACCCGCACGACAGTGACATCGGTGGCCGCTGCGACCACGAGACAGCACACCTCGATCATCAACGAGCAGAGATTGAACACCTTCAGTTTCCGCTTGTCCCAGCCATTGACGTGGATCTTCACCACGTCGTCCTCGACGACCGGTTCCTCGCCTCGCGCCACGTCGACGATCGGTTCATCGGGTCTTGCGACCACTGCGGTGTTGTCGTTCTCGATCTCGATCTCGACATGGCGAACGAGCACGGGGAGCAACTCCTCGGCCTCACGCGGGCTGAGGTCGACGTCCGAGATCTGGAGGTCACCATCCGGCTCGCGGATGAGGCCTGTCGAACGAGCGTCGAAATCCGGGCCAGGCCGCAGAACGAGTGTGAACTGATCGTTCTTTGGCCTGCGATGGGTGTACTCGCGGAACTTGAGACTCAGGAACGCCTTCTCGATGTCACTCCACGGAGCGGTCCAGCTGACCAGTCCATTGGCGATCCGGGTGATGCCCTTCGCTTCGATGACCAGCTCATCAGCGGGTGGTGGCGTCCGGTAGTTGCGGAACTCGATGCTGCCGCAGTAGACGAAGACGGCACAGAGAACACCGCCGACTATGCGTACCGCCAATTGATAGTCGCTGAACACCGCGAACGCCATGACAACGGTCAGCGTGCCGAAGAGAACGACCAGCACCAGATGACCGAAGACCTCCGGCGTGCGTGAGATCACCAACCGATCGTCAGTCACTTGCCGTTCCTTCCGGTTTCCGAGGATCACAACGAGCCGGAAATACGGTTTACGCCAGGCTGATCAAAAATCGGGGGCTCATCGCCCTCCGCGGCCGACTTCTCGTAAACGGGCTCCGGGGCACTCTGCGTAGCGCCGCCGGCACTGTAGGGCCCAACGAATCCTGCGGGAGGCTGGACTTTCTGACTCGGAGGCTCTTCGTCCGAGCCACCGATAACCCCATCGGCCATCTTCCCGTAAAACTTCCGCTTCTCCTTTGTCAGGTTTTCCCGGAAGTCGTCTCCGTATTCTTCTTTGATTCTGTCGACGACGTTATCTTTCATCTGAGACAGGTTCTCGCCAAGACCATTTTTCTTTGCGGTGCCTTCGAGCGCGAAGATATGCTTGCGAGACTCCGGAAGGTCAGCGCGCGCCTTAGCGACCTTGGCAGCGAAGGTCTTGCTCTCCTCGGCGGCGTCGACTGCTTTCTTCCCGCCACCGGTGAACTTTTTCAGTGCCTTCGGAGTCAGAGCATTCTTGATCTTGTCGAAACCATCCGTGAGGCGCTTAAAGAGGCCCTTCGCCTTGTCGAACGCCTTGGTCAGCTTCTTGATCCAGCCGACGCATTTGTTCGCGTAGCCGATCGCCTTCGGTGTCCCTTCGGCGGCGATACCGGCGGGCATCGCCGGTCCGGGGTAACGCATCGCGATGCTTATGAGCTTACCAAGACACTCGGAGATCAAGTCACGGACAATGGTTCGCACGACCGCGAGGATCATCTTGCAGACGCTGACCAGTGTCCCGATGGAATTTGCACCCGAGGCGATACCAGCGTACAAGTCGGCCCGGTTTTTGGCGAAGGCTCGATAGGCGTCCGCGGCTTCACCGGTCCAATTCGCGCTCTCGCGGTCGACGGCCTTGCCCAAGTCTTCGCTGACCGACTCGAGTTCTTTGCCGATGTTCTCCCAGGTCCCGATCATGTTGTCCAAGGCGACCTGATCACCGACGAGCCAATCAAGTGGCTCACGGAGAAACGGGACGTGCTCGATGATCCAACCGAACGCGGACGCCGCCAGAGTCCCGATGGGATCGGCGACGAAGTCGGCAAGACCCATCGCCCCGTTGGCGAGATTCGCCAACCCTTCCGCCCAGTCGCCACTCGCGATCTTGGCTCCGGTGTCCCAGAAGTCTTGGAGGATTCCCGCGCCTTCGAGTGAGCTTTCGTCCTGCGCGGCGTCTGTCTTGATCAGCGGATTGGGGCCAGGAGCCGCGACGGGTGTTTCTGCCATCGGTCAGTCCTCCACCTTGAAGAGGCTCTTGAACTCGTCCTCCTGCATTTGCTTCCTCTGTTGCCAGGTATGCACACGATCGGCATGGTCGGCCGAAGCTTCGACAGCAGACTCGATCGCACTCCGCGCCAAGCTCTGGACGGCGGCGCAAATCGCGGCGAGCGGGATTCCGACGAGGCCGAATGCTTCGTCGCCCATTGCCGCGTCTGCGGCAGATCCGGTCATCGCGACTCGTTGTCCCAGATAGTCGATCGTGTTGCGATGGGCTGCGAGCTCCGCGGGGTCGACCTTGAAATCTTCGCTGCCTTGTGGCTGTCCCATGATTTCCCTCCCTCAAGTACCCACTCAGCGCAGGAAGTCGCCGCCAGTGAAGTAGTCGTCCTCATGGTCCGTCTGCTGCCTGCGCGCGGCGCGAGGCGAGGCAGGAGGCGCGGGCGGCTTAGGAGCAGGCGGGGGAGGTGGGGCGTCGAGTTCTTCCTCGGCGACGAAGCGGTCGTCCTCGTCCGGCTCCCGGTGGCCGCCCTCGACGAAGCCTGTCGGCTCGGGCTCCGGGTATTCGTTGTGCAGCTGGTTGACCAGCTCGTTCATCGTCTCGGTGCCCGCAATGGACGGGACGCCGGTCTGCACGGCAGCGGCCAGTTTGCTCTGGGCGCTTTGGACGACGCGGAGAATCTCCTGCGCGAGCGCGGGGTTGTCCCGCACCGAAGGGCCGATCTCCAGGCCCACCAGGTTCCCCGCGTGGTTGACCTTGACCGAGATCTGGCCGTCCTTGCTGCGTTCGGACACCGAGACGCTTTCGATCTCGGTGCGCATCTGATTCGCTTTCCGCTGTGCGTCGGCCAGCTTGGCCTCGAAATCAGTGAAGAGCTGCTCAGGGTTCGACACGCGAACCTCCCCTGTTCACGTCGTAGCCATTCGGCGACCGAGTGTGGCATATCCGTCTGACATCGGGGAACGTTTCCCGCGCATCCGCACCCCGGTCGTGTGGATCACCACAGCAGGCCCCGGTTTTCCCTACCGGACGTGGTGGGCAGCCCGGTGTTCGCGCAGGTCAGCGATCCATAGCGTGCTGGGTATGACGATTCAGGACTGGAAACGCGCGATCTACGCGCTTCTCGCACTTCCGGCTTATCTCGGTGGCGCGCAGGCCCAGCGCAGGCTCGCGCGGCGCTGGCTCGGGCAGACGGACGGGGCGCGGCCGCGATTCGTGGCCGCTTTCGGGCCGAGCGTGCTCGCGTTCCTTCTCGCTTTGCTGCTCTTCTATCTCATTGGGCGTATTGCGACCTACGGTCTCTTCTGGACGGGAAGCGACCCGGAGGGCACTTGGGGCGGGCCGACGCTGGCAGGGGCGTGGATCGTGCACTTCTTCGTCGCGCTCGGGATGGCCGTGCCGATTTTCCTGGCGCTCCGGCCGCTCACCAGGCTCCAGGCTCGCCTTCTGGGTTGATCCCCGGTATCGATGCGCTGACCACCTAGAATGCCCCGATGAGCAACACCGGCCGCAGGGGCCGCGAACGGGCTGCGACCGATCAGGACATCCGCCGGACGGCGCGGGCGCTCCTGGTCGAGCAGGGTCCGGAGGCCGTGACGCTGCGGGCGATCGCGCGCGAGCTCGGCATCACGGCACCGGCGTTGTACCGCTACTACGGCTCACGCGACGATCTGGTCGAGCATCTGCGGGCGGACGTCGTCGCGGATCTCGCGGCCGAGCTCGCCGAGGACATCGCGCAGCTGCCGGACGAGGGCGCGCTGCAGCTTTTCGCCATCTGCAAGGGATTTCGGCGGTGGGCGCTGACGCACACCAAAGAGTTCACGCTGGTCTTCGCGTCGCCGGCGGGAGACGCGGGGAACAGGCTGGACGAGCCGTTCGGGAAGATCTTCCTCGCCGCGGCGGGGCGGGTCCTCGCGATGCACGATCTGGTGACGCCGTCGAACGACGTGGTTCCCGTCGAGCTCCGCGACGACCTCACGTCGTTCCGGGCGGAATTGCTGGCCGTGCTGGAGGAATCCGGTGCGACGTTCCCGCTGGAGAAGCTCGACCTCGGCGTGACGTACCTGATGATCCAGTTCTGGGCCCGGCTCTACGGGCACGTCACGCTCGAGGTCTTCGGCAATTATCCGATCCCGTTCTCGAAACCGGACGTCCTCTTCGACGCGATGCTGGCCGATCTCGCGCGTGAGATCGGCCTGTCGATCGACTAGGCCGCGTGCCCGCCGTCGACCGAAACGGTCGTCGCGGTCACGTACTTGCTTTCCGGGCGGGCCAGGAACGACACGGTGGCGGCGACCTCCGACGGCGAGCCGTAGCGGTCGAACACCGTCAGGCTCCGCTGGTCGGCGGCGTACGGGCCGTCGGCCGGGTTCATGTCGGTGTCGGTCGGGCCGGGGTGGACGAGGTTCACGGTGATCCCGCGCGGGCCGAGTTCCCTGGCCAGGCCCTTGGTCAGGCCGAGCAGCGCGGTCTTGCTGACCGCGTACAGCGACATCCCCGGCCCCGGCACGCGGTCCGAAACGCAGCTGCCGATGGTGATCACGCGCCCGCCGTCGCCGAGGTGCCGGGCTGCGGCCTGCGTGGTCACGTAGACACCGCGCACGTTGACCGCCAGCACGCGGTCGATGTCCTCCAGGCTCGTCTGGTCGAGCGGGCCGACGAAACCGACGCCCGCGTTGTTGACCAGTACGTCGAGCCTGCCGAACTCGGCGACCGTCGTCTCGACCGCGGCCGCCACCGCCGCGGCGTCCGCGCTGTCGGCCTGGATCGCCAGCGCGCGACGGCCGAGTGCCTTGATCTCGTCGACGACGCCCGCCGCGAGTTCGGCGTTGTTCTGATAGGTGAGTGCGATGTCGGCGCCGTCCTCGGCGAGCCGGATCGCGGTGGCGGCACCGATCCCGCGGCTGCCGCCGGTCACCAAAGCCACCTTGCCGTCGAGGGTCATGGGGTGTTCTCCGTTCGATTTCGTTGTCCTTGAACAACTCCATCGAATCGCCTCATGACCCTCGACGCTGGCGTCTTTCAGCCACGGCGCTACAGGACGATGTTGACCAGCCGTCCCGGAACGACGATCACCTTGCGCGGCGTGCCGTCGCCGACCAGTGCGGCGATCTTCTCGTCGGCCAGTGCGGCCGCCTGCACGGCGTTCTTGTCCGCGTCGGCCGCCACGGTGATCCGCGAGCGCACCTTGCCGTTGACCTGGATCGGGTACTCCACGGTGTCCTCGACCAGGTACTTCTCGTCGACGACCGGGAACGGGCCGTGCACCAGCGAATCCGCGTGGCCCAGGCGCTTCCACAGCTCCTCGGTCAGATGCGGGGCCAGCGGCGCCAGCATCAGCACCAGCGGCTCCACCAGTTCACGCGGCGTCGCCTCGGCCGAACCGTACGTCTTGGTGACGTAGTTGTTCAGCTCGATCAGCTTCGCGCCCGCCGTGTTGAACCGCAGTTCCGCGTAGTCCTCACGGACACCGGCGATCGCCTTGTGCAGCTGCTTGCGATCGGCGTCCGTGGCGTCCACAGTGGACACTCGCAGCTCGCCGGTGTCCTCGTTGACGACCAGTCGCCACAGCCGCTGCAGGAATCGGTGCGCTCCGACGACATCCTTGGTCGCCCACGGCCGCGAAACGTCCAGCGGGCCCATCGACATCTCGTAGAAGCGGAAGGTGTCGGCACCGTAGTCGGCGGACATCTGGTCAGGCGTGACGACATTCTTCAGGCTCTTGCCCATCTTGCCGTATTCCTGCTTGACCTCTTCGTCCCCGAAGAAGAACTTGCCGTCGCGTTCCTCGACCTGGTCGGCCTGGACGTAGACGCCGCGGGAGTCGGTGTAGGCGTAAGCCTGGACGTAACCCTGGTTGAACAGCTTCCGGTACGGCTCCTTGGACGAGACGTGGCCCAGGTCGAACAGCACCTTGTGCCAGAACCGCGAGTACAGCAGGTGCAGCACCGCATGCTCCACACCGCCGACGTACAGGTCCGTGCCGCCCGGGTCGTCGACGCCGTGCTCGGCGGGCCGCGGACCGACCCAGTACTCCTCGTTCTCCGGCGCGACGAACACATCCGGGTTGGTCGGGTCCAGGTACCGCAGCTGGTACCAGCAGGAACCCGCCCAGTTCGGCATGGTGTTGATGTCGCGGCGGTAGGTCTTCTTGCCGTCGCCCAGGTCCAGTTCGACCTCGACCCAGTCGGTGGCGCGCGCCAGCGGCGAGGACGGCGTGCTGTCCTTGTCCTCCGGATCGAAGGTCACCGGCGAATAGTCGGCGACCTCGGGCAGTTCGACCGGCAGCATGCTGTCGGGCAGCGCGTGGACCTGACCGTCCTCGTCGTAGACCACCGGGAACGGCTCGCCCCAGTAGCGCTGGCGCGAGAACAGCCAGTCGCGCAGCTTGTACTGGACGGTGCCCCGGCCGTGGCCGTGCTCCTCCAGCCAGCCGATCATCGTCTTCTTGGCCTCGTCGACGCCCATGCCGTCCAGGAACCCCGAATTGATCGCGGGTCCGTCGCCGGTGAACGCCTTGCCGTCGAAGCCTTCCGTCGGCTGGACCGTACGGATGATCTCCAGACCGAACTTCTCGGCGAATTCCCAGTCTCGGGTGTCCTGACCGGGCACCGCCATGATCGCGCCGGTGCCGTAGCCCATCAGGACGTAGTCGGCGACGAAGATCGGGATTTCCTTGCCGTCGGCCGGATTCACCGCGTAGGAGCCGGTGAAGACGCCGGTCTTCTCCTTGTTCTCCTGACGGTCCAATTCGGACTTCCGCGACGCGGCCGTTCGGTAGGCGGCGATGGCTTCGGCCGGGGTGGCGGCCTCGCCGGTCCAGCGGGCGTCGACGCCTTCCGGCCACGTGGCGGCGGTCAGCTCGTCGACCAGCGGATGCTCGGGCGCGACCACCAGGTACGTGGCGCCGAACAGGGTGTCCGGGCGGGTGGTGAAGACCTCGATCTTCCGCTCACCGGAAGCGAACGACACGCGCGCGCCGTGCGAGCGGCCGATCCAGTTGCGCTGCATGGACTTGACCTTTTCCGGCCAGTCCAGCAGGTCCAGGTCGTCGACCAGGCGGTCGGCGTAGGCGGTGATGCGCATCATCCACTGCCGCAGACTGCGCCGGAACACCGGGAAATTGCCGCGTTCGCTGCGGCCGTCGGCGGTGACCTCTTCGTTGGACAGCACCGTGCCCAGCCCCGGGCACCAGTTCACCGGCGCCTCGGAGATGTAGACCAGCCGGTGCGTGTCGATGATCTCCAGCTGCTCGGCGCGGGTCAGCTCGCACCAGTTGCGGCCGTCCGGCGTGCGACGCTTGTCCTGCGCGTACTCGGTCTCCAGGTCGACGATCGGGCGGGCCTTACCCGCCTTCTCGTCGTACCAGGAGTTGAAGATCTGCAGGAAGATCCACTGCGTCCACTTGTAGTAGTCCGGGTCGATCGTCGAGATCCGGCGACGCTCGTCATGCCCCAGCCCCAGCCGCCGGATCTGGCGCAGGTAGGTCTGCATGTTCTCTTCGGTCGTCTTGCGCGGGTGCTGGCCCGTCTGGACCGCGTACTGCTCCGCGGGCAGACCGAAGGCGTCGAAGCCCATCGTGTGCAGCACGTTCCGGCCGATCATGCGGTGGTACCGCGCGAAGACGTCGGTCGCGATGAAGCCCAGCGGATGCCCGACGTGCAGGCCCGCGCCCGAGGGGTACGGGAACATGTCCTGGACGAACAGCTTGTCCGACGGGACCTCTCCGCTCTCGTCCGCGAGCGGGCCGACCGGGTTCGGGGCGTGGTAGGTGCCGTGGTCGGACCAGTAGTCCTGCCAACGCTGCTCGATCTGGCCCGCCAGCTCCGCGGTATAGCGGTGCTGAGGGGCCGAGTCGGCGCCTTCGCTCGCCTGGTTCATCGCCGAAATCCTCCGTGCTCATCCACGTCAAGCCACTCCAGAAACAACTCGACCCCTCAGCCCGGAGGGCATGAGGGGTCGCCGCGCTGGTCCCGGCCGTTCGGCCAAGATCAGCGCGGCAGGCTAAGGAGCAGCCGAGCCGTGTTCATGTAGTCCAGTTTAACGCGCTGGTCAAAGCCGTTCCGAGGGGACCGCCAGAGCGATGAACTGGGTCACTTGCGTCGCCGAGAAGTTGTTGTCGCTGACCAGCACCAGGCTGCGCTCGCCACTGGGCAGGCGCGGACCCCAGGTCATCCCCTCGACGTTGTCCACAGTGGACAACTTGAAGTCGGCGAGGTCGGCGAGCAGGCGCTTCTTGACCGGTTTGACGTTCTTGGCGTCGGCCAGCGAAGGCGTCTTCGCGATGTTCGTGGCGCCCTTCGTGTCGATCTCGTAGATGCGGATCTTGTTGCCGACACCGGTGACGAACGCGCGCTCCATGACGAGGTAGCGCGTCGGGTCGGCCTGGTCGACGGCCAACAGCGACGAGACACCGGTGGTCGCGAACGCGCCGGGCGGGTTCGGCGCCGCGAAGACCTTGTCCTGCGGATACGCGTACTGCGCGAGCACGGGGCCGAAACGCGACTGCAGGGTGATGCGCGAAAGGGCACCTGACGTGGTGGTGGGCTCGGGACCGTCCTGCAGCAGCGGTCCCTCGACCGAACTGGCCACGAGCGAGCCGAAGCCGGCGAAGGTGAGGCCTTCGAGGACGAGGTTCTGCCGCGGCCCGGCGGTCGCGGTCATCTTCTCGTTGGCGGGAATCGGCAGGTCACGGACATAGGAGCCGTCGCGCTTCGCCTCGCGGATCGACGGATCGATCAGCGCGGCGGCGGAGCGCTCGCCCTCCTGCGACCACAGATAATGGCCGGTCCACGGGTCGACACGGAGTTCTTCGGGGTCGATCGTCCGCATGTTCTGCGGCTGCGTCTGGTCGTTCTTCGCCAGCGGCGGGTACGGCGTGCCGTCGGGGCGCAGGAGCGGCTTGGTGCCGGTGAAGGTGACCGGACCGAGTCCCTTGGCGTCGAGTGAGAACTTCGCCGTGTAGAACCGGGCCGGGTTGATCGCGGACCGGTCGTCGCAGATCAGCGCGTACTCGCCGGTGCGGGGGTCGTAGTCGATGCTGGACAGGCCGCCGACGACGGTGCCCTCGTAGGGCAGCGCGTTCGGGACGGTCTGTTCACCGATCAACCGCAACGGACGGTGCTCGGCTTGCGCGGCGGGGGCCGCCATCAGGGTGAGGGGAACGGCCCCGATCAGGGCGGCGGCTAAAACTCGGCGTGACATGGCCTGTAGCACAGTCGATCAGGGTATCCGGCAGGTTGCCGGGACGTCACGCTTATCCTCGTGGAGTGTTCGTCATAGCGCTGGTCCCGATCGTGCTGGGTGTCCTCGTCGGCTGGGGCGGTTTCCTCGGTCTGCGTGAGAAGCTGCCGCGTGACCGCGGCGCCGGCGTGCGTACCGCCGCCACGATGCGCAGCGAGGACGCCTTCCGCCTCGGCAACAAGGTCGCCGGGCTCCCGACGCTGGCCGGTGGCGTGATCGCCGTGCTCGCGGGTACCGCCGCGCTGGTCATGCCGACGACGTCCGGGCTTCTGCTGGGCTCGGTCGTCGGCGTGGTCGGGATGATCGCGCTGGTCGCCGCAGGGGGAGTGCTCGGCAACCGCGCGGCCGCGACCGTCCCGGCGCCCGAACCCGCCGCGCCGGAAGCGCCCGCGGGCTGCAGTGGCTGCGCCTGCGGGACCTGCGGCGTCTTCAAGAAGGCCGATACGGCCACCGCCTAATTGCGCTGCAGGTCTCCCGGGTGGGTGGCCAGCAGCGCCAGTGGAATGCCCTGTCGACGCAGCACCTGACCCCACAGATCGTGGTGCGGCGAGGCGAGGACGTCGCTGGGCAGTGCCGGGACGATCACCCAGTCGTCGCGTTCGATCTCGCTCGCGAGCTGCCCGGAGTCCCAGCCCGCGTACCCGGCGAAGACCCGCACGCCGCGGACCTTCGGGACCAGGACCTCGGGATCGGTGTCGAGATCGACCAAGGCGACCGGTCCGCGGACGGCGATCACGCCGGGCACGCTGGACGCCGTCTCGCCGGTCCGCAGCGCGGCCAGGCACAGGGCGGTCTTCTTCTCGACCGGGCCGCCGACGAACACCGACTGCGGCTCGGCGACGTGTCCACCCCAGTTGGGCAGCACGTCGTACACCGGAACGTCACTCGGCCGGTTGAGCACGACGCCGAGCGTTCCCTCGTCCCGGTGATCTATGACGAACACGACGGTCCGCCGGAAATTGGGATCGAACATCGTGGGGGCGGCGACCAGGAGCGTTCCCGGTTCGACCTCGGCGTCCGCTGGCACATCCGCCATGATCCCACTTCGAGTGGAGACAAATCGTCCGGCCAGGGAACAACAGCATCACGAGCATCGTTGGACACACCAGGTCGGTGCGCTTTCCGTGTCCCCCGGGCTCACTGAAGAACCGCCTTTGTGGAATACCGTCCGGCTGGAGCCACACTGCGCATAGCCGCCGAGAGGCGACCTTTGAGCGCACCGACCTCCTTCTTTAGGCTTCCGCCGTGACAACAAGGGCGTTCGTCCGCGACCGGGACTTCCGCCGTCTGCTGTTCACGCGGTTCTCCGCGCACTGGGGCAACGGGATGTACCAGGCCGGACTGACCGGTGCCGTGCTCTTCAACCCCGAACGCGCCGCCGACGCGCTCGCCATGGCAGGCGGGTTCGCGGCGCTGTTGCTGCCGTATTCGATCGTCGGGCCGTTCGCGGGTGCCCTGCTCGACCGCTGGGACCGCCGGAAGGTCCTGATCTTCGCGAGTCTCCTGCGGTCGTTCACGATCCTCGTCACCGCCGTCGCCGTGGGCACCGGAGCGGCCGGTTTCGGGCTGTTCTCCCTGGCACTGATGTCCGAAGGGATCTCCCGGTTCATCGGCTCGGGCCTGTCCGCGTCCCTGCCGCACGTGGTCGACGAGGAGTCCGTGGTCGCCGCGAACGCCTTCGCGGCGACGTGGGGTTCGGTGCTCGCGGTGGTCGGCGCCGGCTGCGCGATCGGGCTCCGGGCGCTGACCGGCGCCGACGACGTGGGTTCCGCGTGGGTCACCGCCGTCGCGGCAGTGGGCGGGATCGGCGCCGCGATCATCGCCTCGGGATTCGCGCGCGGACTGCTCGGGCCGTCGACGGTCGACGAGCCGTCGAACCCCGTCCTCGCGGTCGCCCGGGGCCTGTCCGATGGCGCGAAGGCGGCTTGGCGCACTCCCAGCGTCATGGCGGGGTTCATCGCGCTGTTCGCGCATCGCGCGTCGTTCGGGATCTCGCTGCTGGTGACCGTGCTGCTGATACGTGGCCACTTCGCCGGTGGCGGGATGACGGGACTCGGGCAGATGGCGGCGTTCGGCGGGGCCGGGATCCTGGTCGCCGGTCTGCTGACGGCCCGGCTGATCCGCCGGTTCGGCCGGATCCGGGTCGTGGTGGGGGCGCTGGTACTGGCGGCGGCCGCCCAATCCGGGCTGGGGCTGCCGATGCTGGTCCCGACGACGTTGCTCGCGGCGTTCCTGGTGACCGGCGCCGGACAGGTGCTGAAACTCTGTGTCGACTCGTCGGTCCAGCTCGACGTCGCCGACGAGGCGCGGGGGCGGGTCTTCTCGCTCTACGACACGCTTTTCAACATCACCCAGGTGGCCGCGGTCTGGCTGGCCGCCACGGTGATCCCGGACGACGGGCGGTCACCTGGATTGCTGATCACGGCGACCGCGCTCTACCTGGTCGGCGCCGCCGGTCACCTTCTCGCGGTACGAAAACGCCAGATGCGGCGATATGGCTCCTCCGTTGGCATTAGGGTGACGCCTACCGACCCCGGGTGACGTATGCCCGGGATCAAGTACTTCCGGGGGCCCAGGTGACGACGGCAGGCGACGACAGCGCGCGCCTCGAAGCGCGCAATGCCGCCATGAAGGATCAGGTCGACACGCTGCTCGAACAGTTCGAGCGCCAGACGGCCCAGCTCCGGGACGCGCAGGAAGCCGCTTCGCAGATGTCCGCGACGGTGGTCTCGCAGGACGGTCTCGTCCGCGCCACCATCGACGCGACCGGCACGCTCGCCAAACTCGAGATCCAGCCGAACGCCTTTGAACGCACCAACCCGGCGCAGCTGGCCAACACCGTGCTGACCCTGGTGCGCCAGGGATCGTTGCAGGTCAAACAGCAGGTCGCCGATCTGATGGCCCCGATCACCGAAGGGCTGCCGGACCTCTCGGACCTCATCGAAGGCGCGCCGTCGCTGCAGGGGCTGATGCCGGCGATCCCGGACTTCCTCGCCGAGGAAGAGCCGTCCGCACCGGCCAAGTCCGACGACGACTTCGAGGATCCGCTGCTGCGCAAGGACGACACCCCGCCACCGCCACCACCTACTCCTGTCCCGCCGGCGCCGAAGCCGATTCCCAAACGGGTGCGCCAACAGGACGACGATGAGGAAGAGCCGCCTTCAAGCTGGCTGACCAGGGGAGTCTGATGCCGAACGGTGGGGGCGGTGGCGGATTCACCGCGGATCCGGACGCGGTCAAAACGGCCGCGGCCAAACTGGGGCTCGCCGCGGATCAGCTGGACGACGTCGGCAAGGAACTGATGGCCGCGATCAACTCGCTCGGCCAGTGCTGGGGGAACGACGACGCCGGCAAGGAGTTCGCGAAGGACTACGAGCCGGGCGCGAAGGGTTCGTCCGAAGGGTTCGCCAACATCGTCGAAGCGCTGCGCGGCATGCAGCACAACGTCGAACGGTCGATGACGGCGTTCACGAACGCCGAAGAAGAGATCAAGTCGACGCTGGACAAGAAGGCATAGCGCCATGGGTATGGAGATGCCCGACGCGGTCAAGTGGCTCTTGCCGATCGTCGTCGGGGAAAGCTGGCCCGAAGGCGACGAGGACAAGCTCCGCGAACTGCGCGACGCCTGGCACAACGCGTCGAGGGCCGTTCAGCCGATCGCCGACACCGCGACCAAGGGCGCCACCGAGGTCCTCGGCGGCTGGACCGGCGAGGGCGCGGAGAAGTTCGCCGAGGCGTGGAAGAAGTTCATCGAAGGCGACGAGGCGTACTTCAAGTCGCTGGCCGATTCCTCGAAGGCGCTCGGCGACTCGTGCAACGCGACCGCGCTGGACGTCGAGTACACGAAGTACATGATCATCATCTCGCTGGTGATCCTGGCCGCGCAGATCGTCGCGATGCTCGCGGCCGCCGCGGTGACCTTCGGTGGCTCGACGGCCGGGATCGCGCCGGCGCAGATCGCCACCCGCATGACCGTCCAGATGATCTTCCGGCAGCTGATGCAGAAGCTCGCGCAGGAAGGCTTCAAGAAGGTCGCGAAGGAACTCCTGGAGAAGCTTCTCAAGGAGGGCCTGAAGAAGATCGGCAAAGAGGTCCTGCAGAACACGGCGATGAACCTCGCCATGGACGCGGGCATCCAGGGCCTGCAGATGGCCAAGGGCGACCGCGACAGCTGGGATTTCAGCAAGACCAAGGATTCCGCGATCAGCGGCGCCGTCGACGGGGTCGTCGGCGCGGGCAGCAGCAGTATCGGCAAGGGCGCCACCAAGGGACTTTCGGACAGCGTCGGCGGCCAGATCGTCGACAGTGCGGCGCGAGGTGCCGTGCGGGGCGCGGCCGAAGGTGTCGCCAGCACCGTCGGACAGGCCGCCGTCACCGGTGACCTGGACAAGCTTTCGGCCAAGGACCTCCTGATGGGCGCGTCCGGCGGCGCCGTCGGCGGCGGTGTCGACGGGGCGAAGAGCCAGATCGGCGACATCCGCGCCGCGAACACCCCCGGTGGCACGGGCCACGGTCCTTCGACGCCGGATATCGATACGGGGGATGGGGATTCCGGGACGCCGTCGCGTACTCCGGATAGTTCGTCGAGTCGCGATTCGTCTTCTGAAGGCGGTTCTTCGTCGGAGCCGCAGGCACGCTCGGACGGCGGGAGCCAGTCTTCGCAGCGCGCGCCGGGTTCCGAGAGCGGTCCGCAGCGCACGGCGGACAGCTCCCCGGATGCTGACCGGGTCAGCCAGTCTTCGACACAGGCCCCGGAACGTCCGGCGGACGCCCCGGCGAACACCGGGGAGCGCGCGGCTCCGCCCGCGCAAACGCAGCACGCTCCGGCGGCGGCCGACAACAACGCCGGTTCCGGGCAGCAGCAGGCCGCCGCGGCCAATCAGCAGCAGGCACCCGCGGCGGCCCAGGCCCCGGCCGCGAGTCCCGCTCAGGGACCGGCTTCGAGTCCGGCCGCGAGTGCCGCGCAGTCGAGTGGATCGCCTTCGAGCGCTTCGTCCGGCACACCCACTTCGACCGGTTCGCCGGCATCGACCGGTTCACCGGCGTCGAGCGGAGCCCCCGCTTCGGCCGGTGCGCCTTCTTCCAGCGCCGGACCGGCTTCGTCGGGTTCGCCGACCGGCTCCGGTGGTTCGTCTTCGGGTGGTTCGTCCTCCGGCGGTTACGGCATGGCGCCCGGCTCGGGTTCGAGTACGCCCGGCTCGTCGGGCGGTTACGGCATGGCGCCCGGCGGCAACCCTCCAGGCAACGGACCCGCACCCGGCGGTTTCCCGCCCGGTGGCCACGATCCGGCCCGCGCGAACCGGCCGCATGACGGGGTCCAGGCCGCCGGATTCGCCGGTGGCGGCAGTCCGCAGCAGCCGCGGTTCGACCAGCCGCCCGGACAGGCGCCCTTCCAGGGGCAGCCCATGCAGCCGCCGCCCGGCGGTTTCGCCCCTCCGCCTCCGCCGCCGCCTCCCGGTGGTGGCAATGGCCCCATGCCCCCTCGCGGGCAGCAGGGGCCGATGGGTCCGCGTCCCACCGGGCCGCCGCCGCCCCCGCCGCCAGGCGGACATCCGCAGGATCGCCGTCCGGATCGCGGGCCGCAGGAACGGCCGCAGCAGCGTCCTCAGCAACCGCCGCCCCAGGGTCCACAGGGGCTCCACGGCCAGCAGCCGCCTCGGCCGCAGCAGCCGCCTCACGGGTATCAGGGCAGGCCGGGACCGGCTCCCGGTCCGCACGGCGGTGTCCCGCCGCGTCCGCAGATGCCTCCGCCGGGGCAGCATCCCGGCAACCGCGGTCCCGCCGGCTACCCGCCGCCTCCGCCGCGACACCCGCAGCCGGGCAACGGCCCGTTCCCGGGCAACCGTGGTCCCGTGCCGCCGCCCCCGCCCGGTCACCAGCCCGGTCACCAGCCGGGGCAGCGACCCGGGCAGCACCCGGGACAGCACCCCGGGCAACGTCCGATGCCGCCGGGCGGCGAGCCGCCGCGGTTCGGTGGCCAGCAGCCGCAACGTCCGCCGCAGGTCCCGGCACCACGTCCGGGTCACGACGGGAACGCGGGCCCGCAGGACCGCACGCAGCAACAGCAGCGGCCCGAACCCGTCCGGCCGGTGGAGCGCGCCCCCGAACAGGCCCCACCGCAGGAGGGCGCGCCCCACCACGAGGAAGCACCCGCCTACCGCGGCAACCTCGACGACGGTGCCGACCTGCCCAAGGACAAGGACGCCGACACCGACGCCCCGCACGACACCGAGTCGCCCACGGACGGCACGACCGAGGACAAGACCGCCGACCACAGCGGTTCCCCGGTCGACGAGCCGTACCTGACCGACCCGGACTTCCACACGGACGATCCCGCGGCCTACCGCGCGCTCGCCGAAACGCAGATCGACAAGCGTGGTTTCGACGCCGAGACCGGGGAAGCGCGGAGCGAGCAGGTCCGCCGTGAAGGTCTCGCCAAACGCGACGCCCACGAAGGCCCGCGCGTCAAGGCGATGTCGGATCAGGGCGCGTACGCGGTGCACAGCTACACGCGTACCGACATGGCCGAGAGGATCACTCACGCCCAGCGTCACGGTGGGCCTGAGCTGGACGCGCTCCGCCCGCACATCGAGGCGATCACCTCCGGCCTCAACGAGATGCCCGTCTACGAGGGTGTCGTCTCGCGGCGGGTGAACTTCCACGGCAACGAAAGCGCCATCCAGGGCTTCCTGGAGGCGCACGCCAAGGGCCAGGTCATCGTCGACCCGCAGATGCTGAGCACGTCGCGGGTCACCCCGGACCATCCGCACAGCACCTTCCCCGGCGAAGTCGAGATGCGCATCCAGTCGAAGACCGGACGCCACATCGAGGATCTCGCTTCCAAGAAGGAAGAGCGCGAAGTCCTGATGAAGTCGGCGACGCAGCTGCGTGTCACCGACGTCAAGATGGGCCCTGGGCATCCCGATCACCCCGACTACAAGGCACGGCTGGACGACGGCACGGTCAACGACCTGCCGAAGTGGATCGTCGAATGCGAAGAGGTCGTCCCCGGTGACGACGGCCACCTGACACCGGAGCAGGTCCAGGAGAAGGTCGCGGAGCGGCGCGAGTACAACAACGCCGAGCAGGAGCGGCTGGCCAAGGAAGAGGCCGACCGCGATGCGCAGCTGCGCCGCGATCATCCCGAACTGTTCAACAACCAGGGTTTCGCGGGGCTCGAGACCAAGATCGCCGACGGCAAGGGCGGCTGGATCGACGCTTCCGAGGCTCCGGAGCACAACGTCCCCAAGCCGAGGGAGCACGTTCCCGACGGCGGCTGGTCCGAGCTGGCGAAGCCCCTCGACGACGGCGGGACGCCTGCCATCCACGCCGGTTCCACCGACACCCCGCACCAGCAGGTCCGCCTGCTCATGGACGAGCTTCCGGCGGTCGGCGAGGTCAACACCCGCAACTACTACGCGCCCGAATCGTGGAAGGACGGCTTCCAGACCAACTCGGCCGAGGCGCTGGTCGCGTTCGAGAACCGGATGAACGGGGGCGACGCCGTCGCCGGACCGTCGACCGGCGGCTCGCCGCTGCAGCATGTCAGCGATCAGCTCGGCGGGCAGTGGTCCGATCGGAACGGTTTCGCCGACGTCGCCCGTGACCTCGGTGAACGTCCGGTCGGCGCGCGGACGGCGGTGGCGTTCGAGCATCACGCCCCCGGTGATCCGAACGCGCCGGAAGGCTCGCCGCGGTCCAAGGACCGGATCGAGACCCGGATCGTCGCCGCGGTGAACACCCCGCACGGCGTGGTCTTCGCCGATCCGATGACCGGGCGGCTCGCGACGCTGCCGGACAATCCGACGTCGATCAAGGCGCTTCCGCTGGGCGGCGGCGACGCTCCGCACGCTCACCAGCCGGAAGCGCCGGAGCGGACGCATACCGACAAGACCGACGAACCCGGTCAGGAGCAGGCGAAGTCGCCCGCCGAACGGCTACGCGGCGACGACGAGCCGCCGCCGGTGGACCGGCCCGACGAGCAGCAGGCACCCAAGACCGAACTCGACATCTCCGAGCGGCTCAAGGGCACCGAAGAGGCACCTGCGCGACTGGACGAGAGCTACGCGAGCGACCCCGATTTCCGGGGCTCGCCGGAGGACCACAAGAGCCTCCGGGACCGTTATGACAACGCCGAACTCGCCGAGCAGGCCCGGGAAAAGGCCCTCAAGCGGCTCGAAGCCAGCCCGCTCAAGGACCGTGTCTCGCCCGAAGCCGCGGAAGCGATCTACTCGTACTCGCGCGAACACGCCTACGCGATCAACGAAGCGAACCGCCTGGGTGAGTCGCACCCCGGCTTCGAGAACGCCCAGCGGAGCACCCGGGCGATCGTCGGCGCGCTGAACGAGCTGCCGGACTTCCACGGCGAGTCCATCCGCGGCATCGACACCAAGGGCGACATGCGTGCCGCCGGGATCATCGCCGCGCATTACGAGGTCGGCCAGACCGTCCCCGAGCCGACGATGACCAGCGCCACCATCAAGACGTCGCCGGACACGAAGTCGAAGTTCGGCGAAGACGTCGAGATCCACATCGTCTCGAAGACGGGCAAGGACGTTTCGTCGCTCGCCGAGAACCCCGGCGAGAACGAATCGATCAACAAGCCGGCGACGCAGCTTTACGTGCACAGCAAGGAGTTCAAGACTCCGCCGCTGGTCGACCGGCCGAAGTGGGTCATCCACGCCGAAGAGGTCACTCCCGGCGACCCGCGCTACCTCACCGGCGAGACCGGCAAGCAGGCGATGGAGGAGCGGCGGGCCCGGCACGCCGCGGAGGCACCCGAACTGGCGCGCCTCGCGCAGGAACGGTCGATGGCGCGCCTCGGCGGTTTCGACGAGCCGCAGACGCCGCACATCACCACCGAGAACCCGGCCGAGCACGGGGTCGCGGACGCCGACAAGGGTCCGGAGTACGGCGAACAGTCCACTCAGGACCACGACGCCACCGACCAGACCATGGAACTGCCGGTCCCCGAGCGGGACTACTCGTCGATGGCGGTGGCGACGAATCCGCCGAGCGAACCGGCGATCCACGCCGGTTCGGCGAGTCCTGCGCAGCAGGCCGCCTACCTCGCCGACCGGCATCCGCGGCTCGGCGAGGTCAACCCGCATTTCCACGACCCGGACGCGCTGGCCAACGGCTTCCGGTCCAACTGCACCCGCACGCCGGGCGCGTACTGGGACCAGCTGCACGGCATCGATTCGACCGCCGATCCGCTGCTCGTGCACGAGATGGACAGCCGGGGCACGCTGGAGCACGTCGAGGAACGCTTCGGCGGCCAGTTCTCCGACAGGGTCGACTACGACACCGTCATCCGCGAGATGCGGGGCATGCCGACAGATCACCACGCGGTCGTCGCGGTGAAGTACCTCGACGAGAACGGCGTCGAGCGCGGCCACGTCGCCATGGTGGCGAACACCCGGGACGGCGTCGCGTTCATCGACCCGCAGTCGGGTGCGCTGATGAATCTGCCGCATCCGGCGCTGAGCGTGAAGCTGATGCACGTCGGCGTCCCGGAAACCCCGGCGGCGCACCACACCGACGGGCACACCACGCAGACGGAAGCCGCTTCGACCAGGCCTGTCGACCCGCGTATCGCGTTCGCGCGGCCGGATCAGCCGGTGGACCCGCGGATCGCGTTCGCCAGGGAAGACACGCCGGACGTGCAGCCGTCGCGGATCGGTCCGGACGGCCGTCCGATCGTGACGCCGCCGCGCGACGCGGGCTACGGAATGGCGCACGACGAGCCCGCTCATGGCGACCGGGCCGAAGTCGAGCGGTTCCTGAACGATCCCGAGGTCGCGGCCGCGGTGGACGGACTCGACCCGGACAAGAAGCGGGCCGTCCACGAGGACGAGAACGGGGTCAAGCACGACGTCGGGCCGATGCGGGACTTCATCCGCGAGCACCTGCCCGCGCATCCGGAACTCGTCCGGCTGATGGAGCATCCGGACAACGCGTACCTGCGGGCTTCGCTGCTGAACAACCCGATGACCATCGGCAGCCTGTTGCTGCACCCGGAAGCCATCCCGCTCCTCGAAGACGCCCTGCGCGACGTCGAAGAACGCGGCCTCCAGATGATCGACGACGTCCAGCAGGAAGGTCCCGGCGACACGCCGCTGACCCAGGAGCAGCGCGACCTCGCGAACGCGGCGGCGGACATCGCCGCCGACGTGGATCCCGGCGATCAGTACCACGCCGGCTTCGATCGCGCGGACAAGGGCGATGCCGGGAAGATCCAGGAGTTCCTGGACGCCGAACGGGAGGCGTGGCCGCGGAACCAGGGCGACCTCAACGCGATCGCCGACCGGATCGCGGCGGAGAACAACGGCGACGCGTCGGGCCGTCCCGGTCCGAAGGACGACGACCGTGCGAAGGCGAAGATCGCGGGCTACGACGGAGACGCGTCGAAACTGACCGACCTGGTGGGCGTGAAGATCCAGTTCGACACGCTGGCCGACGTCTACAACGCGCTGAACGCGGTGATGAACGACCCGGATCTCCGCATCGTCAGCTTCGACGACCGGTTCGCGAATCCGCAGGACAGCGGGTACCGCGATCTGCAGATGAACGTCCGGCTGCCGAACGGGCACGTCGCCGAACTGCGGCTGCACCTGAAGCACATCGACACCGTGTCGGCCTACGAGCACGCCTTGTACGAGGTCCGCCGCGACTTCCCGACGTACAACCGGACACTGGACGAGAACAACAAGAAGAGGCTGTCCCCGGAACAGGCCCTGCTCGAAGCGGCGCTGATGGACCGGGTCCGGGAGAAGTTCATGGCCGGTCTCCGCAAGGGACTGCCGCCTGAGGAGAGCACGTGATCCAGACGCCGTCCTTCTACACGTACTTCGGAAAGACCTACCGCGTCGAGTCGACCCCCGACGGGGGCCTGACCGGTTTCCTCCTCAACCTGAGCACCGGCGAGTTCGACGAAAAGCCGGAGCACGTGCGTGAGGTCATGTGGGCGATGGCGAGTTCGGACATCAGCAAGGTGTCCGAGGAGAAGTTCGTCCAGGAGACCGAACGCGCCCGTGCGTACGAGCTCAAGGGCGGCGGACCGATCTTCGCGCTCTACGAGACCATCGACGGCCTGTACGCGCAGGCCAAGCGCGAAAATCGCCGCGTGGAACCGCAGGAATCTGCGTTGATCCAGTCGCTGCGCAAGCGCACCTTCAAGATGTGGGAGGACGAGCTGGCCCGCCGCGCCGCCGGGGAGCCGCCGTCGTTCCGGGCGGAACCACGTTTCCCGAACCGGGCGCGATGATTCACGTGGAACAACTCAGCGCCGAACAACAACGCGAGCTGCTGGTCGAGATCGGCAAGCTCATCCGGGCGGGTGTCATCGACCCCGCGCACCTCGCCGTCGCCGATTTCCGACAAGCCGGGGAGCACACCGAACTCGAGGGCCACAACGTCGTGCCCGCATCCGAGCTGAACGAACTCTTCGGCAAGCTGCGCACGGGGATGTACGGCACGGGCCGGGGGACCTGGCTCCAGTCGCGGTTCACGCTCAAACCCGACGGCACCTTCGACTTCGACTTCACCCTCGACGACGAACCGTCGTGGACCAAAGCGCCGTCGACTTCGGCGTACCCGGACGAGCTGGCCGCCTTCCCCCGCGACGACGAGCACATCCCGGACTGGTGGCGGCTGCGCGCGCAGTTGCCGTTGCGGGTCGAATTCCGGCACGCCCGGATCGTCGACGCCTACACCGAGGGCAAGCCGCCGGTGGTGGACAGACCGGAGCTCGACGAGTCCGAAGCACCGCTGATCGCGCAGTACCTCGAACGGGAACCGGCGATCCTTTCCGGAAGTGGCCTCGGCAAGGACATCTTCGAGCCCGAAGCCGACGGCGACGTCCCGGAGAGTTACCACACCGACGGCACCTGGATCTGGCACGCGTCCGTGCCGCACTACCTGCGGAAGTACGGGATCCCGCCGGAACCGGACCTGGTCGAGCACATCCGGGGCCAGCGCTTCCAGCCGCCGTACGTCGAGCACCTCGTGCGGCGGACCGCGGAGGCGGATCTGCTGGGCAAACCGCGGCCGAAACCGGGCCGCTCCGACGTCAAGAAGACCGAAGGCGACATCGCCGCGGAGCTGGAGACGTCGCCGAATCCGGCCCTGACCGACGAAGAGCTCCTGGTCGTCCTGGTCAGCAGGCTCGGCGAGCACGCCGTCTGGCCGGAGGCGTACCGCATCGGGGACCGCGCGGACGGCGCCTGGTGCCTCAACTTCACCGAAAAGGGCTGGGAGGTCGCCGCGTATTCGGGTGGCACCCCTGCCTCACCGAAATACTTCGACAACCTCGAAGACGCGGCTCACCAGCTCCTCGGCGCCGTCCTGCTCCACCCGGCGCGGATGACCGCCGGCCATGAAACCCCGCTCGAGACCGCCAAGGAACTGGCCGACTGGCCGGTGCAGGCGGCACCGGGTGAGCCGCCCCTCACACTGCTCCGCAACAAGCGCGTCAGCCGGATGGTCGCCGGTACGGTCGTACTGCGGTTCGGCGAGGAAACCGGCAATCTGGTGCACCACGGAGGGGTACGGTTCGCCACGACGTCCCTGCCGCTGGAGCGGGAACGTGTCGGTGGGACCTACCGGCTGCGCCGCCCGCTCCACGTGATCACCGGTGTCACCGTCCCTTGGGCGAACATGCCCGGTGGGGCGGTGGCCTACGTGCTCCCGAAGACCATCGCCGAGCACGTGTCCGACGGTAGCCTGGAGAGGATCGAGTAGGTGGAATCGGCGGAAGCGGTAGCCAAGGTCGAAGAGTGGCTGCGCGCGGTCCACGGTCCGGACGTGTCCGCACCTGGCGGCGCCGGCCTGCGCGTGAACCACGAAAAGGTCCTGCGCATCCCCGAGGGCTGGTCGGTCCCCTACAACACGATCGCCTTCCTCGACGAGGGTCATGCCGAGAAGGAGATCTTCCCGCCGCCGTCGGTGATCGTCCGCGAACCGGACGGCGAACTGCGCCAGGCGCATCCGCAGCCGGGCGGGCTCAGCGTCCCGGTCGCGTTCCCCGGCCAGGAGGCGTGGCGCGAGGTCGTGGACCCCGAATACGCCAAGGCCGGGCTCGGTGACCTCGGCGTCCCGCCCGCGGTCGTCGCCGGCTGGGTCAAGGTCAGCCCGGACGGCGTCCAGACCGGTGAGGAACGGGAGAACCCCGAGTACAAGGCCGGTCCCATCCGTCGCGGCTACCCGAAACCGGAGAACAGGCTCGAAACGCTGCTGTCCTTCGCCAGTGTCGGCTGGCTGACCAGGGAACAGCTGCTCATCGGGCTGCTGCGCTGCGAGGTCTACGTCCCGCTCGACCTGGCGTCGGGCAAGACGGAGCGGTTCTACTTCAACGAGGAACGCGCCGAACTGCGGGTGTTCAGCTCGACCAGGAACCTCCCGTCCCGTGAACACGGGTACTGGAAGGTCGACATCGCCACGCTGGCCGGTTACGAGAGCCCGCCGAACCTCGTGATCAACGGCGGACCCGCGACCTTCGAGGACGTCAGCGGCGCCGAACTCGCGGAGACCGCGGCGAAGTTCCCGCGCCGGGACGCGCACGTCGACGTCAACGAACGCTGCCCGGAAGCGGATCCGCAGCTGGAGGCCCTGTCGGCCGAAACCGCCGCGAAGATGGGCCTGCCGGAACCGGTGAAACCGCCGCTGGCCGCGGCCGAACGGGCTCGCCGTCGCGGGTTCGAACTGACCGCCGAGGAATGCCAGAAGACCGTCATCGGCCAGTCGTGGCTGGCACGGCTCAAGCTGCCCGAACCGCCGCGTAGCCGCCCGAACGACCTGCGGGCGAACGGTCTGGCGCCGGGATACGACAACGAAGGACAGATCCAGCCGCGCCTGGACACCTTCGGCAAATACTTCGAGCGAGACCGCTCCAGCTCCCGCTACGGCTGGCAGCGCGTCACGGGCGCGTACGTGGGCTTCGCGCTCGGCGAGGCACTCGGAGCCGCTGTCGACCGGATGCGGCTCGACGAGATCCACAGCACCTACGGCCCCGACGGGGTCACCGACCTTCCGGTCGCGTTCGACCTGCCCGGCCGGATCGGACCGCTCACCCAGCGGCTGCTGTTCTACACCGAGGCCGTGATCCGCAGCCCGCATCGCGAGCAGCCGGAGAACCGCGACGCCGAACGGGCGCTCGGGACGGTCGCGCGCAACTCGCTGATGCGCTGGCTGCACACCCAGGGCGCGCCGCTCGACAACGCCGACGGCTGGCTGGTGAAGGTGCCGGAACTCCGCGTCCGCCGCACCCCCGACGACGCCGAACTGAACGCCTATCACGCGCTCGCCACCATCTCGCCGACGGCGATGCCGCTGAGCGGGCCGGAAGCGCTGGTCGCGGCGCTGCCGGCGGCGATGACCGCGGCCGGCCCCGGCACGGCGATGAGCGGCGGCGTCCGCCAGGCGGTGCGCGACCTCGTTTCGGTCACCCACCCGGGGGAGATCGACGTCGAGGCGGCGACCTACCTGACCTGGCTGTTCGAACCCGCGCTGACCTCGGAGGCGTTCAGCTACCCGGTCTGGAACACCTCCCGCGAGATCTTCAACGACCAGAACCCGCACCAGCGAGGACCGGTCTGGGCGGATCTCAAGGCGATGGTCGCGGAATCGGTGCCGTTCTTCGGCAAGCACGGGCTGCCCGATCTGCGCGTCCCGGAGCTGATCGGCGACGGCAAGGGCACGCTTTCGGTGCTGGGCCGCGCGTTCGCGGCGCTGTCCGGTTTCGAGAACTACCCGGAGCAGGCGCTGCTGCGGGCGGTCAACCACTCCGGCCGCAGCGCGATCACCGGCGCGATCGCCGGTGCGCTGCTCGGCGCCCGCACCGGCATTCCCGGCCTGCCGCAGAAGTGGGTCGAACAGCTGGAACTGCGCTACCTGGTGGAGAACATCGCCACGGACGCGTTCTGGCACTTCGACCGCCACTCGGCGCTGCACGAGGTCGACGGCTGGGCCCAGCGGTATCCGCGCTGGTGAATGAAATGGGGACGATGAACGAAGAGGAAGCCGTCAGCCGCGTCGAGGAGTGGCTGGCAGGTCGCGGGGAGGGGACCGGCGCGCTGCGGGTCCGCCGCGAGTACGTCGTGCGCGCGACCGACGGCTGGAACGTCACGTACAACACCGTCGGCTGGCTCGACGGGACAGACCCGGCCGCCGGCCTGTTCCCGAGTCCGGTCGCCTTCGTCCCGGACGACGGCGGCGAGATCCGGCTCGACCTGGAGCTGATGGCGGTTTCGGCGGCGGGCGGCGACGGGGACGACGACGCGTTCACCCGCTGGGTCGAGGTCGTCGATCCCGAGTTCGACCCCTCGGTGGCCCCCGGTCTGCCCGTCCCGAAGACCGCGATCGTGCGGTGGGAGCAGCACACGCTGTTCGGCGAGCCGACCGGCGCGGTCCGGACGAACCCGGAGCACCGGCCGGGACCTCGGTTCTCCGGGCGGCCGAAGCCGGAAAGTGCCGTCGAGACGCTCTTCGGCTACCTCCGCGTCGAGTGGATCACTCCGGAGGAGTTCGTCCACTGGATGCTCGATCTCGACGTGCTCGCCCCGGCGAAGGACGGCCACCTGCAGGTCCGCGACTTCGGTGACGCGGGCGCGAGGTTCGTCGTCTACACCTCCGAGGCGCAGATCCCGTCCGAGTACACGGTGTGGCAGCGAGTCCAGCCCCGCGTGCTGCTGCGGCGGGCCAAGGACATCCCCGGGGTCGGCCTGCTGGTCAACCCGGGACGGCCGGAGACCTTCAACGTCTACCCGGAAACCCTGCGGCAGGTCGCCGACCTCGAACTCCCGGCCGGAACCGAACGTCCCGAGTCCGTCGGCCGTCCCGCTTACTTCGACGAGGACTACGCGGAGGCGTTCAAAGCCCTTCGCGAGGAGCACGGCCAGGCTCTCGGCGAGGCCACCTCGAACCTGCGGAATCTCACCGACCAGGCCCGGGACAACGGCCTTCCGCTCAGCACCGACGAGCTCATCCGCTACGTCCGGGGCGCGACGCTGGCTTACCAGCGGTCCCGGGCGAAGTACGACGGCCGTCCGCTGCCGGAACTGCCCGAGGATCTGTTCGCCAACGGGCTGGTGACGCACTACTACGACGACGGCCAACCGCGGCCGAGTGCCTGGACGTTCGGGAAGTTCTACAACCCGACGATCCCCGTGGGCAGCTTCGCGTACCCGCGGCTTGTCGGCGCGTACGTGGGCTTCGCGCTCGGAGACGCGCTCGGCTCGGGTGCGGATCCGGCCGAGGGCCTGCCGCTCGGCGGGCTCACCCGGCAGCTGCTGTTCCACACCGAGTCGGTGATCCGCGGACTGGACGCGACGCCCGACAAGGCCGAAATCCCGGCGTCGCTGCCCACGGGCGGACGTCCGGAAGGCTGGGTCGCCAAGGCCACCGAGGGCGCGGGCCCGGCGCCCGCCGAGTTCTCGGCCATGCTGGCGACCGCATTGGCCGCGACGGTGACCGGTGGTGTCCCAGGCCCGGCCGACGATTCCTTCTACGCGATGAAGGTGGTCCGTGAACTGGTCGGTTCCGCGGCCGGGCACGAAGTCGTCCACGGCGCCGAACTGCTGGTGAACCTGTTCCGCGCCCAGCTCGCGGCCCGCGACGGCGAGCCCGCGGTGGCGAACTTCCTCGCAGGTTTCGACGAGTACAGCGGCGAGGTCGGCGAGCTGGTCAAGACCGTGCTCGAGCTCAGGAACGACATCGGCGGCGATGACTTCGAGCAGTTCGACAGCATCGGCGACGGCCGGACGCCGCTTTCGGTGCTGGGCAGGGCGTTGTTCGCCGCCGCCAAACGGGGGCACGCCCCCGAGGCGGCGCTGACGCTGGCCGCGCGCGGCGGCGCGGTGACCGGCGCGCTGACCGGGGCGATGGTGGGAGCCAGGCTCACCGTGCCCGGACTGCCGGAGTCCTGGCTCGCCGCGTATCCCGACCTCGGCGTCGTCGACAACATGGCGGGCGACGCCTATTACTACTTCAACCGTTTCGGCCTGCCCCGCGAACCCGAGGAGCGGCGCCGCTGGGACGCGAAACGGTACCCGCGAGGAGATCAGTAGAGATATGCGCGAGTGGCTTCAGGATCCGGCGACCAGGTCGCGGCTGCGTGGCAGCCTGTTCGCCGGAGCGCTCGGCGACGCGCTCGGCGCGAAGACCGAGTTCGATTCGATCGACCGCATCCGGGAGATCGCCGGGCCCGCCGGGATCACCGGCCTCATCCCCGCGTACGGCGGGCTCGGGCGGATCACCGACGACACCCAGATGACGCTGTTCACCCTGGAAGGCCTGATCAGGGCCCATGCCGGCGCCCGGCGGGAGCAAGGGACCTTTGCTATCGCCGTGCCGGTCGAGCAGTCCCTCCAGCAGGCGTATCAGCGCTGGCTGCACACCCAGGGTGTCTCGTGGGAGCGGGCACGCGGCCCGCACGACACGAGCGCCGAACCGGACGGCTGGCTGATCACGAACCGCGAGCTGTTCAGCCGTCGCGCGCCCGGCCTGACCTGCTTCAGCGAGCTGGAGGCGTACGGCAAGACGGGTGTGCGCGCGGGCATGGCCAAGCCGGTGAACAACTCGAAGGGCTGCGGCGGGGTCATGCGCGCGGCCCCGGTCGCGCTGTGGTCGGACGACCTCGCCGAGGTGTTCCGGCTCGGCGCCGAGAGCGCGGCGCTGACCCATGGTCACCCGAGCGGGTATCTCTCGTCGGGGGCGTTCGCGGTGATCGTGCACGAACTGCTGCGCGGGAAGCCGCTGCTGGACGCCGTCGCGACGGCCCGTGTCGAGCTGGAGAAGTACCCGGGGCACGAGGAGCAGAGCGTCGCGCTGGACCAGGCGCTCGCCTTGGCCGAGGCAGGGGCGCCGACGCCGGAAAAGCTCGAGACGCTCGGACAGGGGAACATCGGCGAGACAGCGCTCTCGATGTCGGTCTACGTCGCACTGAGCACCACGGATCCGAACGCCGCGCTGCTCGCGTCGGTGAACCACAGCGGTGACAGCGACTCGACGGGCTCGGTCTGCGGGAACCTCGTCGGCGCGATGTACGGGGAGGAAGAACTCGAGACGGACTGGCTCGCGGAGCTGGAACTGAGCGAGGTGATCGGACAGCTGGCGGACGACGCGCTCGCGGAGTTCGGCGGAAACGCCCCGGGTGACGACCGGTGGTACGCCCGCTACCCGGCCTACTAGATTTACCTCCGGTTTGGGGAACTTGGGGAGGGGACGACACGTGCGTTACCGGGTTCAAGCGGCGGAGCGGCCGGATGGCCTGTACGCCGTATGGGGGGACACCGTTTTCGCGGCCCAGCGGTCGACCGAAGACGGCACGCTGCTGCTCATCGCGCCGCCGGGGGAAGCGGCGCCCGAGGGGTTCGACCGCGAGTGGGACGGACGTGCCGCCCGGGTGGTGCTGAACGGCGAGGTCGGCGCGACCTTCAGCCTGCAGACCTACGGCCGGTTCGACGACGAGCACTTCCAGATCGCGCCGCAGACCGGCGGCGGCGAGCTGACCTTGCGCTGGGCGGGTGAGGACGCGGCCCGCGCGGCCGAACTGGGGCTGACGGACTTCTCGACCACGGCCGCGCCGTCGCGGCTGACGGCGTTGTGGCAGACCAGGCACGATTTCGTCGAGGCGCCGGACGCCCGGCCGGTGAACGGCACGGGTGACCAGCCCGCGCTGCTGCGCGCCATCGGCCGGACGTTGCTCGGCGTGCTGCCGCCCGGCTGGCACCGGGTCGGCGCCCAGTTCCGGCAGGTCGGCGACTACGCCGAAGTCGAGGTCCGCTCGGTCGGCGACGAGGGCAACGGACCGGTGTCGGTGTCGATCCCGGCTCCGCCGCGGCTCGGCACGCTGTTCACCCGGCTGCGCGCGGCGATGCACAACCCCGAGACCGGCACCTGGTTCCAGGGCACCTTCACGCTGGACTCGGAATCGCATTTCGACTTCGACTTCGACTCCGAACAGGAACCGACCTGGCGGATCCCGCCGAACGAAGGCGGGAAGCCGTCTCCGCGCGCGTACGCGGCCGAGCTGGCGATCTTCCCTCGCGACAAGAAGCACGTCCCGGCCTGGCTCTCGGCCAAGGCGGGTCTGCCGCTGGACATCGGGTTCCGGCACGCGAAGGTCGTCGACGCGCACAACGAGGGCGAACGCCCGGTCGTCAACCGGCCGCCGGTACCGCCGGACCAGATGCGCGGCGTGCTCGACTACCTCTTCCGGTCACCGGTGGCGCTGACCCGGCCGGGTCCGCAGCCCGACATCTTCACCCCGAACGGTCCGCCGGACGTGCCGAACGCCTTCCACACCGACGGCGTCTGGATCTGGCCCGCGGCCGTCCCGCACTACCTGCGGAAATACGGCGTGCCGCCGGAGCCGGAGCTGGTCGAGCACATCCGGGCCGCCGGGTTCCGGCCGCCGCTGGTCGGCGAGCTGGTGCGGGCGACCGCCGAAGCGGAGATCGTCGGCAAGCCGCGGCCGCCGCAGACCGACGCGGATCTGCCGGACGAGAGCGTCCGCACCCGCGTCGAGCGTGACGGCGAGCCTGCCCGCGACATCCGGGCCGGCGAGGTCCTGGACGTGCTGTACCAGCGGCTCGCCGAGCACGGGGTGGCGCCGACGGCCTACCGGATCGGCGCGAACGCGGTACCGGAGCCGGGAGTCTGGACGCTGCGCCGCGCCGAGAACGGCTGGGAGGTGTTGCGTCCGCCGACGGACGAGCCGGTGGCGTTCGCCAAACTCGAAGAAGCGGCGCGGTTCTTCCTCGGCACCCTGCTGTTGTATCCGGCACGGGCGGCGGTCGGCGGAAGCGAGGAGGCCGACAACCCCGCAGACTGGCCGATCCTGCCGCTGCGGGGTGAGCCGCCGCTGAACTTCTTCCGCCGCAAGCGGATCATCGTGCTGCCCGCGGGCGCCACCGTGCAGCGGTTCGGGAACGAGACCGGCAACCTCGTGCACGCCGAATCGGCGCGGTTCGTCGAGACGTCGCTGGCCGGGGACCGCGAACGGGATCGCCGCCTGTACCGCGTCCAGCGTCCGCTGCGCGTGGTCACCGGGATCACCGCCCCGTGGAACGGGACGCCGGGCGGGGCCGTGGCCTACGTGCTGCCCCGGCCGATCGCCCAGCACCTCGAAACCGGCGCCCTCAGCCGCGTTTAGTCCGCTGAATGCGGTTTTCGGGACGCTAGAAGGACTTGGCGACGAGTTCGTAGGACCTCGCCCGCGCACCCGCGTCGTACACCGGTGTCGTCAGCATCAGCTCGTCGGCACCGGTGGACGCGGCGAGGTTCTTCAGTGACCGCACCACCTTCTCCGGTCCGCCGTGCGCTTGCGCGGCGGTGAATTGCGCGATCGTCTCGGCGGTCTCCGGAGCGAACTCGTGCGCGGCCGCCTGCTCCAGGGTCGGGAAGGCAAGATCGCCGCCTTCGCCCTTGAGCAGGTACGACTTGATCACCGTGCACGGCCCGGCGATGTACGCCGCTTCGGCGTCGGTGTCCGCGCAGATGGTCTCGACAGCGAGGATCACGTACGGCTTCTCGCGCCACCGGGACGGCTTGAAGTTCTCCCGATAGGTCTGCAGCACTTCGGCCGTGTGCTGCGGCCGGATGTGATGCGCGGCCGCGATCGGCAGCCCGAGTTCGGCGGCGAGCAGGGCACCGGCCGCGCTGGAACACAGCAGCCACGGCTCCGGCGTCGGCACCGCACCGGGCAGCACCCGGATCCCGGTCTCCCCGGCGAGATGCCGGAGCAGCTCCACGATGTCGGCGCGGTACTCGTCGTCCGTCGACGGCTCCGCGCCCCGCCGCAGCGCGCGGATGATCTTCTCGTCGAAGGTGCCGGGCCCACGTCCGACGCCTAGGTCGATCCGGCCGGGGTGCAGTGCCGACAGCGTGGCGAATTGTTCGGCGATCGCGAGCGGGGCGTGGTTCGGCACCATCACCCCGCCGGAACCGATCCGGATCGCCGAAGTCGTCGCGGCCAGCTGCGCGGCCAGCACCGGCGGGGACGCCGTCGCGATGGCGGGTGAGCCGTGGTGCTCGGCGATCCAGAGGCGGTGGTATCCCAGTTCCTCCAGCTTCCCGGCGACGGCCGTCGTCGACGAGAGCACTTCGGTGGCCGCGCGACCGTCCTCGACGACGGCGAGTTCCAGCGCGGAAAGCAGAATCCCCATATCCCCCAAGGTAGCCAAAACTCAGGACGCGGTGATGAGCACGGCGGGAGACCACCAGTAGTCGGCCAGCGGCTCGATCCGGATACCGGTGAAGCCCGCTTCCTTGAGCTGCGAGGCCCAATCGGTGGCGGGCTGCTCCCAGTTCGTCCGGTCGGCCCCGGGTTTCACCAGGCCCAGCAGAATCGGCAACAGGAAACCCTGCGCCACCAGCGACGCGTTCTTGCCGTACTCCGAGATCCCGCGTTCGTAGCGCGTGACCAGGGAAAGCAGGTATTCGGCGGAGTCTTCGTCGTACTCGGGCACGTCGAACTCGGCGAGCACCAGAGCGCCGGTGCGAGGCCGGAGCGCCCGAAGCACCTCGGTCCGCTCGCCGGTCGGGATCGACTGGAGCGCGAACGTCGACTGCGTCAGCTGCCACTTCCGGTCGTCGTCGCGGGCGAGGAATTCCTGCGCGGTGGCGTCCCAGGTGTGCAGGCCATGGGTGCCGCCGAGTTGCTCGCGCGTTTCCGCGAGCAGCGCGCTCGACGGCTCGACCAGATCGATCCGGCCCGGCTGCCGGTCGGCCTGTTCGAGTGCGGGGACGACGGCGAGCCCGTCACCGCAGCCGAGGTCCAACAGGGAACCGACGCCGTCATATCGCCTGGCCAGCCTCGTGCTGAGCTTGCGATAGAGCTGGACGTTCCCGCCTCCGCGGATGAAGGCGGTGAACGCCGCGGGCTGGTCGTAGACCGGGCCGCCGCCACCTTCACTCAGGTACCGATGCAGTTCGTCGCCGAGCGTGGACCCGGCACGTCCGGCGAGGTCCGCTGCCGTGGCCCGGTCACCGTCGCGATACGCGGTGAGCGCTTCAGCCAGGACATCCGTTTTCTTCATGTTCTCCTGTTTACCGTCAGAACGGCACCCAAAGGGTGACTCTGGTGCCATTGCCCGGAGCCGACTCCACCCTGGCCGTCCCGCCGACCTCGTGCAGCCGGGCGGTGATGGACTCGCTGATCCCGAAACCGGCGGGCCGCGAGTCGAGGCTGAACCCGGCGCCGTGGTCACGGGTGATCACCGCGACCCCGCCTTCCTGCTCCTCGACCCGCACGACGACCTTGTCCGTCCCGGCGTGCTTGAGCGTGTTGCGCAGGGACTCGCGGACGGCGTCGCGGATGGCGATCTGCCGGACCTCCGAGAGGGTGTCGTCGTCGAGTTCGGCGATCACGAGCTGGGCGCGCAGACCGTCCCGCGCCATCTCCGCCGCCAGCGACGCGAGTTTCTCGCCCAACGGCCGCGACCCCGCCTCCGAGCGCTCCGAAGCCTCGCTCTCGATCGTCCGCCGCAGTTCCATCGACTGCGCCCGCGCCAGCCGCTGGACCTCGGCGAGCCGCTCGGCGGGGTCGCCCTTGTCGGCCAGCGCGATCACTTCGAGGGTCTGCAGCACGGAGTCGTGCAGCATCCGATGCTGACGGGCGCGTTCGGCGATCCGGCCGTTGCGGATGCCGTAGGCGAGGGCGAGCCGGGTGCCGAGCCCGATCAGGACGAGCGCGCCTGTCGCGGTGAAGAGCACGCCGAGGATCGACGGGAAGGTGGCCAGCGCGTCGGACGGTGCGCCGTGGCCGGTCCCGAACAACGACGCGAGCATCCGGACCGGGAAGCTGACGACGACCAGCGCCGCGGCGGCGGGCATGCCCAGCGCCAAGGCCAGCAGCGCGACCTCGCCGAGCAGATGTTTACCGGGCACCGCCATCGCCTCGGTGAACACCGAACCCGGCACGAGTGCGCCGACGGCCAGCGGCGCGAGCAGCGTGAACGCGAGGTCGACGGCCAGCAGTCTCGCCGCGTACTGCGGCTGGAACGGCGCCGACCGCAGCATCCACCGGATCCCGTACGCACTCAGCGCGACGGACCCCAGCGTCACCAGCCCGACCGGGCCGATGCCGGTCATCCCGTGCGCGGAGGCGTAGGCCGCGAACGCGCCGGGCACCGCGAAGAGCCGGTAGACCAGCGGCACGAGTGCGACATAGCGGGCGGCCCTGAGCAGGAGATTGTCGCGATAGGCGGTGTCGACGGGGCCGGACATCCGCTGGATGCGCTGGAGCGCCCGCATCGGCGTCGGATCACCGACCTCGTCGGACAGCTCGCTCGTCGCCGTGGCCAGGGCGGGCGCGCCACGACGCAGCAACGTCACCAGAAAACCGGCCGGCCGCTTCGCCATGGAATTTCCCCCTGCCCGGAGCACCGGCAGGAGTATCTCCGTTTACGCCGGATGGATCCAGAGACCAACGGGGTTCATCTCAGCCGATGCCGTTCTCGGCCGCCCACTTCCTCAACTCGGCCACCGCGTCGTCGTGCTCCAGCGGACCGCGGTCGAGCCGCAGTTCCTTCAGGTACTTCCACGCCTTGCCGACGTCCGGCCCCGGCTTGAGGCCGAGGATCCGCATGATCTCTTCGCCGTTGAGGTCCGGCCGGACCCGGTCGAGGTCCTCCTGCGCCTGGATCGCTTCGATCCGGCGCTCGAGGTCGTCGTAGGTCGCCTGCAGCGCCGCCGCCTTCTTCCGGTTGCGCGTGGTGCAGTCGGCGCGGACCAGTTTGTGCAGCCGGGGCAGCAGATCACCGGCGTCGGTGACGTAGCGCCGCACCGCCGAATCCGTCCACTCGCCCTTGCCGTACCCGTGGAACCGCAGGTGCAGGAACACGAGCTGGCTGACGTCCTGGACGATCTCCTTCGAGAATTTCAGGGCACGCAAACGCTTGCGGGCCATCTTCGCGCCGACGACCTCGTGGTGGTGGAAGCTCACGCCGCCGCCGGGCTGGAACTCACGCGTCGCCGGCTTGCCGATGTCGTGCAGGAGCGCGGCGAGCCGCAGGATCAGATCCGGCTCCGACGTCGGTTCGTGCGAGGACTCCAGGTCGATCGCCTGCTCGAGCACGGTCAGCGAGTGCTGGTAGACGTCCTTGTGCTGGTGGTGCTCGTCGATCGCCAGCCGCATACCGGACACCTCGGGCACCACGCGGTCGGCGAGGCCGGTGTCGACCAGCAACTCGATCCCGGGCCGGGGGTCGTCGGCGAGCAGCAGCTTCGACAGCTCGGCCTGGACACGCTCGGCGGTGATCCGGTCGATCTCGTCGGCCATCGACGTCATCGCGTCGATGACCCGCGGCGCCGCTGTGAAGCCGAGCTGCGCGGAGAAACGCGCGGCCCGCAGCATGCGCAGCGGGTCGTCGGCGAAGGACTCCTGCGGGGTCGCGGGCGTGTCGAGCACCCTGTCCTGCAGCGCCTGCAGCCCGTTGTGCGGGTCGACGAAGGTCTGGTTCGCCAGGTCGATCGCCATCGCGTTGACCGTGAAGTCGCGGCGGAGCAGGTCGCCCTCGATGCTGTCGCCGAAGGTGACCTCGGGATTGCGGCCGACGCGGTCGTAACTGTCGGCGCGGAACGTCGTGATCTCCAGGGTCATGCCCTGTTTGGTCACGCCGACCGTGCCGAACGCGATGCCGACGTCCCACACCGCGTCACCCCAGGCGCTGACGATCTTGAGCACCTGGTCCGGCCGCGCGTCGGTGGTGAAGTCGAGGTCGCTCGACAGCCTGTCGAGCATCATGTCGCGGACGCTCCCGCCGACCAGGTACAGGCTGTAACCGGCCTTGGCGAAGAGCTTCGCGAGTTCGTCGGCCAACGGGGAGATCCGCATCAGCTCCGCCACGGCGTTCTGCATCGCAGTGCTCTTCCCCGCAACCGCCTGCCCGGCGACCACCTTGTTCACGACAATCCCACCACGATTTGGATGTACTTACTACGACCCCGCCCAACACGGGCACGGAGAGCCAGCGTACCCGTACCGCCGTTTGCTCTAGCATCGCAGCATGTCTGGATCAGCCGGCCGCTCCGGCGCTTCGAAGCCGGGCCGCCGGCGGAGGCGCAGGCGGGGCAGGCGGCTGACCACGGTCGACGAAACCTCGGCCGGTGGACTCGTCGTCGACGCCGAACGGGCCAACGCCGCGCTGATCGGACGGCTCGACAGGCACGGCAGACTGCTGTGGTCGCTGCCGAAGGGCCATATCGAGGACGGGGAAACTCATGCGCAGACCGCGGTGCGCGAGGTGAAGGAGGAGACCGGCCTCTCCGCACAGGTCCTCGAACCGCTCGGCACCATCGACTACTGGTTCGTGGCCGAGCGACGGCGGGTGCACAAGACGGTGCACCATTTCATCCTGGAATCCACCGGCGGCGAACTTTCGGACGAGGATGTCGAGGTGACCGAGGTCGCCTGGGTACCGCTCGCCGAGCTGGAGACCAAGCTCGCCTACTCCGACGAGCGCAAGCTGGTCCGGAAGGCCAAAGAACTCTTCGCGCAGCAACGCACGAACCGCCGAGGGAGCACCTGAGTGAAGCGGCTCGCCGCCACTGTCCTGTCGATCCTGTTCCTCGCCCTGCCCGCGTTGTTCGGCGCGGTCGCGCAGGCCCAGGACCAGCCCCGGCTGCGTGTGGACCTCGACCAGCTGAACCCCCGCGTGGTCACCACGACCTCGACCTCGCTCACCATCACCGGCCGCGTCACCAATATCGGTGACCGGCGGATCAGCAAACTCGGCGTGCGGCTGCAGCTGGGTACCCGGCTCCAGACCGAGCAGCAGATCAGCGACGTGCTCGGCGGCGGCAAGTTCAAGGACCTCTCGGCCACGGACTTCGTCGACCTCGCACCGGACACCTTGGAGCCGGGGCAGAGCGCCGGGCTGAACCTGGCCGTCCCGCTCGGACAGTCCTCGAAGCTCCAGTTCCCCCGGCCCGGGGTGTATCCGCTGCTGGTCAACGTCAACGGCACGCCGGATTTCGGCGGCCCGGAGCGGCTCGCGGCGGTCAGCCTGCTGATGCCGGTGCTCGGTGTTCCCGGCAAGGCGCCCGCGTCGCGTCCGCCGTCCGCGCCGTCGACCAGCCTGCTGTGGCCGATCGCGAACAGCACCGTGCACGTCGTCTCGTCCCCGCTCGGCGGTCCGCTGACCCTCTCCGACGAGCGGCTGGCCGGTGAGCTGGGCAGCGGCGGACGGCTGGACTCGCTGGTCGCGGCGGCGCGCGCGGCCGAGGCCGACACGAAGGTCTCGTCGTCGTTGTGCCTGGCCATCGATCCCGACCTGGTCGCGACCGTGGACGCGATGACCCGCGGCTACCAGGTGGCCACCGGGGGCGGTCCCGTTCCCGGCAAGGGCGTCGAGACCGCGAAGAACTGGCTCGGCCAGCTGAAGGCACTGGTCGCGGGCCGCTGCGTGGTCACCCTCCCGTTCGCCGACGCCGACCTCACCGCGCTGACGAAGGTCCGCGCCGGGGACGCCACCGACACCGCGCTGCTGGCCAGTGCGATCGGCGGCGCGGCGACGATCAAGAACCTGCTCGGCATCCAGCCGCAGGACGGCGTGCTCTGGCCCGGCGGTGCCCTCGACTCGCAGACCGTCGAGGCGCTCGGCAAGGCGGGCGTCAAAACCGTGCTGACCGACTCGGGCAAGCTCCAGTCCGATTCGCCGGTTTCGAGCGCGGTCTCGATCGAAGGAACGGACCTGCGCGCGCAGCCGATCGACGCGCTGATCGCCTCCGCGCTGGACGGATCGGTGTCCACCCAGAACGGGCTCGGCGCGATCGCGTTCCGGGCCGGGCTCGGCGGGCAGACCGCAGGGCAGGAGCGTTCGCGGCTGCTGATCGCACCGCCGCGGCACTGGGACGAGACCGGCCCCGAGCTCACCACTTTCCTGGAGCGGATGGGCGACTTCTACGCCGCCGGCCTCGCCAAGTCGACGCCGCTGCCCGATCTGCTCGGCGAGAGCCCGTCCGGGACCGCGACGGTCAATTACGACCCCCAGGACCTCACGGCCGCGACCAGCGGGGACGTCACCGCGAAGATGTCCCAGCTCGACAACGAGACGCTGGGCCTGTCGTCGGCGATGACGATGGATGCCACCAAACGGGTGAATCCGGCCGACGTGATCGCCCCGGTCCGGCTCGCCCTCATCCGAGCCGCGTCGCTGTCGTGGAACGGCGCGGACGCCGGGGTCGTCACCGGAAACGCCCGTGGCGATCTCGAGGCGATCCGCAGCCAGGTGACCGTGGAGCGGCCGAAGCAGACGATCGCGCTGGCCTCCGGCGCGTCGCCGCTGCCCGCGTACATCACCAACGGCCTGCCGGTCGGCGTCAACGTCCGCACCGTGCTGAAGAACAACGTGGGCCTGCGCCCGACCGAAGCGGTCCCGGAGCGGACCGTCCCGGCGTACGGCGCCGTCAACCAGCTGATCCCGGTCGAGGCGCTGCGAGCGGGCCGGTTCAGCGTCGACGTGACCCTGACCACGCCCGACGGGACCAAGCTCGGCTCCGACGCGCGGTTCGAGCTGACCTCGACGGAGTACGGCGCGATCACCATCATCATCACGCTGACCGCGGCCGGTGCGCTGCTGCTGCTCTCGTCCCGTCGGATCTACCGCAGGATCAAGGACTCGCGGGCCGATCGGGCGAACGACACCGCCCCACGTGTGACCGAGGACGCACAGGTTTAAGTGTTTCAGGCCGTTGCCGATTACCCTGGGTCGAACGATGCCACCGGGCATCAGGTAGTCGAGCACCGAGGATTGGGCGCACGTTGGAACGAGAGCCGGGTGTACCGCCCGAGCGTGCAGGCCGTCCCCGGCGCGAAGGTACGCCGCACCCACCCCACCCCGCCGAGCCCCTGCCTCGCCGCACCGATGGCCCGGTACGCCGTCCAGAGCGTTCAGGACGCCCTGAACGCGGGGAACGCCGTCAGCCGCCTCCGCAGCTCCCGCCCGAACGCGGTGAGCGCCCGCGGCGGGCGGTGCCCCCGCCTGCCGGCCCTCCGCCGTCCGTGCCACCGCCTCCTCAGCAGCCGGTGGACGGCCGTCGTCCGCGAGTGGTCGGCCGTCCCGACGACGAGACACGGCGGCTGAGGCCACCTCAGAATCCGCCGTCACCGAACCAGGCTCCGCCCAAGAAGCCGCCGCGGAAGGTGCCTCCGCCCGCGACACCGCCGTCGCAGTCGACGCCGCCTCCGCCGACCCGTCGTCAGCCGGTCCCGCCACCGGCGGCGCCGTCGCTGCCGCAGCCGTCCCAGAATCCACCCCAGAATCCACCACAGCGCCGTCCGCCGACGGCGCCGCAGGCGCTCAACCAGACACCGCCACCGCCTCATCGAGGACGCCGTCAGCCGCCACCGGTCCGCCCGTGGCAGGTGGACCGGCGCGACGAACCCGACGCGACGCGGTTCATCCCGCGCACGCCCGGTGTCCCGATGGGGTCGCGCTGGCCGGTCGCCGACCCCGACGTCCTCCGCCCGTACGACCAGCTCGCCACGCAGGTCATGCCGGCGATCAAGGACGCGCCGCTGGTCAAACCCCGGCCGGGGGAGACCGGTGAGCAGGACGTCGCCGCCCCGGCGAAGGCGCCGTCGATCGCGAAGTCCAGCGGCCGGATGGCGATCGCCTCGCTGATCAGCCGGATCACCGGTTTCGCGTGGAAGCTGCTGCTGGTCGCCGCCATCGGCGCCAAGGTCGAGAACGACTCGTTCAACGTCGCCAACACGATGCCGAACATCATCTTCGAACTGCTGATGGGCGGTGTGCTCTCCAGCCTCGTCGTCCCGCTGCTCGTGCGGTCGCAGGACGACAAGGACGGCGGCGAGGCCTATACGCAGCGGCTGGTCACGGTGGCAGGCACGCTGCTCGTCGGCGGCACGGCCGTCGCCGTCATCGCGGCACCGCTGATCACCAAGCTGTACGTCGACCAAAGCGGCCAGGCGAATCCGGAACTGGTCACCGCGTTCGCCTACCTGCTGCTGCCGCAGATCTTCTTCTACGGTGTGTTCGCGCTGCTCTCGGCGATCCTGAACGCGAAGCACATCTTCGGCCCGACAGCCTGGGCGCCGGTGATCAACAACCTGGTCGTCATCTTCACGATCCTCGTGGTCTGGATCATGCCGGGGAACATCTCCACCGACCCGGTGTCGATCACCGACCCGAAGCTGCTGACCCTCGGCCTCGGCGTCACCTCGGGCATCGTGGCGCAGTCGGTGCTGCTGATCCCGCCGCTGCTGCGGTCCGGGTTCAAGTTCAAATGGCGCTGGGGCATCGACAAGCGCATGAAGGAGTTCGGCGGGCTCGCCCTGTGGACCGTCGGCTACGTCGCGGTCAGCCAGGTGGGTTACACGATCACCACCCGCGTGCTGACCAGCGGTTCGGAAGGCGGGGTGACCGCGTACAGCAACGCGTGGCTGCTCTTCCAGCTGCCGTACGGCGTCATCGGTGTTTCGCTATTGACCGCGATCATGCCGAGGATGAGCCGCGCGGCCGCCGACGGCGACCACAAGAAGCTGATCGGCGACCTCTCCTACGCGTCGCGCCTCTCGACGGTGACACTCCTACCGATCTCCGCGGTCATGACCGTCGTCGGCGGTTCGGTCGGCATCGCGCTGTTCACCTTGGGCAAGGGCACCGTCGAGAACGCGTCGCGGATGGGCGAAGCGCTGGCCATCTCCGCGTTCGCGCTGCTGCCGTACGCGCTGGTCATGCTGCAGATGCGGGTCTTCTACTCGATGAAGGACGCGCGGACGCCGGTGCTGATCATGATCGTGATGACCGTGGTGAAGGTGCCGCTGCTGTACCTGTGCCCGGTGCTGCTGTCGCCGGACAACATCGTGCTCGGCGTGATGATGGTCAACGGCCTCACGTTCGTCGTCGGCGCGATCCTCGGCCAGGTTTGGCTGTGGGTGACCCTCGGAAACCTCCGGAGCAAGCGGGTTCTCGGGGTGATCCTCTTCACGGTCGTCGCGAGCGTGCTCGGGGTCGGCGCGGCCTGGCTCGCCGGGCAGATCGTCCCTGACTCGTTCGGGCCTACTTTCCATGCCTGGGTGAAACTTCTCCTGCAGACGGCGGTCGGGATCGTCGTGTCGTTCGGCGTGCTCATGGCCCTGAAGGTCGAGGAATTGAAGCCCGCCACGGCCAGAATCACCCGGTTGATCAAGCGCGGGTAACGATTCACGCACGGATGGCGCGCGTTCACGCGTCGTATTCTGGGTACTCTCGGGGTGGGAGCTACGCGGGAGAGTGCGGTGGATACGAGACGGAGCGAACAGGCAGGGGAGGCGAGCCAGGTGGGCATCCGGGCCCAAAGCGGGTCGCTGGCCCCTGGCCGGGTCGTCGGTGACGGCCGGTATCGCCTGCTCGCACAGTTCGGGGTGGACGAACGAGCCGCCGCGCACCTTTGGCGTGCCCGTGACGGGCAGCTGAAGCGGGATGTCGCGCTGACGCTGCTGGTCGGCGACCCGGCGGACGCGGAAGCCGCGAGGCTCGCGCGCCGGACGCTGGAGCGTGCCGCGCACGCCTCGAAGTTCGGCCACGGCGGAGTCGCCCGCGTCCTCGACGTGCTCAGTCTCGGCAGCGGCGTCACCTCGAGCGAAGGTCTGCTCGGTGTCGTCGTCGCGGAATGGACCAAGGGCAGCGACCTGGTCGACCTGGTGGCGCAGCGTCCGGTGGCACCCGCCGCGGCGGCCAGGATGGTGCAGGCGCTGGCGGAAGCCGTCGACCACGCCCATCAGAACGGTCTCGTCCTCGGCCTCGACCACCCGCAACGGCTGCGGCTCACCCCGGACGGCGCGCTGAAGCTCGCCTTCCCCGGACCACTTCCCGAAGCGACCCTTCGCGACGACGTCAAGGCGCTCGGCGCGGTCCTCTACCTGCTCCTGACCGGCCGCTGGGCCTTGCCCGGCGGCCCCGCCGCGATCCCGGCCGCACCGCACTCGCCGAACGGACGGGTCATCCCGCCGCGCTCGCTGGTCCCGACGGTCCCGGTCGAGCTGTCCTCACTCGCCGTCCGCACCATCGAGGACGGCGGCCACGGCGGCATCCGCACCAGCGCGGCCATCCTGCGCGTGCTGGACCAGGTCGCCGAAGCCGAGGAACGCACCCAGCTGATCAAAGCCGTCGGCGAAGACGAAGCGGTCGCCGAACCGGACGGCACGGTCTGGACGACGAAGAAACCGGTCAAGGACGTCGCGCGGCGCAAGAAGCTCGCGTTCGGCGTGACCGTGCTGGTCGTCGCCACCGTGGTCATCCTCGCCTGGGGCGGGATGATGCTGATCAACCTGTTCCAAGGTGAATCGAAGTCCAGCGGTCCGCAGATCAACGTCGCCGCGTCGCCGTCTTCGCAGGTCACGCCGCCCTCGGGCGAGCAACCCCCGCCCGGTCAGCAACCGCCCGCGCCGCCCGGCGTCGGCGCGGCGGTGAAGCCCTCCGCGGTCGCCGTGTTCAACCCGGGCAGCAGGGGCGACAGCCCCGGCCGGGCCAAGAACACGACCGACGGTGACGCGGGCACCGCGTGGAAGACCGACGAGTACGACAAGCAGTTCCCTGTGCTCAAAGACGGCGTCGGGCTGATCATGACCTTCAAGGATCCGGTCAACCTCAGCCAGATCAAGATCGACGCGGGAAGCCCCGGTTCGAAGGTCGAGATCCGCTCCGCCGACAAGAAGAACCCGAAGCTCGACGAGACGAAGGTCGTCGGCAGCGGGGAACTCGCGGCGGGTGAATCGACCATCGCGTTGCAGCAGCCACAGCAGGGTCAGTACTTCATCATCTGGATCACTCAGCTGGGTGAAGATGACGGAGGCAAGTTCGTCACGGAAATCAAAGAGCTGACGTTCCTGCCTGCGGGGTGACGCGTAGCACGGGGTCAGTAGGCTCTCCCGAGTGACAGCTGCAGCTCCCACGGACGCGGATCTCATAGCGGCCCATGCCGCCGGGGACCCGCACGCGTTCAGTGAACTGGTCCAGCGACATCGAGACCGCATGTGGGCGGTGGCCCTGCGCACCGTGCGGGATCCGGAAGAAGCCGCGGACGCCCTGCAGGACGCCTTCATCTCCGCGTTCCGCGCAGCGGGCAATTTCCGAGCCGAATCGCAGGTCACGACGTGGCTGCACCGCATCGTCGTGAACGCGTGCCTCGACCGCATCCGGCGGGGCAAGGCCAGACCGACCGTCCCGCTGCCCGAGACCGGGCAGTTCAACGAGCCGGCCTCGCCGCGCGACTCGATGTCCGAGCGCGAGACCAGCCTGATGGTGAAGGAAGCCCTCGACCAGCTTCCCGAAGAGCAACGTGCCCCGATCGTGTTGGTCGACGTCGAGGGATACTCCGTCGCTGAGACGGCGAAGATGCTCGGCATCGCGGAGGGCACGGTCAAGAGCAGGTGTGCCCGAGGTCGCGGAAAGCTCGCGAAGGTTCTCGGACATCTGCGGAACCCCGATGCGATTGCGAACGTCCCAACTCACGAAAGCAAACGAGAGCGCGCTACCCCGCAACGGGGTGCCAGGCGTCCTCAGGGCACGCCGGGTGACGGGGAGGGACGATGACAGACGAGAGCAGGGGGATCGGTGGGACCGTCGGTCCGCCGTGGTCTGTCGATGTGCTCGCCGACCTGCACGCAGGTGTGCTGGACGAGCGGGAGGCGGCCGAGCTGTGGCCGTTGGTGAACGCCGACCCCGAAGCACTGGCGATCATCGAAGCACTCGAAGCGACCACGGCCGACCTCGCGGAACTCGCGAACGAACCGGTCGCGCCCATGCCCGCGGAGTTCGCGGCCCGGCTCGACGCGGCGCTGGCCGCCGAGATGCGGGCGACGCCTGCGTTTCAAGGCGCACCTCAAGGGCAGCAGGCGCAGGTCGCCCCGGTGGTGGACCTCGCGGCCGCACGGCGGAAACGGAACAAGCGGATCGGCTGGGGCGCCGGGATAGCGACCGTGGCCGCGGCGGCCATCGCCGCCGTCGCGATCGTCGTGCCCACCACGCAGCAGACGACGCCGGGTGGCGTCGCGCAGCCCCCGCCCGCCCCCACGGGCCCTTCGGTCGGCGGAGACGGCGGCGGAGCGGAGGCCCTCGTCGGCAAGGCGATCGGCGTCCGTGACTTCGGCTCGCTGAAGACCGAAGAACGGCTCGACGCCTGTGTCGCCGCCGCCGGACTGGACCCCGACCTACGCCCGGAAGGCATCCGGCCGGTGAACGTCGCGGGCAAGGACGGCGTCATGGTGATCTACACCACAGGCAAACTCGCCCAGTTCCGCATCGTCGCGTTCGGCGCCGACTGCGGCCCCGGCAACCCGGCTGTCCTCTTCGACAAGATCATCGGACAGAAGTAGCGGTTCAAGCGATAGCAAAGGTCCCTTGCTCTCCCGGCGGAAGTCCGGGGGGGGGGGAGCAAGGGACCTTTGCTATCGCCGTCACAAGGCAGGAGAAGTAGCGCCGGTCACCCCGGGAACACCGGCACCTACGATCGTGTTGAGCCTGGTGAACAGGTCACTACGAGCGGAGGTCACGGGTGGCTGCCGAGGAGATCAGGAACCTGATCGTCATTGGATCTGGTCCTGCGGGGTACACCGCCGCTGTCTACGCGGCACGAGCGCAGCTTGAACCGTTGGTGTTCGAGGGCACTCAGTTCGGCGGTGCGTTGATGACGACGACGGAGGTCGAGAACTTCCCCGGCTTCCGCGAAGGCATCCAGGGCCCCGACCTCATGGAAGAGATGCGCGAGCAGGCCAAGCGTTTCGGCGCGGACCTGCGCCAGGAGGACGTCGAGTCCGTCGAGCTGACCGGTGACGTCAAGTACGTCTTCGCGAACGGCAAGCGCTACGCGGCCCGCGCGGTCGTGCTCTCGATGGGCGCAGCGGCCCGCTATCTGAACGTCCCGGGTGAGCAGGAACTGCTCGGCCGCGGTGTTTCGGCCTGTGCCACCTGCGACGGTTTCTTCTTCCGCGACCACGACATCGTGGTCGCCGGCGGCGGCGACTCCGCGATGGAGGAGGCGACCTTCCTGACGAAGTTCGCCAAGTCCGTCACGATCGTCCACCGCCGCGAGGAGTTCCGCGCCTCCAAGATCATGCTGGAGCGCGCCCGCGAGAACGAGAAGATCAAGTGGGCGCTCAACAAGCAGATCACCGAGGTCGAGGGGGACGGCAAGGTCGAGGGCCTCAAGCTCAAGGACACGGTGACCGGCGAGGAGTCGAAGCTGGACGTGACGGGTTTCTTCGTCGCGATCGGTCACGACCCGCGCAGCGAACTGGTGCGCGGTCAGGTGGACCTCGACGAGGACGGTTACGTGCTCACCAAGGGCCGCACCTCCTACACGAACCTGCCCGGCGTGTTCGCGGCCGGCGACCTGGTCGACCGGACCTACCGGCAGGCGATCACCGCCGCGGGTTCGGGCTGCGCCGCCGCGATCGACGCGGAACGATGGCTGGCGGAACACGCCGGTGTCGAGGCCGCGCAGGAAACCCCCGAGCTGGTCGGCGGCGGCTACGGCGCCTCCGCCAACTGACTCCACAGCACCCCGTTCACCACCCCAGAGGAGACACCATGAGCAACACCGTGAAGGTGACCGACAAATCGTTCGTCGACGACGTGCTGACGAGTGAGAAGCCCGTCCTGGTCGACTTCTGGGCGACGTGGTGCGGTCCGTGCAAGATGGTCGCCCCGGTGCTCGACGAGATCGCGGCGGAGCACGGCGAAAAGCTGACCATCGCGAAGCTCGACATCGACGCCAACCCGAACACTGCGCGTGACTACCAGGTGATGTCGATCCCGACGCTGATCCTGTTCCAGGGCGGCAAGCCGGTGAAGCAGATCGTCGGCGCCAAGCCGAAGGCCGCGCTGCTCTCGGACCTCGCCGACGTCCTCTGATCTCGCGTTTCACCTGCCGAAACCCGGGGCCTGCCCAGGCTCCGGGTTTCGTCGTTCCACGGAGCGGGTATCCCGGGTCGTCACGGCAACATGATCACGGCGCTCGATCGGGTTTCCCGAACGGGGAGCTGACGCACCGACCGGGCCTCCGCGCTCACCGAGAGTTCACAGGGCACAATAGAGCACCGGGGTTCGCCCCGCAGAGTTTTCACGTCGTGCATCGAGCTCGATTCGGTGCCCCAAGGGAAGAGCGAGGAGTGCATGCGGGTACTCCGCCGCGGTGACGCCGGGCCGGACGTCGCCGAGATCAGGTCCACGCTTGCGGCGATGGATCTGCTCCCGCCGGTGACCGAATCCGGGGAGTACGAGGTCTTCGACACGCCTATGGAACACGCTGTGCGGGCGTTCCAGCAGCGTCGTGGGCTGATCACCGACGGCCTGGTGGGCCCGGCGACCTACCAAGCGCTCCGTGGCGCCAGCTTCCACCTGGGAAGCAGGCCGCTGGCCTACATGTTCGCGGCGCCGGTGCACGGCGACGACGTTTTCGCCCTCCAGGAGCGGCTGACCGAGCTCGGTTTCGACGCCGGCCGCCCGGACGGGCACTTCGGCGCGCAGACCGAACGCGCGCTCAAGACCTTCCAACGCGACATGCGCCTGGTCGCCGACGGCATCTGCGGTCCGGCCACCATCCGCGAACTGCACCGTCTTTCCTCGCCGCGGGCCCGCGGCGGCCGCCCCGTCTTCCTGCGTGAACAGGAGCAGGTGCGCCAGGCAGGCCCCCGGCTGCGCGGCAAGCGCATCGTGATCGACCCGGGCCACGGCGGCGAAGACCTCGGTGTCGTCGCCGGCGGTCTGCGCGAAGCGGACCTCGCCTGGGACCTGGCGCGACGGCTCGAAGGCCGGATGAAGGCCACGGGTATGGAGGCGCTGATCTCGCGCGGCCCGAACCAGAGCCCCAGCGAGGGTGAACGGGCGAAGTTCGCCAACGAGGCGGGCGCCGACCTGTTCCTTTCGCTGCACAACGACCAGAACCCCTCGCCCAAGGCGCAGGGGGTGGCGAGCTTCCACTTCGGCACCGGCAACGGCACCACCTCGACCGTCGGTGAGCTGCTGGCGGGCTTCATCCAGCGTGAGCTGGCCGTCCGGACGGGCATGCTCGACTGCCGCACGCATTACAAGACCTGGGAGATCTTCACCCGCACCCGCTGCCCGGCGGTGCGGATCGAGATCGGCTACCTGACCAACCCGGAGGACAGCCGCAAACTCGCCGACCCGGCTTTCCGCGACGTCGTCGCCGAAGGCATCCTGGTCGCCGTGAAGCGCCTCTACCTCCTCGGCGAAGGGGACCAGCCGACCGGCACGTTCACCTTCGCCGACGTCCTGGCCCACGAACTCGCCAAAGCGGAGTAGCCAGTCCTCCACACCCGCACGCGGGCGCACATCCCCCTGCCGACACCCTCGGCACAACCGGTTGTGTGCCCTCTCCCCGGACCACGCCACCCCTAGCCCCACGCGGTGCGCAGCCCCCGCCCTTCCCGGGGGGCGTCCCCAGGTCCAGCCTACCCATCCACAGATTTTCCACCGCTCCTATCAGGGATCTGTGGATAACTCGGCGGGTTACCCACAACTGTCCCCAGGGTGGGGGATGGCCGCTGCGCGTACCCGAAAACTCTGCTAGAGGGGCGCGATAGCAGTGCGATGAAGGGCGCTTTCAACCGCGACCGGATTCGAAATCTCCGGGGGGCGAAGCTCAGGCGCGACCCATGCTCGGCTCGGCGGTGGTGATGGAGACCTGGCCGAGCAGCCGTTCGAGAGCCGCCTCCACGTCTTCCTTCCACGAGATCGCCGACCGGAGTTCCAGCCGCAGCCGCGGCCACCGCGGATGAGGCCGCACGGTCTTGAACCCGACGCTCTGCAGGAACGCGGCAGGCAGCACGCAACTGTGCCCGCCGTCCGGATCGGTCTCCTCGGGCTTGGCGTCGCCGAAGGCCTCGATCGCGCGGACACCGCGTTTCGTCAGATCCTTCGCGACGGCCTGCACCAGCATCCGGCCGAGCCCGCCGCCCTGGAATTCGGGGAGGACCTGGAAGGCGGTCAGCAGGACCGCGTCCGGTCCGGGCGGGGAAGTCGGGAAGGCCAGCGAACGCGGCACGGCGTTCGGCGGCGCGTAGAGCACGAAGCCGACGGGCAAGGTGTCGCTGTAGACGATCCGGCCGCAGGAACCCCACTCCAGCAGCACGCTGGAGACCCAGGCTTCCTTTTCGACCTCTGTCGCGCCGTATTCCTCGGCCTGCGCCTTCAGATGCGGCGCCAGCTCCCAGTACACGCAGCGGCGGCAGCTCTTGGGCAGATGTTCGAGGTTGTCCAGGGTTACGCCCACGACGCGACGCGACACCGACAAACCTCCCTGAACGACGACACCCGACTCAGCCCTGTCCCGAGCACGGCTCGCTGAAGGGGTCCAGACCGAGGATAGGCCGATGTGATGAACACCGGAAGGCCAGGGCCCCACAAGGGAGGGTGGTTACACTCGATGGAACTACCAGTCGGTAGCGACTATGTCCACTTCGAAGCACGGGTGAAGCGCCTGATGACCGAGAACCGCCCTGTCCGGCCACAGGCCGGCCGACACAACCTCGACCCGCATCTCGACCGCTACGCCGCGCGTACGGCCGGAATGACTGCTTCCGAGATCAGGGCTTTGTTCGCGGTCGCCAGTCGCCCCGAGGTGGTTTCACTCGCCGGCGGGATGCCGAACCTCGCCGCTCTTCCGTTGGACACGTTGTCCGCGCAGGTCGGCGAGCTCATCGCCGAAGAAGGCCTGGTCGCGCTCCAGTACGGCTCCGCGCACGGCGTTCCGGCGCTGCGCGAACAGATCTGCGAGGTCATGGCCGTCGAGGGCATCAAGGCCCACCCGGACGACGTCGTCGTGACCGTCGGCTCCCAGATGGGCCTCGACATGGTCACCCGGCTGTTCTGCGACCCGGGCGACGTCGTCATCGCCGAGGGGCCGTCGTACGTCGGCGCGCTCGGCTCGTTCGCCGCCTACCAGGCGGACGTCGTCCACGTCGCGATGGACGATCACGGCCTGGTCCCCGAAGGGCTGCGCGCCGCCCTCGCGGAGACGAAGAAGGCGGGCCGGCGGGTCAAATTCCTTTACACGATTCCGAACTTCCACAACCCCGGTGGCGTCACGCTGGCCGTCGAACGCCGCGCCGAGATCGTGGAGATCTGCCGCGAGCACGACATCCTCATCGTCGAAGACAACCCGTACGGCCTGCTCGGCTTCAGTGGCCAGACCTACCCGTCGCTCCGCTCGATCGACCCCGACAACGTCGTGTACCTGGGCTCGTTCTCGAAGACCTTCGCCTCCGGCCTGCGCGTCGGCTGGGTGCTCGCACCGCACGCCGTCCGGGAGAAACTGGTGCTCGCGGCCGAGTCCGCGACACTTTGTCCGCCCACGCTTAACCAGTTGATCGTGTCGCGATACCTCTCGACTCACGACTGGATGGGTCAGATCAAGACCTTCCGCGAAAACTACCGGGAGCGCCGGGACGCGATCCTGTCCGCGCTCGATCAGCATATGCCGGACGGCTGCAGCTGGACCAAACCCGACGGCGGCTTCTACGTCTGGATGACCGTCCCCGAAGGCGTCGACACGAAGGCGATGCTGCCGAGGGCCGTCACCGCCCGGGTCGCCTACGCCTCGGGAACCGGTTTCTACGCCGACGGTTTCGGCAGCAGACAGCTCCGGCTTTCCTATTGCTACCCGACGCCCGAGCGGATCCGCGAAGGCGTCCGGCGGCTCGCCGCGGTGCTCGAGTCCGAAATGGACCTCGCGCGTACCTTCGGTAACGTGAGCCCACGCTCGATCTCGGGGCCACAGAACCCCTCTCCGGACACGGTCTGATCGACCGGGCGTCCCCATAGACACAAAGGAGTCCTCGGTGGTCGACCGCACCGTTGCCGTGCTCGCAGGCGGACTTTCCCACGAACGCGACGTCTCTCTCCGTTCCGGACGCCGGCTCTCCGCCGCGCTGCGGGAGGAGGGTCTCCTCGTCGAAGAGTGGGACACCGACGCAAGCCTGCTCGAACGTCTTCGCACCCAGCGTCCCGACGCGGCCGTCGTCGCCCTTCACGGTGGTGAGGGGGAGAACGGCTCGGTGCAGACGGTGCTGGAAATGCTGGACGTGCCCTATGTCGGCACCAGTTCGCAGGGCTGCCGTCGCGCGTGGGACAAGCCGACGGCCAAGGCCCTGGTCGCCAATTCGGGCTTCACCACGCCGGACTGGGTCGTGCTGCCGCACAGCATCTTCCGCGAACTCGGCGCGCAGGCCGTACTGGACGCGATGGTCGAAAAACTGGGCCTGCCCCTGATCCTCAAGCCCCACCAGGGCGGTTCGGCACTGGGCACCCAGGTCGTCAAGGAGGCCGCGGATCTGCCCGCAGCGATGGTCGGCTGCTTCGCGTACGGCGACACCGTTCTCGCCGAAAAGTACATAGACGGCGTTGAGGTGGCCGTGACGGTCATCGAAGGCGAAGCGGGACCTGAGACCCTGCCCGCGGTCGAGATCGTGCCGGAGAGCGGCGTGTACGACTACACCGCTCGCTACACCGCCGGGCTGACCGATTTCTTCACCCCCGCGCGGATCTCCGACGAGGCCGCCAAGGCGGTCAGCGAACTGGCCGTCGCCGCGCACCGGCAACTCGGGCTCCGCGACATCTCGCGGACCGACGCGATGGTCGCCGAGGACGGCACGGTCTACTTCCTCGCGGTGAACCTGTCGCCAGGCCTCACCGAGACGTCGACGGTACCGATGGCGATCGAAGCCGGCGGCGCCACACTCGGGTCGGTCTTCGCCGATCTCATCGGACGAGCGGTTTCCCGCAAGAGCTGAACCGGATTTCAAAAGGGGACTTGCCCAACGACGGGCGAGTCCCCTTTTTCATGTTCGAGCAACGACCACGATCTGATGCTCGTCCTCATAAACGACCCGCCCGGGGCTCGCCGACCGGACGGTCTCGCACGGAATCTCGTGCGCCTTCAAAATCGACAGGTAGCCGTCGACCCGGTCGATGAAGACACGCGCCGTCGCTTTGAACCAAGCCGCGGCGCCCGGGTTCACCGCCGCGTCGTAAACGCTCGGATCGCGGTGGGCCGGGTTGATGAAGTTCGCGTCGTACCAGTCGTTGTTCGCCCGGCGAAAAGCTTCTTGCTCGACGGTGAGGCGACCGGCTCGGGCGAGCCCGTTGACGAGACCGAAAACTCCGGTGAAGGTTCCTCGCTCGTTGCGGGTCGGACTCTGGAAGCGAACGAAAGGCAGTCCGCTCATCGTCGGTGTTTCCAAAAGCACTCCAGTTTCACGGGAAACATTTCAACTACTCAACGTCACCAACCGCCAGCGGTCAGCAATCGTCACCGTGACAAAACGACCCGGGGTAATCCCTAATCGGTTTCCGGTGTCTGATTTGCCTGATTTTGATCCATCAGCGCGACAATGCGTTCAAGATCGTCAACCGACCCGAATTCGAGGGTGATCCGCCCCTTCCGGCGGCCGAGGTCGACCTTCACCCGGGTGTCGAACCGGTCCGAAAGCCGGTTCGCCAGTTCCTGGAGACCCGGCGCCTGGATCGGCTTGCGAGGAGCGGGCTTCGGCTTCGCCGGTTTCTCGCTCTTTTTGAGCGTGACGGCTTCCTCGGTCGCGCGGACCGACATGCCCTCCGCGACGATCCGCGCGGCCAGCTCTTCCTGACTTTCGGCGTCCTCGAGTGAGAGCAGCGCCCGCGCGTGCCCGGCCGAAAGCACGCCGGCGGCGACCCGTCGCTGGACCGCGAGGGGGAGTTTGAGCAAGCGGATCGTGTTCGTGATGACCGGGCGGCTACGTCCGATCCGGCCGGCCAGCTCCTCGTGCGTGACCGCGAACTCATCGAGCAGCTGCTGATACGCGGCCGCCTCTTCGAGCGGGTTGAGCTGAACGCGGTGGATGTTCTCGAGCAGCGCGTCGCGCAGCATCGCCTCGTCGGCGGTCTGGCGGACGATCGCCGGGATCGCCTCCAGCTCCGCCAGCTGAGACGCGCGCAGCCGCCGCTCGCCCATGACGAGTTCGTACTCGTCGGGCCCGAGCTCGCGGACCACGATGGGCTGCATGAGCCCGAACGCGCGGATCGAATGCTCGAGTTCGTTGAGCGCCTCTTCGTCGAAGACCTGCCGCGGCTGCTTCGGGTTCGGCTTGATCTGGCTGACCGGCACCTCGCGGTAGACCGCACCGGCCACCGCGCCGCCATGCGAACCGGCCGCGCCGTTGGCCGCGAACCAGCCCTTGTCGTCCGGCCCGGTCGGACCCGACGGAGGAGCGGGGACCGCGGTGGAACCGTTCTCGGCCGGGGCCGCAGAGCCCGGTGGCGGACCGGTGGGGATCAGGGCGGCGAGCCCGCGCCCGAGCCCCCCTCTGCGCTCGCTCATGCCGTACCGCTCCTTTCTTTCATCTCCGCCCCACGCTGGGCGATCTCCTTCGCCGCGTCCACGTAGCTCATCGCACCCCGTGAACCCGGGTCGTACGCGAGGACCGTCTGCCCGTACCCGGGCGCCTCGGACACCTTCACACTCCGCGGGATCACCGTCTTGAGGACAGTGTCCCCGAAGTGATTCCGGACCTCGTTCGTCACCTGATCGGCCAGCTTCGTCCGGCCGTCGTACATGGTGAGCAGAATCGTGGAGACGCTGAGTTCGCGGTTCAGGTGCTTCTGGACGAGCTCGATGTTGCTCAGCAGCTGCCCCAGACCTTCGAGCGCGTAGTACTCGCACTGGATCGGGATCAGCACCTCCTGCGCGGCGACCATCGCGTTGACGGTCAGCAGACCGAGCGACGGCGGGCAGTCGATGAAGACGTAGTCGACGCCGATCTCGTCGAGGATCTCGGACGAGAGCGCCTCCTTGAGCCGCATCTCGCGGGACGCCATGGAGACGAGTTCGATCTCGGCACCGGCGAGGTCGATGGTCGCGGGAACGCAGTAGAGGTTCGAAGACTGCTCGCTCTGCGCCGCCGCTTCGGCGAGCGACACCTCACCGATCAGCACCTCGTAGATCGACGGCGTGCCGGAACGGTGGTCGATGTCGAGTGCCGTGCTGGCGTTGCCCTGCGGGTCGAGGTCGATCACGAGCGTCTTGAGTCCGTGGACGGCCAGGGCGGCGGCGAGGTTCACCGTGCTCGTCGTCTTGCCGACTCCGCCCTTCTGGTTGGCGACCGTCAGCACGCGCCGGCGGGCGGGCCGGGGGAGCGCGCCTTCCTTGGGGTGCAGCACGCTGGCGGCTCGGACGGCTTCCTCGGCGATGGGCGTCCAGCCGAGTTCGCGGCCAGTGCTCGCGGGGTCGGACGGTGGGGGAGTCACCGGTCTTGAACCTCCTCTGTAATGGACGTTGGAGTCGTTCTGCGTTGTTTCACGTGGAACCGGGCTAGCTACGCCTGCCGCGTGGCGGCCTTGGGCTCAGTCGGCTTATTACGACGACCGTGCTGGGGACCTCAAGCACCTTGGTGCCGCACTCGAAGATCTCCGGCTCGCCACCGCCGGCCTTCCGGACGGCGGCTCGGTCGCGTTCGATTTCCTCTCCAGCGCTCGCTCCTTTGAGGGCGACCAGAGCGCCTTGGGAACGCACAAGCGGAAGGCACCAGCTCGCGAGCCGGGCCAATGGGGCGACCGCCCGGGCGGTGACGACATCCGCGCCACCGAGCTCCTCGCGCACCTGCCGCTCCTCCGCGCGCCCGCGGACAACGGTGATGGGGAGTTCCAGCTTCTCGGCAACCTCGGCCAGCCAGTCGACCCGGCGAGCCATCGGTTCGAGCAGAACGATATCGAGGTCCGGTCGACTGATGGCGAGCGGTACACCCGGAAGCCCCGCGCCCGACCCGACGTCGACCACGCGGGCGCCGTCGGGGATCCGTTCGCCGATCACGGCGGAGTTCAGCACGTGCCGCTCCCAGAGCCGGTCGACCTCGCGGGGACCGATGAGCCCGCGCTCGACGCCGTGGCGCTCCAGAAGTTCGACATAGCCGACGGCTTGCTCGACGCGGTCTCCGAACACCTCCGTCGCCGCGCTCCGTACCGATGCGGCGACCCCGTCCAAGCCCACTCTCGCTCCCTCAACCTCGACGCCGTTTCACGTGAAACGCGCTCCACTGATTGTCCATGACCCCGGGGGCAAAACGGGGAGACAGACCGCAACTGTGGACAACTCCACTCGTCCCGGAGACCCAGGTGCGCGTTTCACGTGAAACGCCACGCGTGTAATTCGCTCCGCGGCGGCGACCCGGCGACCGTGCCCTATATATAAGGAAGCGGCCCGCCGGATGACCGGCGGGCCGCTTCCTTCAAAGAACTCGTCAGGCGGGGAAGATGACGACCCGGCGCTTCGGGTCCTCTCCTTCGCTCTCGCTCTTGACCCCGTCGACAGCGGCGACCGCGTCGTGCACGACCTTCCGCTCGAACGGGCTCATCGGCTGCAGCCGGACGCGCTCGCCGGAGGAGAGCACCGTCTCCGCGGTGGAGCGGCCGAGCTCGCGAAGCTCCTCGCGACGGTCCGCACGCCAGCCCGCGACGTCCAGCATCAGCCGGCTCCGCGAACCGGTCTCCTGCTGAACCGCCAGCCGCGTCAGCTCCTGCAGCGCTTCCAGTACGGTGCCGCGCGGGCCGACGAGCTTCTCCAGATCCTCGCCACCGTCGATGCTGACGATCGCGCGGCCCGCCTCGACATCGAGATCGATGTCGCCGTCGTAGTCCAGAAGGTCGAGCAACCGCTCGAGATAGTCGCCGGCGATGTCGCCCTCTTTCACGAGGACGTCGTCGTCGACACCTCCCTTGCGAGTGGTCTCGTCAGCAACGTCCTCGGTCTCGGCCGCGCTGTTCTCCTCGGCGTCGATCGTGTCGATCGTCTCCGCCATTCTTAGTCTCCTCTCCAGCCCGGATCGGCGTCAGCGACGCTTCCGGCCTGATTTCTTAGTCGAGTCCGAGATGAGACCGGGCACGTCCGTGCCGTTCTCCTTCGAGCCGTTCGTCGACGACTCGGCCGCTGTGTCCTTGGTGTCCGTCTTCTCCGCGGCGGGAGCGGTCTGGGCGAAGCCGTGCGGCGAGCCCGCCTTCTTGACCTGACCACCGGAGGACGGCTTGTTCTTCTTCTGCTGGACCGGCTTCTGACCGGGACGCGGCGCTGTCGGCTTCTGGCCGGGCTTCGGGCCGAGGTTCGCGCGCTTCTCCTTCTCGGCCTGCTTGCGGGCCTCTTCTTCCTTGTCGATCTTCGTGTAGACGAGACGCTGCTGCATCAGGGTCCAGCCGTTGTTGGCCAACCAGTAGAAGAGCAGGCCGAGCGGGAACAGCGCACCGAAGATGAGGACACCGAGCGGGAAGATGTACATCGTCAGCTTGTTCATCATCGCGGTCTGCGGCGTCGCCGACTCGGGGTTCTGACGCTGGACCGAGTGCCGCGCGGTGAGGTGCGTGGCGATGCTGGCGACGATCATCAGCGGGATCGCGACGGGGGCGACGTGCCAGTGGAAACCGGCGGGCGTGTTGCCGCCGCTGACCACGCCGACACCGGTGTAGATGGCTTCACCGAGGTTGGTGCCGAACAGCTTCGCGTTGACGTAGGACTCGACACCGGACTGGTCGAAGAAGTAGTTCTCGGTCTTCGGGCCGCCGTACGGGTTGATGGTGAACATCCGCAGGACGTGGTTCAGACCGATGAAGACCGGGATCTGAAGCAGCATCGGCAGGCAGCTGCCCAGGGGGTTGACGCCGTGCTCCTTCTGGAGCTTCTGCATCTCCATCGCCTGGCGCTGCCGGTCGTTGGCGTACTTCTTCTGGACCTTCTTCATCTCCGGCGCGAAGTCCTGCATCTTCTTCATCGACCGGACCTGGTTCACGAACGGCTTGAACATGATGCCGCGGACGGTGAACGTCAGGAAGATGATCGCGAGGATCCAGGACACCGCGTTCGCCTCACCGAACACGAGCCCGAAGACCTTGTGCCAACACCACAAGATGAAGGACACGGGGTAGTAGATGAAGTCGAGCACTGAGCTACTCCTCGATCGGTGTTTCAGGTCGGCGGCGGCGCCACGAGAAAGTCTCGGGAACCGGATCGCGGCCGGGCGGAGTCCACGGGCCGCAGCGCAGCAGTCGCCGGGCCGCGAGATAACCACCGCGGCCGGCGCCGTGCCGGGTCAGTGCCTCGACGGCGTACGCGCTACAGCTCGGGTAGAACCGGCACGCCGGAGGAAGGAAAGGAGAGATCGCCTTGCGGTAGAGCTTGATGGGCAGCAGCAGTACCCATGCCACCGGACCCGGCCGGGCCGCTTCGGTGGTCTCGTTCTCGGTGGCTCGCATGCCGTTACACCGCAGATCCGTTGTCGGGGGGTCGCGCTTGGCGGGACTTCCCGGTGACGACGGATTGCCCGGACAGCCCGAGGCGCCGCAACGACGCGTCGAGGTCCGAACCGAGTTCCGCGCTGGACGCGTCCGCGGCCGGTGGTAGTGCCCGTATCACCAACGAGCTCCCCGGCGGCAGTGTTCCGATCCTGGCGGAAATGAGATGCCGCAACCGACGGGTGACCCGGTGGCGGACCACCGAGTTGCCCACGGCCTTGCTCACCACAAAACCCGCCCGCGCCGCTTCAGCGGCATCGGGCGGGTCCGTGGTCAACGCATGGACGACGAGGCGGCGCCTGCCTGCCTTGGCCCCACGCCGCATCACGGCACGGAAATCCTCACTGCGCCGCAACCGCGCGGCGGCCGGCAGCACGACGTCCCTCGACGGCGGCCGGATCAGGCGGACAGCGCGCCGCGGCCCTTGCGACGGCGAGCCGCCAGGATCGCCCGGCCCGCGCGGGTCCGCATCCGCAGCCGGAACCCGTGGGTCCGAGCGCGTCGGCGGTTGTTCGGCTGGAAGGTGCGCTTACCCTTGCTCACGACTTACTTCTCCTGTTTCTCGGCCGCCAAGAACGGTTCGACCCGTTCCTGGCGTGTCGTGCTGACGCACGGCAGTCTCTGGTGTCTCCTACCAACGTGTGGCCTCGTCACGTCGAGCGACGACAACGTGGGCACGCGAAACGCCCCCGCTGTATACGGGAGACCTTACGAGGGTACGCACCCACCGGCGGGGCCCGGCAGGCACCCCCTCGACCACGGACCGCGACCGGACGTGGAGAGTGATCATCCGCGACGCGAAGGCACCGAATGGCAACACGCCGTACACCGTGAAATGCTTGCGCGCGAGGACGCCTTGTGGCAACCGGCGGGGCTTGTTAGCGTGCCCCTCCCGGGTTTTCGCCGAGGTGGAGCGGTGCAGGCGCCCGGGCGTCCTTGGGATGTGGAGGCGTCCCACCGGCATACGTTGAGCCCGCAGATGACGTCGCCGCGGGCCGCCGTACATTAGTGCACAGCTGTGGACAACTATGTGGATATTTGCTGTGCGCATGAACTGATCGGGCCATGATGACGCTCGACGGAGTTCTTCCGGGCGTTCGCGCCAGTGTCTCGCCGCACGCACCGATGAGGGGAGGGGAGTCAGGCAGGTGTCCGATCACCAGCACAATCTTGGCGTCATCTGGGAACAGGTCGTGCGTGAACTGTCCGATGGCACCCTCTCCCCGCAGCAGCGCGCCTGGATGCGGGTGACCCGGCCGATCGGCCTCCTCGACGGCACCGCCTTGCTCGCCGCGCCCAGCGACTTCGCCAAAGAAGCGATCGAACGCGCCCTTCGCGGCGCGATCACCGAAGCCCTTTCGCGACGGCTCGGCCGCGCGGTCTCTCTCGCGGTGAAGGTCGACAGCACCGAGACACATACCTCGATGCCTCCCCCCGCGCCCGGTCCTCGCTACGACCCGTCACCCGGCCGGGTGGAAAACGGCTCCGGTGCCCCGCATGGCACCCCTCCGTTGCCCGAGGGCGACGGCATGCTGTCCCCGAACCGGCCTCGGCCCGAGCCGCCGAAACCGCGGCCGCCGATGCAGCCGAGGCACCCGGTCGACAACAGCCTCAACGATGGCGACGACAGCGATGAAGAAGTCGACGAAGAGGGCGAGGCCCTCGCCGCCGTGACCGAGATCTGGCCGACCTTCTCCGGTCAGCCGATCGCGGGCCAGCCCTACACCGCGCCGGCGCAGCCGCAGACGTCGAAGACGAAGCTCAACGAGAAGTACACCTTCGACACCTTCGTCATCGGTGCGTCGAACCGGTTCGCCCACGCCGCCGCGGTCGCCGTCGCCGAAGCACCGGCCCGCGCGTACAACCCGTTGTTCATCTGGGGAGAGTCCGGACTCGGGAAGACCCACCTGCTGCACGCCGTCGGGCACTACGCCCAGCGGCTCTTCCCCGGCATGCGCGTGCGGTACGTGTCGACCGAAGAGTTCACGAACGACTTCATCAACTCGCTGCGAGACGACCGCAAGGTCGCGTTCCAGCGCCGCTACCGCGACGTCGACATCCTGCTCGTCGACGACATCCAGTTCCTGGAAGGCAAAGAAGGTACGCAGGAAGAGTTCTTCCACACCTTCAACACCCTCCACAACACGAACAAGCAGATCGTCGTCTCCTCCGACCGCCCGCCGAAGCGCCTCGAAACGCTGGAAGACCGGCTGCGCACGCGGTTCGAGTGGGGCCTCATCACCGACATCCAGCCGCCCGAACTCGAAACGCGTATCGCCATCCTTCGCAAGAAGGCCGCGCAGGACAGGCTCGCGGTACCCAACGAGGTACTGGAGTTCATCGCTTCGCGTGTCGAGGCGAACATCCGGGAACTCGAAGGCGCGCTCATCCGCGTCACCGCCTTCGCGTCACTGAACCAGCAGCCGGTCGACGTCGGACTCGCCGAGATCGTGCTCCGGGACCTCATCCCCGATTCGCACGCGCCGGAGATCACCGCGCCGACCATCATGGGCGTCACTTCGGAGTTCTTCGACGTGACACTCGACGACCTCTGCGGCCCCGGCAAGACGAAGGCGCTCGCGACCGCGCGTCAGATCGCGATGTACCTCTGCCGCGAACTGACCGACATGTCGCTGCCGAAGATCGGGCAGACCTTCGGCGGCCGCGACCACACGACGGTCATGCACGCGGACAAGAAGATCCGCAAGGAGATGGCCGAACGCCGCCGCATCTACGACCAGGTGCAGGAGCTGACTTCCCGCATCAAGCAGCGCGCACGGCAGTAATCCCTTAGCACACAAGGACTTCAGGGGCTCTCACCGTCCAGGTGGGAGCCCCTTCTGCATGGGACGAACCACGACGGTGTTCACGTGGACGCGACCACATCGGTCTCCCCAAGGGCGCTCAGCGCCCGACGGAGACTTCACCGTCGCGCCCTCTTTTGGCCGTAGGCCACGGAAAACTTGTGCAGGGCGCCGTCCTCGGTCCGCGAGTCCTCTGTGTACCGCGCCCTGCGGAAGCTTTCCGTCAGCGCGACAGAAAACACTGTGCACAAAGGAAATCCACATGCTGTGGGTACCTTGTGCACAACTCCCGCGGGCTCGGGGCCAGCGGCGACCGGGTTTCCATCCACATCCCGCTCACAGGCAGTCCACAGCATTTCCACACCATGATCCACACGCTGTCCCCAGGTTGTCCCCATTCTGTGCACAAGGATTACCCGTGCTGCTCGGATCACTCTCCCGAGCGATTCCGGTCACGAACCGGGCCCACAGCCCCTGGGTACAAATCGCCGCACAGCTGGGGATAACCGTGGGGACAACTGTGGATGACTGTGGACAGATCGAGCGCCGCCCGAAACCATCCACCGACGCCCGCAGCTGTCCACCGTCCGTACACACCCGGAGTCCACAGGGTCCGAGGCGTCCGGACCTGCGCGAACGAGGCTTGTCCACACAATCCACAACGCCTATTACTACTGCTGTTCTTAGTTCTTCTTAAGAAGGGAATAAAACAAAAACAGGCGAAGGACGAATCTGGGGACAGCTTCGAGCCGTGTCGTCTTGTCGACAAAACCAAGGGGAGGCCGAGGTGACGCGGACCCCGGCGACGGCCTAACGTGGGTCCCTGCACCTGGTCTGCGTGTCGACGTGCGTTCGCGTCCTCGCCGGACCGGACAAACCTGCGAGGCACCTGGCCATCGCGCTCTCCGGCCGCGGTGACCCGTTGAGCTTTCGAGCCGTCAGGGGCTCGGTTGTCGAAAGGAAGCGCGCATGAAGATCCGCGTCGAGCGTGACGGGCTGGCCGACGCCGTCGCGTGGGTGGCGAGAAGCCTCCCGTCGCGGCCTCCGGTCCCGGTTCTGGGCGGTGTCCTGCTCGATGCGGGATCCGACGGGACGAGTGACGCACTCACCGTCTCCGGATTCGACTACGAGGTCTCCGCCACGGTCGGCGTCCCGGCCACCATCGCCGACGGCGGCCGCCTCCTGGTCTCCGGCCGTCTGCTGGCCGACATCACCAAGTCACTGCCCGCGCAGCCGGTCGAGATCTCCGTCGACGGCGCCCGCGCGACCATCACCTGCGGCTCCGCGCGCTTCTCCCTGCCGACCATGCCGGTCGAGGACTACCCGCAGCTCCCGTCCCAGCCCGCCTTCGCCGGCGAACTCACCGGCGACGCCTTCGGCCAGGCGGTCACCCAGGTCGTCGTCGCCGCGGGCAAGGACGACACCCTTCCGATGCTGACCGGGATGCGGCTGGAGATCTCCGGCTCCTCGCTGACCCTGGTCGCCACCGACCGCTTCCGGCTCGCCATGCGCGAGTTCACCTGGGAGCCCGCCGAAGGTCTGTCCGACGCCGCTGTCCTCGTCCCGGCGCGCACGCTCGCCGAGGCGGCGAAGACGCTCGGTGCCAGCGGCGCCAAGATCCGCCTCGCGCTCGCCAGCGGTGAGGGCCTCCTCGGTCTCTCCGGCTCCGGCCGCTACACCACGACCCGTCTCCTGGACGCGGAGTTCCCGCCGTACCGGCAGCTGCTGCCCGCGCAGCACACGTCACGCGCGGTCATCGAGGTCTCCGCGCTCGCCGAGTCGATCAAACGTGTTTCGCTGGTCGCCGAACGTGGCACCCAGGTGCGGCTGGAGTTCAACGACGGTTCGCTCCGGCTCTCGGCCGGTGGCGACGACGAGGGTTCGGCTGAAGAAGAACTTCAGGTCGATTACGAAGGTGAGCCGGTGACCATCGCGTTCAACCCGGGTTACCTCGTCGACGGGCTCGGCGCGCTGAACGCGAACCGGGCGGAACTGACGTTCACCACACCGAACAGGCCGGCGCTGATCAAGCCCGCCGACGAAGAGGGCAACGTCGTCCCCGGCTACCTGTACCTGCTGATGCCGGTCCGGCTCCCGGGCTGACCGGCCTTCGTTTTCTTTCGCACCAAAGGGGATCTTCATGGCTCAGCTGGGACTCATCGGCCTCGGCAAAATGGGGTTCAACATGCGTGACCGGCTGCGCGGCGCCGGTCACGAGGTGATCGGTTACGACCGCAACCCGGACGTCACCGACTCCACGTCGCTCGAAGACATGGTGTCCAAACTGGACGGTCCGCGGATCGTCTGGATCATGGTGCCCGCCGGTGAACCCACCCGGCAGACCGTCGCCGAGCTCAGCAACCTGTTGTCCGAGGGCGACCTCGTGATCGACGGCGGCAACTCGAAGTACACCGACGACCGCATCAACGCCGACCTGCTCGCCACGAAGAACATCGGTTACCTCGACTGCGGGGTCTCCGGTGGCGTGTGGGGCAAGGACAACGGTTACGGCCTGATGGTCGGCGGCGCCGCTTCGGACGTCGAAAAGGCCATGCCCATCTTCGACGCGCTTCGCCCCGAGGGCCCGCGCGAAGAGGGCTTCTCGCACGCCGGTGCCGTCGGCTCCGGGCACTACGCGAAGATGATCCACAACGGCATCGAGTACGGCATGATGCAGGCCTTCGCCGAGGGCTTCGAGCTGCTCGAAGCCGCGAAGGTCGTCGAGAACGTGCCCGCGGTCATCAAGGGCTGGCAGCGGGGGACCGTCGTCCGCTCGTGGCTGCTCGACCTGCTCGTCCGCGCGCTCGACGAGGACCCGGAGCTGGACGACCTCGAGGGCTACGTCGAGGATTCCGGTGAAGGCCGGTGGACGCTGGAAGAGGCGATCAACAACGCGGTGCCCGCGCCGGTCATCTCGGCCGCGCTGTTCGCGCGGTTCGCCTCCCGCCAGGAGGACTCCGCCGCCATGCGTGCCGTCGCCGCGCTGCGCAACCAGTTCGGCGGGCACGCTGTGAAAAAGGTCCAGTGACGACGGCCGGCCACTAGGCAGACGGGTTGTACCTCAGACATCTCCAGGTCACCGATTTCCGGTCCTGGCCACTGGCCGATCTCGCGCTCGAACCCGGACCGACCGTCCTCGTCGGACAGAACGGCCGCGGTAAGACGAACCTCCTGGAGGCGATCGGCTACATCGCGACCCTGGGCTCGCATCGTGTCGCGACCGACGCACCCTTGGTGCGGCATGGTTGTGAGCGCGCGCTGATCAGGGTCGCGGTGGTCAACGACGACCGCGAGCTGACGGTCGAGCTGGAGATCACCCCGGGCAAGGCGAACCGCGCGCGGATCAACCGCGGCTCGGTCGGCAAGCCCCGTGACGTGCTGGGCATCCTGCGCACGGTGCTGTTCTCCCCGGAGGACCTGGCACTCGTGCGCGGGGATCCCGGCGAGCGCCGTCGCTTCATGGACGAGCTCCTCGTGCTGCGCGCGCCCCGGTACGCCGGGGTCCGCGCCGACTACGAGAAGGTGCTGAAGCAGCGGAACGCCCTGCTCAAGACGGCGGGCAAGCGGCGTACGGGACGTGAAGACCCGTACGCGTTGTCGACGCTCGACGTCTGGGACGACCACCTCGCGGTGGCCGGGGCCGCGTTGCTGGCGGCTCGGCTCAACCTCATCGCGGACCTCGCGCCGTACGCGGCCGCCGCCTATATGGGCGTCGCGCCCGACTCGAGACCGGCGAAGATCGCGTACAGGTCCAGCCTTGGCGAAGCGATGCCGGAGGGCTACGGCGTTCCGGACGGTCCACGCGCCGAAGAAGCGGTACTCAAGGAAGTGCTGGTAGAAGCGCTGGGGCGGTCCCGGAACCTGGAGCTGGAGCGCGGGGTGAGCATGGTCGGCCCGCACCGGGACGAACTCGACCTCATCCTCGGCGAAGCGCCGGCCAAGGGCTACGCGAGTCATGGGGAGTCCTGGTCGTTCGCGCTCGCACTGCGTCTGGGAAGCTACGAGCTCCTGCGTGGCGAGGCCGGGGAACCGGTGCTTCTCCTGGATGATGTGTTCGCCGAGCTGGACCGGCGTCGCCGGGCCAGGCTGGCGGAGGTGGCGGCAGGTGCCGAGCAGGTGCTGGTGACCGCCGCCGTGGACGAGGACGTACCCGCCGAACTGGCCGGGCACCGGTTCCTCGTGGCAGATGGTGAGATCAACCCAGGGTGATCCCGCGAGCGGACACCCGGGGTGATCGGCGCCACAGCAGTTGCCCACCGATCTGGGGACAAACCTGTGGACAGTGTGGATAACACCGTGAACGCGTTATCGCCCCGCGTGACCAAGGGGCCCGAAAAGCGGCTTGACGCCTCCCAAAAGGGGGGTAACCCCAGTGAGGGAAGTCTGTTCGACACGCAGAGTGAACAGCCTCCGGTACCGAACGGCGCAACCGATACCAACAGCAAGGAACCAGCTACCGGTCGTGACCTCGCTCATCTCGCGCTGGAGGCCGCGAAGGCCAAAGCGAAGGCACGCGGAGTTGAACCAGGCGTGCGCCGGGGCCGTATCACCGGAGGGGGAGCCGGTGCGAACGGACAGAGTCCGCGACGTCGTCGCTGGTCAGGGCCGGGCGCCGATACACGCGACCCGCAACCGCTCGGCAGGCTCGCCTCGCGGCTGGCGGTCGACCGCGGCTGGAACACGCGGCTGGCCAACGGGCAGGTCTTCGGTCATTGGGCACGGCTTGTGGGTGAAGAGGTCGCCGAGCACGCCCAGCCAGTGGCGCTCAAGGACGGCGAGCTGACCGTGCGTGCCAGCTCGACGGCGTGGGCGACACAGCTGCGCCTGCTCCAAGGTCAACTGCTGACGAAGATCGCGGCCGGTGTCGGCCACGGCGTGGTGAAGAGGATGCGGATCCAGGGCCCGACGGCGCCGAGCTGGCGGAAAGGACCGCGGCACGTCCCGGGACGTGGTCCGCGTGACACGTACGGCTGATCCGAGTTGCGCTTCGCCACAACTGTGCCACCAGCGCCCCGAGAACGCGCCCAGAGCGCTTCGCGAACGTCAAGACTCTTCTTTGAACGAATTAGCGCGTCTGTGAGCGAATCAGGGGTGTCCTTGCCGCATGTCAGCGAACGCGGCCAAGTACACTGGAGATGAGCGAGCGTCTGCTCGAGCGAGACGAGGAGAATCAACGCCTGTGACCGAGAACAAGAGCGAGTACAACGCGTCGTCGATCACGGTGCTCGAAGGGCTCGAAGCTGTCCGCAAGCGTCCCGGTATGTACATCGGTTCCACCGGTGAACGCGGCCTCCACCACCTCGTGCAGGAGGTCGTCGACAACTCCGTCGACGAGGCGATGGCGGGTCATGCCACCAAGGTCGAGGTTACCCTGCTGGCCGACGGCGGCGTCCGCGTCGTCGACGACGGCCGCGGCATCCCGGTCGACATGCACCCCAAGGAGAAGAAGCCGACCCTCGAGGTCGTGCTCACCGTGCTCCACGCGGGCGGCAAGTTCGACAGCGACTCCTACGCGGTCTCCGGTGGTCTGCACGGTGTCGGCGTCTCCGTGGTGAACGCGCTGTCGAAGAAGCTGCTGGCCGAGGTCAAGTACGGCGGCCGCAGCTGGCGACAGGAGTACACCGACCAGCTCCCCGGCGAGCTCGAGGACCTCGGCCCCGCCGACGGCACCGGCACCACGATCACCTTCTGGGCCGACGGCGACATCTTCGAGACCACGACCTACAACTTCGAGACGATCTCCCGCCGTCTCCAGGAGATGGCCTTCCTCAACAAGGGCCTGACCCTTTCGCTGCGCGACGAGCGCGTCGCCGACGAAGAGACCGAAGAGGACGCCTCCGGCCAGGCGGCGCGGGTCAAGGAGAAGACCTACTGCTACCCCGGCGGTCTCGAGGACTTCGTCAAGCACATCAACGGCAGCAAGGACCCGATCCACCCCAACGTGATCTCCTTCGAGGCCAAGGGCACCGGCCTCGAGGTCGAGGTCGCCATGCAGTGGAACAACGGCTTCACGCCGTCGGTGTACACCTTCGCCAACACGATCAACACGCACGAGGGCGGCACGCACGAAGAGGGCTTCCGCGCCGCGCTCACCCGCGTCGTCAACGCGTACGCGCGCGAGAAGAAGCTGCTCAAGGAGAAGGACGCCAACCTGACCGGTGACGACGTGCGCGAGGGTCTCGCCGCGATCGTCTCGATCAAGCTGTCCGAGCCGCAGTTCGAGGGCCAGACCAAGACCAAGCTGGGCAACAGCGAGGCCAAGACGTTCGTGCAGCAGACGTCGAACGAATGGCTGGCCGACTGGTTCGAGCGCAACCCCACCGAGACGAAGACGATCATCAACAAGTCGATCTCCTCGGCACAGGCGCGGATGGCCGCCCGCAAGGCGCGCGACCTGGTCCGCCGCAAGGGCGCGCTGGAGATCGGCGGGCTGCCCGGCAAGCTCAAGGACTGCCGCTCGACCAACCCGTCGGAATGCGAGCTCTACATCGTCGAGGGTGACTCGGCGGGCGGTTCGGCCAAGGAAGGCCGCGACTCGATGTACCAGGCGATCCTGCCGATCCGAGGCAAGATCATCAACGTCGAGAAGGCCCGTATCGACCGCGTCCTCAAGAATACCGAGGTCCAGTCGCTGATCACCGCGCTCGGCACCGGTATCCACGACGAGTTCGACCTCGAAAAGCTGCGGTACCACAAGATCGTGCTCATGGCCGACGCCGACGTCGACGGCCAGCACATCACCACGCTGCTGCTCACCCTGCTGTTCCGGTTCATGACCCCGCTGATCGAGCACGGGCACGTGTTCCTCTCGCGGCCGCCGCTGTACAAGATCAAGTGGCCGAGGGCCGAGCCGGAGTACGCGTACTCCGACCGGGAACGCGACGCCGTCATCCAGGCCGGTGTCGAGGCGGGCAAGCGCCTCCCCAAGGACGACGCGATCCAGCGCTACAAGGGTCTCGGCGAGATGAACGCCGAAGAGCTGTGGGAGACCACGATGGACCCGGCGAACCGGCTGCTCGGCCAGGTCACCCTGGACGACGCCGCACAGGCCGACGACCTGTTCTCCGTACTGATGGGCGAGGACGTCGAAGCGCGCCGCTCCTTCATCACGCGCAACGCCAAGGACGTTCGTTTCCTTGATGTGTAACGGCCTCGACGTGTAGTCACGTCCCGTTTCTCTGTCCCATCAGGACTGCCCTCACGAGAAGGACCTCATGACGGAAACCTTGCCGCCGGCTCCGGACCACGACCGGATCGAACCGGTCGACATCCAGCAGGAGATGCAGCGCTCCTACATCGACTACGCGATGAGCGTCATCGTGTCGCGGGCGCTGCCGGACGTGCGAGACGGCCTCAAGCCGGTGCACCGCCGCGTGCTGTACTCGATGTTCGACTCCGGCTTCCGCCCCGACCGCGGGTACAACAAGTGCTCCCGCGTCGTCGGCGACGTGATGGGCAACTACCACCCGCACGGTGACTCCGCGATCTACGACGCGCTGGTGCGGCTCGCCCAACCGTGGTCGCTGCGGTACCCGCTGATCGACGGCCAGGGGAACTTCGGTTCGCCGGGTAACGACCCCGCGGCCGCCATGAGGTACACCGAGTCCCGCCTCGCGCATCTCGCGATGCACATGCTGCAGGACATCGAAGAAGACACCGTCGACTTCTCCGACAACTACGACGGCCGCACCCAGGAGCCCGACGTCCTGCCGTCGCGGTTCCCGAACCTGCTGGTCAACGGTGGTTCCGGGATCGCGGTCGGGATGGCGACCAACATCCCGCCGCACAACCTGCGAGAGGTGGCCGACGGCGTCAAATGGGCGCTGGAGAACTACGACGCGACCGACGACGAGCTGCTCGCCGCACTGCTCGTCCGGATCAAGGGCCCGGACTTCCCGACCAAGGCGATGATCCTCGGCAACTCCGGCATCGAGGACGCGTACCGCACCGGCCGCGGCTCCGTGCGCATGCGCGCGGTCGTCGAGGTCGAAGAGGACGCCAAGGGCCGCACGATCCTGGTCGTGTCCGAACTCCCGTTCCAGGTCAACCCGGACAACCTGGTCGAGAACATCGCGAACCTGGTCCGCGACGGCAAGCTCACCGGTATCTCCGACATCGCCGACGAGTCCAACAGCCGCAGCGGGATGCGGATCGTCGTCACGATCAAACGTGACGCGGTCGCGAAGGTCGTGCTGAACAACCTGTTCAAGCACACGCAGCTGCAGCAGAACTTCGGTGTCAACATGCTGGCCCTCGTCGACGGCGTGCCCCGCACGCTGCGGCTGGACCAGATGATCCGGCACTACGTGAAGCACCAGATCGAGGTCATCGTCCGCCGGACCCGCTTCCGGTTGCGCAAGGCCGAAGAGCGCGCCCACATCCTGCGCGGTCTGGTCAAGGCGCTCGACATGCTCGACGAGGTCATCGCCCTCATCCGGCGCTCGCCCTCGGCCGAAGAAGCCCGGCCCGCGCTGATGAGCCTGCTCGACGTCGACGAGATCCAGGCGACCGCGATCCTCGACATGCAGCTCCGCCGCCTCGCGGCACTGGAGCGGCAGCGGATCGTCGACACCCTGGCCGAGATCGAACTCGAGATCGCCGACCTCAAGGACATCCTCGAGAAACCCGAGCGGCAGCGCTCGATCATCGCCGAGGAACTGCAGGAGATCGTCGACAAGTACGGCGACGACCGGCGCACCAAGATCATCCCGTTCGACGGCGAGGTCTCGGTCGAAGACCTCATCGCGGTCGAGGACGTCGTCGTCACGATCACCCGCACGGGTTACGCCAAGCGAACGAAAACCGATCTGTACCGATCGCAGAAACGCGGCGGCAAGGGCGTCCAGGGCGCGACGCTGAAACAGGACGACATCGTCCAGCACTTCTTCGTCTGCTCGACCCACGACTGGATCCTGTTCTTCACGAACAAGGGCCGCGTCTACCGGGCCAAGGCCTACGACCTGCCCGAGGCCAACCGCAACGCGCGCGGCCAGCACGTCGCGAACCTGCTCGCGTTCCAGCCGGACGAGAAGATCGCCCAGGTCATCGAGATCCCGAACTACGAGGTCGCCCCGTACCTCGTGCTCGCGACCCGGCGCGGCCTGGTGAAGAAGACCAAGCTCACCGACTTCGACTCCAACCGCGCCGGCGGCCTCATCGCGGTCAACCTCCGCGAAGGGGACGAGCTGGTCGGCGCCGTGCTCGCGGCCGCGGAAGACGACCTGCTCCTGGTGTCCGCCGAAGGCCAGTCGATCCGCTTCCACGCCACCGACGAGGCGCTTCGCCCGATGGGCCGCGCGACCTCCGGTGTACTGGGCATGCGGTTCAACGACGGCGACGAACTGCTCGGCATCAACGTCGTCCAGCCGGACAAGTTCCTCCTCGTCGCCACCGACGGCGGCTACGCCAAGCGCACCCCGACCGACGACTACCCGGTCCAAGGCCGCGGTGGCAAGGGTGTGCTCACCATCCAGTACGACCGGAAACGTGGCAGGCTGGTAGGTGCGGTCATCGTCGACGCCGAAGACGAGCTTTACGCGATCACCTCCAGCGGCGGGGTGATCCGGACTTCGGCCGGACAGGTGCGCAAGGCAGGCAGGCAGACGAAGGGAGTGCGGCTGATGAATCTCGACGAAGGAACCACTCTTCTCGCGGTCGCACGCAACGCGGACGAGCCCTCAGACGTCGCCACTGCAGGTAGTGCTGAAGGAGAAGAAACCCCGGCGTCGGAGCAGGAGTAGACGACGCCCCACGTACTGGGTAAGGACTGACACCTCGTGACACCATCCGAGAAGCCCGAAACAGGCGGCGCGCAGGCGGGTTCGTCGAGCCCGCCCTGGCAGCGTGACAGCGGTGCGGGGGAGGCCGAAGGCGCCAGCGAGCAGACGGTCTCGGTGTCTTCGGTAGCCACCGAAGACGTGGCCTACTCGGAACCGAAGCAGGACGCGACAACCGTGACCGACTACCACGGGGTCAGCGGCACCGCCGCGAAGAGGCTGTTCGGCGAGAGCGGAGAGGGCGACCAACCCGCCCCCTCCGCCATCCCGTCCGCCTCCCGCACCCGTGCCGCCCCGACCGCGCTCCGCCGCCCCGGCCGCGGACCGCGTCGCGCCAGCCTGCAGATCAAACGCTTCGACCCCTGGTCGGTGCTGAAACTGTCCCTCGTCCTCGGCGTCGCGCTGTTCTTCGTGTGGCTCGTCGCCGTCGGCGTCCTCTACACCGTCCTCGACGGCATGGGCGTCTGGGACAAACTCAACGGGACCTACTCGTCGCTCGTCGGCGGCGAAGGCGCCGACGCACCGGCAGACCCGCTGATCAGCGCGGGCCGCGTCTTCGGGATCGCGGCCATCCTCGGCGCCATCAACATCGTGCTGATCTCGGCACTCGCCACCGTCAGCGCCTTCATCTACAACGTCTCCGCCGACCTCGCCGGAGGCCTGGAAGTGACCCTTTCCGAACGAGAGTGACCCGGTTGCAGGGCGCCGAAAGGCGTCCTGTAATCTTCTCGTCGTTCGGGCCCATAGCTCAGGCGGTTAGAGCGCTTCGCTGATAACGAAGAGGTCCCAGGTTCAAGTCCTGGTGGGCCCACCCGGTTGGCCCGGTCGTGTTTGTGGAAAGCACAAACCACGACCGGGCGTTTTTCGTTTCTGGGGGTCGAACCCCCAGACCCCCGCCAGGGAGGGCTTCGCCCCCCTGGACCCCCCTTTCGGCTCGGGCCCTGGCGGGCCCATTGCCGTGGGGACCGGCGCCATCGGGGAGAGGTGAGGGGTCGGTGCCGTGGGGGTTTGGTTCCACGTGGAACGTGGTGCAGTAGCATCGGTGGGTAGGCGGAGCAACTCGGCGGAAAGAGGGGGCTTCTGATGAAGAAGCTGTTGGCACTCGCGGTCATCGCGGGCGGCGTGCTGTTCGTGATCAAGCGCAACAAGGCAGCCAAAGCCGAGGCCGACCTCTGGCGTGAGGCCACCGCGCCCACCGAGCGTCCGCTGGGCACCGCCGCCACGAACGGAAGCGCCCCGGCCAAGGCCGCGGACGCGTCCCGCAACAACTGATTTCGGCGCGGGCGGTTACCATGATCGCCTGCGGCCCGGGGCTGTAGCTCAATTGGTAGAGCACCGCCTTTGCAAGGCGGGGGTCAGGGGTTCGATTCCCCTCAGCTCCACATCACTCGGGGCGAGTTGTGTCGGCGGAAAGCGCCGACCAACTCGCCCCGTTTCTCTATTCCGGGGCCGCGGTGACGTTCGTCACCGAACGCGGATCGTGAAGTCATGCTCCCAGCCAAGTCAACGCTGCTTACATGGGACAGGAATCCGGACAGCGAGGTGAACATGGTCAGTTTCGAAACCGACCTCGACGATCTCAGGTTGTCGAGCAAGGAACTGCAGAAGGCCGCCGACATAGTCAGTACCGCCCATACCGGTGTGCAAGGGCAGGATGTGCCCGCTCCCGACCCCGTCACAGGTGCCTTTCTCCCCGGCCTTTTCGCACCGGACACCGCGTTCGGGAAGTCGCTGGGCATGCGCGGGGTTTCGGCGGCTTACGAGGAACACCGCCAGGCCGTCGAGAAAATGCTGGCGAAGCTGCTTCGCAGTACGCAGGACGCCTCCCAGGCACTGGCGAGGGTCGCCGAACTGTACGAATCCGTCGAAGAGGACAACCGGCAGCGAGTGAACCGCGCCGCCTATGGGGAACAGGGGTAGCTCCAAGATGGACGGTTACTTCAACGCACTGGACGCGGAGACCACCTCCGGAGGCCTCGTCAGGGACAACAGCAAGCTCCTCGAAGGGATCACCGCCGACCTCACCAAGGGCGCCAACGACGCCTACGCGGCGGTGGACATCCTTTTCCAGGACTGGCTGATGGGCAACGACATCGACCTCAGCGGCGGGCGGAAGGAGGAAGTCCGCAACTTCTTCCTGGAGTTCTCCGAGGCGGAGCTCGTCGGTGAAAACAGCCTGCAGACCATGATCGAGGCCTACGAACGGCTCTGGAACGCTTTCCAGGACACGAAAGCGCCACTCGACCGGTCCCTGGTCCTGCTGCTCAAGTGGCGCGGTGAAGGCGCCGAGACCGCCAAGAGCTACATCCAGGGTCTCGTGAACACCTATTCCCGCGTGGGCACCAAACTCACCGTGCTGGAAGCCGACATCGTGGCCGCGCGCGACGCCATCGCGACCGCGCGGGCCGACCTGAGCAACCTCGCCGCGTCCTTCCTGACCGCCGCGGAGAAATACCGCGAAGACCAGGAACGGCAAGACGAATCCGCCTTGACGAAGGCGTTGGCGGCGGGTTTCGCCGGCGCTGTCGCCGCTTTGCTCGTCGCGGCCGTTCCGCCTGCCGGTGCCGCTCTCACCGCGGCGACCTTCTTCACCACCGCGAACGGGGTCCAGGTCGCCGGTGCCGCGGCCGGTGCCGGACTCTCCACCCTGATTTCCGAGAACGCTTCGATCGTCGGGGACAGCCCCGAAACCATCTACAACAGCTTCCACGATGGTGTGGTCAACATCAGGGAAGGCATGTTCCGCGCGACGGAGTCGCTGATCTCGAAGATCAATGTCGAGATCAACAACCTGCCGATCGTCCCCGAGCCGCCGGACGTCAGCCCGGGTGAGACCTTCGACCCCGGCAACTTCGAAACGGAGAACACCGACAAGGGAACGGAAAAGCGGGTCCGGGACAAGAACGTCGACATCTCGAACGACGGCAAGTTCCAGGAACCGCCGATGGAACTGTCGCCGCTACCGGTCGACTGACGGAGGATCGTGGCCGAAAAACCGCCGCCCAAGAAACCGGCCAACGACCGGCAAGCGATGCTCGAGGCCTTGGCCGGCCTGTCGGTGGACGCGTCTTCACCGGACGGTGCCATCTCCGTTTCGGTCAACACCGACGGCGTGATGACCCGGCTCAGAGTGAGCGAAGCCGTGTCGCGGATGTCGCCCGCCGAGATCGCGGACGCCGTCATGCGGACTTATCAAGAAGCGCAGCAAGGATCCGCGAAGCGCAGTGCCGAGCTGATGGCGCCGATCGGCAACGCCGGGTACATCACGGACAGGCTCCGCTGGCGGCTCGGGTTCACCCCGACGTTCCAGCAGACCGGGGAAACCGTCACGCCGGCTTCCCCGGTCTCGCGCCGGACGCCGGCGGGCACCGAGAACGTGGTGCTCAAGGACCGTTCGGAAGAACCGGCCGGGCCGGCCCAGGACGAGCAGCCCGAACCGGCGGAGTCCGACGACCAGTACTACGAGCAAGGCCTGCGGTACCGGCCTTCCTGGTAGTCAGAGGTCGAGCAGCCGCTCGTCGAGCTTGGCCAAATAGTCGCGGCCGAACTCGCCGTTCTCCAGGTCGCGCCACAGGACCGGCGGCAGATCCTGGGCCACCTCGGGTGAGCGCGACGCGGCGGCCAGCGCGATGGTCGCCGCGGTGTCGACGTCGCCGGTGAACGCGACACAGGTGTGCAGCATCCTGGCGAGACCGCCGCCGTCGGCGAGTACGGTCAGCGCGGCGCGGACACTCATCCAGCCCTGCGGCCCGATCCTGCCCGACCACGGCCGTGCCCAGCCGCCGTGCCCGACGTCCTCGGGAAGCACGCCGTCGATCCACCGCGCGACCTCGGTCAGCGGGCCGAGCCGATGGTGGCAGTAGTGCACGGCGAGCGCCGCCGCCTGGGCCGCGGCGATCCCCGCCGGTGTGTCGTGCGTGATCCTGGCCTGCAGTTTCGCGTGGTACAGGACGTCGTCGACGGTCGGCAGGACCCCGATCGGCCCGGCTCGCATGGCCGCCCCACTCTTGTCGCTTTGCGGCTGGAGGCGTCGCAGCAGCTCTTCGCCGTCCCGGACTTCGCTGAGCAGCTGGTGGAAGCGCGGCGCGTAGCCGTCGTGTGGATCGCGGTGGTAGGCGAGGACGAACTGCTCGGCGAGCAGCGACGGCGTCCACCGGCGACCCGAGACGAGCAGCTCGGCGATCGCGATCGTCATCTGCGTGTCGTCGGTGTAGCGGCCGGTCGGGACGCCGGGAGAGCCGGGATGCGGCACGTACCCCGTCAGTGTGTTGTGCTCGGCGACGAAGCTCGGGTACGCGTGTTCGAAGGAACCTCCGTACGCGTCACCAATGGCCAGTTCGACCAGCATCCGAACTCCTTCAGGCGGTGAGGCGGGCCGTCTCCGAAGGCAGTTTGCCGTAGGTCTGGCGGTAGAAACCGGAAAACCGGCCGAGATGCGTGAAGCCCCATCGCAGCGCGACGTCGGTGACGGTGCCTTCGGCGCGTCCTTGCGCGATCGCGAGCAGGTCCTGGTGCACGTAGTCGAGGCGGACACGTCGCAGGTATTCCATCGGCGTCAGCCCGAGTTCGGTGCGGAACGCCAGCTGCAGCGCGCGCACGCTGGTCCGCGCGACCATCGCCAGCTCACCGATCGACACCGGCTCGGCGGCGTGTTCCTCGCAGTGGATCATCGCGCGGCGAACCGCCGACGACTTCGGCCGCGGCCGTTCTCCGGCGAGGTCACCGGACAGCGAATGCGGTTGCGTGTCGAGCAGACCGTGCAGCAGCAGCTTCTCGAAATGCGCGGCGGCCAGCGGCGACCGGTCGAACAGGCCGGAGGCCGCGGTCTCGCCGAAGGTGTGGAGCAGCTCGATCCACTGGCCCATCCCCGACGTTTCGACGATCGCCGGATCGAACCGCAAGGTCGACGTCGGCGCCTCGCCGAGCCGTTCGCGCATCGCGTCCGCCACCAGTTGCTTGCCGACCCGGAGCATCAGGATGTCGGGGTGCTCGAACCTGGTCCGGAAACGGGTGTCCGGTCCGGTCACCACGTGGCGCGACGGCACGATCTCCTGGCCGAGGGTGATCTGGTTGTGGCCGGTCAGGGTCACGATCACGGTGTACGCGTCGGGCGTCTCCTCACCCTCCAGTACGACGTCGGAGTCCAGCGTCAGTTCGTAGACCGAGAGGCCGTTCGGGTCGATTCCGGGGATGCGTAGGCCGCTGAGCTGGGAAATGTCGAAGAATCCGGTGGGTGCGGGGGTGTGCAGCTTGACCGTGTCCGGCGCGAGGAACGCTTGGAAGGTGTTCTCGAGTTCGTCGAAGTCGTCGCCGGTGACCACCGTCGACGCGATCGGAGAGCCTTCCGAGAACCGCTTGCGCACCTGTCGATTATCCAGAATTCGGCCATTCGGGGCACCGAAGAACAAAGTCGATCATGCTATCGGCGCAAAGTGCCGGAACAGGGCGACGCCCGGACCTTCAGCTTGGATTCGCCGAAGAGCCGGGCGTCGCGAGTGGCCGATCTCAGAAACCGTGCGGGATCAAGCCCCCGCCTCGTTGATCAGGATGTCGACGGCCTTGTCGTTGCGAGCTGTCTGCTCCGGGATCACCGAAGCGGGCGGGTAGAAGCCGTCGATCCCGCCGTCCTTGGGGTACATCTCGAAGGTGTAGCTGAGGATCTTGTGCTTGCCCCACGCCCAGTCGTTGATGTCGCCGTCGGTGACGTACAGATCGCTGGACTGTTCGGGCGTGTAGCCGTTGGTGGCGGCCATCTTCTTGCCGACGTCGGCGAATCGCCGCGCTTCGGCCTCGGTCATGCCCTCGTCGGTTTCGTTCTTCGTGTAGCCGAACGGCCAGAGCACCAGTTCCGAGAAGGTGTGGAAGTCGATGTGCGTCTTGATCTGCTGTGCGCCGCCGACCACCCGCGAGTTCACGAAGTCCGCGACCGCCTTGGTCTCGGCCTCGGAGAACGCCGACGGACCGTGGTAGTCCTCGGCGGACGGGCTGTTGCTCGACCCGCCGCAGCAGTTCCACTTGTAGTCCCAGTTGCGGTTCGGATCGGTGCCGACGGCGCTGCTGCCGGGCACCGGCTTCCGCGTCTTGCGCCAGCCCTGGTACTCCCCGCCGGAGATGTCGTACTCCGAGCCGTCCGGGTTGACGTTCGGGATCACGTAGATCTCGTGCTCGTCGACCATTTTCTTGATGGCGGGGTCGCTGGCGTATCCGCTGGTGAGCCGCTGCACGATCCGCAGGCACATCTCGGTGGTGAGGTGTTCGCGCGCGTGCTGGTTGCAGGTGAACAGGACCTCGGGCTCGTTCTCGTCCGTGCCCGCGTTGTCGCTGATCTTCAGCAGGTTCAGCTCGCGGCCTTCGTATGACTTGCCGACGCTGGACAGCGTCGCGATGTCACTGTGGTCCTTCGCGGCCTTCTGCAGCTCAGCGGTCGTTTCGGCGTAAGTGTGGTACGCCTCGTCGCCCGGCGGGAAGTCGCCGTCGACGGCCGCGGTGCCGGCTCGCGCGCTCCGTTGTTTCAGCATGCTGTCGAAGTCACCGAGCGGCTTCAGGGTGAACCCGCCGGCGCGCAGGCTCGCGGCCTGCTCGGGCGTGGCGACGACGGTCAGCGCGCCACCGCGCGAGCCTGCCACGTCGACCCCGGTTCGGGCGACGGCGGTGCGCTTGCCGGTGTCGTTCGCGCCCTCCACCGAATACAGCCCTCTCGCCGGGTCGCCGATCTGTGCGCTCGCGACGGGCGTCGTGACGGCCAGCAGGGCGAGCCCTGTGGCGGCCAAGGCGCCACCGATGCGACGGCGTGTGGACATTTCGCCTCCGAACGATCAGGGGACTGGGTGCGTTCACCGTCGTCGAAGGGAATCGTCCACGACAACCCGACGATCGTCGTTCCCAGTTACCGTTTACGGCCAGAGACGTTCTTTGCGCCAGGACTCGTTCTCCCGCCGATAACGGAGACGGCGGTGCCGCCGATCATGGCTTGCCTGCCAAAACTCCACTTCGGACGGCGTCACCAGATAGCGAGTCCAGGTTTCCGGTGCCACTTCGGGATTCTCCTCGACCCAGCGCTCCGCTTCCGCGGCCGCGCGGTCGAGGTCGGCCGGATCTTCGAGCACCTGCGACTGCCTGCCGATGAACGCCTCCACCCTGGACGCCGGCGGCCGGGCGGTGAAATCGGCCGCGGAGACTTCGGGATCGGCGACCGAGACCGGACCACGCAAGCGGATCTGACGGCCGCGCCCCGGCCAGAAGAACGTCAGTGCGGCGTACGGATTCTTCGCCAGCTGCACACCTTTCGGGCTTTCGGAACTCGTCGCGACCGCCCAGGTGTCGCCCTCGACGTCCTTGAGGATCACGACCCGCGCGTCCGGCAGCCCGTCGGCGTCCACTGTGGACAGAGTGACGGCATGCGGCGCCAGCACGTGCTCCCCGGCTTCGTTGAGCCATTTCAGGAACAGCTCACTCGGCGTGTCCGGCGTGTTCTCGGTGTCGAACTCCGGCAGCTCTTCGGGGAAGGACGGCCAGCCGCGCAACTTGCGGTTCATCAGTATCCCGGCGGGCGCTGGCCGTGCGCCGGATAACCGGGCGCGGGCGGCGGGTAGTGCGGCGGGTGCTGGCCGGGCGGCGGCCCCTGCGCGGGCGGCGGCCCGACCGGGTACTGCGGCGGTGGCGGTTGCTGCGGCTGCCAGCCGGGAGGCGGCTGCTGACCGGGCGGCGGACCGGGCGGCATCGGCGGTTGCTGCCCCTGCGCCTGCTGCCACTGCACCTGCTGATAAACCTCGGCGGGCTGCGGAAAACAGAACGTCAGCTTCGCGTTGACCGAACCCTGCACCGCCGCGCCCCACAGCTTTCCGCCGACGAACGCGTACATCTGCGCCGCCGAAACGTCGACGGCCACCATACGTGTCTCGCCGCCGAACTGGTTGCCGGACTTCGCCGACGCGGCCTGTGCGGCGTCCGGATACACCCGATCCCCGATCAGCCCGGCGATGACCACGGAAGCCGCCGTCCAGCCGACGGTGCCCATCACGTTCGCGCGTGCGTGCTGTGTCGCCAGCCCGGTGAAGTCGTACAACGCGGGCGCCGTCACCTCCGGGATCGCCGCGGCGACCACGCAGTAGTTCATCGTCGACATCATCACGGATTCGGTGAACAGGCCGACGACGGCCGCGCTCGGGCCGATCTGGACCGTGTTCAACCGGCCACCGCTGCGCTGGATGCGTTCCGCCACCGCACCCAGGTACTGCTCCTTGGTGAGCACTGATGCCTCCTGAAGACCCGTCACGCCCCGCCATCGTCGCACGAACAGGGCGGATGGTTACGGCGACGCGGTCATCCGATCTGCTTCACTGGGCGCCACTATGCGACGTCTCCTGATCCTGCCGCTCGTCGTAGGACTCCTGGCGGCCTGTGGGCCGAAGGAACAGCCGCCCGCGACGAACCCGCCCGCGCCGTCGAGCAGCCCGGCGCCCCAGCTCCCGCCGACGCCGGAACCCACCGGCAAGGGTCCGTGCCCTTACCTGAGCGCCGAATCCGTTTCGGACGCCAACGGGCAGAAGGTCTCCAAGGTCAAGACATCGGCGGATCAGCCGCATCCGACCTGTTTCTTTTACGCGCTCAGCGGGAAACTACAGCTCACGGTGCGCGTGTACGTCGGGGAACCCGCGGTGGCCAAGGCGCTGGTCGACCAGGCCGCACCCATCGACACGTCCAATCCCGCCGACGAACCGGCGGGCTGGAAAGGCGGCTATCAGCCGTCCGGCGACGGCGCCGTTTACGCCGTCGCGAAGGGCGGGAACGCGGTAGTCGTGACGACCAATCAGAAGCAGAGCATCAAGGCGCGCACGGTGGCGAAGGAGGCTATCGGTGCGCTGCGTCTCTAGGTAGTGGTATCCACACGTCAGAGTGAAGTTGATCTTGTACTACCCTGTGCCGCACGCGCGACGGTTCGCGGGACCAGCGCAACGCCAGATCCGGCGGAGGCCGCCTTGCGGTGTGGCTCGGCGGCACAAAAGATCATTTCTCCCCATAAGACAAAAGGACAGGTTTCGTGGCTGACACCCTCAAGGAAATCTTGCTCGACTCCAGCCGTCGTCCGGCGGTCGTGAGCGACTTCGAAGGTCTCGTCGACGCCGAGGTGTCGGACAAGGGCGGCGTTTCGGGTGCCGTCGTGAAGACCGGCTTCGCGGCCGTCAAGAAGATCAAGCCGGGCATCATCCCCGCCGCCGTCGACACCCTGCTCGACGACTTCACCGGTGCCCTCGAGCCGTTCTACGGCGACTACAAGGCCAAGGGCGGCAACGACTTCGGCGCCTACCTGGTCAGCCGTAGCGACGAGGCTTCGGACGCGCTCCTGTCGGTCACCGACGCGCGCGCCGAGAAGAGCAGCCGCGACAGCATCAAGAAGGTCTACGGCAAGCTGCGCCCGAACGGCAAGAAGAACGTCGAGGAGGCCCTTCCCCGCCTCGGCCAGCTGATCGACAAGCACGCTGCGTCTGCCTGATCGCGCACTGACGTAAAAGCGCCGAAGGGGCGCCCGTTCGCTTTCAACGTTCTGTTGGGAGGGAAGGGCGCCCCTTCATCGCGTTTACGTGGGCCTTCGGCCCAAAAGAGGGCGCGCGACCGGTGAAGTCTCGCCGTCGCGCTGGCGCGCTTTCGGCGAGACGAGTCCGCCGGTCACCTTGTTGGGCGCGTTGATCTTCGGCACCAAGATGTCGAGCGAGTTGATCTTCGGGGTGTGGACGTGAAAGGGCCGTCCAGTGGCCTTGTGGGTCACTGGACGGCCCTGGCGACAAGCAGAAGAGGGTTCGGCGTCAGTTCTTCTTGTCGGCGGAGCTGGTGCTCGAAGCCTGGTGCCCGTTCTTCGGGGTGCCGGGCTTCGGTGCCTCGGGCTTCGACGGACCCGAACCCCCAGCCGGACCGGAAGCCGACGGACCGGAAGCGGCGGGCTTCGCGGGTGCGGGCTTCGGAGCAGCGGCGGGCTTGGCGGGGGGAGCGGGCGGTGCCTTGGGCGGAGCAGGCGCGACCGGCGGCTCCTGCTTGGAACGCAGTGCGTAAGCCGCACCGGCGCCGACCACGGCGATACCGAGGACCCACGGCCAGCGACGACGCTTACGCGTCCCCTTGGCAGCGGCCTTCGCCTCGACGAGGGCGGCGCGGAAGTCCTTCTTCGCGGCCTTGAAATCCTTCTTGCCGCGACGCTTCGACTCGCCGGCGGCCTTCGCCGCCTGGATGGCGGCCTTGCGCGCCTTACGGCCCGGCTTCCGCATCTCGGAAAGCCTGGCCAGTGCCTCCTTACGAGCCGCCTTCGAGCTCTTCTTGAGCTCCTTGCGGGTCAGTTCCGTCTTCTTCGCGAGCTTCTTGCGCGCGCGACGGCTGGTCTTAGCGATCTCACCGGCGCTCTCGGAGAGCTTGTGCTCGGCTACCTCAACGGCGTGGGCGGTGGCTTCCTTGCCCGCCTCAACCGCTCGTTTGCGCAGGCCGAGCGCGCCGGCCTTCGCCGACTCGCTCACCGAATCTGCGGCCCGGGTCATGGCCTTCACCTCATCAATCGTTTTGATTCTGCTTCGTTGCTTGTAACCTATCGTGCCCCTTTTCCGCAGATCTTGCCGCAGATGGCACGATGAAGCCCGTGACTGAAAGCAAGGGATCCCTCATTGGTGGCGCGCTGAAGGCCACTCTGCACACCAACCAGGGTGACATCAACCTGAACCTGTTCCCCGACCACGCGCCGAAAACGGTCGCGAACTTCGTCGGGCTCGCCGAGGGCAGCAAGGAGTACACCCAGCCCAACGCGAAGGGCACGAACTCGGGCCCGTTCTACGACGGTTCGATCTTCCACCGTGTCATCGACGGCTTCATGCTCCAGGGCGGCGACCCGACGGGCACCGGCCGCGGCGGCCCCGGCTACAAGTTCGGCGACGAGTTCCACCCGGAGCTCCAGTTCTCCAAGCCGTACCTGCTGGCCATGGCCAACGCCGGACCCGGCACCAACGGCTCGCAGTTCTTCATCACCGTCGCCCCGACGACGCATCTGAACTTCAAGCACACGATCTTCGGCGAGGTCGCGGACCAGGCTTCCCGCGAGGTCGTCGACGCCATCGGGCGTACCGCGACCGGTCCGGCGGACCGTCCGCTGGACGACGTCGTCATCGAGAAGGTCAGCATCAGCCGCGAGGGCTGACCACGCTCATCACACGGCCTGTTACGGGGGATTTCGGTAGGTTGGTGGCATCGTGAGCCAACCACCGAATCCCCAGTACCAGCAGGCCGCCATGCCCGGCTGCTGGTGGCACCCGAACCGGCCGACCGGGCTGAGCTGTTCACGCTGCGAGCGTCCGGCCTGCCCGGACTGCCTGCGCGAAGCCGCCGTGGGCTTCCAGTGCACCGACTGCGTGCAGGCAGGCCGCCAGCAGGACCGCGTCCAGCAGAAGCAGTACCGCGACGCCGGCTACGGCGCGACCACCATCACCGGCGCCAGGCCGCCTCGCACGGCCGTCGTGACGCCGGTCCTTTTGGCGCTCAACGTCGCCGTCTTCTTCATCACGGTCGCCCAGTCCGGCAGCATCGCGAGCAACAACTTCTCGGAGCTCTTCCAGCTCGGTGAGCTGTGGAATCCGGCGACCCTGGCGGCCGACGAGTGGTGGCGGATCTTCACCTCGGGGTTCCTGCAGTTCGGCCTGCTGCACATCGCGGGCAACGCGTTCTCGCTGTGGTTCATCGGCCGCCCGCTGGAGACCATCCTCGGCCGGGTCCCGTTCGTCGCGCTCTACTTCATCTCGATGCTCGGTGGTTCGGCCGCGAACCTGGTGTTCACCGACCTCGACGCCGTCCCCGTGGTCGGTGCCTCTGGCGCGATCTTCGGGCTCATGGGCGCCTACGCGGTCATCGTCGTCAAGCTCAAGCTCAATCCCACCTGGCTGCTCGTCATGCTGGGACTGAACGTCTTCATCACCTTCCAGGTGCCCGGTATCTCGATCCTCGGGCACGCCGGCGGGTTCGTCGCGGGGCTCCTGGTGACGTTCGCGCTGCTCTACGCGCCGGAGAAGAACCGGCTCAAGTGGCAGATCGGCGGGCTGGCGATCGTGGTCGTCGCGCTGATCGGGCTCATCGCGTGGAAGGACTCGCAGACGATCTCCGCGTCCTGCGAACTGACCACGAACCGCGGCCAGCCCTCTTACGTCTGCTACCCGGAGTAGGCCTGCTTCCGCCGAGTGGGTTATGCGCTTACCCGGTGGGGAAGCAACATGACGGGGTACCTTCAGGTTGATCATCAACATCGTCAACTTGGGGGTTGAGATGAAGATCCGGAAAGCGGCAGCTCTCGCCGCCGTCGCCGTGCTGGCTTCGGCGCTGGCACCGTCGGTCGCGCAGGCCGATCAGGCCGCCGAGACCTGTCAGACCTACACCAAACGCTATTTCCTCGGCTCGGGCAGTGCGATCACGCTGCGTGTCGCCTACGTCGACGCGGCGTTGAAAATCTGCTTCGGCGATCCTGGCGTCACCTCGGCGGCGGCGACGCAGACCGTCGGCACCACCGGGCCGGGCGCGGCCAGCGGCTGGGAGATCACCGCCGGTCCGGCCGTGGTCGAAGACCAGCGGCCGCGGCACGTGAAGGCGAAGTTCAGCGGGTCGCTACGGACCTGCGTCGTGAAGATCAACCCGATCTGCTCGCCGGCCTCGCCGTACGAGATCTTCGGGGAGTACGCGCCGCCCGCTGTCGGCCCGGCCGTTCCCGGCTGGTCACACGGTCCGAACGGCGACGTCCACTACTACGACAACGCCTGACCCTTGAGGGCGGTGAGGACGTCCAGGACGTCCCTGGGGTCCTCGCCGAGGTCGATCCGGCCGAACACCAGCAGGTGTTCGCCGGATTCGACCTCGAGGGTCAGGCTGTCCCGGCCCAGCCGGCGCGTCGTGCGCAGCCGGAGCCGGGCTTCGGTCCAGGGATAGCGGTGCGCGCCGCCGACCGTCCTGGCCAGGATTCCCTCGGGGCCGGCGGCCAGCCGAGGCCGGAGCAAGGTGCCGTGGAGCGCGAGCGCGCCGGTGGAGAGCATGGCCATCCCCGTCAGCACGGTGCCGCCGACGTCGCCGCCGAAGCCCAGCCATACCGCTCCTGCCAGCAGGAACACGGTGATCACCCAGGCCACTACCACAACGTTCTGGCGCGGCGCCCACGAGGTGGGGTAGTTATCCACAGGGGTTATCCACACTGGGGATGAGTCACACCGGTGTAATTCGGCGTCAAGCCGCCAACCGGGGTAATCGTCACCGCCACCGCATCGTCATGAGCAGCCCGGCGATCATCAGCACGAAGCCGATGGCGAAGTTCGTGTTGCCCAGATCGGCCATGAACGGGATCTTGTCGCCCGCGATGTAGTTGACGACCAGCCACATCAGGCCGACCAGCATGAGACCGAACATCACGATCTTGTAGAACAGGTTCGACGGGCCCGCGGCCTTGACCTTCACCGGCGTGCGGCGGTCGGTCGGCGGGGTGTACGCCGTCTTCTTACGGACCTTGGACTTCGGCATCGTGTTCCTCGCGTACTGTTCGGCTTCCCTGGTGGCGATGACCCGCTTTCGGGTGCGCAACCAGCGCCACGTGCACACGTTAACGTAAACGAGCGCCGCTGGGCACCGTCCGGGACCGGTCGATTTCCCGCACTGTGACAATGGTGTCACACACGGTTCGACACTGTGCTGGTTCGGACATCGTGCTGGTTCGACACTGCGGCTTGGTTCGAGACTGAGGAGCTTGCGTGGCTGAGCGGGAAGAGCCGGGCGGGGACCGACGGCGGTACTCCGGACGACCACCTGGCGAGGGCCGTCCGGCCCCCCGGCGCAGGCCGGACGAGGCGACTTCGCCGCGTCGTGCCCCCGGAGAGGCGCCGACCCCGCGCCGGAGGCCGCCGGAAGGGCCGCCTCCGCGCCGCCGGATGGACGGGCCCCCGCCGCGTCGCCGCCCCGCGCCGCCGCCGGGTTCGACCGAGGAGACCGTCGTCTTCGAGCCGGTCGGTGGCGGAACCGCGACCGAGGAACGCCCGCCGCGTGAACTCGGCAAGGGCGGCGTCGCCATCCGGACGGTGGGGGAACTCCTCATCACCGCCGGGCTGGTGGTGCTGCTGTTCATGGTCTACGAGGTCTACGTGACCGACCTGTTCTCGGCGGGCAAGCAGTCCGAGGCGAGTTCGGAACTGGACGGCGACTGGTCGAAGGATCGGCAGCTGCATCCGGAACTGGTCGACGGGAAGGCGTTCGCCCGGATCCACATCCCGGTGTTCGGCGCCGACTTCAACTTCACCATCCAGGAAGGCACGACCGAGGCCGCGCTCGAAGTGGGCCCCGGCCACTACAAGGGCACCGCGATGCCGGGCGAGCCGGGCAACTTCGCGGTCGCCGGCCACCGCGTCGGCAAGGGCGCGCCCTTCAACGACCTGGACAACCTCAGCTCGTGCGACCAGATCGTCATCGAGACGCAGACCGACTTCTACATCTACAAGGTGCTGCCCTACAAGGACGAGGTCGAGGGCTGGGCCGCGGGCAAGGGCGCCGAGCCGAAGTGCAAGAACGTCGGGACGCTGCGCGACCCGAACGCCGCCGATGGCGGGCCCTACGGCGAGACCAATGGCCGCCGTATCGTGTTCCCGACCAAGGGCGACACGGTGAACCCGGTGCCGTACAAGGATCCGGAGATCATCCCGAAAGCCGAGCAGGTTTCACTGCTCACGCTGACGACCTGTCACCCGCAGTTCTCGGCGCGCGAGCGGCTCATCATTCACGCGGTGCTGACCCAGCAGGTACCGAAGGACCAGGTGGGCAGCTACGCCGAACTCCTGCCCAAGATCTCGGAGGCGCGCTGATGTACGGCTGGATCTGGCGTAAGTTGCCGGGCCCCTTCGCGGTGAAACTGGCGACGGCGGTCGTGCTGGCGCTCGGGATCGTGGCCCTGCTGATGTTCGTGGTCTTCCCCTGGCTGGAGCCCCGCCTGTGGTTCAACGAAGTGAGCGTCCAGTAGGGCCGCGGTTCGGCGTCTTTCTCGTCTCGGGGCGGTTTCCCGGTCAGGAGGACGCCGATGTCCTGCGCCGCTCGGTCGACGCCGCCATCGCAGCCGAACGGGCCGGATTCGACGACGTCTGGTTCGCCGAGCACCACTTCATGCCTTACGGCGTCTGCCCGTCCGCGATCACCCTCGCCGCGCACGTGCTCGGCCGGACCGAACGGATCACGGTCGGCACCGCGGTCAGCGTGCTGTCGATCGCGCATCCGGTGGCGCTCGCCGAACAGTGGTCGCTGCTGGACGCGGTCTCCGGCGGACGGCTGCGGATCGGCGTCGGCCGCGGCGGGCCGTGGCAGGACCTCGAAGTCTTCGGCACGGGTTTGTCCCGCTACGAAACAGGGTTCGAGGAGAGTCTCGACCTGCTGCTCGCGGCGATGACGTCGAAGACCGTCTCCGCCGACGGCGATCACTTCGCGTTCCGCGAGGTTCCGATGGTGCCTCTGCCGCAACGCGCTCCGCGCATGGTCGTGGCCTGCGGTGACGCCGGATCGCGCGCGGTCCGGCTGGCCGCCGATCGAGGGTTGCCGATGCTGCTCGGCCTGCACGCCGACGACGACGTCAAGATCGAAACCCTTGCCGCGTACGGGGATTCCGCAGCGCAGCATGTCTCGACGGTGATGTGCCAGGTGGGGGACGACGCCGTGGACGTCGTGCGGTCGGCGTTGCCGGGGTCCTTGAAGGAGGGGTTCGCCGGGCACGTGTACCTGAACGGCAAGCGCGGTCTGGAGAAGGACCCGGTCTCCTACACCGACAAGCTGTGCGAAATGCACCCGATCGGCGGCGTCGAGTACTGCGTCGACCGGCTGGGAACGAGCATCCGGCGTACCGGGGTCTCCCACGTGATCATGATGGTGGAAGCGTCCGGTACGCCGGAGGGAACGCTCGAAAACATCGCGCGCATCGGGGAAGAGGTACTACCCGCGCTGCGCTGAACGGGTCAGCAGTCGCGGAGTTCCGGGCTTTGGTTCAGCAGCTGGCCGCGCGGCGAGACGAACGCGCGGTAGCGGTCACTGTCCACTTGGGACTTCTTGAAGACGGCGACCCGGTGGCAGTTCTGGAACGCCAGCTTCACACCGAAGTGCCGTTCCAGTCCGCCGCGGATGGCGTCCGAGGCGAGTGCCCGCAGCAGCTGACCGCGTTCGGCCTCGCTCGGCGGCGGCGTCTCGTTGTCGGCGAACCCGTCGGGCGCGCCGTCGGCCTCCGCGATGACACCGGTGATCACGGTCCAGGCGTAGGGCAGGGATTCCCGGACACAGGCGACGAATTCGGCGTCGGAGACCTCCCCGCGCTCGGCCTTCTCAAGCAGCGCGGGCGATACATCCAGAGACATCGAACCTCCGAGGAAGACACAGTGAACGTGGGCCGTCTTCCTGACTACTCACCCTCGGCCCAAGTCACAAGAGAAAACGATCATCATCACCACTTTGGCGGAAGCCGTCGTCACTCCCAGCGAAAGAGCTTCGCCGCCACGACACAACTGCCCACCGCGAAAGCCGCCAAGACGGCGAGTTGCAGTGGCTGGGCGCCGGCGCCGGTCCAGGCGTCTTCGAGGGCTTTGACGCCCGGCGGGACATACGCGCCGATGTTCTGGATGGCTTCGGGCAGCAACGGGCGCGGCAGGTAGACGCCACCGAGGAACATGATCGGGAGGTAGGCGATCATCGCGATCCCGCCCGCGGCGCGGCTGGTCTTGGCGACCGAGGCGGCGATCAGGCCCAGCCCGAAGATCGCCGCCGTGCCGAGGACGAACGTGAGCAGGAAGCCGAGCGGGTGACGCGGACCGGGGACGTCGAAGAAGACGCTGCCCGCCACGAGGAGCACGCCGACACCGCCGATCGTCACGGTGACGTTGATGATCAGCTGCGCCACCAGCAGCTTCGCCGGGTGCACCGGAGTGGTGGCGAAGCGGCGGAGGATGCCTTGTTCGCGGTAGGTCGCGATGATGCCGGGGATCGACTGCAGCCCCATCATCGCGATGGTGAGCACGACCATCGACGGCACCCAGGCGTCGAGGAAGCGCATGCCGGGGGTGTCCTTGCTTTCGGTCCGGATGGCCGGGATGGCGCCGAGGATGGCCATGATGGCCGTCGGCAGCACGAGTCCGGAGATGACGAAAGACGGTGACCGGAGGGCCAGTTTCGTTTCGGTGAGGGTGATCTTGGCGAGCGTGTTCATGTCCCGTCTCCAGTTCAGTCGCGGCCGGTCAGGGTCACGAAGGCGTCGTCCAAAGTGGATTTACCGGCGCTGTCACGGAGTTCGCCGGGGGTGCCGGTGGCGACCACGCGCCCGGCGTCGAAGATCGCGAGGCGGTCGCAGAGCCGCTCGGCCTCGTCCATGAAGTGGGTGACCAGCAGGACGGTGACGCCGGTGTCGCGCACGGTCTCGACGAGCTTCCAGGTGTCGCGGCGGGCGTGCGGGTCCAATCCGGTGGTCAGCTCGTCGAGGACGGCGACCTCGGGGCGGCCGACCAGCGCGAGCGCGATCGAGACACGCTGCTTCTGCCCGCCGGAGAGCTTGCCGAAATACTTGTCGCGCTGCCCGGTCAGACCCAGTTCGGCGAGCAGGTCGCCGGTGTCGGCGGGGTTCGCGTAGAAGGACGCGTAGAGGTCGAGCGCTTCGTGGACCTTGATCTTGTCGGGCAGGCGGCTCTCCTGGAGCTGCGAGCCGAGACGCTGCCGGAGGAGGGTGTGGTCCTTGCCGGGATCGAGGCCGAGGACCGACATCGTGCCGGAGTCCGGTGTCCGCAGTCCTTGGAGGCATTCGACGGTGGTGGTCTTGCCCGCGCCGTTGGTCCCGAGGATGCCGAAGATCTCGCCCTGTTCCACGTGGAACGAAACGTCGTCGACCGCGACGTGCTCCCCGTAGGTCTTGCGGAGGTTGGTGACTTCGATGAGTGGCATGCGAAAAACGTTATGGCGCAAGGGATCCGGCCAGAATGGTGCTGAATCCCCAAGTGGGGTGGGGCTGGACCCACCCCTACTGTGGAGCTGCGGTCACTGTGCCCGGAGTGGCCGTGCGCGAGACTTTTCGCATGTACCTCACTTCCGTGCGCCGGGGCTTCGCGCTCGCGGCCTTGGCGCTGGTGAGCTGGTTGGACCTGCTGCTCGAACTGGTGGGCTTCTGCCTGCTCTGTGTCGGCCTCGTCTTCGCCTACACACTGGCGCTCGAAGGCACCCGTCCGCGCGCCGCGCTCACCCGGCGGCTGGCCGGGCGTTGGTGCGGTATCGACGTCGAGCCGCCCTACCGGCCGGCGCCGCCCGAACCGGAACGTGAGCGCGATGGCTGGTATCGAGACGGGAACAACCTGTTCAAGCGGTCGTGGTTCCTCCGATGGACCAACCGGTTCGAGTGGATCTCCGACGATCCGGCGACCGGCCGCGACCTGGGCTGGCAGCTGTGGAATCCGCTCGCGGGCTTGCTGCTGGCGCCCGCGGTCCTGCTGGCCGGGCCGCGGGCGCTCCGGCTGTACGGGAAGTGGACGCGCTGGTGGCTCGGGCCTCGCCCGGCCCGCGACGGAGACGGCTGGGTCAAGAAGAGGTTGAAGGCGCTGGGATTCCAGCTTGGCCTGTTCGCGCTTTCGGTCGCGCAGCTCGGGATGGTCGTTCCGGCACTGCTCACGCTGATCGCCGCCGCGCCACTGTTCCCGACACTGGTCGTCGCCGGTCGTTCGGTGACCGACACCCTGCGCCGCGAGGCCAGGAACTGGACCGGTGTCCGGATCGACCGCCCGTACCTGCCGGAGCCGCCGTTCCCCGTCCCGCGGGCGGACGGCATGTACCGGTACAGGCGGCAGCTGTACGACACGCCGTGGTGGCCGGCGAGGCTGGCTCGCTTGCGCTGGGCGATGTCCGACCGCGCGACCTGGCGCGACCTGGCGGCCGCGGTGGTCAACTCCCTCGTGCTGCTGCTGATGGCGGTACCGACGGCGGCGCTGGTGTTCTTCGGCTTCTGGGGTGTGCTGGTGCTCTGGGTGTGGCGCCCGATCGCCCAGTGGGCGGACATCTCGGGATCGACCACGGAGTGGTTCTCGATGGTCGGTCTTCCCGAGGCGACCACACAGTGGCAAGCGCTCGCTCTGACTCCGGTGGCCGTCGCGGCCTTCGTCGCCGGGCTGGTCGCGACACCGTGGCTTGCTCGCGCCGGGGCACGCTTCGCGAAGCTGTTGCTGGGGCCGACGGAGGCTTCGCGGCTGGGGCAGCGCGTCGAACGGCTGAAGCAGACACGGACGGACGCGTCGGTCGCGCAGGCCGCCGAGCTGCGGCGGATCGAGCGGGACCTGCACGACGGCGTCCAGTCGCGGCTGGTCGCGATGGGGATGAAGCTCGGAGCCGTCGAAGCGCTGATCGACAGTGATCCGGCCGCGGCGAAACGGCTGGCCGCCGAACTCCGGCAGACGTCGTCCGAGACGCTGACCGAGTTGCGGCTGCTGGTCCGCGGGATTCACCCGCCGGTGTTGTCCGAGCGCGGTCTCGGTGACGCTGTACGCGCGATGGCGTTGGACAGCCCCTTGCGGGCGACGGTGAACGGCGTCCTGCCTCGGCTGGAGCAGCCCGCCGAAGCGTGCGCGTACTTCGCTGTCAGCGAGTTGCTGGGTAACGCGGCGAAGCACGGTGAGGCGCGTCGAGTGTCGATCGACCTGGGATACGACGACGGCCTGCTGCGGATAGCGGTGACCGACGACGGGAAGGGCGGCGCGAACGCGGCTCGGGGGAGCGGGATTCGCGGGATTGAACGCAGGCTGGGCGCGTTCGACGGTACTTTTGCGCTGACCAGCCCGCCCGGCGGGCCGACGAAGGCGACTGTGGAGATCCCGTGCCAGCTCGACCCCGATGTGTCGTCGCCGAAGACCAGTACCTCCTCCGAGACGGCCTGACGCATTTGCTGACCGCGCACGGTTTCGATGTCGTCGAGGCGGTCGGGACCGGGCCGGAACTGGAGCACGCGTTGCGCACGCACCGGCCGGACGTTTCGGTCGTCGACGTCCGCATGCCACCGACCAATACCGACGAGGGGCTGCAAGTCTCCCTGTCGATGCGGCGTGAAATCCCCGGGCTGCCGATTCTCGTGCTCTCGCAGCATGTCGAGCAGCTTTACGCGCGCGAGCTGCTCGCCGACGGTGCCGGTGCGATCGGCTATCTGCTGAAGGACCGGGTCTTCAACGCCGAGCAGTTCATCGACGCGGTACGGCGGGTGGCGGGCGGCGGGACCGCGATGGATCCCGAGGTGATCGCGAAACTGGTGGCGGGCAACGCTTCCGACCCCCTGTCCGCGCTGACCCCTCGTGAACGCGAGGTGCTCGGGCTGATGGCCGAGGGCTGTTCGAACGCCGCCATCGCCGGGCGGCTGCACTTCAGCGAGGGAGCGGTGGGCAAACACACCGCGAACATCTTCGCGAAACTCGGCATCGGCGCTTCGGACGACACGAACCGGCGGGTACTCGCGGTGCTGGCCTACCTGGGTTCCTGAGGGGTCCCCATCGGACGAATTCCGTCCAATGAGGACCTCTCATGACCTGCCCGACAGTTGTCCACAACCGAGCCCGGCTGTGGACAACCCCGTCTGACCAGCCCGTTTCCCCTTCCCAGCCGATAGACTGAGCTCGGGGCCGCCCCCTGGGACGGGTGGGGGGCTGGGTAGGTGAGTCAAGAGCGCGAGATGCGGGTCATTTCGTCGCGTTCCACGACCTTGACGCGTTCGCGGCCGTGCGGGGCGCCGAGGGATTTCTCGTGGGCGTCGAGTTTGCCCCAGCCTTCCCAAGTGGTGAAGGGGATGCCGCGCTCGGTCAGGAAACCGAGGATCGCGTCGGGATCGTCCACCGCCGGAGCGGTCAGATCGTCGGCGTCGGCCAGCAGGCTCGCGATCGTCTCGGCCGCGTCGCCCTTGGTGTGCCCGATGAGGCCGACCGGGCCGCGCTTGATCCAGCCGGTCACATAGACGCCCGGCACCTGGTCCTCGTCGATGTCCAGCACGCGGCCTGCCTGGTTCGGCACGGTCCCGGTGCTGTGGTCGAACGGGATCTCCGGCAGATGCGACGACAGGTAACCCACCGCGCGGTAGACGGCCTGGACGTCCCAGTCGTGGAACTCGCCGGTACCGCGCACGTTCCCGTCACCGGTCAGTTCGGTGCGCTCGGTCCGCAGGCCGACGACGCGGCCGTCCTCGCCGAGAACCTCCGAGGGCGAGTGCAGGAAGTGCAGGTGCAGCCGCTTCGGCCGGTCGCCCTGGTCGCGGATCGCCCATTCCTGCAGCGTCTTCACGACCATGTCGACCTGCTTCGACGCCCGAAGCGTGGCGATGCTGCCGTCGTCGAACTCGATGTCTTCCGGGTAGACGATGACCTCGACGTTCGGCGAGTGGTCCAGCTCGCGAAGCTCAAGCGGCGTGAACTTCGCCTGAGCCGGACCACGGCGCCCGAACACGTGCACGTCGGTGACCGGGCTGGCCTTCAACCCCTGGTAGACGTTGTCCGGGATGTCGGTGGTGAGCAACTCGTCCGCGGTCTTCGCGAGGATCCGGGCCACGTCGAGCGCCACGTTCCCGACACCGAGCACCGCGACCGAGGTCGCGTTCAGCGGCCAGGTCCGCGGCACGTCGGGGTGTCCGTCGTACCAGGACACGAAGTCGGCGGCACCGTAGCTGCCGTCGAGGTCGATGCCGGGGATGTCGAGTGCGCGGTCGGCCATGGCGCCGGTCGAGAAGATGACCGCGTCGTAGAACTGGCGCAGGTCGTCGAGCTTCAGGTCGGTCCCGTAGTCGACGTTGCCCAGCAGCCGGATGTTCGGCTTGTCGAGCACCTTGTGCAAGGCGGTGACGATGCCCTTGATCCGAGGGTGGTCGGGCGCGACGCCGTACCGGATCAGCCCGAACGGCGCCGGCATGCGCTCGAACAGGTCGATCGTCACGTCGGCGTCGGACTTGTCGAGGATGTCGGCGGCGTAGATGCCGGCCGGACCGGCACCCACGATGGCTACACGAAGAGAACGGCTCACTCCTACCACGGTAAGTTAGGCAGTCCTAACAATCATTGTGATCTGGCGTACGGTCCACCTGGTGGGAGCCGCTAAGCTGGCGGCATGCGCGTCCTCGTCGTCGACAACTACGACAGTTTTGTCTACAACCTGGTCCAGTACCTGGCCCAGCTCGGCGCCGACTGCACCGTCTGGCGTAACGACGTGGTGGAAGTCGACAAGCTCGGCGAGTTCGACGCGGTCCTCGTCTCTCCCGGCCCCGGAACCCCGGAACGTGCTGGTCAGAGCATGGACGTCATCCGCAAATGCGCCGACGAGCGAATCCCGATGCTCGGCGTCTGCCTCGGCCACCAGGCCCTGGGCGTCGTCTTCGGCGCCACCGTCGACCGCGCCCCCGAACTGCTGCACGGCAAGACCAGTCAAGTCCACCATTCGGGCGGCGGTGTCCTCGCCGGACTCCCCGAGGAGTTCACCGCCACGCGGTACCACTCGCTGACCGTTTTGCCGGAAACCATCGACGACGCCGTGTTCGAGATCACAGGCCGCACCGAAACCGGCATCGTGATGGGCATGCGCCACCGCGAGTTGCCGCTCGAGGGCGTCCAGTTCCATCCCGAATCCGTGCTCACCCAGGGCGGGCACCGCATGCTGGCGAACTGGATGGCTTCGGCGGGGCACCCGGTCGCCGACGCGACGGTGAACGAACTCGAAGAGGCGACCCGTGCGCTGCAGAAGGCCGCAGCTGCGTGACCTCGCTGATCCGGCTCGAAGGAGTCGGTAAGCGCTACGGCCGCGGCGAACCCGTACTCGTCGACGTAGACCTCGACGTCCCCACCGGTCGCGTGATCGGCGTCCTCGGCTCGAACGGCTCGGGGAAGTCGACGTTGCTCAGAATTCTCGCGGCGCTTTCCCGTGAGACCTCGGGAAACGTCGTCGGCAGCCCGCGCGTCGGCTACCTGCCGGACCGCTTTCCGGCCGGGCAGCGGATGAGCGCCAAGGCCTACCTGCGGCATATGGCGCGCATCGAAGGCTATGTCGACTTGTCGGCCATCGATCCGTTGCTGGAGAGGTTGGCGCTGGTAGGCGGTCCGGACGCGCCCCTGCGGACGCTCTCGAAGGGCAACGCCCAGAAGGTCGGTCTCGCACAGGCCGTCCTGGCCGAACCCGAGCTGCTGATCCTCGACGAACCTTGGTCCGGTCTCGACGTCGAAGCGCATACCGTGCTCGGCGAACTCGTCGCCGAAACCAAGGAGCGCGGCGCGAGCGTGGTCTTCACCGACCACCGGGCGGCCGTCGTGCACGCCCACGCCGACGAGGTCCACCGGATGGACGCCGGGCGCCTGACCCGCGTCGAGACAGCGGCGAAGGCCGAAACGGCGACCAAGGTCGTCTTGCGAGGACCCGACGGCGACTGGTCTTCGGAACCCGGTGTCCGCCAGGTCGTCGCCGACGGCGAACAAATCGTCCTGACGGTCGAAGCCGGACACGCGGACGCGGTCCTGCTCCGCGCGCTCAACCGGGGCTTCTCGGTCCGGGAGGTGGCGCCGTGCTCGCCATGACCCGCTACTACCTCGCGCTGCTCGGCCATTCTCAGCGCTACCTCCCCGCGATCCTCGTCTACCTCGCGGTCAACACCGTGCTCTACACCGACCCGAAGTCGCCGTTGCTGCCGCAGTACGGGATCAGCGCGGGCTCGCTTCTGGTGGTCTCGTGCTGGCTGACCATCGCGATGCTCGACATCGAGGATCCGGTCCAGCGGCTGGTGACCTTCAGCCACGCCCGCCGCTGGCGATCGGTCCTCGGCGGCGCCGCGCTGGCCGTCTTCGGCTGCGCTCTCGTGCTGATCGTCGTGACACTGGCGTGGTCGATGATCCGATCAGGCGGCTTCCAGCTCGGCACCCTCGCCCTCGGAGCAGGAGCGCACGCGTTGTGCACGCTGTTCGGGATCGCGATCGGCCTGCCCTGCTCGCGGCTGCTGGTCCCGCGCATCGGCTGGTCCGTACTGGCGGCGATCTTCGCTCTCGCGGCCGTGCTCCTGGTCAAATGGCTGCCGCTGGCGAACCCGCTGCTGCGCGCCCTGACCTCACAACAACCACTGGCCGGTCCGTTCTCGGTCGCCGTGGTCGCGGCGCTCGCCGCGTCGCTCGTGAGCATGACGGCCGTCGGATACCTGCTCCGCCGCAACGCCTGATGTCTCGGCTGATCGTCCTCAACGGCCCGCCTGCCTGCGGAAAGTCGACGCTCGCCCGGCTGTACGCCGCCGACCACCCGCTGACCCTGAACCTCGACATCGACCGGATCCGCGGCTTGCTCGGTGGCTGGAAGGACGACGCGGCGAAAGCGGGCATGCTCGCCCGCGACCTCGCCGTGAACATGGCGCGGACCCACCTCGCGGCAGGCCACGAAGTGATCGTCCCGCAGTACCTCGGCCGCACCGATCTCCTCGAACGGCTCGAAGCGCTCGCCGGGCAGACGAGCGCGGAGTTCCACGAGATCGTCCTGCTCGACACCAAGGAGAACGTGCTCCGGCGGTTCGCCGAACGCACGCGAGCGGCCATCGAGCCCGAGCATGGGGAAGCGCACGAGATGCTGGGCGGGCCCGGACAGCTCGCGGAGATGTACGACCGGATCGTGGTGCTTGTCGCCGCGAGGCCGCGGGCGAAGGTCGTTCGGACCAGAAGCGGCCAGGTGCGGGAGGCGTACCAAGCGATGCTCGACTGCCTGGCGTGACGCGCTAGTCCGTAGTCGCCTTGGCAGGGAGGGCGATCACCTTGACCAGCGGTGCGAGGTCGGTGAAATCGTCGCCGTTGCGGGTGACCAGGGGAATTCGATGGATCGCCGCGACCGCCGCGATGAGGAGGTCCATTCGTCGACCCCGCGGCTGCCTGCCGCTGTCAAGCACCATGGCGTACAGCTGGCCGTACATGCGGGCGGCCTCCGTCGTGAACGGGAGGCAGACCATTCGCGCTTCCACCCGCTGGAGCCGCACCAGCCGGGAAGCCCGATCACGGGGGCGGGCGGCACCGTGTACCCCGGCGGCCAATTCCGCCAAGGTGATCGAACTGATGGCGGCCTGAGCGTCGAGTGCGAGCTCCTCAGGGCCAGGAAGGGCGATGACAGCTGACGTGTCGAGCAGAACCGCTTCGGTCACCGCTCCGGCTCTCCCGGGCCGCGGAGCGGGTCAGGATCTGCGGCGCGATCGACATCCGCGAAGAAGTGCTCTGGATCTTCCGCCGGAAGATCACCCAGAAGATCGATCAGCTCGCCGAACGGGACGAAGGTCGGTTTCTTACTGTGCGGCACGATATCCGCGACAGGCGCGCCGTTACGCGTGAGAACGAAGCTGTCCCCTTCTTCGACGGCACGCATGATGCTCGGCGTGTCGTTGCGCAGCTCGCGTTGCGTGATCTGCCGGACCATGAACCCCAGTGTAGCGCTTCGTAGCGACCTGTCTCCGTGACACGAAAAGGGCCCCGCACGAAACCGTGCGGGGCCCTTTCACTCCGGTCGATCATCCAGGCGGGATGATCCCACCGCGCGAACTCGACGTCGTCGGTGTCTCATCGCCTTCGACGATGAACAGCGTGATCGGCGCGTTCTTGGCGATCTTCGAACCGGCCTGCGGGTTGGTCTTGCTGACCTTGCCCGCATCGTCCCGGTCGCCGCTCTTGTCGGCCTGGGTGTCGAGCTTGCCGGTCCACCCCAGCTGCTGCAGCTGCCGGATCGCCTGGTCTTCGGTCATGCCCTTCAGATTCGGCATGTCGAAGGTCTCCTGGCTACCGTCCGACACGGACAGCTTGACCACACTGCCGACGGCGAGCTTTCCGCCGTTGGGGGTCTGATCGAGCACCGTGCCCTTGGGCTGGTCGGAACTCGTGGTGGTCACCGACGGGGTGAACCCGGCCGCCTTCAGACCGGCCTCGGCTTCGGCCTGAGTCTTGCCTTTGTAGTTCGGGACCGTCTTCAGTTCCTTGGACTTGCCGATCGTGAGATCGACCTTGGAACCCTGGTCGACCTCGGACTGCGCTGCCGGGTTCTGCGACAGGACCTTGCCGGCTTGGTTCGGGTCGTCGGTCTCGTCCTCGGTGATCGCACCGACCTTCAGCCCGGCGCCGGTCAGCGCGGTTTCGGCTTCGGACTGGGACTTCCCCTTGAGGTCCGGTGTCTTGACCTTGGACGGCTTCGCGCCGACGGTCAGCGTGATCTTCTCCGAGGTCAGCGTCACCTGACCTTCATTCGGTGCGATCGCGATGACCTTGTCGATGTCGTTCTCGTCGCAGGCGGGCAGACCGTTCACGGCCTCACCGGTGCAGGGGACCTTCTTGGTGGGTTCGAACGCGTTGAATCCCGCATTGCGGAGCGAGTCCTTCGCGGTCGCTTCGGACTGACCGAGCACCTTCGGGATCGCCTTGCTCTCCGCGCCGGCGCCGTTGAAGGCGTTGGACAGCCACATGATCAGCAGCACCACGGCCGCGAGCGAGACGACGAGACCGGCGATCAGCCAGGCGCGGCGTTTCTTCTTCGCCGCCGGGTCCTCGTCCTCTTCCTCGAACTGGTCGTAGCGCTGCGGCACCCGGCGGTCGGAGTCCATGACCTGGGTGCGCTCGTCCTCCGACATCACCATCGGCGCGGACGGCCGCTGGCCGGACAGCGTGCGGACCAGGTCCGAACGCATCTCCGCCGACGACTGGTAGCGGTTCGCCGGACCCTTCGCGAGCGCCTTGAGCACGACGGCGTCGAGCTCGGGCGCCACCGCCGGGTTCACCGACGACGGCGGATTCGGGTCCTCCCGGACGTGCTGGTACGCCACCGCGACCGGAGAGTCGCCGGTGAAGGGCGGCTCGCCGGTGATCAGTTCGTACAGCACACAGCCCGCGGCGTAGACGTCGGAACGCGCGTCGACGGACTCACCGCGGGCCTGCTCCGGCGAGAGGTACTGCGCCGTGCCGATCACCGCGGCGGTCTGCGTCATCGCGGACTGCCCGTCGTGCATGGCGCGCGCGATGCCGAAGTCCATCACCTTGACGGCGCCGTTCTTCGTGATCATCACGTTCGCCGGCTTGACGTCGCGGTGCACGATGCCGTGCCGGTGCGAGAAGTCCAGCGCCGCGCAGACGTCGGCCATGACCTCCATCGCCCGCTTCTGCGACATCGGACCTTCGGTCTTCACGATGTCGCGCAGAGTCCGTCCTTCGACGTACTCCATGACGATGTAGGGCAGCGGGCCGAACTCGGTGTTCGTCTCGCCGGTGTCGTAGACGGCGACGATCGCCGGGTGGTTCAGTGCCGCCGCGTTCTGTGCCTCGCGACGGAAACGCTCTTGGAACTGGGGATCCCGCGCCAGGTCGGCACGCAGGATCTTGATCGCCACCTCCCGGCCCAGGCGCACGTCGTGGCCATGGTGGACCTCGGACATGCCTCCGTAGCCGAGCGTCTCGCCCAGCTCGTAGCGGTTGCTGAGCAGTCTTGGTGTGCTCATCTCTGCGTGCCGTTCCATTCCGTCCAAGGTGTGCTCATCATGCCTGGATTCGCCTGCCCGGCCGATTCCGGCACCGCGGGATACGCGGATGTCGGCGGTGGGCCTTCAGGCGTCTTACCCGGTGCCGGTGCCTGTTCACTCGTTTCCACGCCGCCCGACTGTTGTCCGTTGCCCGAACCGACCAGTCTCACGATGAGGAAGGCCCCTGCCACCAGTACTGCGATCAGGATCACCGCGAGCAGCACCCACCAGCCCCATTGTGGCCGTCTGCCGGGCAGTCGCCGGACCGCCATCGGGGGCGGGCCGGTGACCGGGTGCATCGCCGGATGCGACGCCGGGCCGACCGCCACCATCGGGTTCGGCGGCGAGACCGGACCAGGCGGCCCCTGCTGCGGCAGCACGGGCGGCTGGCCCGCGGTGTAGGCGACGTTGACCAGCCCCGACGGCGTCGGCAGCGGCAGGCCCGCGCGGACGGCGGCCACCGCCGCGGCGAATTCGCCGCCGCTGTTGTACCGCTGTCTCGGATCCTTGATCAGGGTCGCTTCGATGACCGCACGGGCGCCCGGCGGTACGTCCGGCGGGAGCGGCGGCGGGATGTCGCGGATGTGCATCATCGCGACGGTCACCGCGTTCTCCGAAAGGAACGGCCGGTGCCCGGTGAGACATTCGTAGCCGCATACGGCCAGCGAGTAGACGTCGCTCGCCGGTTCGGCGTTGTGCCCGAGGGCCTGCTCGGGCGCGATGTAGTGGGCGGTGCCCATGACCATGCCGGACCTGGTCACCGGTGCGGCGTCGGCGGCCTTCGCGACACCGAAGTCGGTGATCTTCACCTGACCGGCAGGCGTGACCATGATGTTGCCCGGTTTGACGTCGCGGTGCACAAGACCGGTTTCGTGCGCGGCCTGCAGTGCGTTACCGGCCTGCTCGAGGATGTCCAGGGTGCGCTCGGCGTTCAGCCGTCCCTCGCGGGTGATGATCGCGGCCAGCGGATCGCCCTCGACCAGCTCCATCACCAGATACGCGATCGACAGTTCGTCGGCGACCGTCTCGCCGTAGTCGTGCACCGCGGCGATGCCGGGATGGTTCAGCGACGCCGTCATCCGCGCCTCTGTCCGGAACCGGTGCAGGAACTCCGCGTCCCCGGACAGCTCCGCCTTGAGGATCTTGACCGCGACCGTCCGGTCCAGTCGCGTGTCACTCGCCTGCCAGACCTCGCCCATCCCGCCGACGGCGATCCGGTTCGTCAGCTTGTACCGGTCGGCCAGCAGCTGACCCGAGGACAGCATGCGCTATCCACCCCCGAGCATCGCGTTGACGGCGGCGCGGCCGATCTCCGCGGCCACGGTGCCACCGGTCGCTTCGAGCCCGCGGTTACCACCGGACTCGACGATCACCGAGACGGCGATCTTCGGGTCCATCGCCGGCGCGAACCCGGTGTACCAGGCGTGCGGCGGCGTGGCCTTCGGGTCGTTGCCGTGCTCGGCGGTGCCGGTCTTGGAGGCGATCTGGATGTCGGCGCGCTTGCCCGCACCCTTCGTGTTCTCCTCCGACGCCAGCATCATGTCGCGCAGGATCGCGGCGTTCGCGCTGGACAGCGCGGCGTCGCCGGTCAGTTCGGTCGGGGTGAAGTCCTCGATGGTCGACAGGTTCGGCGCCAGCAGCGCTTGCACGAGCTGCGGCTTCATCGCCATGCCGTTGTTCGCGATGGTCGCCGAGAGCAGGCAGTCCTGCAGCGGCGTCAGGCGCACGTCTCGCTGCCCGATGGCGCTCTGGAACAGCGCCGCCTTCGACTCGAGCGGCCCGAGGCTGGACGAGGCCACCCGCATCGGCACGGTCAGATCCTCGCCGACGCCGAAGTTCTTCGCCGTCGCGTTCAGCTTGTCCTTGCCGAGCTCACCCGCGAGTTCGGCGAAGGGCACGTTGCAGGAGTACCGCAGCGCTTCCTTCAAGGTGCTGCCCTTGCAGGGGGCGCCGCCGTAGTTCTCCAGCGTCGTCTGCGTGCCGGGCAGTTTGACGTTGGGCGCGGTGTTGACCGGCATGTCCGGCGTCTTGCCGTCTTCGAGCGCGGCCGCCGTCACCATCAGCTTGGCCGTCGAACCCGGCGGATAGGTCTCCGAGATCGCGCGGTTCAGCATCGGCTTCTTCGGATCGTCACGCCACTCGCCCCACGCCGCGATCTGCTCCTTGCCGACGTGCGAGGCGAGCTTGTTCGGGTCGTACGACGGCGTCGAGACCATGGCCAGGATGCGCCCGGTCTTGGGCTCCATCGCGACCACCGAACCGGTGTAGCCCTTCTGCGTCATCAGGTCGTAGGCGGCCTTCTGCACGGCCGGGTTGATCGTCAGCCGCACGTTGCCGCCACGCGGGTCGCGGCCGGTGACCATGTCCGACAGACGCCGGACGAACAGCCGCGGGTCGGAGCCGTTGAGGACGTCGTCCTCGGAGCGCTCCAGGCCGCCGGAACCGTAGTTGATCGAGTAGTAGCCGGTGACCGGCGCGTACATCGGCCCGTCGACGTAGGTCCGGATGAACTTGTACTTGTCGTTCGACTGGTCGACCTTCGCGAGCGCGGCGCCGTCGGGGGTGACGATGAGCCCGCGCTGGCGGGAGAACTCGTCGTAGAGCACGCGCAGGTTCCGCGAGTCCGTGCGGTAGTCGTCGGCCTTGACCACCTGGATGTAGGTGGCGTTGGCGAGCAGGAGCACCACCATGACGAGCATGGCGACGCCGACCTTGCGGAGCGGGGTGTTCACGAGGCGCTCCCCTCACCGGTCGCGGGCGGCCGCTGGACCATCACCGTGTGCGCTTCCGCGATCGGCGCCTGCGGCTGTTGCGGCTTCGGCCGCGCGGCGGGTTTGCGGGCGGCGTCGGAGATTCGGAGCAGAAGGGCCACCAGGATGTAGTTCGCGAGCAGTGAAGAACCACCGCGGGAAAGGAACGGGGCGGTGATCCCGGTGTTCGGGATCAGGTTCGTGACGCCGCCGACGACGACGAAGATCTGCATGACGATGGTGAACGCCAGACCACCGCCGAGGAGCTTGCCGAAGGTGTCGCGGACGGCCAGCGCGCTGCGCATCCCGCGCATCGCCAGGATCAGGTACAGCATCAGCATCGCGGCGAGACCGATGAACCCGAGTTCCTCGCCGATCGCGGTGGTGATGAAGTCCGTTTTGGCTTCCGGGACCATGTCCGGTCGTCCGGCGCCGAGACCCGTACCGCCGACGCCGCCGGTCCCCAGGCCGAACAGGCCCTGTGCGACCTGGTAGCCGCCGCCGGGGTCGTCGTAGGTGGCGAGCGGGTCGATCCAGTTCCGGACGCGCTGCTGGACGTGCGTGAACAGGTTGTAGGCGATGACCGCGCCGACGGCGAAGAAGCCGACGCCCAGCACCACCCAGATGACCCGCTCTGTCGCGACGTACAGCATCACCAGCGTGACGCCGAAGAACAGCAACGACGTTCCGAGGTCCTTCTCGAACACCAGCACGCCGAGGCAGGCGGCGGCCGCGATGAGGATCGGGCCGAGGTCACGGGCACGCGGCAGCTCGACGCCGACGATCTTCTTGCCCGCGACCATGAACAGGTCCCGTTTCGTCACCAGGAACGAAGCGAAGAAGATCATCAGCAGGATCTTCGCGAACTCACCCGGCTGGATCGAGAAGAACGGCAGCTTGATCCAGACCTTCGCACCGTTGACCTCGGAAAGGCTCGACGGCAGCACCGCCGGCAGCGCGAGCGCCACGATGCCGACCAGACCGCAGGTGTAGCCGTAACGGGTCAGCGTGCGGTGGTCGCTGATCACGACCAGGACCACCACGAACAGCACCAGCGAGATCGCCGTGAACAGCACCTGCTTGGTGACGTCCGGCGTGTACTCCTTGCCCTGCTGGATCGCCCGTTCCGCGAGCGCCAGGTCGATCCGGTGGATCATCACCAGGCCGAGCCCGTTCAGGAGCGCGACGCACGGCAGGATCACCGGGTCCGCGTATGGCGCCCAGCGGCGGACCGCCAGATGCGCCGCCGTCAGCACCCCGAGATAGGACAGCCCCAGCCAGATGATCGAGCTGGTGAGTTCCTGCTCCTGGTTCGCCTCCACCAGCACGAGCGCGAGGGTCACGATGAACGTCGCGAACGCCAGGAGAACGAGTTCGGTCCCGCGCCGCTTGGGCAGCTCGCGCGGAGGGTTCGTGGCGAACTGGGCCGAAGCCGGGTCGGCGAGCGGCGTGCTCATCAGTTACCGCCCCCTGGTGCTGCCGTGGCCGGCGTCGAGCAGTCCCTCCCCGCTGGCTGATTCGCCGAGCTCGGCGAGGCGGGGGTAGAAGGGGGAGCCGCCGACGACGACACCGGTGGTGCCGGCGAAGACTCGGTAGGCGGCGCGGAAGTCGAGCTCGTGTTCGGTTTGCAGTCGGCCAGCTGCTTGTGCGGCCGCAGGAAGTCGTCGATGTACTTGCGGGCGTCGTCGAGGTTGTCCTTCTTGACGCCGTTCTTCACCGCGATACGCGCGTCCTCCTGCAGCGCGGGCACCAGCAGTTTGTCGGTGCACAGACCGCCAGGAGGGCAGGAGCCCTGCTCATAGGCGTGCAGATCGATGCCGAGGATGCTGCCGGGGACGCCGCGGTAGATCACGACCTCCTCGCCGGGACCCTCGCCGACGTAGTACTGGCTCAGCACGAAATACCGCGTGGCGATCGCCGCCGCGGCCAGCACGATCAGGACGACCACCGCTCCCGCCAGCCAGCGAAATCGCCTCCGGCGCTTGACCTTCGGGTCCTCCTGTGGTGGCTGGACCTCGGGCCGCGGCTGCGGCGCGGGCTGCGTCAGTGCCCTGGCGCGGGCGGCGGGGGAGTCGCCCTGGTGGAACTCGTCGCTGCCGTCCCCGGCGGCGCCGCCCACGATGGGCGCGTCTTCACCGAAGTCGACGTCGACCACGTCGGCGATGATGACCGTGACGTTGTCCGTGCCGCCGCCCTTGAGCGCCAGCTCGATCATCCGGTCCGCGCAGGCCTGGGGATCCGGGATCTGGATCGCCTCGGCGAGGGTCTCGTCGCTGACCATGCCGGACAGACCGTCCGAGCAGATCAGGTAGCGATCACCGGCGCGGGCCTCGCGCACTGTCAGGCTCGGCTCGACCTCATGGCCGGTGAGCGCCTTCAGCAGCAGCGACCGCTGCGGGTGTACCGCGGCCTCTTCCGGCGTGATCCGGCCCTGTTCGAGAAGTTCGTTGACGAAGCTGTCGTCTCGGGTGATCTGCGAGAACTGCCCACCGCGCATCAGATACGCCCGCGAGTCGCCGACGTGCACGACACCCATCCGCGAACCGGCGAACAGCACGGCGGTCAGGGTGGTGCCCATCCCGTCGAGGTCCGGGTCCTGCTGGACTAGTTCGGCGATGGCGGCGTTGCCGTTCTGGACGGCTTCGCGCAGTTGGGCGAGGAGATCGTCACTGGGATCGTCGTCGTCGAGCGGGGCGAGGGAGGCGATGACGACCTTGCTGGCCACTTCACCGGCGGCGTGGCCGCCCATACCGTCGGCGAGGGCGAGCAGGCGGGGTCCGGCGTACACGGAGTCCTGGTTGCTGGAACGCACCAGGCCCCGGTCGCTGCGAGCCGCGTAGCGGAGGACGAGAGTCATGGGCGAAGCTCGATCACCGTTTTGCCGATCCGGATGGGGACTCCGAGCGGGACCCGGAGGGGTGCCGTGACCTTAGCCCGGTCGAGGTACGTGCCGTTCGTCGAGCCCAGATCTTCCACGTACCAATCCTCCCCGCGCAGGGCGATCCGGGCGTGCCGGGTCGACGCGTAGTCGTCGTCCAGCACCAGGGTCGAGTCGTCGGCACGGCCGATCAGGATCGGCCTGCCGTCCAAGGCGATCCTGGTGCCTGCCAGCGCACCATGGGTCACGAGCAGCTGCTGTGGCGACTTTCCGCCGCGCGGCTTCTTGTTTTCCTTCTTCTTGCGACCGAACGTCGGAACGGCGACCCGCAGCCCGGAAGCCGCGTACAGATCCGACCGGACGACGCGCAACGCGGCGAACACGAAGAGCCAGAGCAGCACGAGAAAGCCCACTCTGGTGAGTTGAACGACCAGCTCTGGCACTTGTTGTGTCCGCTCCCGCTTCTCCTGTACGCCGCGGAGAGACCGGGCCGTCCGGGATGGTCGGCTCCGCACAGCCTTGCTCTCCGCATACGACCTGAAGTGCCGATCCACCGCAGGTCCCGCACCGCAATTCTGCGGTACCCCCTCCAGACGCCGCCGGTCAGCCCTGCGTACGGAACACGAGAGACGAGTGGCCGACGCGGATCACGTCGCCGTCGGCGAGCTGCCAGGTCTGCACCGGGGTGCCGTTGACGGTCGTGCCGTTCGTCGAACCGATGTCCGCGAGCGTCGCGCTCTGCCCGTCCCAGGTGATCTCCAGATGACGACGGGAGACCCCGGTGTCCGGCAGCCGGAAGTCGGCGTCCTGGCCACGCCCCACGACGTTCCCGCCCTGCTTCAGCGAGTACGAACGGTTCGAGCCGTCGTCCAGCTGAAGACTCGCGGCGAGCTGACGGGCCGCCGCCGGCTGACCGCCATAGCCGCCACCCTGCGCATACGGATCCGCGGCGGGCTGGCCGTACGCCTGCTGGGCGCCGCCGTACTGGTCGTACCCGCCCTGCTGCGGCTGACCGTACTGGTCGTAGCCGGGCTGCTGAGCCCCACCGGCGTAACCCTGGTCGTAGCCGGGCTGTTGCTGCTGGCCGCCGTACTGGTCGTACCCGGGCTGCTGAGCGCCGCCGTAACCCTGGTCGTACCCGCCTTGCTGCGGCTGGCCGTACTGGTCGTAGCCGGGCTGCTGGGCGCCGCCATAGCCCTGGTCGTAGCCAGGCTGCTGCGGCTGGCCGCCGTACTGGTCGTAGCCGGGCTGCTGGGCGCCGCCGTAACCCTGGTCGTAGCCGCCCTGCTGAGCGCCATAACCCTGGTCGTACCCGGGCTGCTGCTGGCCAGCCTGCTGTCCGTAGCCGTACTGGCCCTGCTGGCCGTACGGGTCACCCTGGTCGTATTGGCCGTAGCCGGGGGGCTGGCTCATTGCTGGGTCTCCTGCGTTGCTGGGTCGTGCCGACCGTGACGAACCTTCGGCGCCGTGGGGCTTGACGTCGGGATCGACGGACGAACGGGTCTTGAACTGTCCAGTATGCAGCGCCTCATTGCGCTCGAGCGAAACTACGACGTCACCATAGGTGTCCCAACCGTGCTCGGCGAGATGTTCCTTGACCGCCCCCGCCAACACCGACGTGACCCGAAGCTCGTCTCCGGCCATGCGCTCGTGATCAGCCTGCCCCAACGACACGACATAGTGATTCGGGGCGAGCTGTCGACCACCGGCCAGCTCACGAACGTTCTCCTCGCTCTCGCGCTCAAGCGCCACCGCCACTTCCTGCGTGACGACGTTGCCACCGAACATGCGCGCGAAGGTATTGCCCACGAGGTTCTCGAGCCGCCTATCAAAGCGCTCAACGCGGCCCACCGGGCAACCTCCTCACACGTGTGCTTCCCCGTCGATCCTATCCGGGTACGGCCAGTCGGACACGGCCCCCGGTGAAACCCGTGAAATCAGCCTGCTACGCTTTGCGGGCTGTCAGAGAACGAAGCACTCGGGCGAGTGGCGGAATGGCAGACGCGCACGGTTCAGGTCCGTGTGTCCGAAAGGACGTGAGGGTTCAACTCCCTCCTCGCCCACTCTTGTTTGAAGGCCCCTTCGCTCCGCGTCGGGGCCTTCTTCGCGTTTGGCGTCGCTCGTCAGCTCCCGGGGGGCCGAGCCCCCCGGACCCCCACGGTGCGTGAAGCGGCGGTTGGCGGGGTGGGGGCGGTTGGGGTCGGTTAGACAAAGACGCAACAAAGTCCAAGAAGGCCGTGTCAGCGGCGTCAGTCGTGCATCGTCTCTGGGGCGGTGAGCTGGCTGAGCGCGCTGTCGTAGGCGGCGAACGTCATGGCGAGCTGGTCGAGTTGCTCTCTATGGGCGCGCGCGGTCTCTTCCGCGAGCCGAGCCGCTGTTCGGACTGCTTCCAGATTCGTCTGCGCGGCTGTGCGTAGGTCGCGGGCCAGGGACTTCAGCGATTCGAGTTGTACAGCTGCAGAAGCCGGCGGTTCCTGTGAGGTCGGAGGGGTGTTCGCTCGTGCCCCCGCACGCCGCAGTACGTCAGCAGCCTTCTGCAGGCCAGGGTTCCTTTCGCAAAACTCGATCAGAAGAGCCCAGGTGTGCCGCGTGCTGCCGTCGGGAGTTCGAACCGTCTCGAGCGGAGGATCCCTCTCCGTCCAGTTGCGGATGGTCTGGGGTGAGACCCCTGCTCGCCGAGCGATCTCAGGCGTCGTGAACAGCCTCTGGTCCTCGGATGTGCTCATGCTCACCCCCGACCAGTTGCACAAAATTTGGCCTACTTGGAGGGGATAGTACGCGCTCAACTGGGCCAAACCATGTCAAACTAAGTCAATGGAACCGTTCGATTCGTCTGCGGCCGATGCCCTGCGAGTCGAGGGCTGCGCGTATGTCGAAGGCGGCGCGGCGGTCAGCGGAGGGCGTGGTGACGCCGTACTCCAGGTCGATCTCGACGAGCATCGACGACGTCAAGCCCATGGGCTCAGGGCTGTGACCGACCTGTGGACACTGGACCGGTTGCTTTGTCTGCCATTCGCACTACCGGTCGCAGATGCCTGCTTGTCGGCCGAAGACGAGAAAGTGGTCAGGATCCCTGGCGTCGCGACTCAGACGCCCCAGGGTTTTCTGCGAGTGATTCGGCCGGTGGCTGAGGTTCGGCTTGTGGTGATCCGTGCGACCCAGTGGCGCTCTGGCATTCGCCGAGCCGCGGCATTCGAGCCTTTCGCGCGTCGAATCCTGCTGTTGCCCGCCTATCCCCGCGACGTGGACAGGCTTCTCTGGGAGGCCGACCTGCTGGGTATCGGTGTTCGCGTGGGCACGGTGGGCGACAGTGAGCAGTTGGTCGCGGCGGAGTCCTGGAAGCCTGGTTATGCCAAGGCTGCGGGTTGGCGATTCATGGAACGCGCGTACGGCGCTTGGCTCAAGGCCGACCGTTTGTCGGAGCCGGAATCCGGAAGTATGGGTCGTCCAGGGCGACTAACTGCTGCAACAGCGGATCAGCTTCTCTAGCGACCTGCGCAGGACGCAGAGAGGCATGCGCGATCAAGCCGTTGCGGCGTTCTTCGGAAAGCCATGCGATTCGAGCTGCGGCGTCCAGGTCTCGCATCTCCGAGAAAACTCGCATCCATGTGTGCAGGTTATGCAGGAGGATTCGATGCTTTTCTTCGTTGCTGTTGCTGAATACGTCCAAGGCCCGACCGCCGCAAAGATCGCAGCGGGGTGACGGTTTGTTGGCATACCAGTCCGCGTAGGTCTGCGGGCTTCGCTGTTCCCAGAGATCTCGAAGGAGAAGGCCTGGTAGTCCGCCCGCGGCGAACCCGCCACCCCCGCTGTCGGTCGGTCGTTGCGGCCTGCGCAGCCCACCGGTCACACCGATCGCCGCGGCTCCGCCTCGCGCGACGGCATCCAGCCCGGCGAGGGCGTCAACGCCGAGCAGAAGAGCGGACGGCAGGGTATCGACGATCTTCCGCACTGACTTCATTCGGCGTTTCACACTGAGAGGTGTCTTCGATGCCGCGAAAACCACTGCGAGAGGACGCCGAGCTTCGCAAAGCGACGCAAGAAATTTGTAAAAGTTACTCTCGTCCAGCATTGCCGCGTCGGTGGCTACGAGAGTGACAAAGCCGGGCACGTCGACGGCGTCGCCCATGGCGATAACAGCCTTCAGGGCCGGCCAATCCGAGGCGGAGACGAACTTCGACGGAGACAAGACGTTGGAAGCGCCTGACGAGAGCACTCCTTCGCTCCAGTCCTCCAGCGTGATGGGGAACAGCCCTTCTCCTGCTGGAAGATCCATCGGAGAAGAAACCGTGGCGACCTCTTTCTTCCATGCGCAGACATCCACGACCAGGGGGTTGGCATAGCCCAGTTCACGCAGTCGACGAACCTCGGCGGGCGCATGTGCCTTGGCGATGACCATGCCGCTGTTCACGTCGGAGCCGGTGATCGGATGAGCGACCGCCATGGAGGTCTCGTCCGCATAGGCCAGGAGACGGCCGCCGAATGAAGTCTTGTGTCGAAGATCTGCCATCGCGCCCTCCCAGGTCCCGGTCAATCAGGATGTGGGATCCCCTCGATCGCGGGCGACCACGACACGCCGTTGGGTTTAACGAGGTCAAAGGGGTTGCTGAGGCTTTTGAGGCTGATAAGAAAGATGGACCTGGCGGGTGAAGCTCGCCGGGTCCATCTTTCGGTGAAACGGGTCAGTTCACGCTGACCAGGTCGACCACGAAGATCAGGGTCTCGTTCGGCTTGATGACGCCGCCGGCGCCACGGTCGCCGTAGGCCAGATGCGGCGGGATGACGAGCTTGCGGCGGCCGCCGACCTTCATCCCGGCGACACCCTGGTCCCAGCCGGGGATGACCTGGCCGCGGCCGAGACCGAAGCGAAGCGGTTCGCCGCGGTTCCAGGACGCGTCGAACTCGGCGCCGGTCGAGTGCGAGACGCCGACGTAGTGCACGGAGACGGTGTCACCGGTCTTGGCCTCCTGGCCGTCGCCAACGGTGATGTCGGTGGTCTCCAGGTCGGCGGGCGCGGCGCCCTCCGGGCGGTCGATCTGGGGCTTTTCCAAAGGCATGCCCACAACCTACCTACGCAGGTCCGGGGTTCGCAGGCCGAGTTGTTCCGCCGAACGGTGGCAAGAATGCGAAAACTCTTCACAAAATTCGATACCCGTCGGTAGTGTGCGCCTCGTCACGCTCCGACGACGGAGGTCTTTCATGCGACGAGGCATACGGATCCTGACTACGCTGGCGGGCCTGACCCTGGTGACGGGGACCGTCCCGGCACCGCAGGCGAACGCGGCCGAATCCCAGAACTCGGTGGTGGCGGCCGCGCTCGACGACTACTGCGGTGGTCAGTGCGCCGACATCCTGCCGCCCGGCACCAAGGGGAACGCCACCCTCGCCGAGATCTTGGCGCACAAGGCCTTCGGCACCCGTCCGGCGCATTCCGCCGACCAGCTCGGGAAGTACGCCTCGCTCGCCGACGGCTACAAGACACTGACCACGGACAAGATCAACCAGTTCTTCAACGACGCCTCGTTCGGCGTCCAGTCCGGGCAGGTCGAGAGCACGATCCAACCGCGATCGGACGTGACGATCACCCGTGACAAGGCGACCGGCGTCCCCCGGATCGTCGGCACGACGCGGCCGGGCACGATGTACGGCGCCGGATACGCCGCCGGGCAGGATCGCCTGTGGCTGATGGACATCATGCGCCGTGTCGGCCGCGGCCAGCTGACCTCGTACGCCGGGGGCGCGCAGGGGAACCGCGAACTCGAGCAGAGCTTCTTCGCGTCGGCGCCCTACACCGAACAGGAACTGCAGGCGCAGATCGACCGCGCCGCGGCGAGCGGTCCGCGTGGCGCGCAGGGCAAGGCCGACGCCGAGGCCTACGTCCAGGGCATCAACAAATACATCTCCGACGCGCACAGCGGCCGCTACTTTCCCGGCGAGTACGTCCTCACCGGGCACATCGACTCGATCACCAACGCCGGGACCATCGAGCCGTTCAAGCTGACCGACCTCGTCGTGCTCGCCGCGGTGGTCGGCGCGCAGTTCGGCGCCGGCGGTGGCGGTGAGGTGCAGAACGCCATCGCGAAGATGGCGATGCAGGAGAAGTACGGCCTCGAACAGGGCGACAAGGTCTGGAAGAGCCTTCGGTCCGAAGACGACCCCGAGACCGTCAAAACCCTCCACAATGGACAGACCTTCGACTACGGCAAGGCCCCGGCGAACCCGCAGGGCGCCGCGATGCCGGACAAGGGCACGGTTTCCGGGCAGCAACTGGTCTTCGACCCGACCGGTTCCGCCGGGACGGCGACCCCGGCCAAGGTGGAGGTTCCCGCGCCGGACGACCAGAAGGCCGTCCGCGGCATCTTCGACGACGGCGTCCTGCCCGGCAACATGCTGTCCGAGAAGCACGGCATGTCCAACGCGCTGGTGGTCTCCGGCGCCAAGACCGCGAGCGGTCACCCGGTCGCGGTCTTCGGCCCGCAGGCCGGCTACTTCGCCCCGCAATTGCTGATGCTGCAGGAACTCCAGGGCCCCGGCATCAGCGCCCGCGGTGCCTCCTTCGCGGGCATCAGCATGTACGTGCTGCTCGGCCGCGGCAAGGACTACTCGTGGAGCGCGACCTCGGCGTCGCAGGACATCATCGACACCTACGCCGTGGAACTCTGCGAGCAGAACGGTTCCGCGCCGACGAAGAACTCCAACTTCTACCGCTTCCGCGGTCAGTGCCTGCCGTTCGAGATCGTCGAGCGCAAGAACGCCTGGAAGCCCACCGTCGCCGACGGCACGGCAGAGGGTTCGTACACCCTGCGCAGCTTCCGCACGAAGTACGGTCCGGTGACGAGCCGGGCGCTGGTCGGCGGCAAACCGGTCGCGTACGCGTCGCTGCGCTCGACCTTCCAACACGAGATCGACACGATCATCGGCTTCCAGAAGTTCAACGATCCGGACGCGATCAAATCCGCGCAGGACTTCCAGGCCGCCGCGGTCGACGTCAACCAGACCTACAACTGGTTCTACGCCGACTCCCGTGACGTGGCCTACTTCAACTCCGGCTCGAACCCGGTCCGCAATCCGAACGTCGACCCGGCCATGCCGGTGAAGGCCGACGCCGGATTCGACTGGCAGGGCTGGAACCCCGAAGGCAACCTCGCGAACTACACGCCGTCGTCGCAGCATCCGCAGTCGGTCAACCAGGACTACTACATCAGCTGGAACAACGCGCAGGCCAACGGCTACGCGGCCAGTGGCGCGGACAAGAGTTCCGTGCACCGCGGTGATCTGATCGACGCGCGGGTCAAGAAGCTGATCTCCAGCGGCACCAGGGTGACGCGCGTGAACCTCACGCAGGCCATGGAGGAGGCGGCCCTGGCCGACCTTCGCGCGGAGAAGGTGCTGCCGGAACTGTTCAAGGTGATCGACAAGGCACCGGTGACCGGTCCGGCCGCGGACGCGGTGGCGAAGCTGAAGACCTGGCTCGCCGCGGGTGGTCTGCGTTCGGAGACTTCGCCCGGCAGCAAGGCCTACGCCAACGCAGACGCGATCCGCATCATGGACGCCTGGTGGCCGCTGCTGGTCAACGCCCAGTTCAAACCCGGCATGGGTGACGCCGCCTACGCCGCCATGGTGGGTGTGCTGAAGATCAACGAGTCGCCGTCCGGCTGGCAGAACGAGGTTCCCGGGAAGCACGTCGGCCAGCCCCACGCCGGTTCGTCGTACCAGGCGGGCTGGTGGGGCTACGTGCACAAGGACATCCGTTCGGTGCTCGGCCAGAACGTCGCCGGTCCGCTCGGCGCGAAGTTCTGTGGTGGCGGTGACGTCAACGCCTGCCGTCAGGTGCTGCTCGACTCGCTGACGCAGGCCGCCGCGCAGCCTGCCAACACCGTCTACCCCGGTGACGGCGACTGTGCCGCGGGCGACCAGTGGTGCGCCGACACGATCGTCCACCGCGCGCTCGGCGGGATCACCCAGGACAAGATCAGCACCCAGAACCGGCCGACCTTCCAGCAGGTCGTGGAGTTCCCGGCGAAGCGCGGCGACAACATCGCCAACCTCGCCACCGGCCGGTCGGCGAGCGCCAGCAGCCACGAGACCGGTTGGTTCGACTCGCCGCCGTCCAAGGCGATCGACGTCGACCTGTCGACGCGCTGGGCGAGCGACTGGAGCGACAACCAGTCGATCACCGTCGACCTCGGCTCGGTGCAGCGCGTGTCCCGGGTGGTCCTGCGGTGGGAATCCGCGTACGGCAAGGCGTACAAGGTGCAGGTCTCATCGGACGGGACGAACTGGCGCGACGTGGCGTCCATAGTGGACGGGGACGGCGGGCAGGACAACGTCGCCTTCGAAGCGGTGGACGGCCGTTATGTCCGGATGGCCGGTGTCCAGCGCGGCACGAAGTACGGCTACTCCCTGTACGAGTTCGAGGTGTACGCCCACTAGCGCGGGAACGGTTTACGGTGGCGGGGTGGACACGAACGCTTGGTCACCCCGCACCCTCGCCGTCGCCGCCGGACGTCCGGAGGGCCCTGGCGAACCGCTGAACGTGCCGATCGTCGCGGCGAGCACCTTCGACGCCGGCGCCGACCGCGCGTATTCACGCGAGGACGGCACGCCGACCTGGGAGGCGCTCGAAGCCGCGATCGGCGCGCTCGAAGGCGGGCACGCCACCGCGTTCGCCTCGGGGATCGCGACGCTCAGCGCTGTCGTCGACACGCTGCCCGTCGGCGCGAAGGTCTGCGTGCCGACGTTCTCCTACGCCGGGTCCCGTGGACTGCTCGCGCACGCCCAGCGCACCGGCCGCCTGGTGGTCACCGAGATCGCCCCGGACGACACGGACGCGTGGGTCGCGGCCGCGGACGCCGACCTGCTCTGGCTCGAATCGCCGACCAATCCGACGCTCGACGTCATCGACATCGAGACGATCGCCGCCGCCGCGAACGGGTTGGTCACCGTCGACAACACCTTCGCCACCCCGCTCGGGCAGCGGCCACTGGACCTCGGCGCGGACATCGTCGTGCACAGCGCGACGAAACTCATCGGCGGGCACAGCGATCTCCTGCTCGGACTGACGATCGCGGCCGACGAAGCCGTCGCCAAGGACCTGCGCGACGCGCGCACCAGGATGGGGGCGACCCCGGGAGCGCTCGAAGCCTGGCTGGCCCTGCGCGGACTGCGGACGCTGCCGGTCCGGCTGGCCGAGCAGACCCGCACGGCCGCGCTCCTGGCCGCGCGGCTGGTCGACCACCCCGCCATCACCCGGGTGCGTTATCCCGGCTCCGGCACGATGATCGCCTTCGAGCTCCCGGACGCCCAGACCGCGGACAAGGTCATCGGCTCGCTGCGGCTGATCCGCGCCGCCACCAGTCTCGGCGGCGTCGAGAGCCTGGTCGAACGGCGGGCGTGGCTCGCGGGTGACGCCCACGTCCCCGCCGGACTCGTCCGGTTCAGCGTCGGGCTCGAAGATCCGGAAGATCTCTGGACGGATCTGGCCTCGGCACTGGTGTCCTGATCGTGACCTTCAAGTTGCCGGGAACCGGTTTTCGCCGTCGGTCGGCCACTTTTTCACCAGCAGGCCCTCCGAAAGAGTGAACCAGCGGGTAACGAAGCTTGGGTAATCACGGTGAGACACGGCTTCGGCCATGAAAACGGGAGTTTTCGTGCTGTTCGAAGGAAGCGGAAAGATTGCTTCCGGAGCACCGCCGTTCCGGCCATCCGGGTGTTAATATTCCTTCGGCGCCGCGAGGAATTCCCTCTGTTGAGCCGACTTCGGCCCCTTGTATCGAGCAGGGGCAGCCCAGCGTTACCGGTTTTCCCAGTGGGTCTTGTCACTGTCTATTCGCTACAGTCCGCCCGCTTTTTTACGGCAGGATCGCGCTGTCACCCGAACGTGGGAATCCCCCCGGGTGGTCGCATGGTGGGGGTCACCGTGCGTTGCGATGCTTTTCCACTGGGAGATCACTTTGAAGAAGACGTTGGGCCGCGTCGCGGGCGCGGTGCTGGCCGGCGCCCTCATCTCGCTGGCCGTGACGCCGGTCGCGATGGCGCAGACCGAGACCACGACCTCGTCCCCCGAGGCTCCGCCCGAGACGACGTCCTCCGCTCCGGCGGGGCCGACCTACACGGGTGGCCCGGTGACCACGGCTCCGCCCGAGACGAGCACTCCGGGTTCGTCGTCGCAGCAGCCGACGCCGACCTCGACCAGCGGCAAGCCGACTTCCGGCTCGCCCTCGCCGACCTCCACCTCGGAGAAGCCGACCTCCACCACCCCGCCGAAGCCCGTGCTGAACGTCGGCGCCGGGTACGTCGAGGGCACCGAGGGTGCGCTGGCGATCTTCTGCGGTTCGGAGCCGACCGACGTCACCGCGCCGGACTACAACATCGTCGAGACGTTCCAGGACGGCGGCGAGGCCTACCTGTGGATCTACATGATCGAGGCGAAGCCCGGCTTCAAGGGCAGCTCGAGCACCTTCACCTGGACCTGCGACGGCAAGCCGGGCAAGGGTGACATCGAGATCGAGGCGACGGTCGGCGGCGGCTCGACCGCGCCGGGTGTCAAGCCGAAGAAGCAGGTCAAGCTGAAGCCCAAGGGCGGCATCGAGACCGGTTTCGGCGCCACCGCGGCCTGATCGGATGAAGCTCCTGACGCAGGGCGGCCGCCTGGTCGCGGCCGCCCTTGTCCTTTCACTCGCGCTGACGGGCTGCGGCACCGACGAACCCGCCCCGCCCGCCGCGCAGGCGGCGCCGTCGGAATCGGCTCCGCCGGTCGTCAAGCCGTTCAACGGCGTTCGCCCGACGAACGTGAAGATTCCCAAGATCGGCGCGGAATCGAGTCTGGTCACGGTCGCGATCGGCAAGGACGGCAAGATGTCCGTCCCGTCGGCGAAGAACCCGATGCAGGCCGCCTGGTACCGGCTTTCCCCGGTGCCCGGCGACGTCGGCCCGGCGATCCTGCTCGGGCACGTCGACGGCAACAAGCAGCCGGGCGTCTTCTACAAGCTCAAGGACGTCAACCCCGGCGACGAGATCCTCGTCGACCGCAGTGACGGCAAGGTCCTGAAGTTCGTGGTCGAGAAGAAGGACCAGGTTCCCAAGGACCAGTTCCCCGAGGACGCGGTCTACGGCAACACGGACAAACCGCAGCTTCGGGTGATCACCTGTGGCGGTGTCTTCGACAAGGAAGAGCACAGCTACAAGGACAACATCATCGTCTACGCGAACCTGGTCGCCTGACCACAAGCGCGCCATGAAAGGTCCTTTCCTTGCAAAATTTGCAAGGAAAGGACCTTTCATTGCATTGGGGGACGCTCAGCCGACGCCCGACTTCGGGAACGGGAAACCCGCCGGAGCCGCCGCCTCGCGCTCGACCCACCGCCGCATCCCCGCGTCACAAGCCGCGTAACCCCAGTTGATCAACCGCTCCTGGAGCACTTCCGGCAGCTTCGTCAGCCGGGTGGGCGTTTCCGCCAGCTTGTGCGTGAGGTCGACCGGCGCCGCCAGCGAATCCGCCAGCTCGAAGTTCTCCAGATCGACGTAGGTTCCCCAGTAGCCGCCCGCGAATTCCTTCTCCACATAGGACTTCAGCAGGGCACCGCGCCGCAGCTCGCGGACCTGGTTGTCGATGACGTCGAGGACCCGCAGCAGCTGCCGCCCCCAGTCGCGGTTGACCCTCTGCTTGATTTTCATCCGCTTACCGGCGTCGCTGACCAGCACCGTCGCGCATTGTCCTTCGACGGGGTCGAGGCCGAGGTTGTCGTAGACGCCGGCGTCGCTCAACACGATCTTCTTACGCGCCTTGGCCGAAAGCGGATCGTGGATGACCACCGGCGAGAGCATCGGCGGGAACGCCGACGACGCGGCCACCGCGGTCGCGAGCGGGATGTTCCCGTGCGGGCCGTCCTGCCGGAAGAACCACCACAGCGCGCCGTCCTGCAGGTTGGTCGCGGTGAAGACGAACTGTGGTCCCGCCGGGTCCAGATCCCTGAGGCAGCAGTCGCCGAACAGGTGTTTCGCGTACACCCGCGCGAGTTCCTCGCCGGCGCTTCGCCACGGGATGGCCATGGCGCGCAAGGTGACCGGGATGTCGAGCCGCGTGCGCGCCAGGTTGCGGACCGGCTCGACGACCTCATCGTGGAAGTTGTTCGCGACGCCGTTCCGGAAGTCCAGCTCCGACCACGCGTGCGCGAGGATCCCGGCCGCGATCGAACCGCCGGAGACACTGGAGAACGTCGAGATCTTCGACAGCCAGCCGAGTTCGTTGAGCCGCCACAGGGCGCCGGTGTGGAAGAGCATCGCGCGATAGCCGCCGCCGGACAGCGCGAGGCCGACACCCTGCCGGGCTGTCGAAGGCTCCATGGCATCCCCCACTTGAGCGAGTGTAGAAGTGAGTCGGCCCGGCGCGACGGAGTGTTACGAAAGCAGTGGCTGTAAGAGACGACGTCGTTCTTCGGGGACGTACTCGGCGTAGTTGTCGTACAGCGCCTGCTTCGCCAGCCGTGAGGCGCGCTCGCCGTCCGAGTCCCGGATCGCCCCCAGTACCTCTTCGTGATGCGTGAGCCAGTTGCGCATCAACGCCGTCCGGTCGTCGGCGTGCTCCAGTTTGTCCTCGATGAGTTCGAGTACGACGCCGCGGACGACCTCGCCGCTGATCACCAGCAGCGGATTGCCCGTCGCACGGGCGATGGCCTCGTGGAACGCGACGTCCGCGCGGCTGAATTCGGCGAAACCCTCCGAAACCCCGGCGCGCATCGCTTCCAGCGCGGTGTCCAGTTCGGTGAGATGGTCTTCGGTCCTGAGCTGCGCGGCGAGCAGATGTGCGGAACCGTCGAGCACCATGCGGAACTGCAGCAGTTCGGAGAGACCGATGTGGTCGGCGCGCGCCAGCCGGTGCATGGACCGGTGCAGCGCGGCGGGTGAGGCGGCCAGGACCTCGGGGCCGCGCGGGTCGCCGGGCCGCGAGCGGATCATTTCCGCCGCCTGCAGCACTCGGAGCGCTTCCCGCACCGTCGAGCGGCCGACGTCGAACTGGACCATCAGCTCGCGTTCGCTCGGGAGCCGGTCGCCGGGTTTGATCCGGCCGCTGAAGACGGCTTCCTCGATCTGCTCGACGACCCGTTGGTACGCGCGGACAGGGGAGACCGGCTCGAATTCCATCTTGACCCTGCCGTCTCGTCTGGTTTACTGGTCAGACCAGTCTACCGGCCAGGGGGCAGGATGAAAGCCCGGATCCACGCGGCGGCGCTCGCCCTGCTGCTGGTGACGTCCGGCTGCTCGGCCGGTTCGAGTGCCACCGTCGCCAAGGATCCGGGCACGCTCGCGGTCGGGTACACGGCGGAACCCGCGAACTTCGACTTCACCCGCACCGACGGCGCCGCCATCCCGCAGGCCTTGCTCTACAACGTCTACGAGGGCCTGGTGAAACTCGACGCGGACGCGAAGATCGTGCCGTTGCTGGCCGAATCGTGGACGGTTTCCCCCGACGGCAAGACCTACGACTTCAAGCTGCGCAAAGACGCGAAGTTCAGCAACGGCGCGCCGTTCACCGCCGAGGACGTCAAATTCTCGCTGATGCGGGTCAAAGCCGACTGGACCGTGTCGATCAAGTCCACAATGGACGTCGTCGACCGGGTCGACGTCGTGGCGCCCGATCATGCGCGGGTCGTGCTCACGAAGCCCAGCAACGGCTGGCTCTTCAGCCTGACCAGCCGTCTCGGCGCGATGTTCAGTCCCACCGGTGTCGCGGATCTGGCCAACAAACCGGTCGGCACCGGGCCGTACACGGTGTCCTCGCGAAGGCGCGGCGATTCCATCGTGCTCAAGGAGAATCCCGCGTACTGGGGCCGGAAACCGGCGTACTCGACGGTGGTGCTCAAGTACATCAAGGATCCGACGGCACTCAACAACGCCTTGCTCAGCAACGGGATCGACGTCATCTCCGCGATCACCGTGCCCGATTCGATCCCGCAGTTCCAGAGCGACGACCGCTTCACCGTCGTCGAAGGCACGACCAACAGCGAGGTCACGCTCGCGTTCAACAACGCCCGCCCGCCGCTGAACGACGTCCGCGTGCGGCGCGCGTTGTCCTCCGCGATCGACCGGAAGGCCTTGCTGGACACCGCTTGGGCCGGACGCGGCACGCTCATCGGCAGTATGGTCCCGCCGACGGACCCTTGGTATGAGGATCTCTCGAACGCGTACCCGTTCGATCCCGCGAAAGCGAAAGCACTGCTCGCCGAAGTCGGACGGCCGATTCCGCCGCTGCGGCTGAGGATCCCGAACCTGCCGTACGCGGTCTCGGCCGCGCAGGTGGTGGCGTCGCAGCTGGCGGATGTGGGGGTCACGGTGACGATCGAGCCGCTGGACTTCCCGGCGGTATGGCTCAAGCAGGTCTTCACCGACCACGACTACGACCTCTCGATCATCCAGCACGTCGAAGCGCGCGACATCGTCACCTTCGGCAGGCCGAAGTACTACTGGGGTTACGACAGCAAGCCCGTCCAGCAAAACCTGGCGAAGGCGGACAGCGGGACGCCCCAGGAGCAGATCGAAGCGATGCGGAAGGTGGCCCGGCAGTTGTCCGAGGACGCCGCCGCGGACTGGCTCTTCCTGTTCCCCAACGTGATCGTGGCGAAGAACAAGGTGACCGGCTTCGTGCGCAACCAGGTCAGCGAGTCCTTCGATCTCACGGGATTGGCGCCGCGATGACGGTCAGGGTCCTTCGCCGCTTGGCGATCCTCGTGGCCAGTGTGCTGGTCGCGTCCATCGTGGTGTTCCTGTTCATGGCCGTGCTGCCGGGCGATCCGGCGCAGGTCGCGCTCGGCGTCAACGCGACCCCGGAGCTGGTCGCGAAGACCCGTGCCGAATTCGGCATCGACAGGCCGTTGGTGACGCAGTACTTCGACTGGATCGGCGGTGTCCTGCAAGGCGACTTCGGCCGCTCGTACGTCACCCGCGAGGAGATCGGGCCGGCGCTGGCCGACCGGCTCGGCGTGACGTTGTGGCTGGTCGGCGCCGGAATGCTGGTGGCGCTGCTGATCGCCGTCCCGGCGGGCACGTTCGCCGCGGTGCGGCACCGGAAGGCCGACGGGACCGCGGTTTCCGGGCTCTCGCAGATCGGCGTCGCGATCCCCGCCTTCCTCGCGGGCATCATCCTGGTGCAGATCTTCGCCGTGCAGTTGCGGTGGCTGCCTTCCGGTGGCTGGACGCCGCCGGTGCAGGATCCCGGCGAATTCCTCCGCGGTCTCGTCCTTCCCGCCTTGTCGCTGGGACTCGTACAGGGGGCCGTGCTGACTCGATACGTCCGTTCCGCGGTGCTCGACACGCTGGGACAGGACTACCTGCGCACAGCGCGTTCCAAGGGACTCCGGCCGTTCCAGGCGTTGTTCCGGCACGGACTGCGCAACGCCGCCGTGCCGGTGGTGACGGTGCTCGGTCTGCAACTGGCGACGTTGCTGGTCGGCGCGGTCGTGGTCGAGCGCGTGTTCGTCCTGCCGGGGCTGGGCAGCATGCTGCTCGACTCGGTGGCGTCGCGCGATCTGCTGTCCGTGCAGGGGATCGTGCTGGTGCTGGTGGTCGGGGTGCTGCTGGTGAACTTCGTGGTCGACGTCCTCTACACGGTGCTCGACCCGAGATTGCGAGGTTCCTGATGCGCAATCGCAGCCTCGTGATCGGCGCCGTGCTGATCGCGTTGATCGTGCTCGCCGCGCTGCTTTCCTTTGTCTGGACACCATTCGACCCGGTGCGGGTCGACGCGGCCGACCGGCTGCACGGGTTCAGCGGCTCGCACCTGTTCGGCACGGACAGCTTCGGCCGTGACGTGCTCAGCCAGCTCATGGTCGGCGCCCGCACGACGTTGTACGTCGGCGTGGTCGCGGTCGGCATCGCCGCGTTGATCGGGACACCGCTGGGCATCCTCGCCGGGATGTCGTCGCGCTGGCTGGGCGAATTCGTGATGCGGGTCAACGATCTCGTACTCGCGTTCCCCGCGCTGCTGCTGGCGATCATGTTCGGCGCGGTGTTCGGCGCGGACACACTGACCGCGATGGTGGCGATCGGCATCGCGACCATCCCGTCGTTCGCCCGGATCGCGCGCTCGGGGACGTTGCAGGTGATGAGCAGCGAATTCGTGCTGGCCGCGCGCTCGGCGGGCCGGTCGCGGCCGAACATCGCGGCCCGGCATGTGCTGCCGAACATCTCCGGACTGCTGATCGTGCAGGCGTCCGTGTCGTTCGCGATCGCCGTGCTCGCGGAAGCGGCGTTGTCGTTCCTCGGCTTCGGCACGCGCCCGCCGACCCCGTCGTGGGGCCGGATGCTGCAGGAATCGCAGGTGTTCCTGACCCTGCACCCGCGCCTCGCGCTCGTGCCCGGTGTCGCGATCGCCATCGCGGTCCTCGGCTTCAACCTGCTCGGGGACGGCCTCCGCGATCGACTCGACCCCCGATTGGCGGCGCGGCTATGACGCTGGAAGTACACGGCCTGGGGATCGGCGATCTGGTTCGCGGCGTCTCCTTCGACGTCGCGCGAGGTGAGCGGGTCGGGCTGATCGGCGAGTCCGGTTCCGGGAAGTCGTTGACGGCCTTGTCGATCATGGGACTGCTGCCCGAAGAACTCGTCGCGTCCGGCTCGGTGAAACTCGACGGCCGCGAGTTGCTCGGCGCGCCGGAGAAGGAACTTTCGCGGCTGCGCGGCAACGAATTGTCGATGGTGTTCCAGGAGCCGATGACCGCGCTGAACCCGGCGATGCGCGTCGGCGCGCAGGTGGCGGAGCCGATTCGGATCCACCGCGACGGCGGGAATCCTCGCGCGGCGGCCGAGGCCTTGCTGGAGTCCGTCGGATTGCCGGGCACTTTCCGCGCCTATCCGCACCAGCTGTCCGGCGGGCAGCGGCAACGTGTCGTCCTCGCGATCGCGCTGGCCAACAGCCCGAAGCTGCTGATCTGCGACGAGCCGACGACGGCGCTGGACGTCACCGTGCAGGCGCAGATCCTGGAGCTGATCCTCGACGGCGTCCGCGAGCGGGAGAGCGCGCTGTTGTTCATCACGCACGACCTCGCCGTCGTGGCGTCGGTCTGCGAACGGGTGCTGGTGATGCTGGACGGCGAGATCGTCGAGTCCGGCACTACGCGCGAAGTACTGACAGCGCCGAAGCACGAGTACACCAAGAAACTCCTGGCTGCTTCGGATCTGGGGGCGAGCCGATGATGATCGAGGTCCGAGACCTGGAACGCCGCTACCAGCGTCGCGATGTGCACGCTTTGCGTGGTGTTTCGTTCGACGTCGAGGCCGGTCAGCGCTTCGGCATCGTCGGCGAGTCCGGTTCGGGAAAGTCCACTTTGGTCAGACTGCTGGCCGCCCTCGACAAGCCGACGGCCGGCAGCGTCTCGTTCCAGGGCAAGCGCGTCGACACCCTGCCCGAACGCGAACTCGGCTTCCTGCGGTCGGAACTGCAGATCGTCTTCCAGGATCCGATGGGCTCGCTCGATCCGCGGATGCGGGTGCGCGACATCATCTCCGAGCCGTTGGGGCGCCGGGATCCCGCGCGGGTTTCCGAGTTGCTGAAGGCCGTCGGCCTGCCGGAAGACGCCGCCGGGCGCTATCCGCACCAGTTCTCCGGCGGGCAGCGGCAACGCATCTCGATCGCACGGGCGCTCGCGCCGAACCCGAGCGTCCTGATCGCGGACGAACCGGTCAGCGCGCTCGACGTCTCGGTGCGGAAGCAGATCCTCGACCTGCTCGCGTCGCTGGTCGAGCTGTACTCACTGACGTTGATCTTCGTCTCGCACGACCTCGGCGTGGTGCGGCATGTCTGCGACCGGGTCGCGGTGATGCGGCGCGGGGAGATCGTCGAACTGGGCGACGTCGAGCAGGTCTACGACGCGCCAGAGCACGAGTACACCAGGGAACTGCTGGCCGCCGCGCCGAATCTGCGGGCCGAGCTGGCGCGGTTGCGGGGAGGGGACGATGCCTGAGTATCCGGAAGGACTGCCGATCGGCGACGGCTGGGTGTCCACTATGGACGCTCCGGTCGTGTTCCCGTATGACGGGAGTGAGATCGGCCGCGCGCCGGTCGGGACACCGGAGCTGGCCACGCGGGCGATCGACGAGGCCGTCGCGGTGTTCAAGCGGGTCGCGGCCTTGCCGTCGCGAACCCGGCGTTCGCTCCTGAACGACGTCGCGGCTGCTTTGGCGGCCCGGCGCTCCGAATTCGAGCAGCTTTTGGTGCTGGAGACCGGCAAACCGCTGATCGACTGCCGGGTCGAGGTCGCCCGCACGATCGTCACCTGGCAGGCCGCCGCCGAAGAGGTCTCGCGGCTGCACGGGGAGACCGTGCCGCTCGATCTGCTGCCGTCCGGCGACGGGCTCGTCGGGTTCTGGAAGCGCAAGCCGATCGGTGTGGTCGTCGGCATCGCCGGGTTCAACTATCCGCTGCTGCTGGCGTCGCACAAGATCGCGCCCGCCATCGCGGCCGGTTGCCCGGTCGTGGTGAAACCCGCGCCGCAGACGCCGCTGGCGACGTTGTGGTTGGTCCATCTCGTCCGCGAGCTGACCGACCTGCCCGCGATGGTCCAGCTGGTCACCGGCGACGTGGGCGTCGGATCGGCGCTGGTCACGGACCGCCGCGTCGGCGCGGTGTCGTTCACCGGCTCCGCGTTGGTCGGGCACCGGATCGCGCGCGACGCGGCGCCCACGAAGACGTTGCTGGAGCTGGGGTCCAACGCCGCCCTGGTCGTCGCGGAAGACGCCGAACTCGACGCGGCCGTGGACGCGGTGCTGCGCGGCGGGTTCTATGCCTCCGGGCAGGCGTGCATCTCGGTGCAGCGGGTGCTGGTGGTCGAGGCGGTGGCCCAGGAGTTCACCGAACGGTTGCTGGCGCGGCTCGGCGAGGTCGTCGCGGGAGACCCGCGTGACGAGAAGACGCGGGTGTCGGCATTGATCGATCCGGGGTCGACCCAACGCGTCCAGGAGTGGGTCGACAAAGCGACTTCAGCCGGTGCGCGCCTGGTCGGCGGTGGGGTGGACGGCACGGTCATCCGGCCGACGGTGCTCCTCGACGTGCCCGGCGGCCTCGAATGCTGGGACGAGGAGATCTTCGGCCCGGTCGTCTGCGTCCGCACAGTGGCGGACGTGGACGAGGCGTTCGACGCGGTCAACGCGTCACGCTACGGCCTGCACGCTTCGGTGTTCAGCACGTCCTTGAAGACCGCGTTCCGCGCGCTCGACGAACTCGAAGTCGGCGGCGTCGTCGTCAACGAGGTACCCGGTTTCCGGTCCGACACCATGCCGTACGGCGGCGTGAAGGACTCCGGGATCGGGCGGGAAGGGCCGCGGTTCGCGGTCGAAGAACTGACCGTGACGAGGATGGCGGTGCTGCGGCCGTGACCTATGAGAACCTGTTCCGCCTCGACGGACGGCGGGCCGTGGTGCTCGGCGGCGGCAGCGGTATCGGCCGTGAAGCCGCGCGTGCGCTGGCCGCCCACGGCGCCGAGGTGGTCGTCGCCGACCGCGATGTCGCCGCCGCCGAGGAAACCGGCGCGGGGGAGGCGTACGAGATCGACCTGCTCTCGGACGGAGCCGCCGCACGAGCGGCGAAGGAACTCGGCGAGATCGACGTCGTGGTGCTGACCGCCGCGACGAACGTGCGCAAACGACTGCTCGAGTACACCCGCGAGGAATTCGACCGGGTGATCGCGTTGAACCTCGGCGCGACGTTCGAGGTCGTCCGCGCGTTCGGTGCCGGGATGGTCGAACGCGGGCGGGGCAGCATCATCGGGTTCTCCTCGATCCGCGGCACCACCGTCGAACCGGGGCAGGGTCCGTACGCGGCGACGAAAGCCGGTCTGGTGCAGCTTTTCCGCACGGCCGCGGCGGAGTTCGGCCCGGCCGGGGTGCGCGTGAACGCGATCGCGCCCGGCGTCGTCGAGACCCCGCTGACAGCACAGATCAAAGCGAATCCGGCCTGGTACGACGCTTACGCGACCAAGGGCGCGCTCGGCCGATGGGCTCGTCCCGGCGAACTCGCCGGCGCCGTCGTCTACCTGGCTTCGGACGCGTCGTCGTTCGTGACCGGCGCTGTGCTGGCGGTGGACGGCGGCTGGACCGCGGTCGACGGCCGCTTCGAACCGCCCGCTACGTGAGGAGGCCCGCTGTGCCGGAGTTGCCCGACCTGACCGCCGTCGAATTGGTCGCCCAGTACCGCGCCGGGACACTGTCGCCGGTCGAGGTGACCGAAGCCGTCCTCGCGCGCATCGAGGCGCGCGAACCCGAGCTGCACGCGCTCTACGCGTACGACCCGAGCGGCGCGCGTGAAGACGCGAAGGCGTCCGAAAGCCGCTGGCACGCCGGGGAACAGCTCGGGCCGATCGACGGCGTTCCCTTGACACTCAAGGAGAACATCGCGACCCGCGGTACGCCGGTCCCGCTCGGGACGGCCGCTTCCGCATTGACGCCGGCGTTTCAAGACGCCCCGGCGGCCGCCCGCGTACGCGAGTCCGGCGGTGTCCTGCTGGGCAAGACGACCATGCCGGACTACGGGATGCTGACGTCCGGGCTGTCCAGTTTCCACACCGCGTCGCGGAATCCGTGGGACCTCGCACGTACGCCCGGCGGTTCCAGCGCCGGAGCCGGTTCGGCGGCCGCCGCCGGTTACGGGCCGCTGCATGTCGGCACCGACATCGGCGGCTCGATCCGGTTGCCTGCCGGATGGTGTGGTCTGGTGGGGCTGAAGCCGAGTTTCGGCCGGGTGCCGGTGGATCCGCCGTTCCTCGGCCGCGTCGCCGGGCCGATGACCCGGACCGTGGCCGACACCGCGCTGCTGATGAGCGTTCTGTCCGGTGTGGACGGTCGCGACCACCTTTCGCTGCCACCCGCTTCGCTCGACTGGACGGCGTTGTCTTGCGAGGTCAAGGGGCTGCGGATCGGGCTGCACCTCGATCCGGGCGTCGGACTCCCGGTCTCGCCCGAGATCCTCGCCGCCGTCACCGAGGCCGCCCGGCTGTTCGAGAGCGCGGGTGCCGTGGTGGAGGAGGTTTCGCCGTTCCTGCGCCGCGAAATGCTCGACGGGCTCGACACCTTCTGGCGCGTCCGTGCCTGGTCGGACATGTCGGAACTGCCTGAGGAGCGCCGCGCGAAGGTCCTGCCGTACATCGCCGACTGGGCCGCGGGCGGCGCCGACGTCACCGGCGTCGACGCCTATCGCGGCTTCGCGCAGATCGACGCCATCGCCGTCGCGACCCTGCGCGCCACCGAACGCTTCGACGTCGTCCTGTCACCGACCTGCCCGGTCCCGGCCCCGCCCGCGGAGTGGCCGTCGCCGACCAACGATCCTCGGCGGCCTTTCGAACACATCGCGTTCACCGTGCCGTACAACATGTCCGGCCAGCCCGCGGTCTCGATCAACTGCGGCTACACCAGCGACGACCAGCCCATCGGCCTCCAGATCAGCGGCCGCCGCTTCGCCGACCTCGACGTCCTTCGCGCCGCTGCCGCCTACGAAACCCTTCGCCCCACACCCCGCCCCTGGCCGTGTTAGTCCTCTAAGAGGACGAAACGCGTCACGTCATGGGGTCGAGCGTCTTGGTGAAGGCGAGGATTCCGAGGGGCGTTGCTTTGCCAGCCGGCAACAGAAAGATCAAAGCCCCGGTGACAGGACCAAAGGTCAGGGGCCATCCGGGGCTATTCGTCGACCAGCTTAGCGTGAGCTGAAGGACGCTTTCCCCACATGCGACGCGGGTAAAGGGCCCTTCACCGCGTCTCATGCGGGTATGGCGTCCTTCAGCTCGCGTCAGCGGCCGATCGCGTCGGCGAGCGCCAGGATCCGCCGCGCGTTGTCCACGTGCAGGTTCTCGATCATCCGCCCGTCCACGGTCACGACGCCCTGTCCGGCAGCCTGAGCCTCTTCGAACGCCGAGATGATCTTCCGCGACCGCTCGATCTCCTCCTCCGACGGCGCGAAGACGCGGTTGCACGGCTCCAACTGCGAAGGGTGGATCAGCGTCTTGCCGTCGAAACCGAACTGACGTCCCTGAAGGCATTCGGCCTCGAAGCCTTCGAGGTCCTTCACGTCGTTGTAGACGCCGTCGAGGATCGCCTTGCCGGTCGCGCGGGCGGCCAGCAGCGCCAAGGAAAGCCCGCCGAGCAGCGGCGCGCGGCCGGGGACGAACTCGGCGTGCAGTTCCTTCGCCAGGTCGTTCGTGCCCATGACCAGCACGGTCAGCCGTTCGGACGCCGCCGCGATCTCCTCGGCGTGCAGCATCGCGACGGGGGTTTCGACCATCGCCCAGATCTTCGTGTGGTCGGGTGCGCCGCCGAGTTCCAGCGCGCGTTCGATGTTGTGCACCTCGGCGGCGGAGTTCACCTTCGGCACCACGATCGCGGCCGGGCCGGCCTGCGCGGCGGCCCGGAGGTCCGCGTCGTGCCACTCGGTGTCGAGGCCGTTCACGCGGATGGTCACCTCGCGTGAGCCGTACTCCTTCGACGACGCGGCCGCGCAAACGCGTTCACGTGCGGCTTCCTTCGCGTCAGGCGCGACGGCGTCTTCGAGGTCGAGGATGAGCCCGTCCGCGTCCAGCGTCTTGGCCTTTTCCAGCGCTCTTTCGTTCGCGCCCGGCATGTACAGCACCGAGCGGCGGGGCTTCAAAGCCGCGGAAGTCATGAGAGGGCCTCCTTGGTGGCCGCGTCGTAGGCGGCGGCGAGTTCGGGGTCGTCGGCGGCCAGCGCGTCGGCGAGTTCGGCGACCACGCGGCACTGCTTCACCGACGCGTCGTCCTGCATCTTCCCGTCGATCATCACGGCACCGGTGCCGTCACCCATCGCGGCGATCACGCGCCGCGCCCAGGCGACGTCCTCGGGGGACGGCGAGAACACCTTCTTGGCGATGTCGATCTGCACCGGGTGCAGGCTCCACGCGCCGACACAGCCGAGCAGGAACGCGTTGCGGAACTGGTCTTCGCAGGCCACGACGTCGCGGATGTCGCCGAACGGCCCGTAGTACGGCAGGATCCCGTTCGCCGCGCAGGCGTCGACCATCCGCGCGACGGTGTAGTGCCAGAGGTCCTGCTGATACGTCGTGCGTCCCTCGTTCAGGTCTTCGCCGGTCGGGTCCGTGCGCACGAGGTAACCGGGGTGTCCGCCACCCACCCGGGTGGTCTTCATCCGGCGGCTCGCGGCGAGGTCGGCCGGGCCGAGCGAGATGCCCTGCATGCGGGGGCTCGCGCCGGCGATCTCCTCGACGTTCGCGACACCGCTGGCGGTCTCCAGGATGGCGTGCACCAGGAGCGGTTTCGTCAGGCCGGCCCGCGCTTCGAGCTGCGCGAGGAGCCTGTCGACGTAGTGGATGTCCTGCGCGCCTTCGACCTTCGGCACCATGATCACGTCGAGCTTGTCGCCGATCTCGGTGACCAGGGTGATCAGGTCGTCGAGCACCCAAGGCGAGTCGAGGCTGTTGACGCGGGTCCACAGCTGCGTCTTGCCGAAGTCGGTCGACTTCGCGATGGAGACGAGCCCGTTCCGCGCCGCCTCCTTGCGGTCGGCCCGCACCGCGTCCTCTAGATTCCCGAGCAGGACGTCGACCTTCTTGGCGATGTCCGGGACCTTGGCGGCCATCTTCTCGTTGCTGGGGTCGAAGAAGTGGATCATCCGCGAAGGAGGCACGGGGATCTGGCGGAGCGGTTCCGGCGCCCCCACCGCGAGCGGGGCGAAGAAATCCTTCGGCGAACGCATCGTTCCTCCATCGCAACGGGCCAAGTGACCGACGAGTAACCCTAAACCCGGAACCCGGGGAACCGCTGCGGCGCAGCTCACCTCCAAGGGGACACGATCGGGAATCGCGGAGGATTCTGTGGACGACTGGGCCTTGCCGGGTTTCACCGAGATGGGGTCGCTCGGGGAGGGCGGTTTCGGCCGGGTCGTGCTGGCGCGGCACGACGAATCCGCCCAGGTCGTGGCCATCAAATACCTGTACGCGAGGTTCGCGGCGGATCCGGTGAGGCTGGCCGAATTCCGCCACGAGGCCCAGATTCTCAGCCGCGTCGCGGGGCCGCATATCGCCCGTCTGCACCAGTTCGTGGAAACCCCGCAAGGTGCCGCCATCATCATGGAAGCGGTGCACGGGGTCTCCCTGAAAGAGATCCTCGGCCGCCAGGAGAAGCTCGAACCCGAAGCCGCGCTGGCCATCCTCAAAGGGTCGCTGCTCGGCCTCGCCGGGGCGCACGCCGCGGGCACCGTCCACCGCGACTACAAACCGGCCAACGTCCTGGTCACCCGTGAGGGGCAGAGCAAACTCGTCGACTTCGGCATCGCCGTCCTCGCCGGGCAGACCGGCGTCGCCGCGGGCACACCCGCGTACATGGCGCCCGAGCAGTGGGCAGGCGGGGTCGCCACCCCCGCCACCGACGTCTACGCCGCGACCTGCGTGTTCTTCCAGTGCGTCGCCGGGCACCGGCCGTACGAGGCCGAACAGACCGAAGTGCTGCGCACGCTGCACGAATACGCGCCGATCCCGTTCGGCGAGGTCCCCGAGCCGGTACGCGACCTCATCGCGCGTGGCATGGCGAAGGACGTCGCCCAGCGGCCGTCGGGCGCCGCCGAATTCGTCACCGAACTGGAGACGTCCGCGCGGAAGGCGTACGGCGACGACTGGGAGCGCAACGGCTGGCACTGGCTCGCCAAGGGCGCCGGTGTCCTGGTCGCCCTGTCCCCGCTGGCCCTGCTCGGGGCCGGGACCGCCGCCGCGCCGGTCGTCGCGGGCGGCGCGGCGGGTGGTGTCGCGGCGACCACCGGCGGCGGGATCGCACTCGGGCTCAAGGTGACCGCCGCGATCGCCGCCGTCACCGCGGCCGCCGTCGGCACGGTCGTGGTGATCAACGCCAACGGCGACGACCAGGCCTCCGCGCCGCCACGGACCGCGACTCTCGCCGCGATGCAGGTCGACCTGCTCACCCGCACCGAGAAGCTCGACGGCTACGACTACAACGGCAAGTACGTCCGGATCACCGGGCTGAAGGACAAGGCCGCGGAAGAGCGGGCCAACAAGGCGCTGATGGCGCCCATCGACGGCTGGCTCGAGAACTTCTGGCCGGACAGCTACCGGCCGCAGCTCGAACCCGACGGCGACATCCCGCATATGAAGACCGAAGCCGAGGTCCTGCGTAAGGACGACAAGGTGGTGTCGATCGTCTACAAGCGCTCGATCGACTCCGTGCAGTTCGGCAACCGCGGCGGCTTCAGCATCCGCCCGATCGTCATCGACCTCACGACCGGTGAGCAGGTCACCAGCGCGAACCTGTTCGACAACGTCGACGGCACGCCCTCCCGGACGCGAATACTGGAGGATCGGCTCCTCGAAGCGGCGAAGCCGGGCAACTGCCTCGCCGGCGCGCGGAACGACGTCGAACATTTCCCGCCGAGCCCGCTGTCTTCGCGATACACCTTCGACTACGACAGTGCCCTGCAGGCGGCGCCCACGGCCGACGGGATGCGGTTCTACGTCTACGGCAGCGCACTCGGCTACCCGCACGTCTGCGATCCGACGGAGCTGGACGTCCCGTTCGACCGCCTGCATGACCTGATGAGCCCCACCGTCATGAAACTGCTCGGCCGCTCGTCCACCGGTACGCAGGGGCCACGGACCAAAGAGGAGAACGTCGGCGCCTTCACGATCACCACGCCGGAGAAATGGTCTCTGCTCTCCAGCGCGTTCGTCGAGCGCTATCTGGTGACCGCCGACCAGTGCGCGGGTGGCGGCGCGCAGCCTGCCCAGTGCGCGCACGTCCTCTTCAGCGACAACTCGCGCGTGGACCCGGCGACTCCGGCGTATGAACCGGGCAAACCGTACAACCGCTCGACCGGCCCGCGGCCGTGTCATTCCATCGGGGCACCTGGCGAAACGCAGGGTTCGCCCGTCCTGCAGAAGAAGGAGCTCCGGCCGATCGGGACGAAACGGGCCGCCTACGAGGAATGGCGGCTCACCTGCTCCGGCGGCGGGACGGTCACCCAGAGGGTCTGGTTCCTGCCGAAAACGCAGCTCGTGATCGTCGACGAGTGGAACACTCCAGGTCTCGACAAGATTCTGGAAGAGGCACGGTGGCAGTGAACGACGAGTGGAGACTGCCCGGTTTCACCGAGCTGGAGCAGCTGGGCACGGGCACCTTCGGCCGCGTGGTGCTGGCCCGTCAGGACAACACGGGCCATGTCGTCGCGATCAAGTACCTCTTCTCCCGCTTCGCCGCGGACCCCGCTTACCTGGCCGCGTTCCGGCAGGAGGCGCTGGCGCTGCATCGGGTGACGAGCCCGCACGTGGTCCGCCTGTACGAGTTCTTCGAGACACCGCAGGGCGCGGCGATCGTGATGGAAGCGATCAACGGCGTCTCCCTGCTTTCCGTGCTTCGGGCCGAAGGCGCTCTCGAACCCGAAGCCGCGCTCGCGGTGCTGAAGGGTTCGCTGCTCGGTCTGGCCGCGGCGCATTCCGTCGACGTCGTCCACCGGGACTACAAACCGGGCAACGTCCTCGTCGCCGACACCGGCGAAAGCAAACTGGTCGACTTCGGCACGGCCGTCCTGGCGGGTGAACAGGGACCGTCCGTCGGAACACCGGCGTATATGGCGCCCGAGCAGTGGGCAGGCGGCCCGGCCACTCCCGCCACCGACGTCTACGCCGCGACCTGCGTGTTCTTCCAGTGCGTCGCCGGGCACCGGCCCTACCAGGCCGAAGAAACCGAGATACTCCGCACACTGCACCAGCACGCGCCCATCCCGTTCGGCGAGGCCCCCGACCAGGTGCACGAGATCATCGCGCTCGGGATGGCGAAGGACCCCTCGAAGCGGCCGGTCGACGCGCTCACCTTCGTCGGCGAACTCGAACGCGTCGCCCGTGCGGGTTACGGCGACGACTGGGAGCGCAAGGGCTGGTCACGGCTGGCGAAGGCGACGGGTGTCCTCGTCGCGGCGACACCGCTGGTCCTGCTCGGTGCCGGGACGGCGGCCGCGCCCGGCGTCGCCGCCGCCGGAACCGGCGCGGTGGCCGCGTCGACCGGCGGGATCGCGGCCGGGCTGAAGATCGCCATCGGCGTCGTCGCGGCGACCGCCGCGGTGGTCGGCTCCGTGGTCGTCTTCTCCGACGCGAGCACCCCGCCGCCATCGCCGCCGACCACCCAGCAGGCCGTCGCGCTGAAGGTCGCCATGAAGACCAAGACCGGGACAGTCCCCGGTACGAACATCGCCTTCACCGGCGACTACCCGGAGGTGACCGGGACCACCGACCAGGCCTGGTTGAAACGGGTCAACGACGCCTTGGCCGCGCCGATCGACGACTGGAACCGCAAAACCGGCCCCGGCGCCGCCAAGCTGGAGCCCGAACGCGGTCCGTACACGCTCCTCACGAAGGCCGAAGTGCGCTCGCAGAACGAGCGGTACCTCTCGGTCCGCTACTCGCACGATCTCGCGAACAAACCGCATCCGACCTGGAGTTACGGCCGGGCCACGGTGACGATCGACCTGAAGGAGGGCAAGGCGCTCACCCCGGAGGAGCTGTTCGCCCCCGGGAAGCTCACCGACGACGGGACGCGGATCCTCACCGAACGGATCTGGCCCGACAAGGAGCAGTGCGGGCCGCCCAACAGCTACTTCCCGTACCGGCCCCTCAAGGCGGTGGATTTCACCAGCGAGCGGAAGGCGTGGCTCGCCTTCACGCCGACGGCCGTCGAGATCACCGTCAACATGACCGATCTCGGTTTCTCCACCGCCTGCGCCGTCCAGGACTACTCGCTGCCCTACGACAAGGTGGCCGATCTGCTGAACCCGGATCTCGTGGCAGGCGTGACCGGCGGAAAGCAGTTGAAGGGGACGTCGTCCGCGCCGCCTGCCCAAGGACTCACCGACGTCTCCGTCGGCGCGTTGACCCTGCACCTGCCGCCGGGTTGGTCGGTGCAGTCGCAGGGACTCGAGAAGGTCATCGTCGATTCGAGCTGCCCGGATCCGAAGAAGTACTTCAACTGCCGGTACTTCCTGGTCACCGACAACACGCAGGAGTCGGCGGAGCAGCCGTCGTACCGGCCGGGCGAGTTCTACCGTCGCAGCGCGGGAGGCCGTGCCTGCAACGCCGCCGGCCGCAAGGACCTCCGCCAAGAGGGTGACGCCGCGTCCACGGTTTCCGCCACCGCACCGATCGGCGCCGCGACGGCGACCTATCAGGAGTGGATCATCAACTGTGTTCCTCGTGGACAGACCGGTGGGAACAGCGAGACGCGGGTCACCCAACGGATCTGGTTCCTTGCGGAGAAGCAGATCGTCGTCATGGACGAGTGGCAGACCCCCGGCGTCGAAGAACTCCTCCGGACCGCGACGGTCTCATGACCCTGACCTGCGAAGGTCCACAGTGGAATGACTATTCACTGGGCTGAATGGACTAGTGGACTACTTCCGTTGCCGCGCCTGTGTTCGGTGGCGGCCCGTTCGCGCCTGTGACCGTTCGGAGACGCCGGGTAACACCACTTACCTCGCTCTCACTCGGTTGGCGGCACGGTCGGACTGAAGTCCGATGACCGCCCACCGACCGGTCACCGATCGCAAGGCGCCGCCGATCGCAGCCACTCCCGTTGTCCGGCGCCGCCGCCTTCCGGCCCTGTTAGACAGTTCATGTGCCGCTTCCACCGAGGTGGCACGGGATGAAGAGCCTTAGGGAAACCAGGTTCGAAGGAGGCGGAACGTGGCGGCTACACCGAACATGGAGAGCTCGACGGTCGCCGGTGGCGCGAAGCGCAGCCGGTCACTGCCGAGCCGGGTGGTGCCGCCGATCGAACTGCCCGCGAGCGTCGAGGAGCTATCGCGCAAGGCGGCGGCCCTGCTCGGCTGGAACGGCATCGTGTTGCCGGAGACCACCGTGCTCGGCCGCAAGATCTGCGTGGTCGCCCGGCTCCGTACCGACGTGCACGCGGAGCGCATCGCGATGGGCATGGGTCCCGTCGTCGATCGCGCCACCGTCGACACCTGGACATGGCCAGAGCTGGCCGCGACCGCACCCGCGCCGGCCGCCGAGATCATCGGCGTCCTCGCGGTCGCCCGGCACTGGCGCACCGCGATGGCCTCCGCGGTCCCGTTCGCACGCTACGGCGAGGCCGCGATGGTGCTCCCATCGCCAGCCGTACTGACCGAGGACTACGTCGGCAACTGCCTGCCGCGTGCCCGCGCCTACGGGCTCGCCATCGTCAGCGCCGACCCCAACGCGGTCACCGACCTCGACCTCGAGGGCCACAACGAGCGCATGATCCTGGACGAGGACCCGGTCTCGCGCCTGGTCAACGAGATCGTCTACGACCAGCTGCTGCGCGCCACCGAGCTCCCTGCCGAAGTGGACTGAACCCACTACTGTCGGTGCCATGCGAGTCGTCATTGCGGGTGGACACGGACAGATCGCGCTGAAGCTGGAGAAACTCCTCTCGGCGCGCGGTGATCAGGCGGTCGGGATCGTGCGCAATCCCGATCACGTCGCCGATCTCGAAGCGGCAGGCGCCGAAGCCGTCGTCCTCGACCTGGAAAAGTCCGATGTGGACGCCGTGGCCAAGGTGCTCGACGGCGCCGACGCCGCCGTCTTCGCGGCGGGCGCGGGCCCCGGCAGCGGCACGGCCCGTAAGGACACTGTGGACAGGGCCGCCGCGGCGCTCTTCGCGGCGGCGTCCGAACAGGCGGGTGTCCGGCGGCACATCCAGGTCGGTTCGATCAGCGCCGACGAATGGGAGACCGCGGACGTGCCGGACGATTTCCGGCTCTACCTCAAAGCCAAGAAAGCGGCCGAAGACGATCTGCGTGCCCGCGATCTCGACTGGACGATCCTGCGACCGGGTCAGCTCACCAACGACGAAGGCACCGGCAAGGTCCTCATCGCCGAAACCACCGAACGCGGCCCCATTCCTCGTCAGGATGTCGCCGCGATCCTGGTCGCGCTGCTCGACGAGCCGTCGACGGCGGGACGTATCCTCACCGCGATTTCTGGTGATACTGCTATCTCTGAGGCCGTTTCCGCTTTGTGAAACCATAGTGTGTGGACGTAATCCGTCTTTTGACTGAACGGAGTAGGTCCTTGCGCGAGGACATCGCGGTTTTCAGCGGTAGCGCACATCCCGAGCTCGCCGAGGAGATCTGCACTCATCTGGGTGTGCCGTTGCATCCCGTGCGGGTCCAGCGGTTCGCCAACGACTGTCTCGAAGTCCAGCTCCAGGCGAACTGCCGCGAACGCGACGTCTTCCTGATCCAGCCGCTGGTGCGGCCGGTGCAGGAGAACCTCGTCGAACTGCTGCTGATGCTGGACGCCGCGCGGGGCGCGTCGGCGAAGCGGATCACCGTCGTCATGCCCCACTACGCGTACGCCCGATCGGACAAGAAGGACGCGCCGCGGATTTCGATCGGCGGCCGTCTCGTCGCCGACCTGATGGCGACGGCGGGTGCCGATCGCGTCCTCGCGATGACCCTGCACTCGCCGCAGGTGCACGGCTTCTTCAGCGTCCCGGTCGACCACCTGCACGCGTTGCAGGAACTGGCCAAGTACTTCCGCCAGTACGACCTCTCCGCGACCACCGTGGTCTCGCCGGATCTCGGCAACGCCAAGGAGGCCGCGCATTTCGCGCGGCTGCTCGGGGTTCAGGTCGCCGCCGGCGCGAAGCAGCGCTTCGCCGACGACAGGGTCGAGATCAGCTCGGTGATCGGTGAGATCACCGGCCGCGACGTGATCGTCCTCGACGACGAGATCGCCAAGGGCAGCACGGTGATCGAACTGCTCACCAAGCTGCGGGAACTGAAGCCGCGCTCGATCCGCGTCGCGTGTACGCACGGGCTGTTCTCCAGCGGCGCGCTGAAGCGGATCGGCGGCCAGCCGGACGTGCTGGAGATCGTCTGCACGAACACGGTGCCGATCGCGCCGGAGGAGCAGAGCCCGAAGCTGCGGGTCCTGTCGATCGCGCCCGCGCTGGCGGAGGCGATGCGGCGGATCCACAACGGCGAGTCGGTCAGCGCACTGTTCGATACGGCCTAAACGGTGCCGAGAACCCGGTCGAGGTAAGTGTTCGCGAAGACCCCGGCCGGGTCCACCTCCTTGCGGACCCGTGAGAAGTCGTCGAACCGCGGATAGCGCGAGCGCAGGGTCGCGGCGTCGAGGTCGTGCATCTTGCCCCAATGCGGGCGGCCGCCGACCTCGCCGACGATCGAGGCGAACCCGGCGAAGTACTCGCGGTAGGGCATGCCGACGAACTGGTGGATCGCGATGTAGGCGGAGTCGCGGCCGTTCGCCGTCGAGAGCCAGATGTCGTCCGCGGCGGCGACGCGCACCTCGACCGGGAACGCGACCGGATTCTCCAGTTTCGGTACCAGCGCGCGGAGTTCGGCGAAGACGTCGAGCAGCGATTCACGCGGGACCGCGAACTCCGACTCGACGAACCGCACCCCGCGATGGGTCACGAAGACGCGATGCGACGTGTCGCTGTACTCGCGGACGGAGAGGACGTTCGACGCGAACCCGCCGAGCGGTCGCACGAGTTTCGGCACCGCCCGGCCGAGGCGGCAGAGGCCGCCGAACGCGAGGTTCTCCGTGATCTCGTAGTCGACGAATTCCTTCAGCTTGGTCAGCGGACGGCGCTCGCTGCCCGCCGGAAGCCGGTTGTTGCGTTTGACCAGTGCGTTCTTGCCGTAGGGAAACCAGTAGAACTCGAAGTGGTCGTTCTCGTCGGCGAACTGGTCGAAGCCTTCGAGAACCTGTTCGAGGGGTTCCGGTCGTTCCTGCGCGGACAGCAGGAACGACGGTTCACACTGCAGGGTGACGGTGCTGATGACACCGAGCGCGCCGAGGCCGACTCGCGCGGCGGCGAACAGCTCGGGCCGTTCGTCCGCCGAACAGGTGATCACGGTGCCGTCCGCGAGGACGAGTTCGAGCGCGGCGATCTGCGTGGCGATGCCGCCGAGCCGGGCACCGGTGCCGTGGGTGCCGGTGGAGATCGCGCCCGCGACGGTCTGCGCGTCGATGTCACCGAGGTTGGTCATCGCCAGCCCCAGCGCGTCGAGTTCGGCGTTGAGCTGCTTGAGCGTGGTGCCCGAACGGACCGTGACCAGGCCTTTGGCGACATCTGCCGACGCGATACCCGTCCAGCCGGTCAGGTCCATCGCGTCCGAATTCGCCGCGGCGATCGCGGTGAACGAGTGGCCGCTGCCCAGTGGGCGCAGGCGGCGTCCGTCCGCGACCGTACGGCCGATCGCTTCGGCGATGCCGTTCGTGTCACGCGGTCGATGCACGCGCAGCGGCGACGCCGTCGCGGTGCCGGCCCAGTTGCTCCACCGTGTCATGCGCCACCCGTTCCGTGAGTGTTCGAGTGCCGAAACAGTAAGTGAATAGTATTCGCGTTTCAAGCCCTTCTGTCGTACCTTAGTTCGGGTGACCAGTGCGACGGTGTACGACTTGGCGACGAAGGACCTGGATCCTCCGTTCGCGGTTGTCGACTTGGATGCTTTCGACGCGAACGGCGCCGACCTGCTGCGGCGGGCGGGCGGCAAGCCGATCCGCGTGGTCAGCAAGTCGGTCCGTTGCCGGTATCTGCTCGACCGGGTGCTAGCGCGGCCCGGCTTCGAGGGCCTCATGTGCTACTCGCTCGCCGAAGCCGTCTGGCACGTCGAGCAGGGGACGACCGATGACATCGTCGTCGCGTACCCGACCGCCGACCACGGCGCGCTGCGGCGGCTGGCGGCGAACGACCGGGCGCGGGCGGCGATCTCGATCATGGTCGACTCGCCGGAACACCTCGATCTTGTCGACGCCGCGCTCGGCCAGGACCACCCAGAGATCCGGGTTTGTCTCGAACTCGACGCTTCGTGGCGGCCGCTGCCCGGCGTGCACGTCGGCACCAGGCGTTCGCCGGTGTTCAGCCCGCGGCAGGCCGCGGATCTGACGCGGACCATCTTGTCCCGCAAGGGTTTCCGGCTCGTCGGGATGATGGCGTACGAGGGTCAGATCGCCGGGCTCGGTGACGCGGCGGGCAGCGGCGTCAAGAACGCCGTCGTCGGCTGGATGCAGCGAAAGTCCATTGTGGAAATCGCGAAGCGCCGCGCGGCCGCCGTCCGGGCGGTGCGGGCGCTGGCGGAGCTGGAATTCGTCAACGGTGGCGGCAGCGGCAGCGTCGAATCGACCGGTGCCGAGGAAGCCGTCACCGAGATCGCCGCGGGCTCCGGCCTCATCGGGCCCACGCTCTTCGACGGCTACGCGCACTTCTCGCCGCGACCGGCCGCGATGTTCGCGCTCCCCGTGGTCCGGCGCCCGGCACCGAAGATCGCGACGCTCTTCTCCGGCGGCTACATCGCTTCAGGACCGGCAGAGTCTTCGCGACTCCCGACGCCGTACCTGCCCGAAGGACTTTCGCTGCTCGGTTTCGAAGGCGCCGGCGAAGTCCAGACCCCCGTATCCGGCGAAGCCGCCCGCCACCTGCGGCTCGGCGACCGCGTCTGGCTGCGCCACGCGAAAGCCGGCGAACTCGCCGAACGCTTCACGCACTACCACGTCGTCGTCGGCGACCGCGTCGACCGGACCGTCCCCACCTACCGAGGCGAACACCAGAACTTCGGCTGATCCCGCGCGACCCACCCATCCCTGTGCCTCGTTCTGTTGATCAAGCTTCGCAAACGGATGCGAACCCGCGACGATGAAGGAATTGGGACACTCAACGTCCCAATTCCTTCATCGTCGGCCTGCAAGACGGGCCCCTGGCGCTAGACGCATGAAGGCTCCCTCCACGGACGATCGGGAGCGTCGGATTGCTGCCCCACCCAGCCCCCGCCCATCCCTGGGGGGCGCGCCCTGCACCAGCGTATCGGGAGGGGGTGTCGGGAATCGGGGTTCGGCGGAGTGAGGGGCGCGGTTGTCCACAACTGTGGGTGGGTGTGGACAACTTATGTGGATAACCGCGTAAAGCCAGGTCAGGATGGGTGGCGGCGTGGCTTGTGGGGATTGTGTGACTGCTGGGGCAGGGGGTCCGGGCGCCGGTGGACACGAATGGAGCAGGGGGATCCACCGGTGTCGCGAAGGCCCCCTTGGGGACGTTGAGCGTCCCCAAGGGGGCCTTCGCGACGTCCGATCAGTGAGTCGCGAGTCCACAAGGGACGGTCACGGGCTGAAAGCGTCCTTCACCGAGTCCGAAGCGACGAAGGGGCCCTTCACCGAGTCAGATGCGGTGAAGGGCCCCTTCAGCCCCCACTCAGGCTTCGCCGAACTTGCTCGCCAAGTACCCCTTGACCACCGACTTCGCTTCCGCGACGATCCGCTCGTCCCCGCGCGGGTCACGACGGAACGCCAGTTTCAGCAGCGCGTCGGCCGTCTCGTTCGCGATCGTCAGCGCGAACCGGATGTCGTCGAGCGGCGAGGAGATCCGCGCCGAAAGCACCTTGGTGAGCTCGTCGACGATGACGGCGTTGTTGTCGCGGGTCTCGTCCAGGAGCTGCCTGTCCACGACGTCACCGAAGTGGACCTTCGAGAACCCGGGAACCTCGCGGTGCATGTCGAGATAGATGTCGAGGATCGAGTCCACGACGTCCCACCAGTGCTCGGGCGCCAGCTGGTTCAACGTCTCCGACACCGAGGCGACGAATCGTTCGAGATTGCGCTGCGTCAGCGCCTGCACCACGGCCCGCTTGTCGGGGAAGAACTGGTACAGCGACCCGACGGCCACCCCGGCGCGTTTCGCGATCAGAGTGGTCGTCAGTGCGTCGTAACCGAGTTCGTCGATCAGCTGGGCGCTGGCGTCGAGCATCTGCTCCACCCGCTTGGCGCTGCGTTGCTGGACGGGCTGCCGCCGGAGCGGAGTCGTCTCCGCCGGCGGTTTCGCGGCCTGGATGTCGGACACTCGGGCTCCTCCTTCGCTGATCTGCGACTTTATCGTGCCGACGGGGTTCCCCACGGTCGAGTGAAGGCATAGTATCTGAGAACTTTTCATGTTCGGCCGTGTCTCCGGAGAAAGGTGCGTAGCCGGTGGAAAAATCGATCTTCCCGTCCGAATTCCTGTGGGGGGTTTCGACCTCCGCCTTCCAGATCGAGGGGGCGACCGGCGAGGGCGGCCGAGGACAGTCCATTTGGGACACATTCACCGAAACGGAGGGAAAGATCGCGCGGGCTGAGCACGCAAAGGTAGCCGCCGATCACTTCCACCGCTACTCCGAGGACATCGCGCTGATGGCCGACCTCGGTGTCGGCGCCTACCGGATGTCCTTCGCCTGGCCGAGGATCCAGCCCGACGGCGATGGCAAGCCCAACGCCGAAGGCCTTGCCTTCTACGACAAGCTCATCGACGAGGTCTGCGCCGCCGGAATCGACCCGGCGGGGACGCTCTTTCACTGGGACCTCCCGCAGGCGCTCGAGGACAAGGGTGGCTGGCTCGCCCGTGACACCGCTGAGCGGTTCGGCGAATACGCCGCCATCGTGGGCGAGCGATTCTCCGATCGGGTGAAAATGTGGATCCCGCTCAACGAGCCCATGGTCATGTCGATCTTCGGCTACGCGATCGGCGAATACGCTCCCGGCAAGACGCTCCTGCTCGACGCCCTGCCCACCGCGCACTACCAGAATCTCGCCCACGGTCTCGCCGTCCAAGCCCTGCGCGCGGCAGGTGCCCGCAGTGTCGGCACCGCCAACAACCATTCACCCATTTGGCCCGCCACCGATTCACCGGAGGACAAGGCTGCCGGCGAATGGATCGACGCCCTCATCAACCGGACGTACGCGGATCCCGTGCTGCTGGGCCGTTATCCCGAACAAGTCGTCCCGCATCTCCCCGTGGGCTTCGCGGAAGATCTCGCCACCATCGCGCAGCCGCTCGACTTCTACGGGGTGAACTACTACGAGCCGCAGGGCGTCGCCGCTCCCGGTGAAGGCAATCCGCTGCCCTTCGAGCTTCGCGCGATCGAGGGATATCCCATGACCACCAACGATTCGCCGATCGTCCCGCAGGGATTGCGCGAACTGCTCGTCGGCTTCCACGAGCGCTACCGGGAGCATCTCCCGCCCGTCTACATCACCGAAAACGGCTGCAGTTTCGATGACGTCGTGGCCGAAGACGGACGCGTGCACGATCAGGAGCGCATCGACTTCCTCGAAAGTCACCTCGTCGCGGTCCGGGAAGCGATGGACGCCGGTGTCGACGTCCGCGGGTACTTCGTCTGGTCGCTGATGGACAACTTCGAATGGTCGAAGGGCTACCAGCCGCGGTTCGGCCTGGTGCACATCGACTACGAGACGCAGCGGCGGACACCGAAGGATTCCTTCGGCTGGTACCGGAAACTGATCCGCCATGAGTGAGGTCAAGGCGCTGCCCGAGGCACTCGCCGAGCCGGTCGCCAGGGTCCGCGCGGGCTGGATGAGCCTGCTGTTCTTCGCGAACATCGCGCTCTGGCTCGGGGTTTACGCGCCCATCCAGGTTCTCCTGCCGAAACAGGCCGAGATTCTGGACGCCGCCGGCAAGGAGGCCGTGTTCAGCCTGGTCACCGGGATCGGCGCGCTCGTCGCGCTGATCGCCAACCCCGCCGTCGGCCTGCTTTCGGACCGAACCTGTTCCGTCCGCGGCCGCCGTCATCCGTGGACGGCGGCCGGTGCGGTGGTCGCCGCGGCCGGGCTCATGGCCCTCGCGTTCGCGCCGAACATCGCGGTCATGGTGCTCGGCTGGTGCCTCGTGCAGGCGGGGCTGAACGGGATGCTCGCGATGCTGGTCTCGGCGATCGCGGACCGGGTGCCCGTGCCCCAGCGCGCGCAGGTCGGCGGGCTGGTCGGCATCGCCCAGATGCTCGGGACCGTGCTCGGCGCGGTGGTGGTCGTGGTGATGCTGGATGTCGCGGGACTGCCACTGGCCTACGCGGTGTGCGCGGCCATCGTGCTGGTGGGGGCGGCGGCGTTCGTCCTGCGCACACCGGACGCGCGGCTGCCGATCGCGTTCCGGCCGTCCGTCCGGACCAAGGACGTGCTGGCGAATCTGTGGATCTCCCCGCGTAAGCATCCGGACTTCGCCTGGGCGTGGGGCTGCCACTTCATGATCAACCTCGGCAACGCCTTCGGCACGCTGTACCTGCTGTTCTTCCTCAAGGACGCGGTGCACTACGAAGATCCGGACACCGGGCTGTTGATCATGATGGGGCTCTACGGGGCGGCGCTCATCGTCGGCGCGCTCATCGCCGGGCATTTCTCCGACAAGTCCGGACGACGTAAGCCCTACGTCCTGGCGGCGTCGGCGGTGATGGCGATCGCCGCGCTGCTGCTGGTCGTCTGGCAGAACTGGACGGCCGCGCTCGTGGCGTCACCGTTGCTGGGCGTCGGCTTCGGTGCGTACATGGCCGTCGCGCTGGCGATGCTCACACAGGTGCTGCCCGCCGCGCAGGACCGGGCGAAGGACCTCGGGGTCATCAACATCGCGAACTCGCTGCCGCAGGTGGTGGCGCCGATGCTGACCGCGCCGATCCTGGCCTACCTCGGCGGATATCCGAGCCTCTTCGCGGCGTCGGCGCTGGCCACCGTTCTCGCCGCGGTGCTGGTCACGCGGGTGAAGGCAGTCAGCTGAAAGAAGGTTGGAGACCGCGGACCGGTGCCGGTCGGGGGAGGGGAGTGCAACGGCACCGGCCCGCGGGGTTCGGGGGATGACAACGCGGAACCGAAGGAATCTCGCGTTGCGTTTGTGATCATCAACTTAGCGACCGATTACGGCCTTCGCTAGGTGTTCTGTCGATAATTTTCGATTAATCGCGGTGGGGACCGGGGTGGTTACCGAGAGCGGCTCGTCACGTTCGGGGGTACGGGCGAACCGCTTCCGGCGGGAGGCGAGCTCGTGGCGTGGTTGCCGAGGGGGCGCTCGGACCGCCGTTCACTCGCCGACATCTAGGCGTGCACGCCGCCGATGGCCGGCCTGCGCGGGGTGACCAGCGCGTGCCTGCCGGTGGTTTCGGCGGGGGTCGGGTGCGCTCCGCGGGCCTGGCCGGGGACGAGGCGACGGCTTTGCCGCCGGTGGTCCTGGGAGGCCGCGGTCTGCTGAGGGGCGAGGCCGCCGGCGACCAGATGCTCGTGCGCCACCTGCCAGACCGAGCAGGGGGCCTTGCACTTGTGCCAGCGGGTCGAGCAGGTGGGGCAGTCCCCGCGCTCGTCGGGCTCGTGCGCCTGGAGCATGGCGCGCCAACCCTCGGTCAGCCGGGGGAGCTCCGAGCGGGCGACCGACACGAGCGACTGCGCGTCGGCCCGGTTCGCGAGATCGGAGAGCATGTCGAGGCGTTCCCAAACCGCGTTGCGGAGGACTTGCCCTAGGACCTGATCCACGGAGAACTCACCGTTACCTTTCCGCCATCTTGGCGGCTTCGTTGAGCGCGGCCCTGAGCTGTCCGAGCTGGCCGGACGTCAGGCGCGCGGTCTCTCCTGGCGGCGAGACGAGAACCACCTGGTTGTCTTCGACGAACACGGTGACGGCACGCTCGCGGCTGATGAGATCGCCGCACTGCACCCGCCAGACCAGTTGTCCGCCTTCATAACGGCGCACGCTCGCGGTACGGGGGTCGACCGGGGCGGACGGTGAGACCGGACGGTTGGCGCCGGGGGCGACGGCGACCGCCTGCTGACCGGCGGGGCCGGTCGCACGCAGGTGGCGCGTGGCCATACCGGGCCGTCCCGCGGTGATGGAGCCTGTTGCGATCGAGTCCACGAACTCCACTGGCTCTGCTCCGCTCTCTCGTTCCACGTCGTCTTCGTAACCGCGTATCCGCACCTGTAGGGGGTTCGGAGACTGGTAGCTCTCTGTGATCGCTGCCGGTGGCCGGTAGGTCACGGAGATCTGACAACTACAGTGATGTGAAACCGAGTTCGATAGAAGGTCGAACCGCCGTCATAGCGGTGACCGGACGAGGTTTCACGGTGAGCGGTCAAACGACTTCTGCCGGGCCGATCACGACGGGCATTCCGGTGTTTCGCGCGGTTGAATAGGTGTGCCTACGCTGTTTCTCGACCCCAACGGAACTGTGAGGGGGCGCAATGGACGCCAGTATCGGTGGCGGCGCTGTCGCCGGCTCGGACACGAATGTCAAGGGCCGCCAGAGTCACCCCGTGCCACCGGATGCCTGGGAGCAGCCGGAGATGCGAGCCGCACTGGCCACCCGGGAGATCTCTTCCGTGTACCGGCTGTTGCGCAAGCACGGTGTTTCGCAGCGTCAGATCGCCGCGATGACCGGCCAGTCGCAGTCCGAGGTGTCCGAGATCCTCAAAGGTCGCCAGGTGATGGCGTACGACGTGCTCACCCGCATCGCTGACGGCCTTGGTGTCCCACGGGGATACATGGGTCTCGCCTACGACGAGGCGACAGCGATAAAGGTCGTCGGCGCTGCCGACGGCCAGCAGGCGGAGGAGGACGAGTCCGTGAAGCGACGGAGGTTCCTCGCGCACGCCGCCCAGGTCACGATGGGGGCGGCGGTGTTCGGTCCGGAATCGGGTACGTGGTCCGCGGGACCGGCGAAGACGCCGGCCCCCGGGCGGATCGGTATGACCGACGTCCGCCAGGTGGAAGCCGCGACCAGGGCGCTCCGGTCCCTCGACTACCAGTATGGCGGCGGTTTCTGCCGTGACGCCGTGGTCGCCCAGCTGTCCTGGGGACAGCAGATGCTCGAGTCCAGCGGCACCGAAATGGTCAAGAACCGCCTCTACGTCGCGCTGGCCGACCTGCACAGTCTGGCCGGCTGGACGTCCTTCGACACCGGCCTCATGGACTCCGCCCGCGGACATTTCGCGAACGCGCTCGACCTGGCCAAACAGGGCGACAACCACCCGCTCGTGGCCAACGTGCTGTACCGGATGGGCCGCGTCTACCTGCACCAGGACGCGCCGAACGACGCGCTGAAACTGTTCCAGCTCGGCCAGATCGCCGCCCAGGAATCGGGCTCCGAACTGGCGGTCGCCGTGCTCTGCGCCAACGAGGCGTGGGCCTACGCGATGATGGGCAACGAGGAGCAGGCCGTGAAGCTGCTCGGCCGGAGCAAGGACGAATTCGCCCGCGCCAACCTGGCCGAGGCCGAGTCCTGGGTCAAGTTCTTCACCGAGACCGACGTCTACGCCATGATCGGCACCGTGCACACGGTGCTCGCCGCGAAGAACGCCGAGCACACCAAGTACGCGATCCCGGCGCTGACCAAGGCCGTCGAGTCCTACGACGACGACATGGCCCGCAGCAAAACCTTCATGCTCAGCGCGCTGGCCACGAATCACCTGCTCGAAGGCGATCTCGATCATGGCTCCAAGGTGGGCTCGAAGGCCGTCGACTGCGCCGAGGGCATCAAGTCGGAGCGGGTGAAGGACCGGATGCGGCCGCTGCAGGTCGAGGCTGAGCGCCGCCGGAACAACGCCGACGCCCGTGACCTCGCCGACCGCCTCAATTCCTTCTACGCCGCCTGAGCCGACCGGGTTGGACGGCCGGTTCACGCCCGGCAAACTGCACGATGCCCTGGGGCGGACGTGCGAACTGCTCGGCGTGGACCCCGCCGGTGCCCGGCTGCTGAGGTTCACCAACAACGCCGTCTACGAACTGGCGAGCGCGCCGTTCGTCGTCCGGATCGTCGGCTCCACCCTGCTGCGGCACCGCGTCGGCACGGTCGTGCGGGTCGCGCGCCATTTCGAACGGCACGGAGTGCCCGCCATCCGCCTGCTCCCCGGCTTCGAGCAGCCCATCCCGGTCGGCGAGCATCTGGTGACGGTGTGGTGGAAAGTGCCGCCCACCGGCCGGAAGGCCCGCTCCTCGGACCTCGCCGCGTTGCTGCGCCGGGTCCACGCGCTCAAGCCGCCGGAGGGGCTGCCCGAGTGGGCGCCGTTCGCCGCGGTCCGTGCCCGGGTTTCGGACGCGGAGGAGCTGGACGACGGCGACCGGCGGTTCCTGCTCGAACGCTGCGCCGAGGTCGAGGCCGCGCTCGCGACGCTCGACTTCCCGCTGCCGAGGGGCCTGATCCACGGCGACGCGCACACCGGGAATGTGATCACGGGACCGGACGGACCGGTGCTGTGCGATTTCGATTCCTCCTGCGTCGGGCCGCCGGAATGGGACTTGACCCCGCTCGCCGTCGGCCTCGAACGGTTCAGTGATCCACCCGCCCGCTATCGCGTGTTCGCGCGGCGATACGGATTCGACGTGACCACGTGGTCCGGATTCCCGGTGCTGCGGGCGATCCGCGAACTGAAGCTCACCACGAGTGTGCTCCCGATTCTCCGCAGTCATCCCAACGTACGGGATGAGCTGCGGAAACGGTTGGACGATCTCCGGAACGGGCGCACCGGTGCCCGCTGGAACCGGTATCGATGATTAGCGGAACGACCGACTTGCACGTGCATTCGCCGACGGCGAATGACCGTTCGTCGCTTGCCCGAAATGGTCCGTCAATGAGTGACTAATTCGCCCGCGCTAATCACTTCCATTGGCTCAGTGCTCCCCCAAATGTGCAAGTTGCAGCTACGCTCCGTTATTCGGGGCGCGGGGTTCACCTCGTCGTTGTGCACCGATCGGTGCCGTCGGGTCACAGTTGTTCCAAACGCGTACGCAGAGCGTCGGCCTCCGGACGCCCAAGACCGACGAAAATCGGCAGAGCCTGGTCGTAGTGGCGCCGGGCTTCCTCGGGTTCCCCCTGCGCCTCGGCGATCTCGCCGAACGCCGAAAGCGTCCTGGCCACCTCGAACCTCGACCCGCTGGCCTCCATGGTGGCGCGGGCGGGTTCGAGTTCGGCCCGTGCGGCCGCGAGCTCCCCGGTGGCCGTGAGGACGCGGCCGAGTTCGATCCTGGCGCGGGCCACGTTGTAGTCGTCCCCGTCGAGGATGTCGCGAGCGCGGGTGAGCTCGGCGATCGCGGTTTCGGCCTGTCCGGCCTTGGCGCGGGTCGCGCCGAGGTTGATCAGCGCCAGCCCGATGTCGTGCGGACGCTCCAGCCGTTCGCTGAGCGCGAGGTCCTCGGTGAACCACTCGACAGCGTCGTCGAGCCTGCCCTGCTGCAGCGCGACCAGGCCGAGCCCCTCCACCGACCGGATCTCGACGACGTGGTCGCCTGCCGCCCGCGCGGCGTCCCGTCCGGCCAGGTAGTGCCGGACGGCGTCGTCGTAGCGGCCCGTGCCGCGGCAAGCGGCGCCGCCGCGGTTGCGCATCAGCGCCTCCGCCGAGGTGTTGCCCCACTCCTTGGCGCAGTCGGCACCGAGCTCGCTCACCCGCAGGAAGTCCGGGTAGTGCTTGCGCAGCAGGAAAAGCGGCCACATCGCGGCGGCGAGCTGCCAGCCGAGTTCCCACAGCTGCCAAGCGTGGGCCGTCTCGACCGCGGCGATGAGGTTCTCGCGTTCCAGCTCGAGCCAGGCGAGTGCCTCTTCTGAGGAGTCGAACGTGGTCCGCGTCGACGGGCGGTACTCGTAGCGGTACGGGATCCCGTCCTGGTCGGGCGTGGTCAGGACGGCGGTCTCGGAAGCCGTGAACAGATACCACTCGAGCATGCGGCGCACGGCGATGTCGCGGTCGTACTCGTTGCCCGCCGTCTTCTCCTTGGCGTGCAACCGCGCGAGATCGTGGAAGGTGTACCGGTCGTCGCCGCGATCGATCAGCAGCCCGACGTCGACGAGCTGGTCGAGCAGATCGTCGGCGACCTCGGGGCGGACGTCGATCGACGCGGCCGCGACCCCGACACCGAAGTCGGGGCCGGGATGCAGGCCGAGCGCCGCGTACAGCGCGGCCGCGTCCGAGGGGAGTTCGTCGTAGGACAGGTTGAAGCTGGCTTCCACCGATTGCGCCTCTTTCGTCGAGAGCGTGGCCAGTCGACGATATTCCTTACCCAGCTCGGTGGCGATCTTCTCCAGCGACATCTTGGGCCGTCCGGCCAGCTTGGCGCTGATCGTGGTGAGGGCGATCGGCAGCCCGCCGCACAGGTCGGCGATGTCGCGCGCGTGGGCGGCTTCGGCGCCGACCCGCTCGGCGCCGAGCGCGCGGCCCAGCAGTTCGGCGCTGTGCGAGGAGCCGAAGGGAGCCAGCTCGATCAGCTTCGCGCGATGTTCGGCCTGGAGCCTGCCCAGCCGACGCCTCGAAGTCACGATCACGAGGCTTTCCCCGCAGGCAGGCAGCAGAGGCAGCACCTGGTCGGTCGACCCGGCGTTGTCGAGCAACAGGAGCAACGGCCGGTCGGCGGTCGTCGTGCGGTACAAAGCGGCGAGTTCCTCGACGTCCGAAGGCAGCCCTTCCGGCGGAAGGCCCAGCGCGCGAAGGAACCGGCCGAGCGCTTCGCTCGCGGAGAGCGGGCCGTTGGTGCTGAACCCGCCGAGATCCGCCCAGAGGTGCCCGTCCGGGAACCGGTCTCCGAGACGGCGGCCCCACGCGGTGGCCAACGCCGTCTTCCCGATCCCGCCCTGGCCGCTGATCAGGTGCACGGCCGGCCGGTCGACGTCGGTATCGGCCTGTGTCAGCAGCTTCTCGAGCAGCGTGAGTTCGGCCGTGCGGTTGGTGAAATGCGCCGGTACGGGCGGAAGCTGACGTGGACCGGCACTCACCTGCCTGGTGAGCGGGGCCGCCGAACGCTGGCGCGGTACCTGCGGCGTGCCGACTTCACTTTCACCCGGCATCGGGCTGCCCATCCACTATCCCCTCTTCGGGTTAACCCAGCGATCGCGTAGAGCATCGCGGCGAAGATCCGAAGAGGACAGCGAAACCGGCCAAATGCGGCCGGATGGAGCAAGGCGTGTCACAGCCGGCTGTCGGCACCACCGGCGTGGGTAAGGCCTCTTACGACGAAGTGCAATTGAGCGCATTCATGAGCTACGCTCGACATGTCGGATCGGCTTGCCGGTGCGACAACGAGAAGGTCCTACTACTCGTTGAGAGCGTGTCGTCGCGGACGTCGCGCGAGTCGCAAGGCCAGGTGACCTGGGGCATGACCGGGAGCCTGGCCTTACGCATGTCCAGTGCTGGTCAGGTCGGCATATCGATCCGGACCTCATGCACGCAGCCGCTCAGCGGCTGGAAGAAGGCGTCGTTGCCGTTTATCCGGGCCCGGACCGCCCCCGCCACGATGTCGGAGATCCAGAGCAGCGGCTCGTCCTTGCCGAAGCGGTGTTCGATTCGAAACGCCGTTCCCTTGGGCAGGTGCAGCCGCGCGTGCCGGACGCTGTCGACGTCGCGTTTGTTCAGGTCGGCTTGCCGGGCTTCGGCGACGAGAGTGTCGACGCCGACGTCGTGCAGTTCGACGACCAGTCGCTGCAGGCACAGCGCGCGACCACGCTCCTGTCTCTTCGGCCGCACTGGGGTGCCGACAGTGACCACGTGCAGTTCATCGAGATCGGCGACGCGCTTGGCGACGTCGAGCTTCTCCTGGTGATCCATCGGATACCAGTGCAGCTTGCTACTACGACGGCCGCCACGAACGTCCAGCATCACCTGGCGCAGCTCGGCGTGTCGGGCGATCGGCAATACCGCGGCCGCGAGTACGTAGAAGCCGCCGGCAGAGTCCTCTTGGAACGACTCGTCGGCGAAGGCCTGCGGCGGGGACATTCAGCAAGCGTAGGCGGCACCCATGACAGCACCATTCAGCGACGCGGGAGTACTCGTCTCCTGCTGTCTACTTCTCCTGAGAAAAGCTAGCTGGTCGGCACCACCGGCGCCCGCGTCAGAACCACGGCGAAGCCGAACGCCAGCCCCATCACGGTCAGCTCCAGCGTCGCCCAGGCGGCCAGCGCCGTCCGGTTGTGCCGGATGATCCGCGGCATCAGTTTCCACCGCGTGTAGGCGCCGAGTCCCGCGATCACGCCGGTGCACAACAGTTTGAGCAGCACCAACTGCCCGTACGGCGTGGTGAACAGGCCTTCCCAGAAGCCGAGTGACGGGTTGAGCGTGATCTCGATCAGTCCGTTGAACAGGCCGGTCGCCGCGCCGAGGATCAGGCACAGCGTCGCCAGTTTCGAAAACCGCGGCAGGGCGTGCGCCAGCAGCGTCCGGTTCCCGATGAGCAGCACCGTCATCGCGCCGAGTCCGCCGGTCCAGGCGACGGCGCTCATCACGTGCAGTTCCATCGAGATCATCGTGTAGTCGTGGTAGTTCCAGTTCGACGCGTGCCCGGTGACCGGCAGTGGAAGCAGCGCGAACAGCCCGAGTCCGACGCGGACCTCGGCTGGCACCTTCTCGCCGTGTTTCAGCGCCAGGATGCCGAGTCCCGCGTGCAGCAGCGCCAGTACCGCGACGATCAGCAGCGCCTTCCCGGCGCCGACGTCGGCGATGTAGCTCCCGACGTCCGACATCGACAGCGTGCTGGAGCCGGGCCGGTACTCGGCGGTCTGCAGGATCAGCGCGACGAGCGCGGTGGTCGCCCAGACCAGCGCGGCCGCGACGCTCGCGGGCCGCGCGACGCGCATGATCGGTTCGGAGAGCTTCGGCCGGTCGTAGCCGACCAGTACCGAAAGCAGCGCCAGCCCGATGGTGGCGACCGCCGAGATGTCCAGCAGCACCCGCACGATCGGGATGGAGACCGAGACCACCTCGCTGACCTGCGCGACCCCGGGGACCGGGGCGGTCGCCGTCAGCGCGACGCCGATCAGGACGCCGACCATCGCCGCGGTCACCACGCAGAACAGGACGGCGACGCGGGCGCGCGAGGTGGTCTCGGCCTGTGTCATGACCCGCTCTTCTCCTTGTCACCCGCGCCGGTGCGCAACGCGACGGTCAGCCCGACGGCGAGCAGCACGACGGCACCCGCGATCCACACCCAGATCGGCACCCCGGACGAGCCTTCGCCGCCGGTCGCCGGTGTGTTCGTGTCGCCGGCGTTGCCGCGCGCGGCATCGGCCGCCGCCGGGGTGCCGGTGCCCGCGGCGGTGAGGGTGAACGGCACCTCGCCGGTCACGGCGTGCCCGTCCGCGGAGAGGATCCGGTAGCCGATCTTGTACTCGCCGGCCGGGCCGAGCGGCCGCAGCGGCACGGACACGACACTGTCGCGGACCTCGACCTGTCCTTCGGCCCACTGGCCGCCGCCCGGTCCGATGACCGCGATCTGGTTGACGTTCGCGTTCTGGACGTATTGGTCGAACGTGAGCGTGACCTTCGCCGGTCCGGTGGCGAGCGAAGCGCCCTTCGCCGGGTCGGACGAGATCAGCACGTTGTGCGCCAGCGCCGGGGTGGCGGTGGCGAGCCACGCCACCCCGGTGATCGCCAGCGCGATGAGCGCCTTACGCATTTACTCGGTTCCCTCGGTGTTCTTGGTGGCGGCGGCCGCGGTGGCGCGGCGGGCGCGCAGGGTGGCCCCGGCGCCGACGCCGAGTCCGAGGGCACCGACGACCAGACCGGCGCCGCCCAGCCAGCGGGCGGTGTTGTCGGACGACGAAGAAGCGTGCGATTCCTCGGAGGTCTTCGCGTCGGAGCCGTGGCCGCCGCCGTGCCCGTCACCGCTCTTCTCGGCGAGCTTCACGCTCGGCGCGGGGTGCTCCGGCTCCTCACCCGAGGCCGGGGTCGGCTGGTCCCAGTTGACGACCTTGCCGTTCTCGTACGTCTGGGTGGCCGGGAACTCCAGCGCGTCGACGGTGGTCGGGAACTGGCCCGCGCTGATCTGGAACTCCTGGAATTCGGTCGAACCGGCGGCGATCTTGGTGCCGGGCTCCGCGGTCCAGGAGACCTTGGTGACGGCCTCGGTGATCTGCGTGCCGGACGCGGTGGTCACCGGGGTGGGCAGCTTCGACTTGACGACCTCGGCCTTCCAGCCGGGGATCGGCTTGGTGCGCACCGAGCTGAGCGCGTACTCGGGCTTGATGGTGACCTCGACCTTGATCGTGCCGGCGTCCTTCTCCTCGTTGGGGACGCGGAAGAAGATCGACCCGTAGCCGCCCTTTTCGGGCTGGGGGCCGTAGACGTTGGCGGTGACGTGGGCCGAAGCGATCCCGGCCGAGAGCAGACCGGTGATGCCGATGGTGGCGGCCAGGACACCGGCGCGCTTGAAGACGTGCTTGGACACGAAAACTCCTGAACGTGACTGTGGCGGCGGGTTCGGGGACCTCGCCGGAATACGGGGGATGAGTGAGGTTCAGGAGAAGAGCGGCGGGCCGCGTCTGCCGTGTACCCGGCGAAGGTCCACGCGGACGAGGTGACCGGGGCCCGCCGGACGGGCGAGTACCGGCGCCGCCGGACGGGCGGGCACCGGAAGCGCGTTGAGGATGAAGGGGACCAGCGCGCGCAGGCAGGCGAGGACGCCGAGCAGCAGTCCATCGGCCTTGGCCAGCAGCAGCGCGGTGACCAGCGTCGCCACGACGTGGGCCGCGGTCATCGCGAACCCGCCCGAACCGGGGGTGGGTTCGCTGTGCGGTTGGTGGCTGCTCAGCGAGCTGAGCACGAGATGCATCACGACCTGGCCGGCGCCGAGATCGACGATCGTGGCCAGCGGCCCGCGCGCCTTGGCGGCGAGTGCGGCGGCGTTCCAGCCGATCAGCACGGTGAGCAACACCGTCATCGCCGTATCGGGGAGGTCGCCGTCCCCGATCATGTGAGCGGTCACGGCCAGCGCCGCGGAACTGACGCCGAGCAACCCGCCACGTACAGCGCGTAACGCGCTTCGGTGATGGCTGCCTTTACTCACGGGTGAAGAGTATTCGACGTACAGCCGGGTGGTCGATCTCCTCCCGGCTGTTGAGCAGTGGGAAAGACACCGCCCGCCCGGCGCGTGCGGTTGCCCATCTAGGCCGAATGGGGAAGGTTGACGGGATAAAAGGCGGTAAACAGGGGTTTGACCGCACACTTTTTGGGTAGTCAGGCTCCCGATACAGCTACTCCGAATGGGTGAGCACTCTCACTCAGAGGCGGCGGGAGAACCAGCACGCGATGAATCTCTTCGAGTACATCTCGGATCGGTGGGACAGACTCGCCCTCCAAGGGCTTCTCCATGTCAGCGCGGTCGTGCAGTGCACCATCCTGGCCGCCGTGCTCGGCGTGCTGATCGGCGTCGCCGTCTATCGCAGCCCGATGGGGTCCGCGCTGGCCACGGCATTGGCGAGCACGATCCTCACCGTCCCCTCCTTCGCTCTCTTGGGTCTCCTCATCCCGGTCTTCGGCCTCGGCGCGAACACCACCGTCATCGCCCTCGTGCTCTACGCGCTGCTGCCGATCGTGCGGAACACGATCGTCGGGCTCAGCGGGGTCGATCCGGCGGTCAGCGACGCGGCGCGCGGTATCGGCATGAGCCGGTTCGGCGTGCTGACCAGGGTGGAGCTGCGGCTCGCGTGGCCGGCCATCCTCGCCGGGATGCGGGTCGCGACGCAGATGCTCATGGGCATCGCGGTCATCGCGGCCTACGCGAAGGGCCCGGGCCTCGGCTCGGAGGTCTTCTCCGGGCTCACGAACGCGGGGAGCACGAACTCCCTCAACCAGGCCTTGACCGGGACGCTCGGCGTGGTCGTCCTCGCGCTGGTCCTCGACGCCGTTTACGTCCTGATCAACCGTTTGACCGTCTCAAGGGGTGTCCGTGGCTGAACACGCTGAAACCGTATCCGGTGTCGAAATCCAGCTGGAGAACGTCAGCAAGCGTTACCCCGGCACCCGCGAACCGGCGGTCGACGACTTCTCGATGGTGGTGCCCGCCGGCAAGATCGTGGTCTTCGTCGGCCCGTCCGGCTGCGGCAAGACCACGACCATGCGGATGATCAACCGGCTGATCGAGCCGACGTCGGGCCGGATCACCATCGGCGGTGACGACGCGCTGAAGCTCGACGTCGACACCCTGCGCCGCCGTATCGGCTACGCGATCCAGCAGGCCGGGTTGTTCCCGCATTTCACCGTCGCGCAGAACATCGCGGTGGTGCCGGGGCTGCTCGGCTGGGACAAGAAGAAGGTCAACGACCGGGTCGAGGAGATGATGGACCTGGTCGGGCTCGACCCGATCGACTTCCGCGACCGCTTCCCGCGTCAACTGTCCGGCGGCCAGCAGCAGCGGGTCGGGGTGGCGCGGGCACTCGCGGCGGATCCGCCGGTGCTGCTGATGGACGAACCGTTCGGCGCGGTCGACCCGATCACCCGGGGCAACCTGCAGGACGAACTGCTGCGGCTGCAGACCGAGCTGAAGAAGACGATCGTCTTCGTCACCCACGACTTCGACGAAGCCGTGAAGCTCGGCGACAAGATCGCGGTGCTCGGCAACCAGTCGAAGATCCTCCAGTACGACACCCCGGACGCGATCCTCGCGAACCCGGCGGACGACACGGTCGCCGGTTTCGTCGGCGCCGGTGCCTCGCTGAAGCAGCTGACACTGCTGCGGGTCCGCGACGTCGAGCTGAAGCAGGACGCGCTGACGGCGACCGTCAGCGAATCGCCGTCGGACGTGCGCGAGAAGCTGACCAAGCAGCGCAAGCATTTCGTGCTGGTGCTCGATCAGCGCCGTCGTCCGATGCGGTGGGTCCACGTCCGGGAACTGACCGCGGGCAGCTCGCTGGCCACCGCCGGCAAACCGCTGCGTGACTGGGTCAGCCTCCAGTCGACGCTGCAGGACGCGCTCGAAGCGATGCTCGTCGAGGGCGGCAGCGTCCCGGTGACGGGCGCGCGCGGTGAGTACGCCGGGACGATCGAGCTCGACACCGTCATCTCGACGATCCAGCAGCTGCGCGAGGAGCACGCGGACGACAATCCGGCGGAAGGTGTGACCGCATGACGGCCGTCGATACCGGGTTCTCCACCGAATCCTCGTCAAGAAGCGCCGAGCGGGTCCGGCTGTTCGCCCAGCCGGCGGCGGTGCTGCTGATCGTCGCCGGGGTGCTGATCTGGGTGTTCGCCGGCGACCTGACCGCGACGGAGAAGGAGACGCTCAACGCCGCCGGGTTGCTCGCCGCGCTGCGCGACCACCTGGCGATGACCATCGTGGTGACCGCGATCGTGGTCGCCGTCGCGGTGCCGCTCGGCGTGCTGGTCACCCGGCCATGGGCGAAGTGGGCGGCGCCGGTGTTCCTGGCGGTCGCGAACATCGGCCAGGCCGCGCCCGCGCTCGGGGTGCTGGTGCTGTGGTTCATCGTCACCGGCGCGACCGGCGGGCTGTGGGTCGCGGCGCTGCCGCTGGCGTTCTACTCGCTGCTTCCGGTGCTGCGGAACACGATGGTCGGCCTGCAGCAGATCGACCCCGCCCTGATCGACGCCGGCCGCGGCATCGGCATGTCGGCGTCCGGCGTGCTGTGGCGGGTCGAATTCCCGCTGGCCATCCCGCTGATCCTGGCGGGCCTGCGGACGTCGCTGGTGCTGGCGGTCGGCACGGCGACGTTCGGCATGTTCGTCAACGCCGGCGGTTTCGGTCTGCTCATCGACACCGGCTACAAGCTCAACCTGACGAAAGTGCTGATCACCGGTTCGGTGCTCGCCGTCGCGCTGGCACTGCTGGTGGACTGGCTCGGCGCGGTCGCGGAACAGTTCTTCGGACCGAAGGGACTGCGCTGACATGCGAGTGAAGGCCATTCTCGGCACGATCCTGTTGTGCGGCACGCTTTCCGCGTGCGGACTCGAGGTCAACACCGCGCTGCCGTACAAGATCGAACCCGGTTCCATCCAGCCCATCGAGTCGCTCAAGGGCGTCGAGGTGACGGTGGGGTCCAAGGACTTCACCGAGAACATCATCCTCGGCTACATGGCCGAAATGGCGCTTTCCGCGGCGGGCGCGGACGTCGTCGACCTGACCGACATCAAGGGCTCGAACTCGTCGCGGCAGGCGCTGCTCGCCGGGCAGACCGACGTCACCTGGGAGTACACCGGCACCGGCTGGATCAACTACCAGGGCAACGAACTCCCCGTCCCCGGCGGGGAACAGGCCCAGTACGAAGCCACGAAGGCGGCCGACGAGGCGAAGTACGGCGTCACCTGGCTGAACTACTCGCCGCTCAACGACCAGTACGCCTTCGCGGTCACCGAGGCCTACGGCGCGGCGAACAACCTGAAGACGACGTCGGACCTGGCGGAGTTCCTGAAGCGGAAGCCCGACCAGAACGTGTTCTGCCTGGAGACCGAATTCACCAGCCGCCAGGACGGTTTCCCCGCCGCCGTGCGGGCGTACGGCTTCCAGAATCCGGTGATCAAGAACTTCGGCATCGGCACGATCTACTCGGCCGTGGCGAGCGGGACCTGCCCGATCGGCGAGATCTTCACGACCGACGGCCGTATCGCCGGACTCAACCTGCGCGTCCTCGAAGACGACAAGAAGGCGTTCCCGCAGTACAACGCCGTGCCGACGCTGCGGACGGACTTCCTCAAGCAGCACCCGGAACTGCGCGGCCCGCTCGACGCCGTCAGCGCGGCCCTCGACAACGAGCAGATGATCGAACTGTGCAAACAGGTCGACGTCGACGGCCGTGACCAGGGCGAAGTCGCCTACGAGTGGATGAAGAAGAAGGGGTTCATCCGCTAGGTGGGGGCTGAAGGGGACTTTCCCCGCATCCCACGCGGTGAAGGGAGCTTTCCTCGCATCTCATGCGGGGAAAGCTCCCTTCAGCTCGCTCAGATCCCCAAGCGGTGCAGCAGCTTCCCCTCCAGCTGGTCCAGCTCCCCGGCCACGGCCCGATGCGCCGCCTTGCGCCGCGCGGCGGGCATCCGCTCCGCGGCACGGACGGTCGCCGAAAGCTGCTCCAGCGTCCCCTGAGTGTCCTTCGCGAAGCTCGCGTCGGCGTCGGTCGCCTTCGCGGACTTCGTCAGCTCCGCGAGCCCTTGCGTCAGTCCCGCGATCCGCGCGTGCAACGCGGCACCGCGTCCGCTGTACTCGCTGAGCTGGTCGACGGCGACGCCGAGCTTCTTCGCCTGATAACGGTCGTATAGCTCTCGCGCGGCACCCGCCGCTCGAACGGCGTACGGCGCGATCACCGGCAGTACGGCCGGTCCGAGCACTTTGGCCACCGCGACGGCGTTTTTCGCCTTCTTCGGGGTGAACCTGCCTTCGCCCTCGATGGCTTTGGCCTTGCGCGCCATGGCACCTCCCACGCTGTGTCACAGACGAACTTACTGGTCCCCGAAGTGGCGGGCATGTCGGCTTGCCGGTCGCCTTCTAGAGTGTTGTCTGTGAGTAACGAGGTGCTACTGGACGCGGGAGCGGTGAGCCGCTGCCGGCGTCGCGTGCACCTTGAACACGATCCGGCGATGCGCGAGGTTCCGCTCGCCCCGCCAGACCCCGCCGCGCAGCAGCGGATCGCCGACGCGTCAGCCCATCGCGAGGCCATTGTCCAGCGATTGATGGACGCGACCGGCCCGGACGCGGGCTGGGTCAAGATCGCCCGCGACCTCCCGGCCGCCGAACGCGTGCAGCTCACCGAAGAGGCTCTCGCCGCCGAAGCGCCCTACATCTGGGGTGCGCTGCTGCCGGTGGATCGCGCCGGTCACCGGCGTGGCGGCTCCGAACTCCTGGTCCACACCGGCACGGGGTACGTGCCGGTGCTGGTCGTACGGCACCGCATCACCGATCGCGGCGCGGGCGCGCCGACCACGGTGATGACCGACCTCGATCCGGCGAACCGGCTGCCCGACCCGGCGCGAAAGGTCCGCTCGCAACCGCGGGACCAGATGCGGCTCGCGCATCTCTACCGGATGCTCGAAGCGCTCGGGAAGCACGAAGGGCATCGCGCGTTCGGTGGCGTCATCGGTCTCGACGCGGACGTCGTCGTCTGGCACGACCTGTCCGCGGGCACCTGGCCGGGCGGGAAAAGCGCGCTGACGGAGTACCAAAGCCGCTTCGCCGACAGGCTCGCCATCGCGACCGCGGCGGCCGAAGGCGAAGAGCCGCTCGCCGAACCGTCGCGTGTCCTCGAATGCCGTCGCTGTCCCTGGTGGCCCACGTGCGAGGTCCTGCTCACCGAAACCCGCGACGTCAGCCTGGTCGTCCGCGGCGAGGACGCGATGGAACTCCGCCGCGCCGGGGTGTCCACAGTGGACAAGCTGGCGGCGCTCGATCCGGCCGACGAACCCCCGTCGATGAACTGGACCGGCGGCACCTTCGCCGACGCGATCATCCTCGCGCGCGCCTGGCTCGCCGATCTCACGATGGTGCGCAAGGTCGACCGCGTCGAGGTCTCCCGCGGCGACGTCGAGGTGGACGTCGACATGGAGAGCTTCGGTGATTCCGGCGCGTATCTGTGGGGTTCGCTGCTGACCGGCGCCGACATCGGGATGGAGCAGGGCTACCGGGCCTTCGCGACCTGGGAGCCGCTGCCGACCGCGGACGAGGCCCGGTCGTTCGCCGAATTCTGGGCCTGGTTCAAGGAAGTCCGGGAGCGCACCCTCGCGGCCGGGCTGACCTTCCGCGCCTACTGCTACAACGCGCTCGCCGAGAATCGCTGGCTCTTCGGCTCCGCGGAACGGTTCGGCGATCACCCCGGCGTTCCCACGAAGGCCGAGATCGCGTCCTTTGTGGACTCCGAAGAGTGGATCGATCTCTTCCGTAGCGTCACCGACCAGTTCTTGTGCTCGCACGGCAAGGGACTCAAGGTGATCGCCCCGGTCGCCGGTTTCGCCTGGCGCGATCCGGAAGCGGGCGGCGAGGCGTCGATGAGCTGGTATCGCGACGCGGTCGGCATGGACGGCGGCGTCCCGGACGATGCCCAGCGTGAGCGCCTGCTGCGCTACAACGAGGACGACGTCCTGGCCACGCACGCGCTGCGGAACTGGATGACCGACCACGCGCAGACGTCCGTGCCGTACATGAACGACCTCTGATCTCTCAGTTGCCGAGAGACTTGCGATCAAGCTCGCTCATCCGGATACTCGTAGACGAGTACTCGCAAGCGAGGAGGCGGCTTGAAGCGGCGGAAGGTCGGGAATCTGCTCGCGCTGGCGATCCTGTCGACGCTGAACGAGCGTCCGATGCATCCGTACGAAATGGCCTCGATCCTGAAGAGCCGCGGTAAGGACCGCGACATGGGGATCAAATGGGGCTCGTTCTACACCGTCGTCGGCAACCTGCGGAAACACGGCTTCATCGAGGCCGTCGAGAGCGGTCGCGACGGTGCCCTGCCTGAGCGCACGGTGTACCGGATCACCGACGCCGGCCATGACGAAATGCTCGACTGGCTGCGTGAGCTGCTCGGCGAACTCGCGCCGGAGGAACCGAAGTTCGTCGCCGGACTGTCGGTGCTGGGCTGGCTCGGTCCGGACGAGGTGATCGCCCTGTTCCGCACCCGGCTGGCGGCGCTGGAGGAGGACATCGCCTCGACCCGGGCCGAACTGGCGCGGCTCCTCGAGGAGATTCCGCGGCTGGTGCTGCTCGAGGTCGAGTACCACCTGGCGATCCGAACGGCGGAAGCGGAGTGGGTCCGCTCGATTCTCGGAGAACTGACCTCCGGCTCGATGCCCGGCCTCGCCGAGTGGCGGGCCCTGTTGGCCGAAAGGGGGAATACCCGCAGTTGAAAGGGCCCCGGCGAGGTGTTGCAGCACCTCACCGGGGCGACGATCCCGCAACCGGAACCCGGCCACGAGAAGGCACCTTGAGGATAGCCGGGCTCCGGGCGAACAACCTGGAGAGACCATGTCGAACATCAAGGACAGAAAGCGGTTCAAGCTCATCCCGGAGATGGGCGGCGCGCTGGCCCGGAACTACGCCCGGCAGCGCGGCACCGAACCGCAGCTCGAACTCTGGCGGAAGCAGGCCCGCGAACTCACCGCGGAACTGCCGGAAGGCGCGAAGATCCTCGAAGTCGCCTTCGGCCCCGGCTACTTCGCCGTCGAACTGGCGCGGTTGGGGTTCACCGTCACCGGACTGGACGTCGCGCCGACGTTCGTCGAGATCGCGAGCGAGTACGCGCGGACCCAAGGCGTCGAGGTCGAGTTTCGCGAGGGGGACGTTTCACGGATGCCGTTCGACGACGAGTCGTTCGATTTCGTCGTCTGCCAGGCCGCGTTCAAGAACTTCGTGTGGCCGGTGAAGGCACTCGACGAGATGCACCGCGTGCTGCGTCCCGGTGGTACGGCCGTGGTGCAGGACATGGACCGGAACGCGACCGACGGTGACATCGCGCGCGAGGTCGAGGGCATGAAGCTCGGCAAACTGGCCGCTTTGACGACCCGGCAGACGCTCGGGCAGCTGCGGCGGCGTGCCTACACGCCGGTCGACTTCGGCGGACTCGTCGCCGAAACCGCCTTCCGGACGTGCGACGTCACCACCGCCGGTATCGGCCTGGAAGTCCGTCTCACCCGCCCCTGACGTGCCATGAAAGGTCCTTTCCTTGCAAATTTTGCAAGGAAAGGACCTTTCATTGCGCGCGGAGGAGGCTCAGCGAGGGGCCATGCGCAGCGAGCCGTCCATCCGGACGACCTCGCCGTTCAGGTAGTCGTGGTCGATCAGCGACAGCGCGAGCTGCGCGTACTCGTCCGGCCGCGCGAGCCGCTTCGGGAACGGAACCCCCTCGGCGAGCGAGGCGCGGAACTCCTCACTCACCGTCGCCAGCATGGGGGTGTCGACGATGCCCGGCGCGATGGTCAGCACGCGGATCCCGTGCGACGCGAGGTCGCGCGCGGCGGGCAGGGTCATCCCGACGATGCCGCCCTTGGACGACGAGTACGCCACCTGCCCGATCTGGCCGTCGAAGGCCGCGATCGACGCGGTGTTGATGATGACGCCACGCGCGTTGTCGGCGAGCGGTTCCGTCTTCGCGATGGCCTCGGCGGCCAGCGTCAGCACGTTGAAGGAGCCGATCAGGTTGATCTGGACGACCTTCGCGTACAGGGCGAGGTCGTGCGGGCCCTTCTTCGAAAGGATGCGGGCGGACGGCCCGATCCCGGCGCAGTTCACCACGGTCCGCAGCGGCACCCCGGACTCGGCGGCGGTCGCGACGGCGGCGCGCACCTGCTCCGGATCGGTCACGTCGGCCTCGACGTAGGTGATGCCCTCGACCTGCTCGGCGTTGGCGATGGCACCGGCGAGGTCCAGCGCGAAGACCCGCGCGCCCTTCGCCGCGAGCGCCTTCGCGGTCGCACCGCCGAGCCCGGACGCGCCACCCGTGACGAGCGCCGCGGTGTCGGTGATCTGCATGTTCTCCCTTTCGTCGACAACCGGGTCTAGGTTAACGCTCGTTCGCATCGGTGCGGTGGGTGTGCTGGCTCACGTCGGTGCGAAGCATGTCGTGAGGAGTATTCGGGCCTGAAGCGTTCCGTTCGCTTCCAGGTCAACTCCGGCTGTCACCTTCAGCAGCATGAGCACTGCTCGGATCGTGGTGGTGGGGACCGGTTACGTCGGATTGACCACGGGGGCCTGCCTGGCCGGCCTGGGGCATCGAGTCACTTGCGTCGATGTCGACCAGGCGAAGGTCGCAAGGCTCTCCGCCGGACGGGTGGACATCCTGGAGCCGGGATTGTCCGAGCTGGTGTCGAGGGGGCTGACCAGCGGAAGACTCACCTTCGTGGTCGGCGCGCGCGACGCGGTTCGCGACGCGGAGGCCGTTTTCCTTTGTGTGCCGACGCCGATGGGGGCGGGCGGGTCGGCGGATCTGCGTGCGGTCGAAGCGGTGACCAACGAGATCGGCGACGTCATCCCTTCGGGTTGTGCGCTGATCACCAAATCCACCGTTCCGGTGGGCACGTCGAAGCGCATCCAAGCGATGCTCGGCCGCACGGACGTGCCGGTCGTGTCGAATCCGGAGTTCCTGCGTGAGGGCACCGCGGTCGAGGACTTCCTCGGCCCGGACCGGATCGTCGTCGGCTCCGACGACGTCGCGGCCGCCCGCTGGGTCGGCGATCTCTACGCCGATCTGGCCGCCCCGGTCGTCGTCGCCGACGCGGCCAGCGCGGAACTGGTGAAGTACGCGGCGAACTGCTTCCTCGCGATGAAACTGTCCTATGTGAACTCGATCGCCGAGCTGTGCGAACGCCTCGGCGCGGACATCGACCTGGTCACCGAAGGAATGGGTTACGACCGGCGGATCGGCCGCTCGTTCCTGAAGCCTGGCCCGGGTTGGGGCGGCTCCTGTCTGCCGAAGGACACCAGTGCGCTGGTCAAGGTCGCCGAATCCGTGCAGTACGACTTCACGCTGCTGACCTCGGCGATCGAGGAGAACATCGCGCAGCGGGACCGCATCGTCGCGAAGATCGCCGGTGCCGTCGGCGGCACGTTGGCCGGTTCCCGGATCGGCATCCTCGGTCTGGCGTTCAAGGCCGGGACGAACGACCTGCGCGACTCACCCGCCCTCGCGGTCGCATCCGTGCTGGGCGCGCTCGGCGCGGAACTGACCGCTTACGACCCGGCCGTCGGCGGCCAGCTCGCCGGGATGACCGTGGTCGACGACCCGTACCAGGTCGCGAAGGCGGCCGACGCCGTCGTCGTGCTGACGGAATGGGACGAGTTCAAACGGCTCGACTGGAACTACATGGCCGAGCAGATGGACGGCGACTCGGTCGTCGACACGCGCAATCTCCTGGACCCGCGACGGATCCTGGACGCCGGTCTGTCGTGGCAGGGCGTCGGACGGCCCCGGGCGGCGCTGCGGCGGAAGGTCGCCGTCTCCTGACCCAGTCAACCCTCCCGCGCGTGCAATGAAAGGACCTTTCCTTGCGAAATTTGCAAGGAAAGGTCCTTTCATTGCACGAGAGAGACGAGCTTCATCAGCCCGTCCACGACCTCCTCGGCCGCCGGAGCGTTCTCCGGGTCGAGCATGTGCTGCAGCATCACGCCCGAGTTCAGTGCCGAGGCCACCGCGCCGATGCGGCGCTCGTCCGCCTCGGTGAGGTTGTCCTCGTCGATTCCCAGCACCCCGGCCGCCATCCCGCGACGACCCTCGCGCTGCGCCGCGGCGAGTTGTTTCCGCAGCTCAGGGTGATGCTCGGACTGGACGAATGCCTCGATCGAGGCAATCCACAGCTGCCGGTTGCGCCCGTAGGAGTCGATCATCGCCCGCCACGAGGCCCGGTACTGCTCGGACGGCGACGACCCCGGGTCGATGGCGCTCCTCATCTCCCGCAGGACTTCCTTGCCCCACTCGTCCATCGCCTGGGAGAACGCCGTCAGCAGCAGGGTTTCCCGGGAGCCGAAGTGGTAACCGATCGCCGCGTGGCTGACCCCGGCCGCCGCCGCGATATCCCGCACTGTCGTGCGTGACCAGCCCTTTTCCTTCAAGCACTGGATGGCACCCGCCATCAGGTCCTCGCGATTGCCCATGGCCAAGATCCTAGACCATGCGGTTTATCCATTTGGTTTAACCAAGCGGCTTGACCAAGCGTGCAAATCTGCCGTACGGTCGTTCCCATCACCGAGAACATCGAGGAGCAGCCATGACGACCACCGTTCTGATCTCCGGCGCCGGCATCGCGGGACCGGCCCTCGCCTTCTGGCTGCGGAAGCGCGGTTTCGCGCCGACCGTCGTCGAGCGCGCCCCGGCCCTGCGCGAAGGCGGCAGCGCGGTCGACTTCCGCGGCGAGCAGATGACCCTGCTGAAGCGCATGGGGATCCTGGAAGCCATCCGCGCGAAGGAAACCGCGATGGGTTCGCAGGTCATCGTCGACCCCAGTGGCAAGAAGGTCGCGGAGATGCCGTCGATGTTCTTCAGCGGCGAAGTCGAGATCGAGCGCGGAGACCTGACCCGAATCCTCTACGAGCACACGAAGGACGAAACCGAGTACATCTTCGGCGACTGGATCACCGGGTTGGATGAGCACGGCGACGGCGTCGACGTCACCTTCGCCGCCAACGAGCCGCGCAGATTCGACCTCGTCGTCGGCGCGGACGGGCTGCACTCGGGGGTCAGGCGGCTGGTCTTCGGCGAAGAAGAGCGGTTCCGCACCGATCTCGGCTTCCACACCGCGGGCTTCGCCGCGCCCAACCACCTCGACCTCGACCATCTCGGCCAGATCTGCAGCGTCCCCGGCCGGACGGTGATGGTCGCCAGCGGCCGCGACCGCTCGGCGCTCAACGTCACTTTCGTCTTCGCGTCGGGACCGTTGGAGGTCCACCGCCGCGATGTCGAAGCGCAGAAGAAGGTCCTCGCCGAGCGCTACGCCGACTTCGGCTGGGAAGTTCCGGCACTGCTGGAAGGCCTTGGCGACGTCGACGCGCTGTACTTCGATTCGCTCAGCCAGATCCACCTCGACAAGTGGTCACAGGGCCGGGTCGTGCTGCTCGGCGACGCCGCCTGGTGCGCGGGTCCTGGCGGTTCGGGAACCGGGCTCGCGATGATGGGCGCGTACGTCCTGGCGGGTGAACTCGCCGCCGCGCGTGGAGACCACGAAGTCGCCTTCGCGCGCTACGAGGAGAAGCTCCGAGGTCCGGTGAAGGTCTCTCAGAAGCAGGCGGCCGGGATCGGTACGTTCCTCGCGCCGAAGACGCGGTTCATGGTCGGCTACCGGAACTTCCTGTACCGGGTGCTGGGCTCGCGGCCGATGACCAAGGTGTTCACGTGGCTGACTTCGCGCGCGGCCAACGCGGCGACGCTGGAAAACTACGACGTCCCGGTCGTCGCGCGGGGATAGTTTCGGTGAGTGAGGGACGAGAAGGAGTTTCGCCGGGCCTGCTACGAGGCGGCCCGGCGAACAGAGGGCAGGGTGAAGGAGTTCCGGCACTCCGACTACTCGCCGAATTTCGACCAGGGTCACATCGCCTATCGCCACCGCACCGTCGCCGTGTTGTGGACGCGCGACTGGGGCAAGCACGCGACGTGGCATGGCATCGGCATCGCCGCGACGCCGGTGGGATTCGGTTCGCTCCGTTTCGTCGACGAGCCGGGATTGCTGGCCGTCCTGAAAGAGCTTCTCCCCGAGTGCCGGATCTTCAGCTGTGCCGAGCTGCATGGGCCGTTCGAGCAGGCCGCGTGGCCTTGGGTCGATGAAGACGACGTCAGGTATTGGCGTCCGGACAATCTCGGTGAAGCACTCTTCAACTTCTGGGACTGAAAAAGTAGTTAGCAAAGCGTAGTATCGGCCGGGTGTTCACGACCAGGCCGGAACTGGCCGGCACCCACGGCATGGTGGCATCGACGCACTGGCTGGCTTCGGCCACCGGCATGGCGGTGCTCGAAAACGGCGGCAACGCCTTCGACGCGGCGGTAGCGGCCGGGTTCGTCCTGCAGATCGCCGAGCCGCATCTGTGCGGTCCGGCGGGGCAGGTCCCCGGCATCTTCGTCACCGCCGCCGATCGAACCCCGCGAGTCCTCGCGGGTCAGGGCGTCTCACCCGCGGCAGCGACACCGGAGCGGTTCGCGGACCTCGGGCTCGACCTGATCCCCGGCAGTGGTCTTCTCCCCGCGACCGTTCCGGGGGCGTGGGACGGCTGGCTGCTGCTCCTCCGGGATCACGGCACGAAGTCGTTGCGCGATGTTCTCGGCTACGCGATTTCCTACGCGCGTAACGGGATTCCGCTGGTCAGCCGGGTCGGCGACACGATCCGCGCGGTGCAGGACCTGTTCACCGAGCACTGGCCGACGTCGGCGGCGCTGTGGCTCACCGACGGCAAACCCGTCGAGGGCCTGCATCGCAATCCGGCGCTCGCGGACACCTGGGAGCGGCTGCTCGCCGAGGCCGAGTCCGTCAGCGGCCGCGAAGCGCAGATCGACGCGGGACGGCGGGCGTGGTCGCAGGGCTTCGTCGCCGAGGCGATCGAGAAGTTCAGTCGCGAGGCCTTCCGCGACGACTCCGGCCGTGACCACGCCGGACTCCTGACCGGCGAGGACATCGCGAACTGGGAAGCGACCTACGAAGACGCACTGCAGGTCGACTTCGGTGACTGGGGCCTGGTGAAGATGGGCGCCTGGACCCAGGGGCCCGCCTTGCTGCAGCAGGCACGGTTGCTGGACGGCCTGCGTGACGAACTGTCCTATGTGGATGGAATCCCGACCGAACGCACGGTGCACTTGGCCGTCGAGGCGGCGAAATTGGCCTTCGCCGATCGCGAGGCCTGGTACGGGGATTCACCCGAGGTGCCGATCGAGCTGTTGATCTCCCGTGAATACGCGGAAACCCGCCGCGCCTTGATCACCGAAGAAGCATCCGCCGAACTCCGGCCGGGTGGCCCCTCGCCGCGGCTGCCCGCGATCCTCGAAAAGCTGCGCGGTCTCGAATCCGGTTCGGGTGCGACGGGGGAGCCGACGGTCGGGCCGCTGGGCGAGACCCGTGGCGACACCGTGCACATCGACGTCGTCGACGCGGCAGGGAACATGATCTCGGTGACGCCATCGGGCGGCTGGCTGCAGTCGAGCCCGACGATTCCCGAACTCGGGTTCTGCCTCGACTCTCGCGGGCAGATGTTCTGGCTGGAACAAGGCCTGCCGAACTCGCTGGCACCGCGGAAACGCCCGCGGATCACGCTTTCGCCGTCGATGGGCCTGCGTGACGGCGAGCCGGTGCTGGCCTTCGGGACGCCCGGCGGGGATCAGCAGGACCAGTGGCAGCTGTGTTTCTGGCTGGCGCATACGCTCGGCGGGCTGAACCTGCAGGAGTCGATCGATTCGCCCGCGTGGCATACGACGGCGTTCCCGAGTTCGTTCTATCCGCGTTCGTGGACGCCACGGGAACTCGTGGTCGAATCGCGGCTCGGCAAGTCCACAATGGACGCTCTGGCCGAGCGCGGCCACGCCGTCGTCGATGCCGGACCTTGGGCGCTGGGGCGGCTTTCCGCCGTGTCGCGTTCCGGCGGAGTCCTCCGCGCCGCCGCGAACGCGCGGGGAATGCAGGGATACGCCGCCGGCCGCTGACGCTCACAGTGCAGGCGGCCGAACCTTCGCTAGCTCCGTGGATCCGGCAGCCGCCGCGCCACCGTGATCACACCGATCGTCAGTACCGCCTGAATCCCGATGACCAGCGCGAACGCGCCCTTCATCCCGAGCGGGCCCGCGCCGACCGAGGCGAACAACGTGCCCAACGTCGCCACCCCCAGCGCCATCGCGGCTTGCTGAGACGTCGTCAGCATCCCGCTGCCGACCCCGGCGATCTCCGGCGGCACCTTGGACAGCACGATGCGGAACACCGTCGTCATCGCGAGTCCCTGACCGAGACCGCACAGCAGCATCCCCGGCGCGAAATCGAGCACGCCCAGGTTCGGCCATTCCAGCAGCACGGTGCCGATCAGCACCAGCAGCCCCAGCAGCTGGACCGAGAGCCCGGCCGCCACGACCCGCTGCCCGAACCGCGTCACCAGGCGGCTGCTGACCAGGCACATCGCGAAGAACGCGAGCGAAAGCGGCGCCGTCACCAGTCCGGAACCCAGCGGGCCGAGGTGCAGGCCGTCCTGCAGCGTCACCGCGAACACGAACATGAACGCGCTGAAGCCGATGAAGAACGGCACCCCGACCAGCAGCCCCTGCCGCACGCTCGGCATCCGCATCACCGACGGGGGGAGCAGCGGGATGCCGCCGTGCCGCTCCATCCGGCGTTCGACCTGGACGAACCCGGCCGCGGCGAACGGGAAGACCACCAGCAGCGCGATCGTCCACAGTGGCCAGTCCAGCACCGGGCCTTCCGCCAGCGGCAGCAACAGCGACACCAGGGCGATCGCCAGGAGAACGGTGCCCCAGCGGTCGATGCCGATCGGGTTGGTGGAGCGGCTCTCCGGGATCAGCCGTCGCGCGATCACCAGTCCGGCGATCCCGACGGGCACGTTGACCAGGAAGATCGGCCGCCAGCTGGTGCCAAGGAGATCGACGGCGACCAGCGCCCCGCCGAGGAACTGGCCGAGCACCATCGAAAGCCCCGCGGTCGCACCGTAGAGACCCAGCACCTTGGACCGGCGTTCACCGGTCGTGGTCGCCTGGATGATCGACAGCACCTGCGGCAGCATCAACGCGGCGGCCGCCCCCTGCGCGGCCCGCGCCAGTACCAGTGTCAGCGCCGTCGGCGCGATCCCGCAGAGCAGGGAGGTCACGGTGAACGAAGCCAGCCCGATCAGGAACAGTTTGCGACGACCGAAGGCGTCACCGAGCCGTCCGCCGACGACCAGCAGCACGGCGTAGGCGATCCCGTAGGCCGCGACCACCAGTTCCAAGGTGGCCGACGAAGTGCGGAGGTCGGAGCCGATGGCGGGCAGGGCGATGTTGACGATGAAGAAATCGATGAGGGGGAGTGCCGCCCCCAGCAGCACGGTGACCAGGCCCGCCGAGGTCAGGGCCGGTCCGGCGGCGACGCGGGTGGGCGTCGCCGGAACTTGCGTCGAAGTCATGGGTACTACGATCAAGCGAAACTCAGCCTGGTACCAGGAGTGTATTTATCCTGGTACCACCACTACCTGGTAACCGGCTCGGAGTTTTGCGAACCTGATGAGGTGACCATGACCGTCGATTCGCGAGTGGCCGACGTGCGACGGCACGAACTGGCCGCCTTCCTGCGCAGCCGCCGTGAGCGCATCACCCCGGATCAGGTCGGTCTGCCGATCAGCGGCAGGCGCCGCACGCCGGGACTGCGCCGCGAGGAGGTCGCGCAGCTCGCCGGGGTCGGCGTCACCTGGTACACGTGGCTCGAACAGGGCCGCGACATCAACGCGTCCGAGCAGGTGCTGGAGGCGATCTCCCGCACGCTGCGGCTCGACCCGCACGAGCATCTGCACCTGTTCACCCTCGCCGGCGCGCCCGAACCGCCGTTGGAGAAGGACTGCAAGCTCCTCAGCCAGAACATCTACCGGATGATGGCGAAACTGGAGCCGTTCCCGGTCTGCGTGCGCAACGCGCGATGCGACATCCTCGCCTACAACCGGGCCTACAACTGGCTGATGGGTGACGTCGACGCGATCCCGTTCGAGGACCGCAACACGATGGTCCAATGCCTGACCAACCCCGAGTGGCGGCGCAGACTGCCCGACTGGGAGACCAACCTGCCGCGTGTCGTCGCCGGTTTCCGGGCGGCGATGGCCGAGCACCTCACCGAACCGGCGTGGAAGAACCTGGTCAAGCGGCTGCGGCAGGAGTCCGAGGTCTTCGAGCGGATGTGGAAGGAGCACGACGTCTCCGGTGACCGGATCGTGCTCAAGCGATACCTGCATCCGGACGTCGGCCTGCTGCGGTTCGAGTTCTCCTACCTGTACCTCGGGCGGCGTTCGGAGCTCTCGCTGGCGACGCTCACCCCGGCCGATAAGGAAACCGCGGCGAAGCTGCCCAGTTCCTTCTGAAGAGGGAGGCGGACCAGGCTCGCGAGGGAGTCTTTCCGCGGTGTGTACGCCGAAGCTGACCGTATGACCGCAGCAGTCGCCACGCCCAAGATCTCCAGTGCCCGCTTGATCGTCTGCTACGCCGCGATCCTGGGCACGTTGCCCTATCTGACCCTCAAGGCCTCCTGGGTCACGGGAGGCAGCCTCGGCCTCCGGGATCCGTCCTTTGTGGACTCCGAGCTGATGCTCTTCGCGAACCTGCTCACCGGCGGGATGGACGTCGTCGCGGTGGTGCTCGCGCTGGCGTTCACCTACTCCTGGGGCCGCCGGATCCCCGCCCCGCTCCTGCTCTTCCCGATCTGGATCGGCACCGGGCTGCTCGCGCCGATCGTGCTGGACCTTCCGGTGATCGTCGCCGACCTGACGCGGCCGCAACCGGCCGGACTGCCGTTGGAGAACTGGGTCTGGGCCGTCGTCTACGGCGGCTTCGCGTGGCAGGGTGTCCTGCTGCTGACCGCGTTCGTGCTCTACGCCCGCGATCGCTGGTGGTTCGTCGTCACCGGCACCGTCCGACCGGGAACGATCGGCGCGGCGGGCGGGCTCGGTATCGCTGCCGCCCTCGTTTCCGCGATCGGCCACACGAGCTGGGCGTTCGGCTCCGGCGGGATGTCGGCCCGGGGCCAGGACGTCGTGATCGCACTGCTCGGCGTGCTCGCCGCGGTGGCCTTGGCGACCGTTTCGCGGGGACGGTTCTGGCCGCGGCTGGTGCTGGTGTGGACCGGCGCCGGGGCGATGGCGGGCTCGGGGGCGTGGGGCCTGTTCAGCGCGTTCGCCATGAACTCCTCCGGGCAGGTGCCGGTGCTGGTCGTGCAGGTGATCGGCGGGGTGCTGATGATGGTGTCGGTCCTGCGGCGGCTACCGCACGCGGCGTAGCCGAGAAGCCGCTTTCCAACGGACGCGATACGCCCCCGCCCCCGGTAGCTTTCGTCCTGTGCTGCTGAAAGAACGGTATCCGTGGAGCCCTTGGGCGGGCCGCGTACTGCGCGTGGCGCTGCCACTGGGGTTCGTCCTCGGCGCCACGAGCAGCGCGGCCCGCTGGCAACCGGGCACCCCGCCGCTGACCACCTTCGGCGCATTGTGGCTGGTCGCCATCGCGTTGCCGCTGCTGCTGGTCCACCGGTACCCGACGGTCGTCTTCCTGCTGACGTCCGCGCTGACGCTGGGCTACTACGCGTCCAGCAACCCCGGCGGGCCGGTGATCGTGCTCCCGACGATCGCGTTGTTCGTGCTCACCAAGATCCGCGGGCCGCTGGTCGCCGGGATCACCGGTGGCTCGCTGCTCGTGGCCGCCGGTGTCGCCCTGTTCGCCCGGCACGGGTTGGCCGGTTTCGATCTCCGGACCGGACTGGGGTTCGTCTGGGTGATCGCGGTAGTCGGGGTCGGGACGGCGGTGCGCAACGGCCTGGCCGCGGCACGGGCCCGGCGTGAGCAGGCCGACGAGCATCGGCACCGGATGGCCGAGCAGGAGCGGCTCACCATCGCCCGCGAGGTGCACGACGTCGTCGCGCACAGCCTCGCGATGATCAACGTGCAGGCCGGGGTCGCCGCACATGTCGCCGATCGGCGTCCTGAGCAGGCGAAAGAGGCGTTGCTGAACATCAAGGAGGCGAGTGCTTCGGCGCTGAAAGACCTCCGCGCGACGCTGGCCGTCCTGCGGTCCGGCGAGGACAAGGCGCCCGCGCCGAGTCTCGCCCAGGCCGGCGAACTGTTCGAACACGCGCGGGCCGCCGGGCTGGAGGTCCGGGTCGACGGCGAACCGGGGGAGCTGCCCGCTCCCGTCGACGGCGCCGCGTACCGGATCCTGCAGGAATCGCTGACGAACGTGGTGCGCCACGCGAATCAGGCACGCGGAGTCGACGTCAGGTTCGAGCGGAAAACCGGTGCGTTGATCCTGCTCGTCCGCGACGATGGGCGTGACGCCGTCGAGCCCACGCCCGGCCACGGGCTGCGCGGCATGTCCGAACGGGCGGCGGCGCTGGGTGGGGCGCTCACGACGTCCGTGGTGGACGGCGGATTTCAGGTTCGCGTGGAGTTACCGATCGAGGGGGAACAATGACGATCCGGGTGGTCCTCGCCGACGACCAGGTGCTGGTCCGCGCGGGTTTCCGGGTGTTGCTGGAGACCGAAGACGGCTTCGAGGTCTGTGCCGAGGCCGGTGACGGCGAGCAGGCCGTCGCGGCCGCCGTCGAGCACAAGCCGGACATCGTGGTGATGGACGTCCGGATGCCGGGCGTCGACGGGCTCGAAGCGACCAGGCGGATCACCGCGAATCCGGAGCTGGCCGGGGTGAAGGTCCTGGTCCTGACCACTTTCGACGTCGACGAGTACGTCTACGAGGCGTTGCGTGCCGGCGCGAGCGGGTTCCTGCTGAAGGACACCGATCCGGTGGAACTGCTGCGGGCGCTGAAGGTGGTCGCCGCGGGTGAGGCGCTGCTGGCGCCGACCGTGACCCGGCGGCTGATCGCGGAATTCGTCGACCGGCCGGAAAACCGCCGCATCGACGTGAGCGCCGTCCGCGAGATCACCGACCGCGAACGTGAGGTGCTCGGCCTGGTCGCCGGCGGTATGTCGAACGACGAGATCGCCGCGCATCTGGTGATCTCCACGGCCACCGCGCGCACGCACGTCAGCCGGATCATGACCAAGATCGGGGCGCGTGACCGGGCCCAGCTGGTGGTGCTGGCCTACGAATCCGGCCTGGTCAGCCCCCGGCGGACCTGATCGGGGCTCCCACCGCGTTAGCCTGCCCGTGGGGATTCCCCCAAAAAGATGAGATTTGCGGGGAAGACCCCCGAATCACGCGGGGTGACCACGGACCCGGGTTCGTTGACCCTCCGTTAAATCGGCGAGATGCACGTGCAGATGCACGACCCTCAGCTGCTCAAGCAGGCAGGATCCTGTTCGGGCATCATCGCTTCTTTTTCATTTCCACCTGGGGAAACCTTCGGGCCTACGGAGTGCTCGACGATTCCCGGTGAGCGAACCCAAGCCATATGCGCGTACGGCTAACCTTGATTTCCCGGTGTTTTCAACCGTGACTCGCCGAAACTTGCGGCGAGTTCGGGCACGGTCCGTGATTTTCCGCTTTCGGCGCGACGGAAATTGCCGTCACTTTCCGTCGCGAAATGCTCGGCTGAAGGCTCCCTGTCCGGGTGCGGTGGGCGCGGAGTTGCTTTCCCGCAATGACTCTGAGCACTAGTCTTCGATGCCACGGCCGCGCCGCGTTGTCACCTACTTGACGTGATCCTCACCCGGCCGGGCAGGGCTCGACAACACTTCAAGATCGCATTTCTTCTCACTGGGAGTCACCATTGGCGACAAATACACCTGACCCCCTTCTGGTGGTCACCGCGGGCGTCGTCGTTCTCGCCTACATCGTTTTCGCCGCGATCCTCACCCGGCTGCTGCTCGCCAGAAAAGTCGCGCAGCCTGCCAAGGTGATCGGCTCGGTCGCGGCGTTGGTGGCGGGTCTGCCCGCCATCCTTTACGCGTTCGCGGCGGTGGTCGGCTGATGGGCGGATCTTTCCTGGAGGCGCTCACCGAGCGGCAACGCCGGCGGCTGATCGACCTCGGCAGACATGTCGACCACACGGCCGGGTCGAACCTGGCGAATCAGGCCGACCCGATCCCGCCGGTGCTCATCCTGCAGTCGGGTTTCGTGAAAGCGCTGCGTACGGCGCAGGGCGACACGCCGCCCGTGATCGTCGACCTGTGCGGTGTCGGCGACGTGCTCGGGCTCGAGGACTGCTTGGCCGGAGGGTCGAGCCACCTCGCCTACGTCGCGACGAAGCCGGTCCGGGTCCTCGAAGTCCCGCAGAAGGCCTTTCGCCGCTATCTCCACGACAACAAACAGGCGATGGGCGCGGCCGCTGAAGCGCTGGCGCTCCGGCTGCGCCGCCGGGATGCCGCGCTGGGCTTCGCGTCCGCCAAGGTCCGGAGCAGATTGACCGCTTTTCTGACCCGGTTGCAGGTGGTCTACGGAATCCCCGGTGAAGAGGGCGTGGTGATCGACATAGGCCTGAACCACGCGGATATCGCGTCCGCGATCGGGGCGTCGGCCGCGTCGGTGCACTCCGAGATGGTGAAACTGAAGAACGAGGGCTATCTGACGACGGGATACAAGACGATTCACGTCAAGAAACAACTGCGGGAAGACGGACCTCCGCTTTTCCCGCCTGGAGCCGCCAAGACAAGGCGGATTCCGCGGATGAAGCCGCGGCGCCGCGAACTCAGCCGCGCTTCAGTTGAAGCGCCAGCCGTATGACGAACACGACGGCCAGCGCGGCGACCAGGGCGATCTCCCAGGCCATGGCGGCTCCTCCTCGTCCAGCATCCGAAGGCTCCGATGCTCTGCCTATAAGGCGCACGACCGGGGGAGGACGTTCACCGACACGGCCTAACTCACACTAATGGGGCAACGGAATGGCAGCCCCGCGTGCAAGGAAAGGTCCTTTCCTGGCAAATTTTGCGAGGAAAGGACCTTTCCTTGCACGCGCGGGCACCTGAGACACCGAGCAACGACTACAGTGCGCTGCCGACCGCCGCCCACACCCGATGCGGGTCGAGGTCCATCGGCCGCGAGTCCGGATCCGGCCGCAGCCGCCGCAGCAGCACCTGCTGCACCAGCGCCGTCGGCTTCGCCGCCGAAGCCACCCGCCGCCAGAACAGGTGGTCCTCCAGGCCCTCGAACAGCACCTCGGAGTTCCAACCGCCAAGCTCGTCGATCAGCGACCGCCGCACCAGATACCCGCTGCCCAGGTACGGCAGCGTCCGCAGCCGCCGCTCCTCCGGCGGCAGCGCGCCGACCAGGCCGTCCACCGGATCCGCGACCGGGCAGTGCACGACGTCGACGTCGTCGGAAGCGGCCAGCAGCCGCTCCAGCAGGAATTCCGACGCGCGCATCCCGCCGTCGAGCACCAGCAGCCAGGACGCCGTCGAGCGCTCGAGCAGCGAGTTCCTGGTGAGCCCACGGCCGAGCGGGGTGTCGTGCAGCAGGACATCGTACGGGCGCGGACGTGGCCACGGGTGCACGCCGTCCTCGCCGACGAGCACCTTCCGCGGCAGCACACTGCCGGTGAGCAGGTCGTTCGCCAGATCGTCCGGGTCGACCTCGCCGGTCCGGCGCACGATCAGCACGTCGACATCGGCCGAGCCCGGCACCGAAGCGGCCGCGGGCTCCCAGCGCCGCGAAGCGACCCTTCGCGCACCTGCCGCCCGCTGAGCGATCCGTGCCGATAGCGCCGTTCCGCGTGCCGAAGCCGGTCCGGCGGCGGACCGGTCGCCCGCGAACCGCGCGTCGAACGACGGGGTGTCGACGGCGAGCGCGTCCTCGGGGTTCCGCAGGCTCGTCGCCAGTGCCCGCGCCGGCGCGATGTCCGCGGCGGGGGCCGAGCCCAGCGACGACGCCAGATCGATCAGCCGTCGCGCGGACGCCGTCATGTCCAGCGACTTCACGAAACCGTAGGCGGCCGAACGCAAATGCCGTTCACGCTCGGGCTCGTCGGCCAGCGCGGCGACGACCGCGCCCAGCGCCTCCGGCCGGGCCAGCACCAGATGCTCGCCGGGGACCAGCGGTTCGACGTCGGCGGAGGTCTCGCTGACCACCACGCAACCGTTGGTCATCGCTTCGAGGGTGCGCACCCATTCCAGGGTCTGCTTCTGCTCGCGGTGCAGGTTCAGCAGGAACCGCGACCGCGCGAGGTGCTCGAACTTCGCCTTGCCCGGCAGGAAGTCGACGCGTGCGGTGGTCATCGGCTCGTGCGGCGGGGTCAGCAACCGCGTCCGCAGCCCGGCGAGATCACGCGCGTACGAGCCGAGCAGCACCGAACGCCGCCGCTCGGCCGTGCCGAGGTAGGTGACGTCGAGGTCGCGTGGGCTGTCGAGGTCGCCGCCCCACAGATCCCACAGTGGGCTGTAGCCGAGCTGGAAATGCTCGACGGCGATCCCGCGCCGCCGCAGTTCGGCGGTCGAATCGTGGTTGATGTCGACGGCGCCGCCCAGGATGGAGAGCAGTTCGGCGTTGCGTTCGAAGGTCGCCGTCCCGGGATGCTCCACACAGAACCCGATGGTGCGGCGGCACTGTTCGGCGGTCGGGAAGGCGGCGTCCGGGACGGTCACGAAATACTCGTGGGGGACGACGACGTACACCGTGTCGGCCCCGCCCTCGGGATACTCGCCGACCGCGGTCCTGGCCTTGCCACCTGCCGCTCGCACGGCGTCGGCGACCACCTCCAGGAGTTCCTCCATGAAGGCGGAACCGCCCTCGGCGGAGACGAAGCAGAGTTCGGTCACGGCCGGTCCATCTTCTTCCGCACGACCCGCAGCGGCGCGGTGACCCGCCAGCTGACGGTGCGGCGCGTGGCGTCGAGTTCGCGGGCCATCTCGGCGGCGAGCCGTTCGGCGTTGAGCAGCCGCTGCCGGTCCGCCGACGGTTCGCCGCCGGGCAGGATGTCCGCGTCGACGACGCCCGCCGAAACGACGAGTTCGGCGTCGAGCAGCGCGAGCCGCAGTTTGTCCCGCTCTTCACGGCAGGTCTTCAGCTCGGCGCGCAGCGAGTCGCGCTGCTGGTGGGCGAGCAGGACCTCGGCCTCCAGTGCGCGAAGGCGTGCTTTCGCGACGTCCAGTTCTTCCTGCTGAGAAGCGAGCTTCTGGTTCAGCTCGGCGGAGTCGCCTTCGTTCGACGAAGCACCGGCTGTCGCTTCGCGCAGCTCGTGCTCCGTCTCGGCCAGCTTGGCCTTCAGCCTGTCCTGTTCGGCGGTGAACACCTGCCGCTCGGCACGGAGCCGGGTCAGTTCGGCCTGGACGCGGCCGGGAATTTCGTCAGACATGGACGCCCCCACTCTGGTGCCCGTGCAGGGCCAGTTCGGTCAGGATTTCGGAGTATTCGCGCGCGTAACCCGCCGGGTCGAGCCACGGCAGCAGCTTTTCGTGCGCCGCCTTCGCCATTTCACGGCGACGCGTGGCCGGCGTGCCCAGTGCGCGCAGCAACGCCGCTGTCAGCGCGTCGACGTCGTTGGTCTCGAACAGCCAGCCCGTCTCGCCGTCGACGATCATCTCCCGCGCGCCGAACACGTCGGTCGCCGCGACCGGGACGCCGCAGCAGACGGCTTCGAGGATCGACCGCGGCAGCGATTCGATGTCGGAGCTGTTCACGAAGATGTCCGCGGCCTGCAGCCAGCGCAGCGGATCCGGCTGGATCGGCACCAGGCTGACCGACTTCTCCAGCCCGGCGCGCTCGACCGATTCCTCCATCGCCAGCCCGTACGGCGACGGGTGCAGCCCGACGACGGCCAGCTTCGCTTCGGGGTGGACCTTGTGGATCCGCTCCATCGCCGAGATCAGCGGCGCCTGCCCCTTGCGGGATTCCGCGATGCCGATGTTGACCAGCACTATGTCGTCCGGCGCGTAACCGAGCATGTTCCGCGCCTGCCGCCGGGTTTCCGACCGCGTGCGACCACCGAACTTGTGCATCGGCGTGCCGTAGCGGACGGTCTGGCAGCGTTCCGGCTTGCTGTAGGGCAGGAACATCTCGCGCGTCGCGTCCGCGACGAACAGCAGCTTGTCGACCTCGGCGAGCGTGCTCTCCCAGCGCTGCCAGACCGCGGCGGGCGGTTTCACCGGACCCCAGTTCTGGTAGGCGAACGCGGGGAGCGAGAAGCTCTCGTGGATCACCCACGCCGTCGGCATCCCGGCACGCTTCGCGGCGTCCGCACCGACAAAGCCGCCGAGCGTGTTGACGAGCGCGACGCCCGCTCCGGAGCACTTCGCGAAGCGCGCCAGCTCGGCGACGTGACCTTCGTAGGCCGGGACCGTCTGGTTCCGGTAGTGCGTCGTGACGTGCACGGGGATGCCGAGTTCGTGGCAATCCGCGCGCAGCGGACCGTCGGTCTCACTGACGAGGCTGACCTGCCAGCCGTGGTCGGTCACCATCCGGCTCAGCAGTTCCTGCAGCCACAGCTGCCCGCCGCCGACCCCGAGGCTGTGCGTGAACACCAGCACGTGCCTCGGATCGGTCGGGATGTTCACCCGCGCCATCGCCTTCGCCGTGTCGCTCGCCAGCTCGTCGGCGAGTTCGGCGTCGTCCGGGTCCGCGACGGGGTTGCGAAGCGTGAAAGTGCGCTTCGCCGACACGACCTCGCCGACGCCTTCGGTGCGGTACCGGACGCGAAGCGACAGTGTCCGCTCTTCGCCGTACGGCAGGTCGACGGGCACCCAGGCTTCGAAACCGCTGACGGCGGCGTCGTCGAAGCCGGGGAATTCCTTCGGCACGTCCTTGCGCGGCAGACGGGTGCGCGCGCTGACCGTGCCACCACCCTCGACCATGACCTCGATCAGGCTCGGTGCGCGGCCTTGAAGCATGGCCCAACCGGTCACGTAGACGACGTGACCTTCGGCGACCTTGCCCTGCTTCGGCGCTTCGAGTTCGCCCAGCCACAACGGTTCTTCACCGGGCAGCGTGCCTACGTGGACGGTCGCCTGGTTCAGCACGCGCTCGTCCGGCCCGGTGACGACGATGTCCTGAGTGCCCGCGGGAACCCACGTGGCCGGGACGGCACGCCAGCCGAAGGTGCCTTCGGGCGCGCCAGGGCACGGCTCGGGGAACAGGTTCGCTTCGACGTCCGCGATGGTCACGGACATCTCATCGATCCGGCTGATCCCCGTGGTCCAACCCCGGAGCTCGAACAGGTGCCCGACCGGCCGGTCCGGGGTCAGGATGCCGGCGGTATGCAGGCTCGTCATCGCTTCGCTACCTCGTCTTCGTTCGCCGCCACAACGGCGCCGACCTTGGGTGAACGGTACTCGGGGGGCCTCCGCCGGAGGCGCGATCGCCAGATTTCGGCGATGGCCTCCCGTACCTCGTCCGTGCCGTGCGTGGTGCCGCACGAGCCGATCGTCGAGAAGGCGACCTCGCGTGCCAGCGCACTGTCCACAAAGGATGGATGGAGGCCGATCAGCACCCCGAGCCAGCCGGCCAGATCGCGCGTCGAGCCGCCCTCCGCGGCCGCTGACCAGCCCGCGTCGGCGAGTTTGTCGGCCAGTACGAGCACGCCGCGTTCGAGCACCTCGGAAAAGCCGGCGCCCGCGTTCCGCCACTCGAGGTCGATCGGGCGCAGCGTCGCGCCGTCGACCAGCACGTTGTGCGGCACCAGATCCCACAGCGCCTCGACCCCGCGTGCGGCCTCCGCGCGCAGGAGATCCCGCCAGCCGGTCAGCAGCTCCGCGACCCGTTCGGGTTCGTCGAGCAGGACTTCGACCATCGTCGGGGCGTCGTACACCTTGTCCGTGCACGGCCCGACCGAGATCCCGGCGACCGGCGGCGACGGGGCAAGCGGCGTGCGACGGACCTCGGCGCCTTCACCGGTGCGCACGACGTCGGCACGCGTGCAGGCGAACGCGGCGCGCTCCGCGGTGTTGAAATACGTCGCGAGCCGGTACGCGGGCCAGAGCGAGGCGGCGCCGGGTCCGCACAGCAGGGCGAGGCCGTTCGCGGGGCCGCCGGTGATCGCGGCGGACAGGCGGGGGAGCTCGGTGTCGATCTGCGCGCCGCGCACCGCGCGGGCGACTTCGTGGCCGGGGGAGCAGAGCAGCTCACGCTGGACCTCGAGACCGGCCGCCGCGAGCGTCTTGACGACGCCGCGCGACGCGGTCAGCACCACGAGGGCACCTGTCGGCGACAGCCGCTCGCGAACCACGTCCAGCAGGCTTCGCGTCGCGTAGGGCTGCTGGACGACGATGAGGTCGTAGGTCCCCGATTCGGGAGGCCGGTCGTACACCGTGACCGTGCCGAGGTCGCGTGTGCGGAACCGGACCGCGGCGGCATGGACCGGCTCGGCCTCGACGGCGTGCACCGTCGCCGAAACCTCGCCCAGATACCGGGTCAGGCCGCCGAAACCGGCCCCGACCTCGAGGACTCGCGCCGCTTTCGGCAGCACGAGCGCCCGGAGGACGTTCGCGGCGCCGTGGTCGAGCGGAACGCGCTCGGCGGCGTCCCAACCGGCGAAATGCAGTTCGTCGGATAGCGACCCGGTGTCCTCGGCCAGCGAAAGCAGAGTCGTGAGCAGCCGGGCCTTCTCGCCGATCATCGGATCAGCTGGTGACGGCGTAGTTTTCCAGCGTCTTCTTCACCGCACGCTGGTACGTGCCGCTCAACGCCTTCTCGCCCTCTTCGCCACCGAGCGGGTTCTGCAGCACGTCCACCCGGATGATGTTGTTGCCGCTGATCCACGTGCCGCGGTAGGTGCCCTTGTCGCCGTCGATCTTCTTCTGGAAGTTCAGCTTCGGCGGCATACCCGGCAGCGGCTCGGTGATCTGCACGAACCCGTTGCTCGTCTGGTACTGGCGCAGCTGCTTGACCAGGTCACCGGCGGCGCCGGGGCTGGTCAGCGGGATGACGGTGACCGAGATCTTCGCCGGCTGCGGACCGGTTTCGTCCGGCTGCTTCTGCGAGCCCCGGTACGCGACCTGCTTCACACCGGCGGCGATGACCAGATCGGCCTCGCCCTTTTCCATGCCGGTGATCTCGGCGAGCTGGGCAGCGGTGATCACACCGCTCTTCGCGTCCTCTTCGCCGGACTGCTCCGGGATCTTCTCGAACAGCAGCTCTTCGGGCGTCTTCGGCTTGGCCGACGACGTCGGGGGCGCGTTCTGCGACTGGGTCGGCTGCGGCGCAGCGGTCGGATCCACCGGGTCGTCACCGCCGCCGGAGAAGGCGAAGTAACCGCCGACGCCCAGACCGGCGAGGACCAGCACGGCGACGATCGCGATGATCGCGATCTTGCCGCCCTTGCCCTTGGGCTTGTCTTCGAACAGCTCGGGGCCCTGTTTGACCCACTCCGTGCTGCCGACCGGCGAGATCGGCGGGAAGTCCGAACCACCCCACGGCGGGCTGGCGTCGGTGTCGGTCCAGCCCTGCTGCTGCGGCTGTTGTTGCTGCTGCGGGTAGCCCTGCTGGGGCGGCTGCTGCGGGAAACCGCCGGCGGGCGAAGCCTGCCCCTGCTGGGGGAAACCGCCTGCCGGGGATGCCTGGCCCTGCTGGGGGAAACCGCCCGGCGGCGACGCGATCGGCGGCACGACCTGGGTGCGGTTCGGGTCGGCCTGCTGTTGCTGCCAGTTCGGGACGACCTGGGTGCGCTCGCCCTCGCCGTTCTGCGGCGGCTGGTTCACCGGCGCGATGATCTGGGTCGAGTCGGCACTGTTGGGCTGGCCGGACTGCGGAGCCTGCTGGGGTGGCTGCGGCGCCTGCGGAACGGGCGGCTGCTGGAAGGGCTGCTGGCCGGGTTGCTGGACCTGCTGCTGAGCGGGATCACCGTAGGCGACCGCCGAGGACAGCACCTGGTCGCGGCGGATCCGGTAGTCGTCCGCTGAGAGGCGTCCAGACGCGAGCTCCTCGTCCAGATTGCGCAGCTCTTCCTGCCAGGACACCACCAGCCCCCTTAATCCGATTCAGGCGGGAAAGTACGCTCCCGGCCGTCGCGATACCACCACTGCGGTGACCTCGCACATTCTGCACTGCCCGGCCACGTCACGCCCTCGCGGGTCGAATCCGTGATCTCCCCGCGACCTGCGCTTCTCAGGTCGCCGGGAGGACCGTGTCCAGCGAGGTCAGGGTCTGCTCCAGACGGGTGTCGAGCGCCTGTGAATCCCCGCCGAGCGGCTGCGAGACCCACGCCGTCACGGCCATCGTCCCGGACACGTAGCCGATACCGCTGAGCTGGCCGTTCTGGTTGGCGCCAACGAGGGCGAGCCGGTCGCCGACGCGCTGTTCGCGCAATCCGGCGTTGATCGAGTTCTCCCGGAAGTACTTGACGATCGCGGCGGCGTCCTTCGCGTCGTTCGCCGGGATCACCAGGACGAGGTAACCGTTCGTACCCTCGTTCGAACCCTTGTAGGTGACGGACGCGATGCTTTTCGACGTGAGGTAATCGCCTGCGGCCTTCGAATAGAGGTTGAGCTCGACCCCCTTCGCGACCGACATCGTCGAGTTGTCCTTCGACGGGGTTCCCGGCAGCGTGGGCAGCCGGTCTTCCAACGGCGTCTGCGCGCTGTTGGGCTGACTCGACGGCGCGAGCCCGGAGAGACCGTCCGGCGGCTGGGCCACGCTCGGCTGCTCGGCGACGTTCGAGGACGACGACGAGCCCAGCCACAGCGTCCCGCCGATGATCAGCGCCAGCACGACCAGCACCCCGGCGCCGATGAACAGCCAGGTCGGCTTGCGCTTGCCGACGCCCGCGTAGTCCTCGGCCGGCGCGCTGTGGCGCGGACCGGGTTCCGGGGCGAGCGGCGGAAGCGGCCGGTTCAGCTGCCGGGTCGACGGCTTGTGCTTGGCCTGAGGCGGCTCGGCGCGCAGGTAGACCGTCGGATTGATGTCGGCGGGCGAAGGCGCGGTGGTCTTGTGGTCCGCGATGCGAGGGATTGCGCTCTTCTTCTCTTCGCGCGGCTTCGGTTTCTCGGTTTCGAGAGGCTGGGTGCGCTGTTCCGGCCGCGGCGTGTAAGGCTGCTGATACGGCTGCGGCTGCTGGACCGTGACCGTCGGCAAATCGATCGGCCGCGCCGCCGGATTGGTGCTGTGCCAGGCGCCGCCCGGCTGTCGCAGCGGCGAGGGGACCGGTGACGGCATCGTCCCGCCGGAGGCCTCCGCCAGGAGCTCGTCCCGCTTCTTGCGGTGTTCGGCGTGCCCGATACGACCCGCGGCCAGCTCGACGTCCAGCTGTCGAAGCTCGTCCTGCCAGCTCATGTAGCCCCCTGCCGCCGGGTGTGGGCAGCCAGTGTTGCATGCACCCTTATGGGTGGTTGATGTGGTCTTTCCACATTCTTGCGTCCACAAGTGACCCGGTCCAGCATCGATCTCGCGTCCGGTCACCAGGAGATGAAGGGGCCTTTCCCCGCATCGCATGGGGTAAAGGGCCCTTCACCGCGTGAGACGCGGGGAAAGGCCCCTTCACCCTGCCGCCGGTACGGTGGCGGACGTGGGAAGCGCCGGATGACGGAAATCGACGAGTGTCGTAGCGCGCTGCGCGAGCTGGCCATCGGCAGGCTCGCCGGTCGGGACGTCCGCACGTCCCATTTGGTCGAGGCCGGTCTGGACGCGATCGTCGCCGGGCTCGACGCCCCTTCTCTCGGTCTGCTGGCCGGGCTCGAGTCCGCGGGCGAAGACGCCGTCGACAAGGCGCTCCACCAGGTGGTCGACGAACTCGGTATCGAACTGCCCGCCGACCCCACGGCCGCGCGGTGGCTGCTCATCCACGGCTGGCTCACCGCCATGGTCAAGGGCGACCTGTCACCGGCGACCGGTGGCGCGCTGGTCAGCGAGGTCGGCGAGCTGCTCGGGTCGCCGCCGTCGTTGCGGGGGATCACGCGCTGGTCGGCGATGCTCGACAACTGGATCCCCACCGATCTCACCCCGCGTGACGTCTGCGAGGTGCCGATCCTCGAAGAATCGGCCGAGCTGCTCGAAGGGCCTTGGCCTCCTTCTCCGCGTCACCCGTAAGGCGCCGGTTTCTGTCGTACATGTGTTCTAAAATTGGCGTTGTACAGCAGGAACAGCGGCGAAAGGCAGACACGGATGGCCTACATCACCCTGCCCACGTTCGTGGGATACAGCACGAGCTCGGGTCCCTCGCGTTCCTCTTTCGTCCGGCGCTGGCGCCGCCAGTACGAGGATCCGGCGCGGGGCGGGTTCAACTTCTATCTCCGGGCCGCGAACGCGATCCGGGCCGGCCGCATCTCGGGGCGGGATCGAGAGGTGATGCGGGCACTCGTCGAGAACGCCGACGAGCGCACGCGGCCGCATTACGCCGAGATCGCCAACGGCTGGCTGCGCTATCTGGGGCGGCGTGACCTGCGGCTGGCCGAGGTCGGCCGGTCACGCTGGCGGCTCGGCGCGCTCGAAGTCGGCATCAATCCGCACCTGGGGCTTCGCAAGGGCGACGGTCCTGTCCACGTGACCTGGCTTTACTTCAAGGAGGAACCGTTGAGCCGGGACGCGGCGCAGATGGTGCTGTGGCTGCTCGAACAGACCATGGACGAGCTGCGGCCGGGCGGCCGCCCGCTGGTGGTCGACGTCCGGCGCGCGAAGGAGTTCGCGTTGTCCCCGCGTGACCGCGACAAGGTCAAGCCGTGGGTGCGGAGCGAGGCGTCGGCCTTCATGAGCCTTTGGGAGGCAGCCGCATGATCGAACGACGGCGAGCCCGCATTCGGTGGGCTCGCCGTTCACACACCGTCATTCTCACGGTTCCGGCGGCGGCGCAAGACACCTGATCAGGTGACAGTTTCACGGAGTATGCCCGCGAGCTGGACAACTTGGGTCCCGAACACGAAGCTTTCCCAGTCTTAATCGGCCGAACCACCGAGGGTCGCTCGTGAACAACGCTTGGGAAGCCATCTCCAGGGTCGCAGATGAGCCCGCTTGGTACTGGGTCTACGACAAGCTCGCGTTCTGGCCGAGCACCTACTCGCACGCCTGGCCGGGTTTCCGTGAACCCGCCCCTTCCGTCGCGTGGGACCTCGCACCCGGCGGGCTCGACAGGTCGTCCGCCGAGTTCCGGCTCGGCCCGTACGCCGTCGAGCAGAACGACGTCGCCCGCGTCGCGCTCTCGGCGTTGAAGGAGTGCGTCGCCGAGGACGAGTGGGTGTGGGTACTGCACTGGCAGCATCAGTCGTACCGCTTCTACCCGCATCGCCACGCCGCCCTCGACCCGTGGCCGGTCCCGGTGTTCCCGCGCACGGACTACCACCTGTTCCTGGCGAACGACTTCCGCTTCGGCACGCTCGGGCATCCGTGGGAGCGCACACTGTGCGTCTACGGCGAGAAGCTCGTGCCCGCCTTCGAACGGCACGGCGAGCGAGTCTTCAAGAACGCGCTCCGGCGCAACGGGTCGCCGGTCGCGATGGCGGGCTGACCACCGTCCGGTGGGCGGACCTGCCTAAACTCAGGCCGGTGTTCGAATATCACGGGTGGGTGACCATCCAAGCGAGCCCTTCCGGCGACGATGACGCGGCGCTGCTCGAACGGATCGTCGAGCGGGTGCACCGCGCCGTCCGCGACTTCGACGACGGCGACCTGGTGGACCTCCGCTGGTCCGCCGGAGCACCGGTGCTGCACCTGGGCGGCATGGACAAGCACGGCACCACGATCGGACCCGAGCTGGTGGACCTGTTCACCCGCGTCGGCGACCTCGCGCCCGGCTCGTACGGCCTCCTGCACGTCTGGGACGACCAAGACCCCGAGCACGACAACGAATTCAAGGTGTACCGGATGGCCCGCGGCCTGGTCACCGAACGCGGCGACGACCACCTGTCCCCGGTCGCGCCGACGGTGCTGGACGGCTACGAGATCTGAGCCGCCTGCCTGCGGTTTCGTCGATGATCGAATTAGGCTGTTCGGCTGCTTCCCCCACTCGTCCGAATAGGACAGAGTTCTTTGGGGCGCGGGTGGCACATCCCCGCGGAACGAGGGGGAATCGCCGTGAGATCGTCGTGCCTGAGACCGCGTCTCGGTGTCGTCGTGGTGGTGTTGGCCGTGGCTTTCGGGGTATTCCCGGCCACGGCTTTCGCATATCCGGGGGATGCTGCGATCCCGGCGCCGCCGGTGTTGCCGAATTCCGCTCCGGACACCGCAACGGCGACGAAATTCGCCAAACAGGGCCAGAAGAAGGTCCGGGTCGATGACCTGACCTCCGAGCGTTCGGAAACCTTCGCGAACCCGGACGGCTCCATGACGTTGACCCAGAACACCCGCCCGGTTCGGGTTCCTCGTGACGGTGGCTGGGTTCCCGCGGACTCCACCCTGAGCCCTGCGGCGAACGGCGCGCTGTCGCCGAAGGCCGCGATGGCCGACATCTCGCTTTCCGCAGGTCGGCGCGGGGACGTCCAGACCGCGGGAGCCACACCTCTGCTGCAATTGAGCGCCTTGGGCACCTCGGTCGGGCTCGATTGGCCGGGTGTCCTACCCCAGCCGGTCGTTTCGGGCGCCACCGCCACCTATCCCGAGGTGCTTCCCGGCGTCGACCTCAAGGTCGAGGTGGACGTGGACAAGGTCCACGAGGTCGTCGTGATCAAGACGCCGGAGGCGGCGAAGAATCCGGCCATCGCGAAGATCAAGCTGGGCGTGCCGGTGAAGAACGGCAAGCTCACGAAGGACGCGGACGGTGCTCTGCGGGTCAAGGACCCCAAGGGGGCCGACGTCTTCCTGGCCAAGGCGCCTTCGATGTGGGACTCGTCGGGAGTCGAACCCGATGTGACGGATTTCGTCCGCGGTCCCGCGACCGGCGGTCGTCAAGCCAAGGTGCAGACTGAGATCTCGGGTAAGTCGCTGCTCCTCACACCCGACGCGGACCTGCTGGTGAACGCCGCGTACCCGGTCTATGTCGATCCCACCTGGCAGACGAACTACTGCTCCAACTGCGGTCGCAACCACTACCTGGTCCAGCACGCCTGCGGCTCTTCCAAGACGCCGGGTGAGGCGGTCTGGGACTCGTCCGACCAGCTCAAGGCCGGGTACATCTACGACTCCAGGTCGAACTGCGCGGGAAACCTCGTCACCGCCCGCTCCTTCGTGGAAATGAACCTCGGGGGCCTGGCCGGGAAGGAGATCTACACCGCGCAACTGAACTTGGCCGTGACCAACCCGAGCAACTGCGACGGCTCGAACCACGTGGTGCTGACCAATCCGATCGTCCCTGGACTGAAGTTCGGGAGTGGCCCGGCACTGGGCAACTGGCTCGGAAGCGTGAGCGGCTGCCCGACCAACGTCGGCTTCGACGTCACCTGGGTCATCGACAGTCTCGTGAAAGCTGGTGGGCCGACCTTCACCTTCGGCATAGTCTCGCCCGACGAGAACGACCAGAAAACCTGGAAGCGGTATTCCCCCCAGGTCGGGTTCTCGGTCACCTACAACTCACGTCCGAACTCGCCGGCCAATCTCGCCATCGTCAACGGGACTTCGACTTATCCCTGTGGGCCGCCCGCCCCGGGCATGCCGTGGGTCCGTCCGGTGCTCGGACGTACCAGCACCGGCTACGTCGTCAAGGCGAACGTCCAGGATCCGGACGGTGGCATGCTGTACGCCGGTTTCCGCGTTTACAAGGGTTGGGTCAGCTCCGGAAACTACGCCTGGGACCAGCGTGAAGCAGGTGTCGACAACGTCCTGAGCGACTCGAACATCGCCAATCGCAACGCACAGGCCACCTTGTTCAAGGATTCCATGCCCGCGGACGGGATCTACTCCTTCGACGCGCACGTCACCGATGGTCGCGAAACCAGCTGGGCAGGCGCTTGCGAAGTCGAAGTCCAGCTCTCCGCTCCCGCCGCGCCGTCGGTGTCATCCCAGACGTATCCCAGTGGTACCTACGGCGGTGGTCCTGGACGGGCGGGTGACTTCACCTTCACGGTCTCCAACTCTCCGACCTCGGTCGGAAGCTATGTGTGGAAGCTCGACAACACCGCACCGCCCACCTGCAACGGAACCGAGTCCGGAACCGTGAAGCCCGCCGCCTACAACGGGCCCGCCACCGTCGCCATCGCTCCGCAGACGAAGGGGACGCATGTCCTGAGCGTCTGGTCGTGCAACCGCGCGAAGACGCCGTCGACCAGGGTCGACTACAACTTCAGCGTCCGCGACGTGACGGCTCCTCTCGCGTCCTGGCAGTTCGAAGGGAACGGTGCTTCGCAGGCGACCGGTCTGCGCTACGTCGGTGAAGGCAAGGGAGCCTTCACCGAGGGGAAGATCGGAGAAGGCGCGGCACTGTCCGGCCAGGCAGGCGACTACTTCGCGACGGGCGCGCGTGTGGTCGACCCGACGAAGTCCTTCTCGGCTTCCGCGTGGGTGAATCCGACCGGACTGAACAGCAGGCGGGTGGTGCTGTCGCAGGACGGCACTCAAAGCAGCGGTTTCGCCTTGCAGTATCACGAATCCGGCAAGTGGGCGTTCAGCATCGCCGACTCGGCACAGAGTTCCGCCTTCTCCACGGCTGCTCCGGCGGAAGGAGCGTGGACTCACTTGACCGGCGTGTACGACGCCGTCGCGAAAACGGCCACGCTCTACGTCAACGGGCAAGCTCAGGCCACTGTCGCCGCCACCGGTTCCGGTGGCGCGGGGCCGTTGGTCGTGGGCGGTGGGAAGGCAGGCGGTGGGCGGACCTATCTGTACTCGGGGAAACTCGACGAGATCGCGATGTTCGACCGGGCACTGACCGCGACGGAAGTCGGTTCGCTGCACGGCAACAACGGCGTCCCGACCGGCCTGGCGGCCATCCGTGAATACGCATTCGAGAGCAACACGGTGGACGCGACGGGAAACGACGGCGCGCTCACCTTCGCTCCTGGGTCGGGGTTCGCGACCGGCTACAGCGATTCCGCCGGGCAATCCGCGACCGAGAGCAAGGTCGGACAGTCCTCCGGACAGGCTTTCGTGAGCGATGGAAACGGTTACGGCCGAACGAAGACACCGGTGATCGACACCGCGCAAAGCTTCACGGTTTCGGCGTGGGTGAAGCTGGCCGATACCAACGGCTATTACGCTGTGGCCGGGCAAGACGGTGTCCATTCCAGTGGCTTCCAGCTTCGCTATTCCAAGGATGCGAACCGGTGGATCATGGGCCTTCCGTCCGCGGACATCGACGGTGACGGCTATCGGTGGGCGGCTTCCACCAGCACCCCGCAGGTGGGCGTCTGGACGCATCTGACCGGCGTCTACGACTCTTCCACGGCCAAAGTGCTGCTCTATGTGAACGGTGTCCTTGAAGGGCAAACGGCCATCCCGGCGGGGACCACGTGGACAGCGACAGGCGGTTTCGCGGTCGGTCAGGTGCGGTGGAACAGCCAGCCGTCGACCTTCTTCAAGGGAAGTATCGACCAGGTGCAAGTCTGGGATCGCGCTCTTCCTGCCGCGGAAACCGCCGGTCTCGCCAACACCGCCGTGCTCCGGGCGAACTACCAGCTCGACGGCAACATCGCCGACGGAGTCACCGGCGCGGCCGGCGTCGTCTCGGGCGGTGCGGCCATGGTGAGTGACAACGGCGTCAACGTCGCGAAGTTCGACAAGTCCGGGACCGGGCAGATCGCGGCACAGCGGCCGGAGAGTTTCCGTGGCGACCGCAGTTTCACCGTTGAGGCATGGGTGAGGCACCGATGGACCGCCGAGGACGCCGCCGCGGCGAAACAGGCGAACCCCGCCAACACGACCGGCGTCGACGAAGTGGGTCGGGCCGCGGTCGGTATGGACTCCGCGCAGTTCCCGCCTTTCATGCTCGGTTATCGAGGAATCAAAGATCAGGCAGGCAACTGGCAAGGTCGCTGGAGCTGGATGATGGGTTCGTCGACCGCCACTCCGACGAATCCGTTCGCATGGTTCGCGGTTTCCGACAGTAACGCGGCCGACGGGGTGTGGACTCATCTGACCGGCACGTACGACGCGACGACAGGCACCTCTTGCCTGTACGCCTCCACGGACGAATTCCAGTTCTCACCGGTCTGTCTGACCAATGTGGCCGGGTGGAACGGTGCCAGCCCGCTCGAAGGCCTGCTCCTCGGCCGAGGTGCGTGGAGTGGCAACAAATCCGATTACTGGTACGGCGACGTTCGCGGAGTCCGCGTCTACACCGGTGTGCTGGACGCGCAACGGGTCGCCGCGGACATGATTCTCGACCACCCCTGATTCTCCTTCTCCGGTTCGGCAGACGCTCCATCTGAAACCTTGGGCAGGCTTCGTCATGCGTAGAGACACCCGCTGGACCCACATCGGCCGTTTTTCCCGTGCCACAGCGGTGATCGTGTCCGCGATCATGCTCGCGTCCGGTGGCGCGGCGATCGCGCTCGAAAGCAAGGGGAGCGCACCGAGCTGGTCGCTCGGTCCCGGCCAGAAGGACCAGAGCGTTCCGGTGACGCCGCTCGTCGCCCCGCCGTCGCCGCCGCCGGTGTTGCCCGACGCGAAGGTGACCCCGCCGGTTTGGCCAGGAGCGACGGACGCTGAGGTCGAACTGCTGGCCGGTGCACGCGACGGCCGCCAGCCACAGGGACTCGGCGTCCAGAACGCCGCGAACGGCACCCCGGTGAAGGTCGGCTGGGCGCGGGCGAAGGACGTCGCAGCCAAGAAGGCGGGGCCCGCCCCAAAGGTTCGAGTCCGTGTCGCGGACCAGAAGATCAGCGACGCGCTCGGACTCCGCGGCGTGGTGCTCTCCGTGACCGACACGGGTGCGGGCGCCGAGCCGGTGAATGTCGCGGTGGACTACAGGGCGTTCGGGAGCGCCTACGGCGGCGGCTGGGCCGATCGGCTGCAGTTGGTGGAAATGCCGGGTTGTGCCCTGGTGACGCCGTCGAAGGCCGAGTGCCGGACGAAGACCCCAATGCCGGGGACGGTGAACGACAGCAAGACGCGGCAGGTCTCGGCGGATGTCGCGCTGGCCGGAGCCGCGCCTCGGGTCTTCGCTGTGACGGCAGCCGCGAGCGGCTCTGCCGGAAACGTTTCCGCTCAGCCGTTGCCGGCGGCGGGGTCGTGGTCGAGTGGCGGATCGTCCGGAAGCTTCTCCTACAACTATCCGTTCGCGGTCCCGTCTGCTCCGAGCGGTGCGTCACCGAGCCTCGGGCTCTCGTACTCGTCCAGTGGCGTCGATGGGCTGACCTCGGCGACCAACAACCAGGCGTCCTGGGTCGGCGATGGATGGGACTTCACGCCGGGTGGCTACGTCGTCCGCAACTACCTGCCGTGCAGCGAGGACCTCGGTGGCAACAACGGACAGACCAAGACCGGTGACCAGTGCTGGGGCATCGACAACGCGACCCTGGTCCTCGGTGGCAAGTCGACGGAACTGATCAAACTCGCCGGAACGAATCAATGGCGGCCGAAGAACGACGACGGCTCCAAGATCGAATTGCTCACCGGTGCCGCCAACAACGCCCAGGACGGCCAGCACTGGAAGGTCACCACCGGCGACGGAACCCAGTACTTCCTGGGACTCAACCGCCCGCCCGGTTGGGTTGGCGGCAAAGCCGAGACCCAGTCCACGTGGACGGTCCCGGTATTCGGCAACAACGACGGTGAAGCCTGCTACAAACCGAACAACTTCGCCGGCTCGTCCTGCCGGCAGCCCTGGCGCTGGAACCTCGACTACGTGGTGGATCCCCACGGGAACGCCAGCACGTACTACTACCAGCCGGAGGTCAACTACTACGGGCTCAATCAGAACGTCGCGACCGCCGGAACCGAATACACGGCGGGCGGGTATCCCCTGCGGATCGAGTACGGCCTTCGGTTGAAGGACGGCAGTGTCTACGGTTCCGCACCCACGAATCAGGTCGTCTTCGAAACCGCGGAGCGCTGCCTCCCGTCCGGAGCGATCACCTGTGATCCCTCGCAATTGACTTCGACGACGGCGTCGTCCTGGCCGGATGTCCCGTTCGAGCAGATCTGCGCCAAGGACAAGCCCTGTGACTACGGCTCGCCCGCCTTCTTCACCCGCAAGCGGCTGACCACGGTCCGGACGCAGTACAACAACGCGGGCACCCAGACCGACGTCGACGTCTGGAACCTGGCCCACACCTTCCCCGGAACCGGGGACGCCTCGCCGTCCGCGCTGTGGCTCTCCTCGGTCACCCACACAGGGAAGGGCGGTGGCGGAAGCATCACGCTCCCCGCCACCACCTTCGGCGGATTCATGTTCGCGAACCGGGTCGACACGGCCAACGATCAGTACTCCCCGATCACCCGCTACCGGGTCAACGAGATCAGGACCGAAACCGGTGGGCGGATCGGTGTCGCCTACTCGGGCCCCGATTGTGTCGCGGGGACACGCATGCCGGCGTCACCCGAGACCGACACGATGCGGTGCTACGCGTCGTTCTGGAGTCCTCCGGCGGCGAAGGACCCAGTTCTCGACTGGTTCCACAAATACGTCGTCACGGACATTTCCGAGGAAGACTTGACCGCCGGTGGAGTCGCGGTCAAGACGCACTACGACTACCTCGGTGACGCGGCCTGGCACTACGACGAGGGTCAGTTCACGCCGAAAGAGCGGAAGACCTGGAGTCAATGGCGTGGCTACGGCGTCGTGCGGACGTCCATCGGCCACCCGTCCGCCACGCAGACGGTGACGGAGTCGTTGTACCTGAGAGGGATGGACGGCGACCACCTGCCGAACGGCGGAAAACGCTCGGTCTCCGTCGAAGACTCCGAAAAGGGAACGATCGTCGATCAGGATCCCTTGCAAGGGTTCCTCCGCGAGTCCAGGACCTATCTCCCGGGTACGGCGACGGTGGACAACTCGGCCATCAACGATCCTTGGGTCCGTGGTCCGACGGCGACGAGCGCGGATGGCCTGCTCAAGGCGCATTCGGTGGACACCGCGACCGTGCGCGGCCGCACCCTGCTCTCCGACGGCAAGACGTATCGCCGCAACCAGGTGAACAAGAAGTTCAACGACAACGGTCTCGTCATCGAGCAGGAGGACCGTGGTGACACCGGCGTCGCCACGGACGACACCTGTACCAAGACGACCTATGCCCCGAACACCGCGACCGGGATGTTCGACAAGTCGAGCGAAGTCGTGATGTTCGCCGGGCTCTGTTCCGCTACGGCGACGGCGTCCACGGTCATCACCAATGTCCAGGTCTCCTACGACAAACAGGCCTTCGGCACGCCGCCGACCGCGGGCGACATCACGCGCACCGACACGCTGAGCGCCTGGGACGCCACAGGCAAGAAGTTCGTGACGACGGCGACGAACGAGTACGACGCCTACGGCCGCGAGACGTTGTCGACCGACGTGTCCGGCGCGGTGACGAAGACCGCGTACACGCACAGCGCCGGAGGACAGGTCACCGAAATCGCCGTGACGAACCCCCTCGGCTGGGTCTCGACGACCACCAAGGAACCGGCGCGGGGAAACCCGGTGTTCTCGGTCGACGTGAACAAGGTCCGCACGGACATCACCTACGACGCGTTGGGGCGCAAGACAGCGGTCTGGAATCCAGGGCGCAGCAAGCTCGACGGTGACAAGGCGACGGCGACCTTCGAATACACCGACGCGGCGACGTCACCGGCCGCCATCCCGACCACCGTGGCGACGAAAGCCCTGCAGGACAACGGCGAGTACACGACGTCGTACGCGATTTACGACGGTCTCGGACGAACGAGGCAGGCGCAGTCCGCGGCGTCCGGTGGCGGACGGATCATCAGCGACACCGTCTACGACTCGCGCGGGCTTCCGTTCAAGACGAACAACGGCTACTTCAACAGTGCTTCCGGCCCTGTCCCGAAGCTGGTGACCGTCGCGGACAACACGGTGCTGAACCAGACCGTGACGGAGTACGACAGCCGTGCCCGTGTGACGGCGTCGATCCTGATGTCGAAGGGCGTCAAGCAGTGGCAGACGTCGACCATCTACGGCGGCGACCGGGTCACGACCATTCCGCCGCGGGGCGCGTCGCCGCAGACCGTGGTGACCGACGTACACGGGCAGACCGTCCAGCGGCTGCTCTACACGAACGGTTACACACCGGGAGCGGCGAATCCGGCCGACGCGACGAACTACACCTACAACGCCGCCGGTGCCATGACGTCGATGAGCGACGCCGCCGGAAATGTCTGGTCGACCGGCTACGACCTGCGCGGCCGCAAGGTCTGGCAGGCCGATCCGGACGCGGGACGGTCGACCTACACCTACGACGACAGCGGACAACTGACCTCGTCCACCGATTCGCGCGGCAAGGCCACCTTCTATACCTACGACAAACTCGGACGTAAGACGCAGACCAACGCGGATTCGCCCACCGGCACCAAATTGGCGAGCTGGACCTATGACACCGTTCCCAACGGCATCGGTTTGCCCGCTTCGTCGACCAGGTGGGCAGGCACGGACGCGTACGTCACTCGTGTCGCGGCGTATGACAGGTACGGCAGGCCGACCAAGAACGCCGTCGATGTTCCGGCTGTCGAAAAGGGCTTGGCCGGTACGTATGAGTTCAGTACCTCGTACACGGCTACGGGTGCAGTCGCATCGACGGTGAGTCCGAAGGCCGGAAATCTGCCGCTGGAACACGTTCGGCATACCTACAACGAGCTAGGGCTGCCGTCCACGACGTATGCGATCGATTCCGCGGGCACGACCACGAACCTGATCTCGAAGACCGACTACACCTCGTTCAACGAGATGTCGCGGATGCAGTTCGACGGGGAGAAGTCCACCGCGAACGTCGGCGTGACCCAGACCTACGACGAGGTCACCCGGCGCCCGCAGACGACCACCGTCAACCGGGCCACTCAGATCGGATCGCAGCTGACCAACCGGACCTACGGTTACGACCCGGCCGGCAACGTCACGAAGATCTCGGACACCCCGTCAGGTGCTGCTGCCGACACCCAGTGCTTCGAGTACGACTACCAACGACGGCTGACCGAGGCTTGGACCCCGTCTTCAGCCGACTGCGCGACGGCCAAGTCGGCGTCCGCGCTCGGCGGTGCCGCGCCGTATTGGAAGTCGTACACCTTCGACAAGACCGGGAACCGCACGAAGGAGGTCGACCACAAGCCGACCGGCGACGTCACGAGCACGTCCACCTATCCGGCGGCCGGGCCCAGCGCGGTCAAGCCGCACGCCCTGCAGAAGGTGGACACGAGCGGCCCGAACGGGACCTCGACCAGCGGTTACACCTACGACGAAGCCGGCTCGATGCTGACGCGGAACGTCGGTGGCGACACCCAGACGTTCAGTTACGATCACGAGGGAAGAACCGCGGGCGTCGCAACGCCTACAGGTGAAAGCAAGTACATCTACGACGCCGATGGCAACCGGCTCGTCACGCGCGCTCCGACCGGCACCACACTGGCGATCGGCGACCTCGAGCTGGTCATCACCACCGGTACGACCGGTGTGACCGCGACCCGTTTCTATCAGCACGGCGGGGTCCAGGTCGCAGTGCGAGTCGGTGGCTCCGCCCTGAAGTGGATGCTCGGTGATCTTCACGGGACCAACGGTCTGGCCATCTCCGCGGGAACGCTCACACCCACTCAGCGGTACATGGACCCCTTCGGCAATCCACGCGGTCCGGCGCCGTCCACCTGGCCGGACAAACACGGTTTTGTCGGCGGCTACCAGGACGCGACCGGCCTGACGCACCTCGGTGCACGCGAATACGACCCGGCGCTCGGCCGGTTCACCAAGACCGACCCGGTGCTGGATCCGGCGGTCCCGCAACTGTGGAACCCGTACTCCTACGCGAACAACTCGCCGGTGACCATGACGGACCCGTCCGGCATGTCGGCCTGTTTCCACATGGGTGAAGACGGCCTGTTCTGCCACGAGGGCACCGAACAGGCGGCCAAGTGCACGGGTAGTTGCACCGTGATGGCCAGCTCTCCGTCGTCACCGCAGGGCAAGAAGTACGCGGCCGAGCAGCGGGAGAAAGCAAAACGGGGCTACAACGAGAAGTCCTACAAAGAGGCGCAGGTCGTCGTGAAGAAGTCCAAATGGGACGTCTTCATAGACGCGGCCGGTGAGCTGATCAAGAGCCTCATCGGCTGGGACGACATCATGGGCTGTATCGAGGGATCGGTCGGCTCGTGCATCAGCACCCTCCTCAACTTCATCCCCTGGGGCAAGATCCTGAAGGTCGGCGAGATCGTCGCGAGCTTCTGGAAGGGCGCGCGGGCGCTGGCGACCTTCGGTCGTGAGGTGGAGAAGGCCCAGAAGGTCATCGCCGACACCGAGCGCATCCTCGCCGATGCCGAGATGGCGGCTAACGCGGTCCAAGTTGTGGTCGCCGTCAGCGAAGGCGAGGGCGTCGTCGGTGCCGCGGCCGCGGCCATGGGCGGTGCCGCCGCGGCTAGCGACTCGGGCTGCAACAGCTTCGTGCCCGGTACGCGGGTCCTGATGTCCGACGGCACGACAAAGCCGATCGAAGAGGTGAAGCTCGACGACCAGGTGCAGGCCACGGATCCGGAGACCGGTGAAACCACGGCACGGAAGATCGTGGCCACGATCATCGGTGAAGGGCAGAAGCGTCTGGTCGAGATCAGCATTGCTGGTGAGGCACCGATCGTCGCCACCGATGGTCACCCGTTCTGGGCCCCAGACCTGCGGAAGTGGATCCCCGCCAGTGAGCTGAGGGTCGGCAGCTGGCTGCAGACCAGTTCCGGCACCTGGGTACAGGTCACAGCGGTCCGGGCATGGGACGCCCAGGCTAGCGTTCATAACCTCACCATCGACACAGACCACACCTACTATGTGGTGGCTGACACCACTACAGCTCTCACCCATAATAAGTCTTGCACCGTGGGCCGATGGATGTCGGAGAAGGAATATGGAGCGATGAGCGCCACAGGAAAGGTTCAAGCTGGAAGTAGAGGGGATTCGACGTACGTGGCGAGTCCAGCAAATGCCGATGCCTTCCGGAAACAAGCTCCTGTTGGCTCAGTTTATGCCGAGTTCGATGTGCCGTGTTCATGTCTGAAACCGGCTGGCGAGCCCGGGTGGGCACAAATCCCAGGTCCGAAACATCCCATCTTCTCAAGGCTTAACGCGAAGCGCGGTCTCCCAGCTCCCGCGATGCCTGCTTTCGGAAACCTCAGGATTGTGGACCGGAAATGAAAGAATCCATTGCTCATGCATTTAAATCGAAAGTAGCTGGTGTGCGGCATGGGTGCGACGAGCTGGGGCTAGTGATCGAAGTATTCGACGCCTTGGATAATGTAGAAAAAGCATCCTTTGGCGTGTATTTCGAGAAGGGTAGCAAGGGCTTTTATATAACAGTCTGGGATTCTGGTGAAGTGCAGAGGTCGAGTATCAACTACAGTACGGATTCTCTGCCGCGCGAGGCATATTTTCGCGATGTGGACCTAGTCTGGCTGGATGTAGAACTTCAGAATCTGCTTGACTGGCTACATGCCAGTTGAGGGAGCCTGCAAATCATTTGTTTCTTCGTTGGGCAAGTGGCGTTAAGTATGACTTGCTGGACCGGGAATCCTGACGGTCGAACAAGTGGTGAATTGCGTGAACCATGATGAGTCGTGTGAACTATGTGGTACCGGTCGAATGGGTGTCCTGGCTGGAGTTCACAAGCAGTGGCTGTAATATCTGACGTCAGAAATTACGGCTATCACAAGGTTGGAGTCTTCTCGGAAGAACTCGATGAGCCAGACTTCAGCTACACGGTCGGGCTGGAGCATGTTTGTGGGCACCCAGAGGTTTTGGTGTTCGGCCTGGATTTGGAAGCAGAATTTGCGATAATAGACGACCTGGTCGAATTGGTAAATCCTGGGTTTAAGTTTGGAGAATGACTCGAAGCGACTCGGTGTCGGAGGGTTCCGAGGTTTATTTCGCTTGCTGAAGAGGAGATTGTATTCGGAATACGTGCAGTAGGCTATCAATTTTTACAAGACAGAGAAATTCTCGGCGGTAATGACGTACTGGCCGGATAGCAAGGGACGCTTTCCGTGGGATAGTGGGGCATCGTGTTATCTGTTGGAGCGTCAGTCGGCCTTGTGTCTGTTGTCGGCGATGATTAGCTCACCGATGGGACGAGTGTCTTCTGGCGCTTGTTACGAGGGTTCAAGGCGAGAAGGCGTATAGGTTGCGAAGCATTTGCGAATACGCTCGCTTCGGGTTTGCCTTGTTGACATAGCCAATCCCGCCCTCAGCCGGCATCGAAAACCTCCGCAGCGCCTCCCACCACGGTCGCCTTCCTCGTCCAGGCCGCCCTCTCGTTCGGTCTCGCGCTGGTCGCGGTCGTCGTCGGCATCTGGTACCTGCCGGCCGACGGCTGGGTCCGCGGCTTCCTCGCCCTCGGCATGCTGTTCCTGACGACGTCGGCGTTCACTCTCGCCAAGTGCATCCGTGACCGGCAGGACGAGAACTCAGTCGTCAGCAGGGTCGACCAAGCCCGTGTCGACAAGCTTCTGGCCGAACACGACCCCTTCAAAGCGCCCGCGCTCTAACCCTTCCCGGCGTCCTTGATCGTCGTGATGCGGTGATACGTGCCGTCGCGATAGGCGAGAACGATGGGATCCTTCACCTCGGGGGCCGCGACGGCCTGCCAGCCGGAGCGGCCGGTGCCGTTCATGAACTGCGAGATGTCGTCGCGCGGGAGGCCGACCGTGCCCCCGCCGACGACCTTGCCCGCGCCGTCGGTGATGAGAATGCACTGGGCCCGTTCGCCGCCGATGAGTGCCCATCCGTTGATCTGCTTGTCACCGGTGACGGGCGCGGTGTCGACGGCACCGGCGGTGTCCTTGGTGCCGTAGCCGGGGCCCTTGAGCTCGACGGCCTTGGCGAGGTCGACGGTCGTTCCGAGTTCCGGTCCGCCCGCGCCGCAGCCCAGGGTGAAGTCGGGGGTGAACGGGTAGATGCCCATCGTCCGCTCCTGCTCGAGGAAGTCGGGGTAGGCGTACATTTTGCTCATCACACCGCCCGCGTTCACCTGCATTGCCACGCCAAGGACGGGTTGGTACGCGTACCGGTAGCGGGTCGCGCCCGCGGCGGTGTTCCCGATCGCGTAGACGCAGAGGGCCATGACGAGCGCCAGAGGGATCGCCTTGAGTCGCAGTGCCCGCGGTCCGCGGGTCACCAGCAGCACGAGTACCGCGCAGACACCGAGCAGCCCGATTCCGACGTAGCGGGACGACATGCCTTCGGTGGCGTTGTAGCCGCCTCGGCTGACGCCGATCATCGCGCCGTTCAACGTCACTTGGGCGGCGAGGCCGAACCAGCCCGCGACGGCCGCGACCGGTGCCGGACCGTCGAGGGTTCCGGTGAAGTTCTCGGTTTTGGTCGCGAGCCGCTGCTTCACGGCTGTCGCGGCGAGGACACCGAAGAGGCCGACGGTCAGCGCGCCCGCGAGGAACGCGACATCCGGTGACTTGGTGGACCAGGACTGGCCGATGGTGCTGGTCATGGCGCCGAGATAGGTGTCGGCGCCGACGACGTTCGGCTTCTGGTAGCTCGGCGGCCATGGCGCGATGCGCCAGAGCACGAAGACGACGAGCCCGAGGCCGAGTGGCAGCGCGGCCTTGACCCGGCTCTCGCCGCGGAGCCAGAGGACGAGCGCGAGGACGATCCAGACCGGGAACGCCACACCGTGCCCGAGGCTGCCCATGAAGGCGAAGAGAAAAGCCGGGATGAGCTTGCCGTGGTGCGCGAAGGCGATCGCGATGACGGCGGGCGCGAGGCCGAGGAGCCACTGGACGCCCATCATGCCGTCGCCGAAGTACTCGACAGTGCCTGCGGAGAACACCAGGCCGGAGAGTCCGGCGACGACACCGGCTCGGCGCAGGCCAGTGAGCGTGCGGGGCAGCATGCTCCACAGTGCGGCGAACATGCCGGCGGCGAGGATGACGCTGAGGAAGCCGAGTGGTGGCTGGGTTCCGGCGAACAGCTTCGCGTCCAGCCAGAAGACGAGGCCGACCAGCACGATCGGGTGCTCGTGGTAGAGGTGAAACAGCTGGGCGACGTCGAGGTTGCCATTCTTGTCGGCGACGAGGCCGAGGACGACCCAGTAATCCGCGTGGTTGATCTTGGGGGCGCGGACGACCTCGGCGATCGACAGCACGATCGGTACGGCGGTCAGTGCCCACAGGGCCCAATAGGGGAGGTGATCGAGCAGTCCGCGCTTCGCGGGCTTGCCCGGTTCAGGCGTTTTCCGCTCGGCTTCCATCGTCGCGACGGGGCCGCCGTCGCGCGCGTTCTCACTCATCCGTGCTTCCCCACCCTCGAAGATCCGGTCCACAAAGTACCGAACTCCCAGGTAGACGCCTTCGTTGGCGTCCCAACATATGCAGAGATACGAATTACTACGGTCGTGTGACTCTGCTCACCGAACCTGTAGCACGTAGTAACCAAAAAGAAGTAGCGAGAACCGCTGAAACCTTAACGATCACGCGCCCAATACCCACCCGCAAGGGTGAGTTACAGGAACCGCGGGGGTCCGGGGGGCTCGGCCCCCCGGGAATTATGGCGAGCAGGCCATGGTCCAGGCTTGCCTGGACACAGCACTCCCACCTGCGAGCGGATGACGGGATTCGAACCCGCGACCCTCACCTTGGCAAGGTGATGCGCTACCAGCTGCGCTACATCCGCATGTCACTTCGCGCTTCAACACTCGTTTGAAGCAGTGGAACAACCATACACCGACCGTCTGTAGCCGTTTGCACCCACCCCGGCAGGTGCTTCGGTGTCACACCTGGCGTACAAGGGGTGACGACGGCTGCATACCTCCGTATGGTGTCCCCATTCGACCGAATGGTGAGTCCTTCGGGGAGGAGGTGCCTGGCCGGATGACCGAGCAGGGCACGGTGCCGCTTCAGGCGGCCTCGGAATCCGACGAGCAGGCATTGCTCCAGCGGCTCCGTGATGGGGAGGACGCCGCCTTCGGGGAGCTTTTCGAACTTCACGCCGCCGCGGTGCGGCGGTTGGCCCGCAGTCTCGCCTCCGATCGGTCGGAGGCGGAGGACATCACGGCCGAGACCTTCTTCCGGGTGCTTCAGGCGCTGCGCCGGGGCGCGGGGCCACGCGACTACGTCCGGGCGTATCTGCTGACGGTGGCTCGCCGGGTCTCGTGGGAGTGGCACGGCGCGCGCCGTGACGTGCCGGTGAGCGACGACGAGCTGTCGTTCCGGGCAGGCGCGGGGGCGGATACGAACGCCCGTACGGCCGAGCATTCGCTGATCACGACGGCTTTCACGAGTTTGCCCGAGCGCTGGCGTTCGGTGTTGTGGCAGACCGAGGTCGAGGGCGAGCAGCCTTCGATGGTCGCGCCGCATTTCGGACTGAGCGCGAACGCGACGGCGGCGTTGGCCCGCCGGGCGCGGCAGGGGTTGCGGGCGGCGTATCTGCAGGCCCACCTGTCGGTGAACCGCGGGCCGGATTCGTGCCGGGCGGTGGTGGAGAAGCTCGGCGGGTTCACCGCGGGCAGTGTCACCGGCGCCGAGGCGCGCCGGATCAAGACCCATCTGATCGGGTGCCAGTCCTGCCGGGCCACGCACGACGAGCTGCGTGACGTCTGCTCTTCGCTGCGGGCGCACGCCGGTGTGGTGGCGCTGCTGGTGCCGGGGGCCGCCGGTCTTTACGCGAGCGGGTCGTCCGGGGCGTTGTCCGGATTCGCCGCTTCGGTGAAGGGGCTTCTTCTCGGGTCGAAGGTGAAGGTCGGCATGGCGGTGGCGTCGACGGCCGCCGCGGGCGCGGTCGGGATCGTCGCCGGCCCGGCCGTGTTCGGTACCGATGTCACTCACACCATCGGGTTGTCCGGGGGTGGGCTGCCGGAGCTCGCACTGTTGCCGCCGGCGCAGGTCGCTCCGCCCGGTCAGCACCAGCCAGTGCAGATTCCGCCGCAGCGGATCGCTGAAGACCAGCTTCACGGCAAGGGTTCCGGGCCGGTTCAGACCGGCAGGGGGCCGAACGCCGAACTCGGTGCGGCGGACGTGCCGACGTTGCCCGGGGCGGGTGACACCTCGCGGAAGGAACTCGGCGGCGGTGGCGACGTCGCGCAGCCCCCGGCCGCGCGGTATCCGTTGCCGGAGGAGACCGCGCCTCGGAACGAAGAGGTCCCGGAAAGCGGTTCGAACCAGACCACCTCGAAGCGGGACGACATCCCGCCGCCCGGCGAATCGCCCGACCCCACCGAGGAGTCGTTGAGCCCGACGACGACGCCACGGGACTCCACGGAGTCTTCGGATCCGAATACGCCGGAGTCGACCACTGACCCGGAAGGGTCCACTTCGCCGACTTCCGGCACCCCCGAGAGCTCGACCGAGAAGCCGTCCGGCGAGCCGTCGGAGGACGAGGAGAGCCCGGTGAAGCCGACTTCCCACTATCCGGAACCGGGCGTCGACTACCCGACGTGCCCGTAACGCCGGAGAGGGACGGATAGCCTTCGAACTCTCGCGAATCCTCCCGCGATCACGGTACGGTGGAGGTCGCTCACGACGAGCGAGCGGCCGCGCGGGAGGCGACTGAATGAACCGGCTGGTGCACGGCGAGGACGGCCGTGACTGGGTGGTCCGAGCCCAGATGGAATGGCGTGCTCCCGCGACTGCGGACGATTTCGAGCACGATGTGGCAGGCAGCTACGGCCCGGGTATCGCGATGATCGTCGTGACCGCGCTGCTGGCGATCGTGCTCATCATGTGGACACCTGCGGATGTGATGATCCCGTCCTGGGTACCGCTGGCGCTGTTGCTGGTCGCCTTGTTCTTCCCGCTGCGGTGGATCCTGCGCCGCCCGTGGACCGTGGTCGCCGAGACCGAGGGTGATCTGGCAGGCGACCGGCCGTCCGAACGCTGGGTGGGCACCATCCGGGGCATGTTCACCGTGCGCGGTGAGGTCTCGAAGATCACCAAGACCATCCAGCGGCACTCGCTGCCGGATTTCGACGGCCCGCTGCACCCGGTGGAGTAGTCGCGACGACCTGAACGCGCGAGACTGGGGTCATGCCCGAGTTACCCGAGGTCGAAGCGCTCGCCCACCACCTGCGTGAACACGCGGTGGGCAAGACGATCTTCCGTGTCGACGTGTCGTCCCTCAGCGTGCTGAAGACGGCGACACCGCCTTGGACCGAGTTGCACGGCCGTGAGGTCACCGGGGCCGGCCGGTTCGGCAAGCATCTCGACCTCGTCGCCGGGGACCTCCATCTGGTCGTCCACCTGGCGAGGGCGGGCTGGCTGCGCTGGTCCGACGCGTTGTCGCCGACGCCGCTGAAACCCGGCAAGGGGCCGATCTCGCTGCGGGTCCACCTCGACGCGGCCGCGGGGCCGGGCTTCGACCTCACCGAGGCCGGTACGAAGAAGGGACTCGCTGTCTGGATCGTGCGCGATCCGGAGAAGGAGGTCGCCAGCATCGCGCGGCTCGGGCCGGACGCGTTGTCGCTGGACCGGACGGGACTCGAGAAGCTGTTCGCGGGACGCACCGAACGGCTGAAGACGGCGCTGACCGACCAGTCGCTGATCGCCGGGATCGGCAACGCCTACTCCGACGAGATCATGCACATGGCGAAGCTTTCCCCTTACGCCACAACGGGAAAGCTGTCCGAAGGGGCGCTTGACGGGCTCTCGGAGGCGATCCGCGAAGTGCTGACCAGCGCCGTGACGCGTTCGGTCGGCCAGTCCGCCGCCCGGCTCAAGGGCGAGAAACGCTCCGGGCTGCGGGTGCACGCGCGGACGGGGCTGCCGTGTCCGGTCTGCGGCGACACGATCCGCGAGATCTCGTTCGCGGACAAGTCGTTCCAGTACTGCCCGACCTGCCAGACCGGCGGGAAGCCGCTCGCCGACCGGCGGATGTCGCGCCTGCTCAAGTGACTCCCCGGCCTTGGGTAGGGTCGGCCCCACCCTCAGTTGTCACAACTCAACGGAAAGTGGGGAGCAGGCCTTGCACCCGGTTGGTCGAGCGCAGAGCATGGACGCCGTGTCCGGGCTCGATATCGCGCAGATCATCCCTTGGGGGGTGGCACTGCTGCTCGCGATCCTCGTGGTCGTCCTGCTGATCAAGCTGCGGCGTCCCGCGAGCATCGTGGAGAACGCGGTGCTGCAGGCCGTCCACCGGATGTCGAAGGCCACGCCGGATCTCCGCGAGGGGCTCGACGAGCAGGTCGCCGACAAGATCACCAGCCAGCTGCTGGAGATGCTCGACTGCGTCGCTGTCGGCATCACCGACAGCGAAGGCACGCTGTTGTCGTGGGATGGCGAGGCCAACGACCACTACGTCGACCTGGTCGACGCCATCGGCAACGCGATCCGCAAGCACCGCCGCGAGGTCGTCGCGCACGACAAGATGCCGTGCAACCACCGCGGCACCTGCCGGATGCGGACGGCGGTGATCGTGCCGCTGATCGTCGAAGGCGAGACCGAGGCCGCGTTGATCGTCGTCGGGCGCACGCGCGGCCGGCTGGTGCAGATGGCCGACGCGGTGGCGCAGTTCGTCTGCACCCAGTTCGAGCTGGCGCGTCTCGACGAATCGAAGAACCAGCTCCAGCAGGCGGAGATCAAGGCGCTGCGCGCGCAGATCTCACCGCATTTCGTCTACAACGCGCTCAACACGATCTCGTCGCTGATCCGGACGGACCCGGAGGAAGCGCGAGAGCTGCTTCAGGACTTCGCCGACTTCACGCGCTACTCGTTCAGGACGTCAGGCATGTTCACTTCGCTCGCAGAGGAACTGCGCAACATCGACCGGTACCTGACCATCGAGAACGCCCGTTTCGGCGGACGGCTCGAGGTGCGGATGAAGATCGCGCCCGAGGTGCTTTCGGTGGTCGTGCCGTTCCTGATCATCCAGCCGCTGGTGGAGAACGCCGTCAAACACGGTCTCGCGTCGAAGCCGTCGGGCGGCTGCGTCACGGTGATCGCCGAGGACTACGGCGCCGAAGCACTGATCAGCGTCGAGGACGACGGCATCGGCATGGAGCCCGCCAAACTCGCGGACCTCCGCAGCCAGCACCGTACGGGCGCGCACGTCGGCCTCGGCAACATCAACCAGCGGATGCAGCAGGTGTTCGGCCGCGACTACGCGCTCATGGTGGAGACCGCGCCCGGCGCCGGGATGAAGGTGACCCTGCGGGTGCCGAAGTTCATGCCCGGTGTCCGGCCGAACCTGCCGGACTTCTCCGCCGACAGCGCTGCGGTCCCGCCGCAGGGCGGTCCGAACGAGGCCAGTGGAGTGAGCGGTTCGCGCAGCGGCGTGCTGCCGTCGTGAACGTCGGTAACCTGGCGGTATGAGCGTTGCGGACAAGCTGACCTCCCGTCTCCCGATGATCGGCGAACGGGGTGATCGCAAGGACGTCGTCGCCGTGGTGAAGCTGCACGGGGTGATCACGCCGACCCCGTCGCCGCTGGCCAGGGGCTCGATCAACCTCGCGGCCGTCGAATCGGCGCTGACCCGCGCGTTCGCGCACGATCGGCTGAAGGCCGTCGCGTTGCAGATCAACTCGCCGGGTGGCGCGCCGACGCAGTCGGGCCTGGTCGCGGAGCGGATCCGCCAGCTCGCCGACGAGAAGAACGTGCCCGTCCTCGCCTTCGCCGAGGACGTCGCCGCGTCCGGCGGATACTGGCTGGCCTGCGCCGCCGACGAGATCTACGCGCACCGGACGTCCATGGTGGGCTCCATCGGCGTGGTCAGCGGCGGGTTCGGGTTCACCGGCCTGCTGGAGCGGTTCGGCATCGAGCGGCGGCTGCACACGGCGGGCGCGAACAAGTCCCGGCTCGACCCGTTCAGCCCGGAGAAACCGGAAGACGTCGAGTGGCTGAAGAAGATGCACGGCCAGCTCCACGAACTGTTCGTCGACTGGGTCACCGAGCGTCGCGGAGACCGGCTTTCCGGCTCCGAGGACCTGTTCACCGGTGACGTCTGGCTGGGCGCCCGCGCGGTCGAACTCGGTCTCATCGACGGTGTCGGCAGCCTGCGCCAGGTGATCACCGAGCGGTACCCGGACGCCGAGATCTCGGTCGCCGAACCGAAGAAGGCGTTGCTGGCGAGGCTCGGCATCGGCGCTCCGGCGGCGGCGAGCGCGTTGCTGGACGCTGTTCAGCACAAGGCCGCTTGGAGCCGCTTCGGCCTCTGACCCAGTGTTATGAACGGGACTTTCATTGCAAAATTTGCAATGAAAGTCCCGTTCATAACGTCGGGGGCCGGGTGACCGCGCGAACGGATTCACCCGAACAGTGGTAGGCGCCACTGGTGCAGACCAGGTGTCATATCGGACATACCGCTTTGTTGTGATCGGCAACAAAACCTCGACAAAGGTGACGAGGAGGTCCGATGTCCGTTACGTCTCCCCACCGGAGCCGCTGGAAGATCGCGCTCGGCTCGGTGCTCGGCGCGGCACTGATCGCAGTCCCGCTCACGCTCCCCGCCGCGGCCGCCGTCCCGCCGCCGCCCTCGGGCTGGACCACCGTTTTCGCCGACGACTTCACCGGCGCCGCCGGCTCCCTCCCATCGAGTGCGAACTGGATCATCGACACCGGTCACGGCTATCCCGGTGGCCCCGGCAACTGGGGCACCGGCGAGATCCAGAACTACACCACGAACCCCGCCAACCTCGCTCAGGACGGCTCCGGCAACCTGCGGATCACACCGCTGCGCGACGGCGCGGGCAACTGGACCTCGGCGCGGATCGAAACGCAGCGCACGAACTTCAAACCGCCGTCCGGCGGGGCGTTGCGCATCGAAGGCCGCATCCAGATGCCGAACGTCACCGGTGCCGCGGCGCTCGGCTACTGGCCCGCGTTCTGGGCGCTCGGTTCGCCGTATCGCGGCAACTACTGGAACTGGCCCGCCATCGGCGAGTTCGACATCATGGAGAACGTCAACGGGATCAACACGGTCTGGGGCGTACTGCACTGCGGCGTCAACCCCGGCGGCCCGTGCAAGGAGACCGACGGCCTCGTCGGCAGCCGGACCTGTCCCGGCGCGAGCTGCCAGAGCGCGTTCCACACCTACACCTTCGAATGGGACACCTCCGTCAGCCCCAACGTGTTCCGCTGGCTCGTGGACGGACAGCAGTTCCACTCGGTCAGCCAGAACCAGGTCGACGCCACCACGTGGGCCAATATGACGAACCACGCCGGTTACTTCGTGCTGCTGAACGTCGCGATCGGCGGCGCCTTCCCGAACAACAACTCCGGCACCACGACCCCGGGGCCGGGGATCGTGCCAGGGCATCCGATGGTCGTCGACTACATCACCGTCCTGACCCGCGGCGGCGGCACGACACCCACTTCGACGACAACGACGAGTAATCCCGGTGGCGGCAGCGCGTACAGCACGATCCAGGCGGAGTCCTACAGCCAGGCCGCCGGTCTCGCCAAGCAGGCCACGTCCGACACCGGCGGCGGCCAGAACATCGGCCCGGCGGGAAACGGTGACTGGGCGCGGTATCCGGGCATCGACTTCGGGACGCAGACGGCCAGGCAGTTCCAGGCGCGGGTCGCGTCCGGCGCGACGGGTGGCGTGAGCGGCCTGGTCGAGGTCCGGCTCGACAGTCCTGCCAATGCGCCCGTCGGCAGCTTCGCCGTCGCCGGCACCGGCGGCTGGCAGAGCTGGCGGACCGTACCGGCGAACATCAGCGGGATCACCGGGAAACACGACGTCTACCTGACCTTCGCCAGCGGTCAGCCCGCCGATTTCGTGAGCGTCAACTGGTTCACCTTCACCCCGTGAAGGAAGAGACGTGGCACGGCTAGGCGGTTCGTGCCACCGGAAAGATGACGGCACCGGCCACCCCAGGCGCGGGGGTGGGCGGTGCCGTCCTTTTCGTTCGACTTTCGGGCAGCGGGCTGGACACGGAACCCGGTAGTGGGCATTATGCGACTCACTGTGAGTGCTCACGATGACACCCGGAAGCTCATTGTCCTTGCGGTGGACGATGAGCCCAAAGGGCTAGACGAACTCGTTCACTGTCTCCGGAACAGCCCGCACGTCGCCCTGGTCTTCCCGGCGATCGATGCTTCGGAGGCGCTGCGCCTGCTGTCCACCGACGACCCGAGGCTCGGCGATCGCAAGGCGCGTGGCCTGCCGATCGTGGACGCGGTGTTCGCCGACATCGACATGCCCGGCCTGTCCGGGATGGAGATGTCCCGCGTGTTCGCCGCGCTGCGCCCGTCTCCGGCGCTGGTCTTCGTGACAGGGCACGCCGAAGAGGCGGTCAACGCCTTCGACCTCGGCGCGCTCGATTACGTGCTCAAGCCGTACCAGCAGGATCGTCTCGACCGTGCGATCACGCGCGTGATGGAAAAACTCGCCGCCAACGCCGCGCCGCCGCCCGGTGCCACCGGCCTCGGGCAGGTCAAGAACGACGACGAGGTCATCCCCGTCGAACTCGCCGGTACGACCAAGCTGATCCCGCGGTCCTCGGTCCGCTGGGTGGAAGCACAGGGTGACTACGCCCGGTTGTTCACCACCGACGGCAGCCACCTGGTCCGCATCCCGCTCGCGCAGCTCGAAGAGCGCTGGGAGAAGGCGGGTTTCGTCCGGATCCACCGGTCGTTCCTGGTCTCGCTGCCGCTGATCACCGAGTTGCGCATGGGGCAGGGCGGCTACCAGGTCGTCATCGGCAACGAAGAAAAGGTGCTGCCGGTGAGCCGCCGCCACACCCGCGCGCTCAAGGACCGGCTCGTCGGCGCCAACCGGTCGACGTAGCCGCGGGACATGACCGACGACTTCTATCGCCGGGTCAACGGTGTCCGCGAACCGGACCCGACCCTCGGCAAGGGCAGGCACAAGAAACCGGCGCAGCCCGAAGGCGCCGCCGTCGAGCCGGTGCCCGGAGCCCCGTCCGGTCCCAAGCACGAACAGGCGAAGCCCGAACACCACGCGAAACCCAAGCGGCAGCGGGTGATCCTCGCTGATCCGCGGCAGGCGACGAGCACCCTGCGGGCCAGGGTCGAACTCGAAGAGCAGACCAGCTGGGGAAAACTCCTGGTCAAGGATCTGGTGAAGATCCAGTTGCGGACGGCCGCCCTGCTGGCGCTGCTGGTGATGGTCACGCTGTGTTCGCTGCCGGTGCTGTTCTACCTGGTCCCGTCCTTCGGCAGGGTGACCGTCCTCGGTATTCCCGTGCCCTGGCTGATCCTCGGCGTGGCACCGTTTCCGTTCCTGTTCGGCATCGGGCTCTGGTACAACCGGCTCGCCGAACGCCATGAACGCGACTTCGTTGACATGATCGAGAACTGATTGCGGAGCGGCACATGCGAGGATTCGTGCCGTGGCGCTGAATCCGTGGGCTGTGGCCGGCATCGTGCTGGTCGCGGTGCTGACCTTCTACCTGGGGCATCGCTCCTCCAGGTCGGCCGTCAGCACGCACGACTTCCTCGTCGCCCGCCGGACCGTGCGCTCCCGGCGCAACGCCGCCGCGATCTCCGGTGAGTACCTCTCCGCCGCGTCGTTCATGGGCGTGGCGGGCATCGTGCTCAAGGACGGCGCCGACGCGTTGTGGTTCCCGATCGGTTTCACCGCGGGCTATCTGGCGCTGATGCTGTTCGTCGCCGCGCCGCTGCGCCGGTCCGGCGCCTACACGCTGCCGGACTTCGTCGAGATGCGGCTGGGTTCGACCATGTTGCGCCGGGTTTCGACGGCGTTCGTGGTGTTCATCGGGATCCTCTACATGGTCCCGCAGTTGCAGGGCGCCGGGCTGACCCTGGCGACGATCCTGCCCGTGCCCGCGTGGGCTGGCGCGATCCTGGTGACCTGTGTCGTCATGTTCAACGTGATCGCGGGCGGGATGCGTGCCATCACCGTCGTCCAGGCCTTCCAGTACTGGCTGAAACTGTTCTCCATCGCGCTGCCGGCGTTCATCCTGTGCATCGTGTTCCTCAGCTCCGGCGGGCCGGGCAGTGCCCGTCCGCTCGGGCAGCCCGCCCCGCCGACGTTCACCGAGAACACCACCGTCAAGGTGCAGACCGACGTCACGCTGAAGGTCACCTCGGTGACCGTGCTCGAGGCGTACGGCCAGGTGGAAGGCGCGCGGGCCAACGGGTTCGCGGTGTGGTCCCCGGAAGCCGGGCACAAGGTCGCCAAGGGCACGACCCTGAAGTTCACCGCCGGCACGCCGGTCCCGGTGGTCAGCGACGCGCCCGCGTCCAACGGCGACTGGCTCCGGCCGGGGTCGGGCAGCCTCACCGATCTGCTGCAGGTCTATTCGCTGATCCTCGCGACCTTCCTCGGGACCATGGGCCTGCCGCACGTCCTGGTCCGCTTCTACACCAACCCCGACGGCAAGGCCGCGCGCCGCACGACGGTGCACGTCCTGCTGCTGCTCGGGCTGTTCTACCTGTTCCCGACGCTGCTGGGCGCGCTGTCGCGGATGTACGTCCCGGAACTGCTGGTGACCGGGAAGACCGACGCCGCCGTTCTCCTGCTGCCGTCCGCGGTCCTGCCGGGGCTCTGGGGGCAGATACTGGGCGCGGTGACGGCGGCGGGCGCGTTCGCCGCGTTCCTGTCCAGTTCATCCGGTCTGCTGGTGAGCATCGCCGGGGTAGTGTCCACCGACGTACTGCCCGGCCGGGTCCGTGATTTCCGGGTGGCGACCGCGATCGTGGCGATCATCCCGTTCGCGCTGGCGGTGCTGCTGCCGTCGGAAGACCTGTCGCTTTCGGTCGGGATGTCGTTCGCGCTGGCCGCGTCCACGTTCAGCCCGCTGCTGCTGCTCGGGGTCTGGTGGCGGAAACTCAGCTGGCCCGGCGCACTGGCCGGGATGCTCGTCGGCGGCGGCCTGGTGCTGGCCGCGCTGGTGGCCAACGTCGTCAGCAAGTACACCGGCGGCTGGGCGCCGTGGTTCTTGAACCAGCCCGCGCTGATCACCGTGCCGTCGGCGTTCCTGACCACCTATGTGGTGAGCCGGGCGACCGGATACGGGCGGCCGGACGACGTCCACGGCGTGATGCTGCGCCTGCACGCGCCCGATCCGCTCGGTTTCATGCGCGATCGCGCGGTCGCCCGGTTCGGGCAGGCCGAGGAGAAGACGCGGACCACGGGCAAGGGCCGACACCGGAAGTAATTCACCCGTTCGTGCGGCACCCCTCTACTCAGAGTCGTACCGTTCACTCAAATGGATTGCTCCTTTCACGCCCTATAAGGGGCATGATCTTCCGTGACAACGAAATCACCGAATGGTTGCGGCAGGTGGGAGGTCCGACGTGAGCGACCCCGATCAAGACCTCGGGTCAGAACCGGAATCCGACTGGGAAAAGGTGCAGGCGAGTCCGGAATTCACCGAGCTGCGACGACGCCTGCGGGTATTCGTTTTCCCGGTCTCGGCGCTGTTCCTGGTCTGGTATCTGCTTTACGTGCTGCTCGCCGACTACGCGGCCGGCTTCATGAGCACCAAGCTCTTCGGCAACGTCAACGTCGGTCTCGTCTTCGGCCTCTTGCAGTTCGTGTCCACCTTCGTGATCACCGGCCTTTATGTCCGGTACGCCAACCGCAAACTCGATCCGCTCGCCGACAAGATCCGGCATGAGGTCGAGAGGGCAGGCCGATGAGCACCCTGGCCGCGGGTGTCCAGGGCAGCGACCCGGCGCTCAACATCACCATTTTCGCGGTGTTCGTCGCGATCACACTGGTGATCGTTTTCCGGGCGAGCCGGAATACGAAGACCGCGTCCGACTACTACGCCGCGGGACGCGCGTTCACCGGTCCGCAGAACGGGATCGCCATCTCGGGTGACTACCTTTCGGCGGCGTCCTTCCTGGGTATCGCCGGTGCGATCGCGATCAACGGGTACGACGGTTTCCTCTACTCGATCGGTTTTCTCGTCGCGTGGCTGATCGCGTTGCTGCTGGTCGCGGAACTGCTGCGCAACACCGGCAAGTTCACCATGGGCGACGTGCTGGCCTTCCGGATGAAGCAGCGCCCGGTCCGCGCGGCGGCCGCCATCTCCACGCTCGCCGTCTCGTTCTTCTATCTGCTCGCGCAGATGGCGGGGGCGGGCGGTCTGGTGAACCTGCTGCTCGGCATCGAAGGGAGCCTCGGCCAGGACCTGGTGATCGCCGTCGTCGGCGTGATCATGATCCTGTACGTGCTGATCGGCGGGATGAAGGGCACCACCTGGGTCCAGATCATCAAGGCCGTCCTGCTGATCGCCGGCGCCTTCGCGATGACGTTGTGGGTGCTCGGCAAGTACGGCTTCAACCTCTCCAGCCTGTTCCAGGCCGCCGTCGACAAGGGCGGCAAGGCCGGTGAAGCGCTGCTCGGCCCCGGCAAGCAGTACGGGAAGACCGGCACGACCAAACTGGACTTCCTGTCGCTGGGCATCGCGCTGGTGCTGGGCACCGCCGGTCTGCCACACGTCCTGATGCGCTTCTACACGGTGCCGACGGCGAAGGACGCGCGCCGTTCGGTGGTCTGGGCGATCGCGCTGATCGGCATCTTCTACCTGTTCACCCTCGTGCTCGGCTATGGCGCGGGCGCGCTGGTCGGCCCGGACGTGATCGCGAAGGCGCCCGGGACGACCAACTCGGCGGCGCCGCTGCTGGCGCTCGAACTGGGTGGTCCGGTGCTGCTCGGGTTCATCGCGGCGGTGGCGTTCGCGACGATCCTCGCGGTGGTCGCGGGCCTGACGATCACGGCGTCGGCGTCGTTCGCGCACGACGTCTACGCCAACGTGATCAAGAAGGGGAAGACCGACCCTGACAGCGAGGTCCGCGTCGCGCGGATCACCGCACTGGTGATCGGGGCCGTGGCCATCGTCGGCGGGATCCTCGCGAAGAACCAGAACGTGGCGTTCTTGGTGGCGCTCGCGTTCGCGGTGGCGGCGTCGGCGAACCTGCCGACGATCCTGTACTCGCTGTTCTGGAAACGCTTCAACACCCAGGGCGCGCTGTGGAGCATCTACGGCGGTCTCGCGGTCTGTGTCCTGCTGATCGTCTTCTCACCCGCGGTCTCGGGTAAGCCTGTGGACCCGAAGACCGGCAAGAGCGCCTCCATGATCCAGGGCGTCGACTTCCACTGGTTCCCGCTCGACAACCCCGGCCTCGTCTCGATCCCGGTCGCGTTCTTCCTCGGCTGGCTCGGCACGGTCCTGTCCAAGGAACACAACCAGAAGAAGTACGCCGAGATGGAGGTCCGCTCCCTCACCGGCGCCGGGGCGGAAAAGGCCGTCAAGCACTGAGTCCTTCTTCACGCGCGCGCAACGGGGCGGGATGGGAGGATGGCAGGGTGGTGAGCCCTGCTGACATCCCGACCGTCGCCGTCCGTGATCTGCCCAAGGACGGTGTCGCGCTGCTCGACGTCCGTGAGGACGACGAGTGGGCCGCCGGGCACGCCCCGGGGGCCAAGCACATCCCGATGGGTGAACTGCCCTCGCGCGTCGGCGAACTCGACGAGCTGCCCGACGACCAGCCGGTTTACGTGATCTGCCGCAGTGGCGGCCGGTCCGCCCGCGCCGCCGCGTGGCTCAACGCGAGCGGCTGGGACGCGGTGAACGTCGCCGGCGGGATGGGCTCCTGGCAGCAGGAGGGACGCCCGATGGTCGGCGACCATCCCGGCGTCGAACCCGAAGTGCTGTAACCGTGCAGCCAGGCCACTATCCGCCGAGGACACCGGTGCCGCCGGTGCGTCCGGCGCCGACGCACCAGGCGCGGCACCAGCCCCCGCGGCATCGCCTCCGTTGGGTCGCTTCGCCGCCTCCCGGTGCTTGGCCGCAGAGGCGCAAACCGGTGGCCGAGCGCTACTCCGGGCCGCCGTCCTACCCGGTCCCGCCTCGGTGGGGCTTCCCGAACCTGGTCTGGCGCCGTCCGACCGCGGTCCCCGGCACGGCGTCCGGCGGGATCACCGCCCTCGAACGGCTCCGGGTCATCAAGCGCAGCCTCCTGCCGGTGCTCTGGACCTTCGCCGCACTGGCGCTCGCCGCGTCGGCCGCCGAGATCTGGCGCTATGTCCTGCTCGTGCAGAGCCGCGACTCGGCGTTGTCGACCTCCGTCGTCACGGTTTCCGACAGCTTCGTGATCACCACCGGTCTGCTCACCACGATCCTTTCGCTGCTGCCGTCCGGGCTCACCGTGTGGTGGCTGCTCGTGGCCCGCCAAGCCGCCGCGGACGCCTCCGGCGAGACGCCGCCGAGAAGGCAGTGGCAGGTGCTGACGTTCGTCCTGGCGCCGGTGGTGAACCTGATCATGGTGCTGCCGATCGTCGCCGAACTCGAACACACCGTCCTGCGCCGGGCTCGGGAAGCGCGGCCGAAGCCGTCGCGGCTCGTGTTCGTCTGGTGGGGTGCCTGGGTGGTCAACTGGGTGCTGCTCGGGCTCGTCATCGTCTGGCGGTTCCGCGATGGCGTCCAGGCGCTGGCGGACGGGGTCATGCTGGTCGCGCTGACCGATCTGGCCGCGGCGGGACTGGCCGTGGTGACGGCGCTGCTCGTGAAGCGGATGTCCGGTCTTCTGTCGCCTGTGGAGGAGAAGCAGCTTCGCCTGCTTCGCGTGCTGAAGGTGGACGGGGCTCCGGATCCGGACCGGCGTGAGCGTCCGGCCTCTTCAGTGCGCTGACGCAACTTCTCCACTCGCGGTTCCAGCTGATCAACATCACGCACTACGACAGCCGGGAAGCCTGGGAAGCGGCAGGGAAGAACCAGGCGTTCCGCGCTTCGACCGATCGCGCCGCGGAGGTGGCCACGCCCAACGCCGCCCTCTACGAGGTCGTCGTCGAATACCCCTAGCCCGTGGTGACCGGTAGCGAGCGCAGGCCGCGGATCACGAACTCCGGCCGCCGTTCGGGCTGCTCGGCCAGTTCCAATCCCGGCAGCTTCGTGGTCAGCGAGTGCAGCGTGGCCGCGATCTCCACCCGTGCGAGCGGGGCGCCGACGCAGTAATGGATGCCCATGCCGAAGCCGAGATGCGCGTTCGGTGTGCGGCCGATGTCGAGGGTGTCCGGCCGGTCGAACACCTGCGGATCCCGGGCAGCGGCGCCCAGTAGCGCGCCGATCTTCTCGCCCTCGGCCACCCGGAATCCGGCGATCTCGACGTCGGTGGTCGCCGTCCGCTCGAACAACTGGAGTGGCGCGTCGAAGCGGATCAGCTCTTCGACGCACGGGTCGAGCAGCTCCGGGGACGCCACCAGCCGCTCCCACTGGTCGCGGTGGGTCAGCAGCGCGTTGACCCCGTTCCCGATGACGTTCACCGTCGCCTCGTGCCCGGCCATCAGCAGCAGGACCGCGGTCGCGACCAGTTCGTCCTCGGTGAGTTCGCCGCGCAGCAGATCACTGACGATGTCGTCGCCAGGGGAACTCGCGCGCTGCTTCGCGATGTCGCGCAGGTACTCGACGAACTCCGCCGCGGCGGCTTCGGCGGCGTCGCGCTTCTCTTCGGCGAGGCCGTATTCGTACATCTTCACGACGTGGTTCGACCACGTGACCATGCGCGGCCCGTCGCCGACCGGGACGCCGAGGAGTTCCGCGATGACCGCGACCGGCAGCGGCTGCGCGAGATGCGCCAGCAGATCGGCCGAACCGGTTTCGGCGATCTCGGCGGCGAGCCTGTCGACCATGCCGTCCGCGAGTTCGGCGACCATCGGCCGTAGCCGCTGGACGTGCCCGCGCCCGAACGCGCCCGCGATCACCCGGCGCAACCGGGTGTGGGCGGGCGGCTCGTTCTCCAGCAGCGAGTTGCGGTGCAGCAGGTTGAACGACGCGAACCGCTCCACCGGCAGCGCGTCCTGCCAGATCCGGCCGAGCCCGCGATGCCGCAGGACGGCGGCCGAAGCGGCGTGCGACACCGCCACGGCGATGCCGAGCCCCTCGTGACGGTGCACCTCGCGGGTTTCGCGCAACGCGGCGAAGGCGGGATACGGATCGGCGAGGAAGGCGGGATCGCGAAGGTCGAACACGACCCGACTGTAACCGCGCCACGCCGGGGCCGACCGTCCCGGCGCGGCGCTGGAATCACAGATGCAGCCAGAGCCCCAGGTGCAGGCCCAGACCGTGGTGGTGATGGTGATGGTGGTGGTGGCCGACGCACAGCAGCAGGCAGTGGCGGGCCTGATCGCCTTCCTCGGTCCGCGGCGCGGCCGAGGCCGTACCCATCGCGGGCCCGGCCAGCATCAGCCCGAGTGCCACGGGGAACGCGGCCAGCGCTGCCCGGCGCTTGGAGGTGCTCATCTGTGATCCCTTCTCCGCACGACGACGCCGGTCGGCGTCCTGACCGAGTATTCGGTGCGGGACGGGCAAAACGGCAGGCTGATCACCCGTGATTAGATCGTCCGGATGATGACAACCGTTTTCAGTCACGTTTCCGTGATACCCGAACGGCCGCTGAAACCGGCCTATCCGGTCGACTTCGGGGACGACGGGTGTCCTGCGCGATCTATTCGTTACCAACCCCACTGAACCTGGCCGCGGCCTCGGCGTCTCTAGGGGTGTCGGAACGCGGAAGCGCGGGACGGCAAGGGGATTCCGTGGCCTTCGAGCCCGGAAGTCGTTTCTGTCTGGGGTAATTCAGCAAAAAGAACCGGGGTATTTCCATGCGTATTCGTCATGCCTTTTTCGCCGGTCTGACCGCGGCAGCTCTCGCGTTGCTGCCCGCGACCGCGTTCGCCACCGAAGCACCGGTCGAGGCACCCGAGAAGCCGAAGGGCACCAAGTTCTGGGTGTCACCGAAGACCGTCGAGGCCGGCGGGAAGGTGACCGCGCAGGGCCGTTGCGTCACTCCGCACGGCTTCTCGATCATCGCCCCCGACGGGTTCGAGCAGGTCTCGGACAAGTCGGTCAAACGCGACGGCGGCACCGACGTGAAGGTGACCTACCAGGTCCAGCCCAGCGTGAAGCCTGGTGAGCACCTCTTCGTCATGCTGTGCGACACCGTCGAGCCCGCGGCGACGGTGAAGGTCGTCCCGGCCGCCAAGAAGGAGCCGGTCAAGAAGGAGGCGGCCAAGCAGGTCTCGAAGGTTCCCGCCGGTGCTCCGCAGACCGGTGGCGGGCCGGTCGAGGAGCCGGCTCCCGCCGGTTGGCTGATCGCCGGGATGGCCGGAGCCGGGGTGGCCGGCGCGGGTGGGGCCTTGATGCTCCGCCGTCGTCCGGCCTCGCGGTCCTGATCGCACGCGGGAAGGGCGGGGGTCTTACGAGCCCTCCGCCCTTCCCGCGATAGCGTTCCCACCGAGCTTTGAGGAGGCTGACGTGGGCAAGGGTTCGCGCAAGAAGGGTCCCAAGACGACCTCGGACCGCAAGCCGAAGGTGCGCGACGTCTTCGTCGGCCAGCCCTTCGAGGGTCTCGCGGCGGAGACCGAGCTGATCGCGCTGCGCGAGTTCGTGCCCTCGGCGACGGCGTCGCTCAAGCTGGCGGGCTCCGACGAGAAGGTCACCCTCGGCACGGTGCTGCCGATGGCGGCGGCCGCGTTCGTCCGCTCCGACGGCGAGCGCTACGTCGGGATGCAGGTGCAGACCCGGTCTTCGGACATCAGCCGCGACCTCGGCCGCGCGCTCCAGTGGGTACTGGACGCCAAGGAGGGTGACGTCCTGTCCGTGCCGGACACCACGACGCCGCCCACCGCCGACGAGAAGGCCCGTCTGCAGGACCTGCTCGACACGGGCGTCGAACTCGACGTCACGCTCTACAACGACTTCGCCTGGTGGCTGCCCGAGGACGCCGACGCCAGCGGCGACGTGGCGTTGTCCCTCGAGCGCGCCAACGCGGCGATCATGCCGACCGAACGCCTCGGCGCGGGTGCGTACTGGGTGCTCGCCGGCGAGAAGGCGCATCTGCGCTGGGTCCGCCCCGAGCCGGAGAACCTGCTGCTGCAAGCGCTTGCGCGGCTGTCCGCGGCCGGTGAACTGAACCTCGGCGAGGGCTCCCGCTACGCCGGTTCGTTCCGCGCGCACGGACTGCTCGTCCCGGTGTGGGACCTCGACCCCGAGGCCCACGCGCGCGAATGGGCCGACGCGAAGGACCAGCTCGGCGTCCGGCTCGAAGCCGCGCTGAAGTCCCTCGACACCGAGCCGCTCAACGCCACCGAGCGCCGCTCGCGCGACGGCCTGATCGGCCGCCAGCTCACCATCCGCTGACCCCTCGCGTTTTCGTCCTCTGGCTGCGGTAGTCGCGATCACCGCGTCCAGAGGACGAAATGCGTCAGGATGGTCGCGTGATCCTTCATATCTGCGCGCGGGACGACTGGGCGGCGGTGCCGGAAGGCGGCGTCTACATCGCTCCGTCCCTCGACTCCGACGGCTTCATCCACTGCTCGGACCCGGGAACCGCGCATATCCCCGCCAACGCCGTCTTCCCCGGCCGCACCGATCTCGTGCTGCTGGAGATCGACCCGGCGCTCGTCGGCGCGCCCGTCGTCTGGGAGGACGGCGACCCGCCGCATCCGGCCGGGATCCAGTTCCCGCACGTGTACGGACCGATCCCGCGTAACGCTGTGGTGGCCGTACACGAATTCCCTGTTCGGGGGGACGGTTCGTTCAGAATTCCCGACTCCTTGTCGAGACGTTGAGGCGGGCAACTCCTCATCCGTATGGGCGTCTCTCGAACTAGTTCGCGGTAAGAGACAACCTGCGGGGGCGGCCATGCGTGTCGGGAGAGGTGAGCCGGCTGATCCTGGCCGAGTGACCCCGGGAGGAGGCGATACGGTGACCGCTGCCGCGACGGTCATCTCGGGGACGGATGTCTGGGTGTCCGGCGAGACCCGAGGGAGGGACGTGCCGGGTGAGCTCACCGACTTCGGCGACTTCGTGCGGGCGAGCCTGCCGGGTCTGCTGAGGTACGGTCACGCCCTCACCGGGAATCCGCACGACGCCGCCGACCTGGTCCAGACGGTGCTGGAGAAGATCGGCTCCCGCTGGTCCTACGTCCAGCACAAGACCGGCGATCCGATGGCCTACATCCGCCGTTCGATGGCCAACGCGCATGTCAGCCGGTGGCGCCGGACCAAACGGGAGAACCTGGTCGCCGACCTGCCGGACACGCAGCCGTACAGCCAGTCCGACCCGTTCGAGCACGAGCCGCTGTGGCAGGCGTTACGGGCGCTGCCGCCGAGGCAACGAGCGGTGATGGTGCTGCGTTATTACGAGGGACTGTCCGAAGCGGAGATCGCGGACTCGCTCGGCATCAGCCAGGGCACCGTGAAGAGCCAGGCGAGCAAGGCGATCACGTCGTTGCGGACGAAGCTGGCGTTGATCGAGCCCAAGGGTGAAGGGAGGGAAGCGGGATGAACATGTCCGAGGAGGATGTGCAGCAGAAGCTGCGCGACCTGTTCTCAGACGAGCGGCTGGGCGCGTCGTCCACGCTGAATCCCGAAACGATCGTGGCGGGCGCCAAGCGTCGTCGCCGCCGCCGTCAGGTGATGCAGACGACGACCGGGATGGCCGCCGCGGTCGTCATGCTGGGTGGCGGGCTCACGGTCTTCACGATCCACGACACGGACAACGGCGCGGCCTTCCCCGGTGATCAGCTCAGCTTGGGGGCGTCTTCGCCGAGCCTGATGCCGCCGGGGCCGGCGAGCCCGGCACCACCGGTGTCCTCGTCGGCGCCGCCGACGAGCCAGGTGTCCACGCCGCCGCCGTCGACGGCCCCCGATGGGCCCGCGAAGCCGCCGAAGACCACCGCGGCCACGAAGCCGCCCGCGCAGGGCAAGGTGACCACGGGCGCGCTGCTGACCGCCACCGGCTTCGGCAAGCTCCGGCTCGGGATGAGCGAGTCCGAGGCCGAGGCCGCCGTCGGGCCGCTTCGGACGAAGGAGGTCCGGGGAGCCTGCACGTACGGCTACGCGGAAGGATCCGCCGTTCCGGGGCCGACGTCCGTTTCGCTGACCGAACGCGACGGGATCACCGTCATCAACCCGGCAGGCACGGTGCACACGCCGGAGGGGATCGGGGTCGGCTCGACCGAGGCGGAGATCCTCGCGGCCTATCCCGGCAGCACGAAAGACGGCGCCGCCTACGTCGCGCCCGCCGGCGCGGTGAGCGCGTACCGCATCTTCGTGTCCAAAGACGGATCCGCCGTCAGCATCCTGCTGACCAGCCTCGACCAGGGCTGCCAGTTCAGCTGAGCCGTCCCGGACGCGGAAAACCCGGGCCGCTCCAAGGGGGAGGGCCCGGGTTTTCCGTGTGGTGGGAGAGCGGTCAGTGCGTCAGAGCGCCCCGCCCGCGACCGGGGGCATCCCCGAGTCGGCTCCGCTGTCACCGATGGACTCGCGGTGCAGGTGGTTCTCCACCTCGAACAGGTTGCCGTCGGCGCGTTTGACGATGTTGAGCAGCGTGGACATCTGGGAGATCTCTTCGACCTGCTCCTTGAGGAACCACTGCGTGAACTGCTCGCCGATGAAGTCTTCTTCGTCGCGGGCGGCCTTGGCCAGCTGCTGGATGTCGGTCGCCACGTCCTTCTCCTGCTGCAGCGCGAGCTCGATGAGCTCGGTGACGTCGGAGAAGGTGTTGCGCACGTCGCCGGTGCCGGGGATCTCCACGTGGTGGTCGGTGTCCAGCATGTACTGGACCAGCGCCATCGCGTGGTTGCGCTCCTCGACGGACTGCTTGTAGAAGTGCTTCGCGAGCTGCGGCAGGTCCTCGGCGTCGAACCAGACCGCCAGCGCGATGTACTGCTGGGAGGCGTTGAACTCGTTGTGGATCTGCGCCTGCAGCAGTTCATAGAACTTCGAGCGCGGTTGCTTCTTGATGAGGGCCATGCATTCGACAATACGTGATCCGCTATTCGATTTCCACTTTTACCTGGTGATCTACCCCCTATTAGGTTAGTATTCCCAATACTAGGTCCACCTCAATTAAGTAAGCCTTCCCTAATCAATGGAAATCAATTAGGGAAGGCTTACTTAATTTCTGTTTCAGATGCTTTCGCGTCGGATCGGGCACGACATGCAGCGCGGCCCGCCGCGGCCGGAGCCCAGTTCGGAGCCGGTGATGGCCAGTACCTCGATGCCCGCATCCTCAAGCCTGGCATTGGTTTCCACGTTGCGTTCGTAGCCGACGACGACGCCGGGGGCGAGCGCGAGCGTGTTGTTCCCGTCGTCCCATTGCTCGCGTTCCGCGGTGACCGGATCGAGTCCGGTGTCGATGACGCGAAGCCGGTCGATTCCCATCGCTTCGGCGGCCGCGGTGAGGAATGGTGCCGGTCCTTCCACCTTCATGGAACCGTCGTCGGTCGGCCGCATGGTGAACGCGGTGAGCGAATCGCGGGAAAGCGGATACATGACGACGGCGTCGGCGGCGACCATCGTGCAGACGGTGTCCAGATGCATGGTCGCGCGGGTCTGCTGGATCGGGACGGCCAGCACGGTATGCGCGATCCCGTCGGCGAACACCGACCGCGCCAGCGATTCCGCGCCGGCCGCGGTGGTCCGCTCGCCGACCCCGATCGCCAGGACGCCCGGCGAGAGCAGCATGACGTCGCCGCCCTCGATCGGCGCCGAATGCGCGCCGTACGCGCGCGACGCGTGGCGGAACCACGGGTGATAGGCGTAGATCAGGTCCAGTACCGCGGTCTCGCGGACACGGGCGGGCATGGTGAGCGAGGACACCGCGACGCGGTCGCCGATCCACGCCGACGAGTCACGGGTGAACAGCAGGTTCGGCAGCGGATCGACGGCGAAGTCGTTCGGGTGGTTCATAAGCCGGACCAGCGAGACCCCCTCGGCGGCGGGCAGTTCTTCGAAGGTCATCCCGGCCATCAGTACTTCGGCGAGCACCTCGGGGGAGACGCTCGACAGATGGGAACGCAGCGAATCGGCCAGGTCGACGCCGAGCCGTCGCTCGTCGACCGCCGCGTGCACGCCGGCGGCGTGGGCACGGGTGTCGCCGAGCGCCGTGCGCAGCGCGTCGGCCAGCAGCAGTACCTCGACACCGCGGCCGCGGAGCACCTCGGCGAACGCGTCGTGTTCCTCCTGCGCGCGGTCCACCCAGGGGATGGAATCGAACAGGAGCTGGTCGTTGTTGCGAGGCGTGAGCCTTTTGAGCTCGTTGCCGGGCCTGTGCAGCAGCACCGCACGCAGGGGGCCGACTTCGCTGTCAACTCGGGGTGGAGTCGTCTCGTCAATCACCGGTTCACAGTAGCTAGGGAAGCCAGGAAACTCGCCCCTTGAGCAGCGCGTATCCGACGAACGAAACGAAGTCGAGCGCGGTGTGCGCGGCGATCAGCGGCCACAGCCGGTTCGTCTTCTGCCACAGCCTGCCGAACACCAGGCCCATCACGACGTTGCCGACGAAACCGCCGAAGCCCTGATACAGGTGATAAGAGCCGCGAAGGACCGAGGACGCGACCAGTGCGGTGTTCTCGCGCAGCCCGAGCTGCCGCAGCCGGGTCAGCAGGTAAGCGACGACGAGTACCTCTTCGGCGAACGCGTTCCCGAACGCCGACAACGTCAACGTGATCGGTCGCCACCACGTCTCGCCCAAAGTGGACGGTTGCACCGAGAGGCTGAACCCGAGGCTGTAGGACAGGAAGTACAGCCCCAGCCCCGGGATCCCGATCGCCGCGGCGAGCAGGAGGCCGGTGGCGATGTCACGGCCGGGGCGCTGCCGGTCCAGCCCGATTTGCGCGAGTTTCATCCCGCCACGCCACAACAGGTACAGCCCGAGCGCGCCCCAGCCGACCAGCTGGCCCGCGCTCAGCAGTTGCTTGAGCAGATCGACCAGGCTCAGCGTCGCCTGGGGGACGTTGAGCTGGGCCTGCTGCTGCGCCAGCGGAACCGGCTGCAGCAGCGAGTCCACAAGGGACAGCAGGCTGCGCAGCCCGGACAGGCCGAGGGTGATTCCGAAGACGACGACCAGTTCGATGACGATCGCGCGGCGGCGCGCCGGATCTTCCACGAATTCCGGCAGCGCCGGGCGTTCGGGACGCAGCCAGCTCATCCGCCGCACGCTACCTTGCCGCCTTTCGAGAGCTGAAGGACGCTTTCGCCGCATGACATGCGGTAAAGGGAGCCTTCGCCGCATGACATGCGGGCATGGTTCCCTTCAGCCCCGGCCGGGTGATCGTCGGCACGCTACCGTCGAGTCATGCCAAGGAGCATCGCGACCAACGAAACCGTCGACCGTGCCGCGCTCGTCGACTTCCTGACCACCCGCCACCGCGCCATCCTGATGACCACCAAGGCCGACGGCGGCCCGCAGCTCTCGCCGGTGACCTGCGGCGTCGACGGCGAAGGCCGCCTCGTCATCTCCACGTATCCGAAGCGCGCGAAGGTCGTCAACATCCGACGTGAGCCGAAGGTGTCCGCCTGTGTCCTCTCCGACGAGTGGAACGACCGGTGGGTACAGCTGAACGGCACCGCCGAAGTCCTCGACCTCCCCGACTCGGTCGAGCCGCTGGTCGACTACTTCCGCGCGATCTCGGGGGAGCATCCCGACTGGGACGAGTACCGCGAAGCGATGGTGAAGCAGGGTAAGAGCATCATCCGCGTCACCATCGAATCCTGGGGTCCGATCGCCAAGGGCGGCTTCCCGGCGGAACTGGCCTAACCCTCCGAAAAGAACGGGCAGCCGATCAGGCGGCGGATCTCGGCCGCGAGCTGCGGCGGCCCGTCGACCGGACGCGAGAACGCGAGCCGGACGTCGTGGTCGCCGGATTCGGCCTCGACCCGCAGCCGCAGCCCGTAGCGGTCCAGCCCGAGCGGCCGGATCCGCCCGCCGCGCAGTGCGGTGGGGACATGCTTGGCGAGCTGCTGGACGACGTCCGCGTGATCGGTCTCCAGATGCCGCAGCCAGCCCGCCTCGTAGTCGTGGAACGGATCCGGCGGCGCGGCGCTGAACATATGCGGCCGGAGCGAGTGGGTGCCCTCGGCGTCCGCGAGCACCAGGGACGCCGGGGTCAGCCTCAGCAGCGTCAGGCCGTGTCCGACGTCGAGCAGGCGCTCGTCCGGCCGGGTTTCGGCGATGGTGACCGCGCGGGCGCGGGCGGAGACCTCGGAGAGCGGGCGGAGCCAGCCGGTGATCCACAGCAGCCCGCGGACGGGTTCGCGGAGGTCGACCGGGGCCTGGTCGGTCAGCTCCACCATCACCGCGAGCTCGCCGCGCTGGGCCTCGTGCGAGCGTTTCACCAGGTGGTGCTCGTCCGGCAGCAGGATGCTGACGCTGCCGCTCGTGTGCACGTGGTGCAGGACGGGGATGGCGCGGCCGTACTGTCCTGGCTGGTCACGCTGTTCGGCGGTCGGGGTCAGCGTCGCCGGTCCGTTGCGGGTGGCGATCGTCTTCGCTCGTTCCGCGGGGTTCGGCGCCGGCGGGCGGCGAATGGACGTGGGTGTGGTCACGGCTCACCTCCTAAGTTAGGTGAGCCTAACCTGATTTACGCGTCGAACGGAAGTAGTCTCGATCACGTTCCCGCTCACCCGTATACGTTGACCAGGTGGAAGACCGAAGAATCGGGGTGCTCGAACCACCCGAAGGGATTCCGGCGAAGAACATGCCGATCCTGGTGAACACGCTCGACCGTTCGGCCGCCACCGCGGGCACGCTGGCCTTCACCACCGGACTGCTCGTCGTGCTGGGTGCCGTCCTGCTGATCAAGGGCCGGTTCGGGATCGCCGTGCCGGTCTTCCTTCTCGTCTACATGGCACCCGTTACCGTCTACTACGGCTTACTCGCGGTCGCCGGATCCTTGTCGATGCGGAAGCTCGTCCACAACCCGTTCCGCCTGGTGAACGGGCTCGACGGCGCCGTCGTCGCCGGTGCGAAGGTGAGCGTGCCGCTCGACGGACGCTGGCTGGTCGTACAGCTGCCTGCCCCGCTTCGCGCACAACTCGCGGCACAGCGAAGGCTGTGGGTGCTGGGCCGGTTCGTCATGCTTCCCGGCGTCATCGCCGCCCGGCGCGGCTCGTTCCGCGACGCTCCGCCGAAGGGCTCGACGCCGTTGGGCGCGGAGCCGGTCTCGCCGGGACGGATGCTTTCGCTGCAACGACGGCTACTGGCGTCGTACTACCTCATCGCCGCAGCGCTCGCCCTGGTGGCGGCTGCCTTCTCGGTCTGGGTGGCCATCGATTTCCCGGTCCGGCGCAGCGTCCTCGTGCTGGACGCGCAGGTCTTCGCGGGTCTCTGCTTGCTGGCGACGATCGGCCTCGCCATCGCGGCGCTCGTGCTGTCCAGGCCGATGCCCGAACCACGATGGACCGAGCTGTTCGTGGTGTCGGGACCGGCGTCGGCCAACCTCTTCGGCATGGTCACCGTGAAGGGCCGGACGGTCTTGCCGGACGGCCGCGAGGTTTCGGTGCGGGCGGGCGGTTCCGATCCCTCGCTCGCCGCCAACATCGCCGCCACCGGACAGCTCTGGGTACTCGGCGTGCCGGTGGCCGGGAAGACCGCGAAGGCCGGAGTTCCCGGTCACGCGGTTTTCGGGCCGGTCAAGTTCGGGCGGTGACGAACGTGAGTGGACGACCACCCCGACCGATGGTTCAGCTGAGGGAACGCCGCGTCGCCTCCTCGGTCTCCACGACACCTCGCCGGATCCCTTCCAGCTGATCGCTCAGCTCGCCGATCGTGGTGGTGTCGAGTAGCGAATCACCGGTGGCGGCCGACAATTCGGCCGCCCTGGCGACGAGGCCGTCGAGGCCGAGCGCGCCGGATCGCAGCTGTGCCAGCAGTTTCCGCTGCGCGCTCGAAAGCCGGGCATGGACGTCTTCCTGTGCCTGCACGGCTTCGAGCGACTGGAGCAGGTCGCCGCGGATGTCGTCGTCGGCGGTCTTCAGTTCCTTCCGCAGCCTGGCCTTCTCGGCGGCGACCGCGGACGCGTCCACCCGCGCGAGCGCCTTTCCGGTGGCGGACGTACGGCCGGCCAGGCGCCGGAGGGTGTCGACGGTCTCCCGCACCACCGGTTCCATGTCGGCGACCCGGTCGGCGAGCGGGCCGGTGTCCAGCGAAGCGGAGATCGACTCGAACCCGGTCGCCGCTGCTTCGGCGCGCCGAAGCCATTCCGCTTCGGGAGAGCCCGGTTCGACGTCGGCGGGCACCCGCTCCTCGGGCTCCGGCGCGGGATTCGCGCGGGAGGCGGCGGCGATCCCGGCACGGGCGGCGAGCACGGTCACGCCGACGCCGAGCGCGGCGACCACCGGCAGTTGCACCGCCCAGGCCGCACCCGCCGACGTCGCCGCGAGGAGCAGGCCCCACGGTTCGGCTAGCTCACGGACGAAGCGCATGACCGAGGATCTCAGAAATTCGAGATCACGGCGGTGAAGACCTGGTCGATCGAGTCCGGTTTGGACGAGTCGTATCCCACGCCCTGCGTCGTCTCGGCGATCTCCTTGAGGATGCCGAAGTCCGCGTCCGCGCCGTAGGCGATGGTGAACATCCGCACCGCCTCCCCACCGCCCTCGGTCCGCAACCGCCCGACGAGGTTGGGCAGATCGATCCCGCCCGGATCCTCGTTCCGGCCGTCGGTCAGCACGACGACGGCGTTGATCGCGTTCGGATCCAGCCGCTGCTTCATGAACTCGTAGGCCGCGAGCGACGAATCGTAGAGCCCGGTCCCGTTCTGCGGGGTCAACCCGTTCAGCCGCGACGCCAGCTCCTGCCTGCCCGGCTCACCGCCGATCGGGGTCACCGGCCGCAGCTCCATGTAGTCCTTGTCGCCGTCCAGCCGTGTCGAGAACATCCACAACCCGACCTTGTCCGCGTCGCTGAACTGCGGCAACGACGTCACGGCCGCTTGTTTCGCGAGATCCATCTTGTTCTTGCCCGTCCCGCTGACGCCGTCGCCCATCGAACCGGAGACGTCGACGACCAGCAGCACGTTCGCCTTCTTCCGCAGGTCCTTCCAGGACTTGAGGACTTCGGCGAGCACCGGCGGGCTCGGCGGCCGGATCAGGTTGAGCTTCGCGTCCGGCTGGGCGCCGTTGTCCGAAGTGGTCTGCGAGCCGGGCTTGCCGTCGAACGTCCGGAAGCCGATGTCGCTGAACTTCTGCTGTGCCTCCGCGCCGCGAAGGTGCGCGAGGAAGTCCGCGGCGACCTGCTTGTGGATGTCGTCGGCCCAGTTCAGCACGGTGAACGGGTGATCGGAGTTGAGCGTGCCGTCACTCGGGTAGATCCCGACGAGCGGCACCTTCGGCGGCGCGTGCTGCCCGCGCTTCGCCGGATCGTTGGTCGGATTTCCCTGGTTGTAGCCGACGAGCGAGTTCTCCTCGACCGTCACCGCCGAGATGTACGACAACGCGGCGCCGCGATCGTCGGCCTTCTGCAGATTCGTCAGGAAGGTCAGCGTGTTGTCGCCGTAGTGGACGATGGCCTGCTCGACGTTCTGCACGAACGTCCGCGCCTCCGGCTTGGCGAGCGCGTTCGCGGTGAGGTCCGAAGAGGTGCCCGTCGCCGCGTAGTAGGCGCCGATCGTGGCGTTGAGCCCGGAGGTCGAGATGTTCGGGTTCGTCTTGCCCAGCCGGAACCGGCCCCATTCCGGATGTCCGTATTTCGCCCAGCCCTGCGGATCGGTGGCGAGCGCGGCGAGATCCTTCCAGCCGATGCCCTTGCCGGGCCAGCCGAGCGCTTCGGCCATCGGCTTCGGCATGGCGACGACCAGCGGCGCGTTCGCGACCGACTCCGGGTCGCCCTCGGGCACCAGCGCGGGATGGTCGGTGCCGGTGAGTTGCTGGCGCAGCAGGTTCACCCAGCCCGACGCGGCAGGCGTCCAGACGTCCGGGCGCGGTCCGTCCACCGCCTCGTTCCAGCCGCGGCCGAGGGCCTGCATCGCGGTGCCGGAGGACTTCGACTGCACGAGGACGTCGACGCAGTGACCGGCCACCGTACGGCCGCTGTAGCCCTTGGCGATCTCGGTGACCACGCCCGCCTTCTCCGGCGACGAGGACACCTGCAGCTTGACCGCGTCACCGGTCGCGCATTTCGCTTCCACCGGATCCTCGCCGGAGTCGCTGGTGAGCGCGCGCAGCCCGATGATCAACCCGATCGCGACCACCGCCGCGGCCACGAACGCCAGGACCTTGCGGCCGCCGCGTGACTGACCGGGATTCACGACCATGGAGAACCTCCAGCGGTGGGAACACCGATTATCCGGAGGTTTCGCCTTGCCGGGCTTGGCGTTGCCGAACCGTTGCGGCCATGGCGGTACTTATCCCGCCATGGCCGCGACGGGGAAAATCAGGCGCCGGGGCCCCGGCCGGACCAGGTCCACGCGTAACCGGGGTCCTCCGAAGCGTCGGCCGCCTCGCCGAGGTCCAGCGGCGCGAAGGTGTCCACCATGACCGCGGTCTCGTCGAAGAACTGGGCCCCGATCGACGCCTCCGCCGCGCCGGGCTGCGGCCCGTGGGTGAAGCCGGACGGGTGCAGCGAAAGCGAGCCGACCTCGATCCCGGAACCCTTGCGCGCCTCGTAGTTCCCACGGACGTAGAACATCAGCTCGTCGGAATCGACGTTCGCGTGGTTGTACGGCACCGGGATCGACTCGGGGTGGTAGTCGACCTTGCGCGGGCAGAACGAACAGACGACGAAGTTGGGGCCCTCGAAGGTCTGGTGCACGGGCGGCGGCTGGTGCACGCGACCGGTGATCGGCTCGAAGTCGTCGATGTTGAACACCCACGGGTACAGGCAGCCGTCCCAGCCGACGACGTCGAACGGGTGGGTCGCGTAGGTGTAGCGCGTCAGCCCGGCGCGGTGCCGCACGAGGACCTCGACATCGGTGCCCTCGGCCAGCATCGGTTCGGCCGGGCCGCGGATGTCGCGTTCGCAGTACGGGGAGTGCTCCAGGAACTGGCCCTTCGCCGACAGGTACCGCTTCGGCGGGCCGATGTGGCCGCGCGCCTCGATGGTCAGCAGCTTGACCCCGTCGTCGTGGGGGAGCACGCGGTAGGTGCACGACGTCGGGATGACGAGATAGTCACCGTCACCGACCTCCAGTGCGCCGTAGATCGTCTCGACGGTCGCGCTGCCGCCCTGCACGTAGAAGAGCTCATCGCCGGCGGCGTTGCGGTACAGCGGCGAAGGACGCGTCGCGTGGACGAAGCCGATGGTGACGTCGGCGTTGCCGAACAGCCGCCGCCGGTCGGTGACCGCGTCGGCGTCGCCGAACTTGAGGTCCTGTGTCTTGAAGGCGCGGGGTTTGAGCGGATGGTTCGGGCTGATCGGGCCGCGGTCGTCCTCGATCGCGACGGCGTCGACGATCGCGGTGGGCAGGCCGCGGTGGTACAGCAACGCGGAGTCCGCCGAGAACCCCTCGACACCCATCAGTTCCTCGGCGTACAAGCCGCCGTCGGGCTTGCGGAACGCGGTGTGGCGCTTGTGCGGGATCTCGCCTACCTGCCGGTAGTAAGGCATCGGATTCTCCCCGGAACGTGTCCGTTGTGCGAACGATTTTGTCCTTATGTCGTACGCTACTAGCGTGTCAGTCGTGTCAAGCGCTGTGGAACTCACGCCACCCGGCCCCCGAGGAATCCCTCCCCTGTTCGCGCGGCTCGTCGACGACTCGGCGTTGTTCCCGCCCGGCGAGGCGTCCATGCCCGAAGCGCTGCGTGCGCACTTCGCGTCGAGGTCCGGTGAACACTCCGGCGTCCTCGGTGTGTTCCTGTGCCAGGCGTCGAGGCTGCCCGAGCTCATCACCGAACTGATCAAGATCAAACCCAAGGAACCGCTGCCGCTGTCGCTGATCATCGACACCGGTCTCGGCGGTGTTCCCAAGGCGATTTCGATCGTCGAATCGCGCAGCGAGATCCTCGCGCTGCGGATGGTCGAGATGCCGGCGCCGTCGGACGTCGACGAAGTCTGGTTGGAGCGCGTCTCCGAGTTCGTGCCCGAAGACGTCATCCGCGTGGTCGAGCCGCGGCGCGGGGTCGGCTGGCTCGACGGCGTGCGGAAGGTGATCGAGCACGGCAGCTGGCCGAAGATCCGCTGCGGCGGCCAGGCAGGCGAAAACTTCCCCAGCGTCGACGAGGTCGCCGACTTCCTGTCGGTGGTCAGCGGCGAGACGGGGGCGTCGTTCAAGGCGACGAACAGCCTCCATCGCGCCGTCCGGCATACCGACGAAACCAGCGGTTTCACCCACCACGGGTTCCTGAACCTGATCGTGGCGTCCGCGCGGTGCCTTTCCGGCGGAGACGTGCGCGCCGCGCTCGAGTCGACCGACGGTGCCGCGCTGGCCGCCGAAGCCAAGGGCCTCTCGGACCCGGCCGCGAAGGCCGTTCGCGGGCTCTTCGCCTCCTACGCGGCGGCGTCGTTCGACGAGCCCGTCGCCGACCTCGGGGAACTCGGGCTCTTGTGACTCGCGAAGGGTCGCTGACCCTGGACAGAGGGCTGGCGCTGCTGCAGGCCGTGGCGGACGCCGGTGGTGAGGCGGCGACGATCTCCGAACTCGCCGTCGCCATCGGCGCGAGCCGTGCCGCCGTCTACCGGCTGCTGGTCCCGCTGTCCGAACGCGGCCTGGTGTGGCGTGACGGCAACAAGGTACGGCTGGGTGTCGGCCTGCTCCGGCTCGCCGGGCAGGTCCTCCCGCAGCTGCGCGAGGCCGCCAGGCCCGTGCTGCGCGAACTGGCGGAGAAGGTCGGCGCGACGGCGCATCTGTCGGTCGCGCAGGGCGACCAGGCGCAGGCCGTCGCCGTCGTCGAGCCCTCATGGACGAGCTTCCACGTCGCCTACCGTGTCGGCACGCGCCATCCGCTGTCGGCAGGCGCGGCGGGCAAGGCGATGACCCTGCGTCCCGGCGGCGAAGGCTGGGTGACCTCGACCGGTGAACTGGAGGCAGGCGCGTCCGGTGTCGCCGCGCCGGTGCGCGGGGTGCCGGGACTGCGCGCCAGCGTCGGCGTCGTCTCCCTGGAGCCGCTGGACGCCGGCGTGGTGGGTCCCGCGGTCGTCGCGGCGGCCGTCCGGCTGGCCGAGGTACTGAAGCAGCCCGAGTAGCCGCTCAGCGGTTGCTGAGCAGCGGGCGCACCATCGTCGCCAGCAGCGTGAGGTCGACCGCGAACAGGAGCCGCTCGAACAGGCCGAGCGTGACCTCTTGGTGCGAGGGTCCGGTGAGCATCGTCCAGACGAATCCGCCGAGCACGATCACCACGGCGGCGAAACTGGCCACCGAGAGCCGCCGGATCGTCGTGCGGCGCGGCTCCCATGGGCAGCGCGCCCGGCCTGGGCGGGTCAGCACCCAGGCGGCGGCGGGAAGCGCGAGGAACGCCGTCAGCGCGGCGTAGTTGTGGATCTGCCCGGCCAGCGAACGGGCCTGGCCCTCGGGGTCGACGGGGACGAGCGCGAGGACGAACAGCCCGGTGCACCAGACGCCGAGCAGGGCGAGGACGGACCGGTAACCGGTGCGATGCGCCTTCGCGATGCCGCCGAGCAACGCGAGCGAACCGAAGCCCAGCGCCAGGCACATCGCACCGAACAGCGGCGCCGCCGTCGAACCGGGCGAGAGATAGCCGTAGACGTACTCGGACAGGGTCTGCCAGATGGGGCTGACCTGGCTGGACAGCCGCAGGTGCAGGTCGATCGAGATGGCGACGGCGACGGCCATGCCGAAGATCGCGAGCCTGCCGTGCACCGGGGAGACGGCACGGGCCGCGAGGATCTTGGGCGAGGTCACGACCGGTTTCTCCAGGCACGTCGGGGCGGGTGTTCACCTTTTCGTTTCCGAAAGGTTACCCGGCGAACCTGTGAAAAACCCGTGCGCCTCAGAACGCGAGCTGGGCCAGCGCGAACAGTGAGAAGCCCGCGAAGACGAAACCCGCCACACGCTGGATGAGCTTCGGGCGGATGCGGCTGCGGACCTTGGCGCCGATGAAGACGGCGAGACCGGCGACGGCGACCAGTGCGACGAAGGAGCCGAGCGCGACCGCGAACGGGTTGCCGAAGCGGGCGGTGAGGCTGGCTGTCGCGAGCTGGGAGGCATCACCCCACTCGGCGGCGAACAGCACGCCGAACGACGTCAGCGCGGAGCGGAAGAAGGTCGCGGGGCTCGGCCCGGAACGCGACGCGTCCTCTCCGCCGTCCTTGCCGGGCTTGAACCCTTCGCGAAGGAGCATGTACGCGCCGATACCGAACATCGCGGCGACGATCGCGGTGACCAGTGCCTCCGGCAGCAAAGTGAGCACACTGCCGAACGTGGCGGCGATCGCGCATTGCACGGCGAACGCCGCGGTGACCCCGGCGAATACCGGCCATGCCCGGAAACGGGTGGTCAGAACCAGTGTGGCGACCAGTGTCTTGTCCGGCAGTTCCACGGCCAGTACCAGGCCAAAAGCGCTGATGAGCGCCAGTATCGAACTCGACATGGTGATTGCCACCCCTTTCACTGCAACGATAAAGGGGCGATTCAGGAAAGGGCAAGCTGATGGCTTTTCCGAATTGCACGGCATGTGCGAGCGAATTGTATTTCGCGGCAGGACGGAAAGGAGTTTTCGGCAAACCGAATTCTTTTTTCAGGCTCTGCTGGTAGCGTTCGATCATGGCTGGAAGAGCGCGTATCGACGAGGTGTGCAGGCGGCTACGGGAGCACTACGTCTTCCCCGACGTCGCCGAGAAGCTGGCCGTGTTCCTGCAGGCGAGGCTGGGTGACGGCGCGTACGCGGGGCTCGACGACCAGGCGTTCGCCGTCGCGGTGACGGAGGATCTGCAGTCGGTCAACGGGGACAAGCATCTGCGGCTACGGCATCACGTCGACCCGCTGCCGGAGGTGGACGGGGAGTCGTTCGACCCCGAGGACTACCGGCGTGAGGCGGAACTGAACGGTCACGGCATCGCGTCGGCGCGCCGGCTGGCCGGGAACGTCGGTTATCTGGAGACCAAGCTGTTCTACGGGGCGGACATCGCCGGTGAGTCGCTGGCCGCGGCGATGACGTTGCTCGCGAAGACCGACGCGCTGATCATCGACGTCCGGGAGAACCGGGGCGGCGACCCGATGGCGGTCGCGCTGCTGATCAGTTACCTGGTCGACGAGCCGACGCATTACAACAGCATCTATCTGCGCGACGGTGACGTGACCAACCAGTTCTGGACGCTGCCGTACGTACCGGGCCGCAAGTTCGGCGCGGGCAAGCCGGTGTGGGTGCTGACCGGGCCGACGACGTTCTCCGGCGCCGAGGACCTGAGCTACTCGTTGCAGCAACTGGGGCGGGCGAAGACGGTCGGCGCGGTGACCGGTGGCGGGGCGAACCCGCGCCGACAGTACAAAGTGGACACCCACCTGGATGTCACCGTCCCGGGTGGACGGGCCGTGAACCCGGTCACGGGGACCAATTGGGAAGGCGTCGGGGTCCGGCCCGACATCGCCGTGGACGTCGAGGCCGCTTTCGACACGGCATACGCGTTGGCGCTGGCCCACGTGCTGACGCTGGGGGATTCGGGGGTGCGTCGGCAGGTCGCCGACGAGGCGCGCCTCACGCTCGCGAGCTTCGGCTGAGCCTGCCGCGGGACCTACGTCCCGGAGAGATCGGGACCACTTGAACTGGCGGGCCCACCTCGGGTTGAGCAGGCTTGAGGCGTGGAGGTACTCGATCTCGCTCGGTGGCAGTTCGGCATAACCACCGTCTATCACTTCCTGATGGTCCCGCTGACCATCGGGCTTTCGGTACTGGTCGCCGGGATGCAGACGGCGTGGGTCCGGACAGGTGAGCGGCGCTATCTGAAGATGACCAAGTTCTGGGGGAAACTCCTGCTGGTCAACTTCGCGATGGGCGTGGTCACCGGGATCGTCCAGGAGTTCCAGTTCGGGATGAACTGGAGCGCGTACTCGCGGTTCGTCGGGGACGTTTTCGGCGCGCCGCTGGCGATGGAAGGGCTTGTCGCGTTCTTCGTCGAGTCGACCTTCCTCGGCCTGTGGATCTTCGGCTGGGACAAGCTCCCGAAGAAGGTCCATCTGGCGTGCGCCTGGGCGTATTCACTGGCGACCGTGGCTTCCGCGTACTTCATCCTGGCCGCGAACTCGTGGATGCAGCATCCGGTCGGCGTCGAGTTCGTCGACGGGAAGCCGACGATGAACTCGATCTGGGCGGTGCTGACGAACAACACCGCGCTGGCCGCGATCCCGCACACGATCGCGGGCGCCTTCTCGGTGGCGGCGGCGTTCCTGGTCGGGATCGCCGGCTGGCAGTTGTGGCGCAAGCGTTCGGAGGACGACGAGCACCGCGCGGTGTGGCGTTCCTCGGTGCGGCTCGGCGGGTGGGTCGGCGTGGTGGCGTTCGCGGTGCTGGCGATCACCGGTGACGTGCAGGGCAAGCTGATGTTCGAGCAGCAGCCGATGAAGATGGCGTCGGCGGAAGCGTTGTGCCACACGGAGAAACCGGCGAGTTTCTCGATTCTCGCGATCGGGGACGTCCGAGGCGCGAACTGTGAGGACGTCAAGACGTTCACCGTGCCGGCGTTGCTCTCGTTCTTGGCGCACAACGACTTCTCGACCGAGGTCAAGGGTGTGGAGAACCTGGTGACCGAATACCAGGCGAAGTACGGGACGAACTACCCGGACGACCCGCAGCTGGGCTCGCTCGCCGGCAAGCCGATCGACTACGTGCCCAATCTGCCGGTGACCTACTGGGGCTTCCGCGCGATGATCGGCTTCGGCGCGATTTCGGCGGGGATCGGGCTGCTCGCGCTGTGGCTGACCCGGCGGGGGCGGATCCCCGGGCAACGCTGGTTCCCGTGGCTCGTGCTCGGCGGGATCGCGACGCCGTTCATCGGCAACAGCGCCGGCTGGATCTTCACCGAGATGGGTCGTCAGCCGTTCGTGGTGGTGCCGAACCCGACCGGGGTCGACGGCGTGTGGATGTTCACCGCCAACGCGGTCTCGAAGTTGTCCACAGGCGAGGTGTGGACGTCTTTGATCGCTTTGACGACCGTCTACGCCGTGCTCGGCGTTGTCGAGGTCTTCCTGATCCGCAAGTACGTGCGCGGCGGTGTCGACGCCGTCATGCCACCCAAGAAAACATCGTCTACCAGCAAGAACGGCGACTCCGAAGGCGGTGACAGCGATGACGAAGCACTCGCCTTCGCCTACTGATCGCCTCTTTACCTCACCTACCCAGCCCCCCGCCCTTCCCGGGGGACGGCCCCGCACCCAGCGTATCGGGAGTATCGCTCAGGTGGGTTACCCACAGGCGATCTGTGGACAACTTGCCCGGTTGTGGATAACTCAGGGCGACGGGGGTTGGAGGGGCCGGTTCGGTCGGCGGCTCGTGGTACGGGCCGGGCATGGTGCGGGACAGCGTGCGGGGCGGCGGGCTGACGGGGCCCTTCGCCGCATCTCATGCAGCGAAGGCTCCTTTCACCGCGTCGCACGCGGGGAAAGCGTCCTTCAGCTCCCCCAAGTGACCCAAGCGGCCCAAGCGACCCAAGCGACCCAAGTCACCGAAGAAGCAACCGAAGCGCTCGGAGTGAACGAAGCGAGCAGGAGCACCCGATGACCCTCGAAACGATCTGGTTCTGCGTCATCGCCCTCTTCTGGCTCGGCTACCTCTTCCTCGAAGGTTTCGACTTCGGCGTCGGCATGCTCATGCCGGTCCTCGCGAAGGACAACACCGAGCGCCGCGTCATGGTCAACACGATCGGCCCGGTCTGGGACGGCAACGAGGTCTGGCTGATCGTCGCCGGCGGCGCGATGTTCGCCGCGTTCCCCGGCTGGTACGCGTCGCTGTTCTCGGCCGCGTACCTGCCGCTCCTGGTCGTCCTGCTCGCGCTCATCGGCCGCGGGGTCGCGTTCGAATACCGCGGCAAGGTCGACTCCGACCGCTGGCGCCGCAACTGGGACCGCGTGATCGGGCTCGGCTCGTGGATCCCGCCGTTCGGCGTCGGGCTGCTGCTCGCGACCACCGTCCTCGGCCTCCCGCTCGACGCCGACGGCGACCGGGTGGGCGGCGCGTTCGCCGCCATCCGCCTCGAAACGCTGCTCGGCGCGCTCGCGGTCGTCGGATTCTCACTGGTCCACGGCGCCGCGTTCCTCGCGCTCAAAACCGAAGGCGACCTCCGCCACCGGGCGCGGAACCTGGCCACCCGCCTCCTGCCGGTCGCGCTGTTGCCGCTGCTCGCGTTCCTCGTCCTCGTTCAGTTGCGCTCGGGCGACCTGTGGACGCTGCTCCTGATCGGCGTCGCGGTCCTCGCCGCGGTCCTCGCCTGGTTCAGGATCCGCATGGGCCGCGAAGGACAGGCTTTCGCCGCCCTGGGCGGGGTCATCGCCGCCTCGGCGGTCGCGATCTTCGTCGCGCTGTACCCGAACGTCCTTCCGTCCACTGTGGACCCGGCGAACACGCTGACCATCGCGGGCGAGGCATCGAGTCCGTACACCCTGACCGTGATGACCTGGGTCGCGCTGTTCGGTGCCCCCGCGGTGCTGATCTACCAGGGCTGGACGTACTGGGTGTTCCGCAAGCGCATCGGCACCAAGCACATTCCACCGGTGCACGCACCATGACCGAACTTCCCGGCCGCGACACCCTTTCCGCCAAGGAGTCCACAATGGACCCAGCGCGACCGGGGAAGGGTCCGCTCGGCGCGCTCGCCCCGCTTTCGGCGGCGGCGCGCCGGGCGTTGATCCTCAGCGGATTCCTCTCTTTCGTCAACGCCGCTTTGCTGGTGGGGCAAGCGTTCCTGCTGGCCGACATTCTCGCCGCGGTGGTCCGCGGGGCACCGGGCGACCGCACCGCCGGGTTGGCCGTGCTGCTCGCGCTGGTCGCGGGGCGCGCGCTGACCGGCTGGGCGGTGCGGGTCGTCTCCGCCCGCGCGGCGGCCCGCGCGAAAGAGGAACTGCGCGCCAAAGCCCTCGACCACGCTCTGAAACTCGGCCCGGAATGGATCGCCCGCCGCGGCCACGGCGAGCTGACGTCGTTGACCACCAAGGGACTCGACGCGCTCGACGCCTACTTCACCCAGTACCTCCCGGCGCTGGTCACGGCGGCGATCGTGCCGCTCGCGGCCGGTGTCGCGATTCTGTTCACCGACTGGCCGTCGGCCGTGCTCGTCGCGATCACCGTGCCGCTGGTGCCGCTGTTCGCCATCCTGATCGGCAAGCACACCGCCGAACGCGTCGCCGACGCCGCCGATGCCGAACACCGGTTGTCGGGACATCTGCTGGAACTCGTCCGCGCGCTGCCGATCCTCAGCGCGTTCCGCCGCGCCGAGGCGCAGGCCGAGACGGTCCGGAAGATCTCCGAACGCCATCGCCGTACGACGCTGAAAACACTGAAGGTCGCGTTCGCGTCGGCGTTCGCGCTGGAACTGATCGCGACGCTTTCGGTCGCGCTGGTCGCGGTCGTCATCGGCGTCCGGCTGGTCGACGGGGAACTGCCGCTGGCCATCGGGCTCGGCGTCCTGATCCTCGCGCCGGAGTGCTACCAGCCGCTGCGCGCGGTCGGCGCCGCGTTCCACGCCAGCGAAGACGGCGTCGAGGCCGTGCGCCGCGTCGCGGACGTGCTCGCGGAACCCCTGCCGCCCAACGGTTCCGAGACGCCGGCCAAGGGCGAGGTCCACGTCGAAGGCCTGCGTGTCGCGCGGCGAGGTGGATTCGCGCCGGACGGCGAGAGCTTCGCGGTCCGGCCAGGAGAAGTCGTCTGGCTGCGTGCGCCCAGCGGGGGCGGCAAGTCGACGACGCTGTCCGCGTTGCTCGGCTTCGTGCAGGCACAGGATGGGACGATCACCGTCGGCGGCACCAGTCTCGCCGACGCCGATCTCGACCGCTGGCGCGAGAACGTGGCGTGGGTGCCGCAGTCGCCGGTGTTCGGCGGGGGCACGGTCCGCGACGAGGTCGGCGCGGACGACATCCTCGACGAACTCGGGCTGAGCGGCCTGGCCGAACGCCCGGTGGCGAAGCTGTCGCAAGGACAACGCCAGCGGGTCGCGGTGGCGCGGGCCTTGGCGCGGGTCCGGACGGGTGCGTGGCTGCTTCTGCTCGACGAGCCCACCGCCCACCTCGACGAGGTCAACGCCGGACTCGTCATGGCCGCCGTCGCCAAGGCCGTCGGCAACGGTGCCGCCGCGATCATCGCCGCGCACGAACGTACGTCCGGTGTCGACATGTCGACTACGCGAGTGGTCGACGTCGGCGCCGCGGACGAGGAGCCCGTGGTCCGGCCGCTCCCGTGGCGCGATCTGCTGCACCGCAGGTTCTTCGGCGGCGCCTTGCTCGGCGCGGCCGCTTTGCTCGCCGGAGTCGCGCTGGCCGCGCTTTCGGGCTGGCTGATCGCGAAGGCGTCCCAGCAGCCGCCGATCCTGACCCTGACGGTGATGATCGTCGGTGTGCGGACGTTCGGCCTCGGCCGCGCGGGACTGCGGTACCTCGAACGGCTGGTCACGCACGACGCCGCGTTCCGGATCGCCGGACGGCTGCGGGTCCGGCTGTGGGAGTCGCTGGTCCGCCTCGGACCCGCGCGTGCGCTTCGCGCCGGTGAGGAACAGCGGCGGCTGGTCGGAGACATCGACACGGTGCGTGACCTGCTTCCCCGCGTGATCACGCCGTTGGTCGTCGTCACCTTGGTGGTCGTGGGTGCCGTCGCGGTGCAGACCGCCGTGCTGCCCGAAGCCGGGCTCACCCTGGCCGCGGCCATGCTGGTGAGCGCGTTCGCGCCGCTGCTCGCGCTACGGGCGGAACGCCGCGCGACCAGTGCGCTGGCCGCCGGACGGCGTTCGGTGTCGGCGCAGGTGCTCGGCCTGTTCGAAGCGGCCGCCGAGTTGATCGCGTTCGGAGCCGACAAAGAGCGTCGTCGCCACATCGCCACGACCGACGCCGCGTTGACCGCCGAAGCGCGGCGACAGGCCTTCGGCGCCGGTGCGGCCGACGCCCTGATCATCCTGGCGACGGGGGCCGCCACCGTCGTGAGCACCGGATTCGCCCTCACCGCCGTCGCCGTCGGCGCGCTGGACCCGGTCCTCGCACCTGTAGTCGGCTTGGTCCCACTCGCGCTGGCGGAGGTGCTCTCCCTGCTTCCGCCCGCCGCGCAGCACTGGGACACCCTGCGCCAGGCCCGTCTTCGCCTCGCCGCGTGCAATGAAAGGTCCTTTCCTGGCAAATTTCGCAAGGAAAGAGCCTTTCCTGGCACCGGCGGGGTGCGGATCCGCGACGCCGACCTCGGCTGGCCCGGCACGGAGCACCCCGTCCTCACCGGGGTCGACCTCGACATCGCGCCCGGTACGCATGTGGCCGTCATCGGCCCCAGCGGCGCGGGCAAGTCGACGCTCGTCGCCGCCCTGCTCGGTTTCCTCAAGCCGGGCAAGGGCGAGGTCGCCACTCCCGAGAACGTCGTCTGGGCGCCGCAAGAACCGATGCTCGTCTCGACAACGGTCGCCGAGAACCTGCGCCTCGCCAATCCGGCGGCGTCCGAGTCCGACCTCCGGAAAGCCTTGTACCAGGCCGTTCTGGAGGACGTCGAGCTCACCACCATGTTGGACAGCGCGGGCGCCGGGCTCTCGGGCGGGCAGGCGCAGCGGCTCGCGCTCGCGCGCGCCATGCTCGGCGCCGACCGGGCCGACCTGGTCCTGCTCGACGAACCGACCGCGCATCTCGACGAACCCACCGCGCGCACCGTCCGCGAACGCCTGGCCGAAGCCCTGGCGGGAAAGACCGTCGTCCACGTCACGCACAACGCTGCCGAAGCGGACGGCGCCGATGTGGTGCTGGAGGTACGAGAGGGTCGCGTCACAGCGCGCGCACGGGCCGGAGCGGGCTAATGTCGATAGCGCTCATGGATCCCACACTTGCCGCGCGCGCACTGTCCGCCGCCACCGAGATCACCGGCACCGCCCTGTCCGGCGACGACCCGGGTGACGTGCTCGAGACGGTGGTCGCCCGCGCCGTCGAACTGGCCGAGGCCGACCTCGGTCTCGTCATGGTGCGCGCGGACGACGGCCAGGTGGTCGTCGAAGGCGCGCACGGAGCGACGACCCAAGGCCTGCGTGGCTTGGCCTTTCCCGCCGATTCCGCCGCCGGTCAGGTCGCTCGCGGCGGGAAACCGGTCGTCAGCGAGGATTTCACCGTCGATCCGCGGACGGCGCCGTTCGTGCCGCCGGAGCTGCGGGGTTTCGGTCCGTTCGCGGCGTCGCCGTTCGGTTCCGGCGGGCGCGTCCTGGGCGCGCTGACCGTGTACCGCCGCCACGGCGGGGCTCCGTTCTCCGACAGCACCGTCGAAGTCCTGACCGCTTTCGCGGCACAGGCGGGCGTCGTCCTCGCTCTGGCCGAGGGCGCCAACGCGCGTCACCGCGTGACGCTCTACCAGGAGCGCGAACGGATCGCGCGCGAACTGCACGACGTCATCGTGCAGCGGCTTTACGGCGCGGGCATGCAACTGGACCGCGTGCGCAAGAACATGCGGAAGCGGTTCGCGCAGGCCGATGGCGCGCGGCTGTCCGAGGCGATCGACCAGCTCGACCAGACCATCGAAGAGATCCGCGGCACCGTGCGCGCGTTGCGCAGCCCGGAACCCGCGAACGAAAAGGTGGTCGCCACCGATCTCGCCGAATCCGCGCGGGGTGAGGTGCGCATCGCGGGTGAGCTGCTCGGCTACCCGCCGACCCTCGAACTGTCGGGAGAACTGGCCGACATCCCCGCCGAACAGGCCGACCACATCCGCGCCGCCCTGCGCGAAGCACTGTCCAATGTGGTCAGACACTCCGGGGCGAGCGAGACCCGCGTGACGCTCAGCCGCGACGCCGAGGGCGTCAAACTCCGGGTGCGGGACAACGGGTCCGGTGTGCCGCAGGGCGTCGCCAAACGCGGTCTTCGGCATCTCGACGAGCGTGCGACGACTTCCGGCGGCCGGTTCTCGATCAATTCTTCGCCGAGCTTGGGCACTTTGGTGGCTTTCGACGTCCCCATCGATTGAGTTGTGGGATATTCACCGCATTTGTCGCTCGAACGAGTGACAATCAGCGGTTTCTGATTAATCCGTAACGATGGTGGCCGACGGGCGACTGTAGGTGTATCGAACGCGCTCGGAGCGCGAATTCCCCATCGAAAGGCCTCCTCATGTCCTCGGTTCGTCGCGCCATCGGCACGGCCGTGCTGCTCGCTGGATTCTCCTTGCTCGGCCCTGCTTCCGTCGCTTTCGCGCTGGCCGACGCGCCCGCGATCGCCGACTTGGACTGCGGCGACTTCCAGTTCCAGGAGGACGCGCAGGCGGTGCTCGAAAAAGATCTATCCGATCCGAACGGTCTCGATCGCGACAAGGACGGAATCGCGTGTGAAACGCTGCCGAAGCGCGGAAACGGGCCGACGAAAACGATCACACCGACCGTTCCGCCCATCGTCACGGAAACGAAACCGGCGCCCAGCAGTGCGAAATCCGCCGACAAGGATTGTGCCGATTTCCCCTCGCAGGCCGCGGCACAGGCCGAGCTCAAGAGGAACCCGAGTGACCCGTACAAGCTCGACGGCGACCACGACGGGTACGCCTGCGAGTCCCGCTTCGGCGAGCCTTCGAAATCCGGCCAGGTGAAGGTCAAGCCCGTGGGCGGCGTCGCGACCGGCGGCGGCGAGACCAGCGAAGTCAACGGTGGGCTTCTTGAAATCGCCGCGGTCGCGTTGACCGGCGGGGTCCTGCTGGCCGCGACGGCCGCGGGCGCGTCCCTCGTCCTCCGGCGGCGTGCCGAGCGATGACCCCGGTTTCTTCCTGGCGCCGATGGCCGTTTCCGCTGGTCATCGGCACCATCATCGGGGTGGTACTCGCGGCCGCGCTGACCGCTTGCGCCGGCCCCTCGGCAGGCAGGGTCGCGTCACCGGCGCAGCCGACCACCGTGTCTTCGGTGGCCTCCTCGGCCGTCGCGGTCGCCCCGCTCGGACCCGCGAAGCCGGTGACGCTCGAGATTCCGGCGATCGGCGTCCGCACCGGTGAGATCGTCGACCTCGGCCTGACCGGCGACGGCAGCCTGCAGGTACCGCGCGACGCGATCACCACCGGCTGGTTCACCGGCGGCCCGGCACCCGGCGAAATCGGGCCCGCCGTCCTCGCGGGGCACGTCGACTACAAGAAGGTCCCCGGGGTCTTCGTCCGGCTCAAGGAACTGAAGAGCGGTGACGAGGCCGTCGTTCGTCGCGCGGACGGGGTCACCGCGGTGTTCACCGTGTACGCCGTCGAGCGGCATCCGAAGGCCTCCTTTCCGACGGAGAGGGTCTACGGCGACACGCTCGGGCCGGAACTGCGCCTGATCACCTGTGGCGGGGACTTCGACTCCTCGACCGGCAACTACCTCGACAACGTGGTCGCCTACGCGAGACTGACGCGCACTTAGATTCGAGGGATGCGCACCGTCTACGTCGTCACGCATCCGCAAGCCACCCATCACGTCGATCGCCTGGTGGGCGGCTGGTACGACTCCGAACTCACTTCCGATGGCGAGCGTGCGGCCGTCGCCATCGCCGATTCACTGCGCGCCCGGGTGCCGGAAAAGGTCGAGCTGTACTCCTCGGATCTGCGGCGCACCGCGCGGGCGGCGGAGCTGATCGGGGAGCGTACGCGGCGATGGACTCGATCCTGGAAAGCCGTTGTGAGCACCAGATCGTGGTGACACACGGCGGCGCGCTCACCTTCGTCATCGCGGCGTGGATCCGGATGCCACTCGAAGCGGCCGGGTACGTCGACTTCCGAGGTTCACCCGGCAGTATCACGGTGCTCCGTGAAGACGACTGCTTTCACAACCGGCAGGTCGTGACTCTCGCCGGAAAATGACAAGATCTCCCCGGAAAGTCGATGAAGACGTGGGGAGATGACATGCCGAGGTTCCTGCGAGCCGTCGCCGTCGCCGCCGCTGTGGCGGCCGTTCCGGTGCTGGTGCCCGCCACGTCGGTGGCCGCGACCGAGTCACGCTGCCCGCAGCTGCGGCTGGCCGATCACTGGTACGGCGACAACGCGGCGAAGATCCAGAAGGTCATCGACGACCGCGGCCGCTGCGGCGGGAAGCACGGCGAGCGCCCGGTCGCGGTGTTCGACTGGGACAACACGGTCATCAAGAACGACATCTCCGATCAGACCGTCTTCTGGATGATCCGGCACGACAAGGTCCTGCAGCCGAGGAACAAGGACTGGCGCACGACCAGCCGGTACATGACCGAGGCCGGAGCGAACGCGCTCGGCAAGGCGTGCGGCACCGACACCCCGGCCGGGAAACCGCTGCCGACCAGCAAGAACATCGCCTGCGTGGACGAACTCCTTTCCGTGCGAAAGAACGCCAAGACGACCACCGGCGAAGAGGTCTTCGCCGGAAACAACCGGCGCTACATGGAGGCGGCCTACGCCTGGGTCGCGCAGATCAACGCGGGATACCGCCCGGACGAGGTCCGCGCGATCGCCCGGCAGGCCAGGGCCGCGGCGCTGCGGGCACCGGTCGGAGCGACCCAGAAGGTCGGTTCGAGCACGCAGGTCGCGTGGATCCGGTATTACCCGGAGATCAAGGACCTGATCGCGACGCTGACCAAAGCGGGCTTCTCGACGTGGGTCGTTTCCGCCTCGCCCAAGGAGTTCGCGGACGTCTGGGGATCGGCGGTCGGCATCCCGCCGAGCCGCACGCTCGGGATCTACTCCCAGACCACGGACGGCCGGATCAACGGGCACCTCGAAGGCTGCGGTGGGCACGCCGACGGCGCCGACGAGATCATGACCTACATCGACGGAAAGCGTTGCTTCATCAACGAACGGATCCTCGGGATCCGCGGCCCGAAAGCGATGGAAGTGGCACCGGAGGCCAAGCGGCAGGCAGTCGCCGGCGGCGACGCGACCACCGACGTCACGATGCTGCGCGACGCCACCGGAGTCCGCGTCACGCTCAACCGCAACAAGGACGAGCTCATGTGCCGCGCCTACGACAACGCGGACGGCAAATGGGCGGTGAACCCGATGTTCATCGAGCCCTTCCCGGCGTTGAACCGCACCTACCCGTGCTCGACGACGGCGTACGAGAACGCCGACGGCACCCGCGGCCCGGTGCTGCGCGACGACGGCACGGTCATCCCCGATCAGCGCGACACCGTGCACCCCTGAGCGTGTTCACGATGCGTGACGCTCGTACCTCCCGCTGCTACCGTGGCGTTCTTGGCTGAATGAGGGGGAGGCCGTGGTCGATCTTTTGCAGGTCGTCGTGGACGAAGCCGCGAAAGCGGCCGCGACCTCGGCGGTGGGGGCCGTTTCCACGGCGAGCCGGAACGTGGTGTCGCTGCTCAAGGAAAGGCTCGGCACGACCAAGTCCGGCAAGGACGCCTTGAGCCGCCGGGCACTCGCCGCCGCCCGCGCCGACAAGGAATGGGCGGATCGCCTGATCGAGGCGGTTTCCGTACTCCATGAGGAAAACGCCTCGACGGCGACGGCGGGTATCGAAAAGTTCCGCAACCACCTCGCCATCCTCGCCGATCCGCCGAGGACGGGGCTGAAGCTGATCGTCGGCGCGGCGGGTTCGGGAAAGACCGAACTCGCCCGCCAGCTCGCCGACCGGGTCCAGGAAGATTTCCCGTCAGGCCGGGTCGAAGTGTCACTCGCCCGCTATCGCGACGGCGACGAATTCGACGCCGCCGCGGTGAAACGGTATGTGCTCCGGGAATTCGGGATCCCCCACGGCGAGATCCCGGTCGACGACGAGCAGCTGGACCGGCAGTTCCTCGCGGTGCTGGTCACCAGGTCGTTCGTGGTCATCCTGGACGACGTCGAACTCGCCGCCGAGGTGGCCTTGTTCGCCAGATTCCGCACCAGCCTGGTGTTGGCGACGGCGTCGGTGTACAGCCGTGAACTCAAGACCTGCGACCCCGAGGCCATCGAGTTACGAGGGCTCGACGTCGAGGGTGCGCGCGAGCTGCTCGCGGACTACTGCGGCAAGGTCCGGCTGACGGACGAACCGGTCGAGACCGACCGGTTGATCGACCTCTGTGATCGGATGCCGCTCGCGCTCCGCGAGGTCGGTGTCACCCTCGCCGGTCGCGCCGGGGAAGCACGGCCGGTGGCGACGTTGCTCGACGAGTACCGCGATACGGGTGTGGTCGACGTCGAAGGAGTCATTCAGGATTCCTTGCGGCGCACGTTCGCCCGGCTTTCGGACGCGGCCGTCGAGGCCTGTGCCGTACTCGCCGAGCATCCCGGCGGCTTCTTCACCCGCGCCACCGCGGCGGCGATGACCGGCGACGCGAAGGTCATCGACGAACTGATCGCCGCGCAGCTGACCTACCGGGCCGGCGATTGGTACTCGCTCACGATCCTCGCGGGTCAGTACGCGCGCACGCTGCGAGCGGATCGGGACGCGGGCTTCGATCGGTTGCTCACCTATGTTCGCGACAAGGCGGTCGCGGCGGATTTCCGCGAGAATCCCCATCGTCTGCGCACCTACGTCGTTCCGTCGAAGCGGGATTGGGAGCTGCGGGTCGATCACCTCGACTGGCTGGAATGGCACCGGTCGCTGATCGGTGAGCTGGTGAAGCTCGCCTGCCTCCGCCGCCGCTACAAAGAGTCCTTGCAATTGGCCGGGGCCTTCGAGGCGCTGGTGAACAGGCGCGGCTACTGGCGCGAATTCATCGACATCAGTGACTGGGCTGTGAAGGCCGTCGAAGCGGACAAGGACGCGAAGCCCGCGCAGCTCGGGCGGGCACTGATGATGCGGGGCAAGGCTCGTTTCATGGCCCGTTGGTTCCCTGCCGCACTGGAGGATCTCGACAGGGCGGCGAAGATCCTGTCCGGTCCGTCGGCGGGGTTCGCGGAGAACAGATGGCGCAAGCTTCAGGCGTCGCTGGCGGAGTTCCGGGGACGTTTTCACGAAGAGCGCGCGGATCTGCTCGTCCACCGGAACGCCGGGGAAGCGGAGATCAAGCGGGAACTCGCGGAAGCCGAACGGCACCTCCGCCTGGCGTGTGCCCTCAGCACGGAACTCGCCGACGCCCCCGCCCTCGCCATTCACCCCCGGATGCTCGCGAACGTCCTGATCAAACTCGGCGAACCGGCCGAAGCGATCGCCGTCCTCGCCGCGATGACCGCCGCCGGACGCAACCACGCCCGGGTCGAGATGGTCTACGCCAACGCGTATCTGGCTCTCGGTGACCTCGCCGGGGCGCGAGCGCGATTCGGCTCCGCGTGGAATCAGCTGGCCGCCCAGAGGGCCACCCAATACGTCTGGGAACTCAGGGAACTCCAGGCGCGGCTCATGACCGCCGAGGGTGACCCCGGCGCGATCGAGGTCTGGGGACGGCTCGCCTACGACGCCACCCAGATCGGCCACCCGCGAGCCGACCGGTACTTCAGCGCACTCGAATCGTCACCGAGCGATCGCCGATCTTGACGATTTCGGTCGGGGACAACCGGCCGAGGTAAGCCAGCGAAGCGGCGATCAACGGGTCGATCGAGCGGTCGGTCAGTGTCAGCTCCCGTTGGCCACCGGCACGGGTACGGACAAGGCAAGTACTCCTGCCCACCGTCGCCGCGGCCACCGCCGCGTCCGGCCACTGGCGGAGAACTTCGTCCGACCACGAGGGAAAGCGTTCACTGTCGGACTCGTGGAGTCTGCTGTAGACGATCGACGCACTGGACAGTTGCCGCAGGGTCGCCCGGGTTTCGTGCGCCACCACGTGTTTGCCTGCCAGGTCGTGCCGTCGGCCGGTACTCGGGAACCGCACGATCCTCGTGGCGGGGCCGTCCTCGTCCGCGCCGACGACGAACGTGGCGACCTCCTGCGGTTCGACGTCGGGCACCTCGTGGGGTGGGAATGACGCTTCGATGGCAGGTTCGGGAAGATCCATCAGCCGGTACAACCGCGGCCGTAGCAGTCCGGCCGACAGGTCCGGGGCGCCGACGGCCTGTTTGACGATGGCGGCGTGGTCGCCGGGGCTGTGCCGGTGGATCGCGAGATCGATCTGTGGTCCCAGCGCGGCGTCCGGATCGAGTCGTGCGGTCTGCGCGGCGAGCGCTTCGATGGGCGAGCCGGGAACCATGGTCTCCCCGCCATCGCCGATCAGAAGCAACGGACGGTCCACCGCGGCGGCGTACAGCGCCAGCGAACCGAAATCCGAGAGCACACACGACGCCGCGGTGAGCGCGGCCTGCCAGCCGGCTTCGGGGGGAAGCACCCGAAGACCTGCTTGCCGTGCCTCGGAGAGCCACGCGTCGACCTGCCACGGGCTGTGGGCCGCGGTGATTCCCGGATGGAGCACGGCACAGCAGCGATATTCGTCGTACTCCAGTTCGGAGACCAGCCGCAGCGGGAGATCGGGCACGGTCCCCAGCAGGGAACCGGGTCCCCAGGTGGAGGCGATGACCACCAAGGTGTGGCCGGGATCCCCGAAGGCCGCGCGATAGGCGGGAGTGCGATGGATTCCTGCGCGCAGGCGGTCGTGGCACGGGTCGCCGACCACTACCGCGCGTCTCGCCGCCTCAGAGCCCGCTTCTCGCAGGTGGGCGCGCTGCTCGGGGTGGGAGAGCGCGACCATGGCGGGTACGACCCGGCCGTCGCGCACGAGCCGGGCCGGGTTCATCCCGGCGACCGTCCGGCTCCGCGGGTAGTACTTCTGAAACCCGATTCCGTGTGGCACCAGCACGATCGGCGCGTCGAAGAGGTGCAGGTCGTCGTTCTCGCTCGCCGCGATCACCAGATCGAAGCGGCTTTCGATGGCTTGCCGCCACGGAACCACCGAGGCGCGCAGCGTGGCGAGATACTCGGGCACACCGGCGCTGAAGATCGCCGTGCTGTCCGTGTCGTAGGTGAAGACCAGCTGGACCCGGCGATCGTTTTCGATCAACGACAGGATGTCCAGCAGCCTGGTCAGCGTCGTGACCGTGCGGACGACGACCAGGACCTTCCGCTCGACCCCGATCGTGAGCCACTGATCGAACGCGGGATCAACCGGGACCTTCGCCCAAAACGACGGGGGGGGGGTACCTTTTTCGCGCACTACCTGTCCCGGCGCGCGATCCACGCCGCGGCCTGCGTGCGGCGCTGCATGCCGAGCTTCGCGAGGACCGACGTCACGTAATTCTTCACCGTCTTCTCGGCGAGGAACAGGCGTTCCGCGATCTCGCGGTTGGACATGCCCTGCCCGATCAGGTCCAGTACCTCGCGCTCGCGTTCGGTGAGCGAGCCGAGTTCGTCCTCCGGCGGGTGCCGCAGCTTGTCCAGCACCCGCGCCGTCGACAGCGGGTCGAGCAGCGAACGGCCTGCCGCGACCTCGCGGACCGCGTTGACGACGTCCTGGCCGCGGACCTGTTTCAGCAGGTACCCCGCCGCACCGGCCATGATCGCGCCGACCATGGCCTCCTCGTCGTCGAACGCGGTCAGCATCAGGCACTGCGGCGGATTCGGTTTCGAACGCAGTTCGCGGCAGAGCGCGATGCCGTCGCCGTCACCGAGCCGCACGTCGACCACCGCGACGTCCGGCTCGACGTGCATCGCCACGGCGAGGGCTTCGTCGACCCCGCTCGCTTCGGCGACGACCTCGATGTCGGGCTCGTCGGTGAGGAGGTCGCGCAGACCCCGCCTCACCACCTCGTGGTCGTCGATGAGCAGCACCTGGATCGGCATACCCCCACGTTACTTCGTCGCCTTGACGACCATCCCTTCCACCAGCGGAGACGGCAGGCCTGCCCGCTCGCCAAGCCAGCGCACCCACGTCGGCAGCAAGGCCTGCGCGGCGGGGCGGACGGTGTCGTCCGGCCAGTCGCCGATCAGCGCGATGAGGTGGTCGAGCCGATCCGGTGAGACCGCGAACCAGGTGGCCGGGACGACCCCCTCCATCCATTCGGCGGCCAGTTCTTCGACCACCAGATCATCGGGTTCGTTGCCGAAGGTCTCGAGGTGCCAGGCGGTGAAGGGAACGCTCATCACCGTCGGGTCGATGTCAGTGATGTAGGAGCGGCTCGGCGGCAACCGCAGGCCGCGGTTCCTCAGCGCGGTGTCGAGGGCCAGGTATCGCCGCTCGGCGCGGTACCACTCGTCGAGGGTCGAGCGGGATTCGTCACCCAAGATGTCCAGCGAGCGATTGACGAGACCTTCCAGGCGGCCCGGATCCGTGATCGGCTCGGGCACCGCCGTCCCACCGAAACGCTTCCGCCATGCTTCGGCCGCCTGGTCGAGCGAGCCATGGACACCACCTCCCGCGAGGCGGGGAATCCACGACGTGTCGACTTCGAACACGTAGACCGTTGGCGCCGCGTCACCGGGATAGGAGAAGTGCGCGAGCACGCCGAGGCGTGTTCCGTAGACGTCCTGGAGCTCCCAGACGTCGCCGGTCGCCTTGACCTTGGCGGCCAGCCGAGGCCATTCGGGCAGGACTTCCGACCGCAACGCCTTCCGCAACCTGCTCACGCTCGCGCGGACGAACGACTCGAAGCCCGGTGGGGAGATCGCGCTCATCCCCTGCAGCAGCAGCCAAAGCTCCTGGCGTGGCTCGGCGTTCGCCGCCGCGAGCACGACGGCTTCGAAGAACAGATCGAAGTCCAGGCCGTCGTTATCGCCCTGCAGCGCCCGGTGCAGCTCGGCTCCGAGCAGCGAGGCCGTCGCCTGCTCGAGTTCGCGAGGGTTTCGCGTCTTCAGGAGAACGCCCGCCTCGTCGAGGACGTTCTCGATCGACTCCTCCATCCAACCCGGCAGCGCCGCTGGTTCCACGGCCTGCGGCTTCGCCGTCCTCGTGGTCTTCTTGTTCTTCGGCTTCCGGCCACGGGATACGGGCATACCCCCACGTTACTTCGCGGCGGCCCAGTAAATCGCCTTGGCCACCTGCGAGTACAAGCCCTTCGGGTGATCACGGAACAGCGGCTCGGTGCCGAACAGCACCACGTTCCCGCCGAGCGCCGAAGTGCCCGAGACGACGGCTGCCTGACCCGCCGCCTGCAGTGGCCCGCCGGTCCCGTCGTCCCGGGTCCGCCAATGGCCCGCGACCAGCGGATTCCCACTCGCGTAGCGCTGCTCGACCCGGACCGAAGAGCCGAGATCGGTGAACCAGAACGGCCCGTAGACGAACGAGTCCGGCAGCGCGTCCGCGCCGACCGGGCCGGTCCCATTGACGACCGAAACGACGCCGTTCCCGTCCTCCCAACCGGCCACCGGACGCGCTTCGAGAAGTCCCACGTCGGTGTTGAAGCGTGCGCCTGTCGCGCCGCGGGTGACGACGCCGCCGCGAGCGAGGAAGGCGCGTAGAGCCTCCTTCGCCGCCGGGTTGAGATCGGTGTAGCGCAGTCCCGAAGACACGAACAGCAGGTCGATCCGCGACCAGTCGAATCCGGCGTTGAGCACCGCCGCCGACACCGGCCGGACGTCGAAGCCCATGTCCCGCAACGCCTTCAGCTCATCCGGGCCGACGGCTCCCGCGATCGTCTTGCGGCCCAAGGGGGTCGCCGCACCGGTGGCCTCGGTGAACCGGACGCCGTAGCGGTCCGCCACCTCGGCGGCGGCCGGGCGCGCCGACGCGGGAACGACGATCGTGCCGTCGGCCGTGCGGCCCAGGGCGAGGCCCCGGTTCAGCAGGTCGTTGACGGCGCTGACGTCCTTGCCGTCCACGAGCTTCAGCGCGAGGTCACGGCCAGGAGCGGCGTCGATGCCGCCGGTGGGCGAAGCCGCGGCGACGTCGTGCGCCCGGACGTCGAGCCTGCCCTGACGGACGATGTCGACCGACGCGCCCCACAGCAGCCGGTGGCTCCAGCCGGAGATGTCGTACATCACCGGTACCTTCGCCGAGATGTCGCTGCCCTGCTCCAGCATCACGTTCGCCAGGCCGCGCTTCGGCTGGTGCATGTCCACCAGGTACGAACCGGCCGGATAGCGCCGCCCGGCCAGCGAGAACGGCCGATCGGCCTGTCGCACCCGGACGTCGTTGGCCACCAGGTGGTCGACGAGCCGGGAAGCGGCGACGGCCGAGCGCTGGTCCGCTCCAGCGGGGATGACGTACGCGCGCGGGAACTCCGTGCGGTAGCGGTCTTCCGGCCCGAATCCGGGCACGAAACCATCGGGGATCTCGCGCTGCGCCTCGCCGGCGCCACCGCGGCGGAACATCTCGATCTGGTTCGCGATCAGCTCACCGCGGTTGCGGTCGACGTAGTTCAGCGTGCTGCCGATGGTGGCCTCGACGACCTCGGTGTTGATCACCGCGCGCCGCTGGAGTTCCGCCACGGGCTGCGTTTCGTAGTCCGCGTTGTTGACCCGCATCGGGATCTCGATCGTGAACGACACCGCGCCGTGGTACATCGCGTACTGAGCGGTGTAGATCGGCGCCCAGCCGTCCCAGCTGCCGGGTTCGTAGTCGCGGAACGGGATCTCCGGCTTCGCCGTCTCCGGCCGCCCGAGTGCCTTGACGGCCTGCTCCATGCCGAGACCGTTGGCGTACCCGTGCTTGATGTAGAGGTCGAAGTCGTAGTTCTGGCCGTGCGGCGGCGTGGTCGGCTCGATGAGCGTGTTCTCGACGTAACCGTGTTCGTCCAGCATCATCAGCGGCTGCTTGCCGATGGCGATCCCGCGCATGGCCCGCACTTCCGGCTGCGAAGCGGTGACGAAGTCGCGATTGGGGTCGAAGCCCTGCGACGTCTGCCGCGTGCCGGCGACCCTGCCGTCCGGATTGGCCGTGACGTTGAAGTAGAAGCGGTTCCGTTTCAGCAGCTCAGCCGTCTTGGGATCGTTCGACGTCGCCAGCTTCTCGATGACGCGAAGCGCGCCGTCGGTCCCTTCCCATTCGTTGCCGTGGATGTTGTTGTTGATCCACACCGGAGCCTTGTAACCGTGACGCAGGAACGGGTCGCGGGCGGCACGGGCCGGATCGTTCTCGATGAGCGACCGCCAGGCGTCCTGCCGTCGCGTCTCGAAGGGGCTCTCCGGCGCGGTGAGCGTCACCAGGTAGAGGTCGCGGCCGAGGCCGGACTGCCCGGCGATCTCGACGGAGACCCGGTCGCTGCGCGCCTGCAAGGCGTTCAGCTTCGGGGCGATCGCGTGATACGGCGCGAGCCCGAGCTTGATCGACTTGTCGCCCGGGTTCTCCGGGTAGACCCGCAGGGTGGTCTTGCGCGGATAACCGGAATGGTCGCCCGCGACGTTCTCCCCGGCCGCGGCGCGCGCGGTGCTCATCGGCGGGTCGGTCGCGGCGACGTCGTTGCGGTCCGGCCCGTTGCCGGGGTCCCGATGCGTCGTCGTCGGCGGCGGCGCGGCGTACGCGGGCGCGGCGACCGCGCTCAGGGACAGCATCAGTGCCAGGACCACGGTGCGAGCCGAACGCGACAAGGGCCACCTCCAGAGACGTCGGCACAGTCTTTCGGCTCGCTAAAGACGTCACAAGACCCGAAAGGCGGCTAATCGGGCGCAGGGAAGCGATGCTCGTTCCGGTCGATCTTGGCGTTGGCCGCCTCGATCAGGTCGACGCCGAGACTGTTCGCCAGCTGGAGGAGATACAGCGTGACGTCGGCGATTTCGTCGACGACGTTGTGTGCCAGTTCAGGGTCGGAGCGCCACTTCTCGGACTCCTCCGGCGTGAGCCACTGGAACAGCGAGGTCAGTTCGCCGACCTCGCCGGACAGCGCCATGACCAGGTTCTTCGGGGTGTGGAACGGTTCCCAGGCCCGTGCCGCGGCGAAGTCGCGGAGGCGCTGGTTGAGGTCGTCGAGTGTCACGTGCTGTGCCTACCAGATCGTCACGGTGCGCTAACGGCCGTATGGCGGACGAGCGTTGACGTGCAATTTGCAACTTGCATAGCGTCGCTGCGCGTCGGGGAATCGATCCGGAAGGAAAGCCTTGACGTACCAGCGAAGCCTTCGCTCTCGCATGCTCTCCATCGCGTTCGTACCGAGCGCGGCCCTGGTGCTCGTCGCGCTGTTCATCGGCGGGTTTCTCGTCCACCAGGCCATCCAGGTCCGCGAAGACGCCGAAAGCGGAGCCGTCACCATGATCGACGCGAGCCGGATGATCGCGGCGCTGCAGCGAGACCGGGCGGTCGCGTTGAGGGCGCCGGGCAGCCGCTCCGCCACGTACACGGCGTACGCCGATCGCATCGACACCTCGCTTTCCTCCCTGCGCGAGATCGCGCGAGTCGCCCCTGACGCCGAGGTCGGTTACCAGCAGACGATCGCCGTCGAGCTGCTCACCGTCGTCGAAGGGATGGACCGCAGCGACTCGCTCGCGGTCGCCGGGATCGACGACGAGGGCAGGCGCGACTACGCCGCGGCCGTCGGTGCCTACCGGTCCAGGCTCGACGCCGTGGCCGGAATGTTGACGGAGAGTGGCCGTCAGGTCTACCGGAATCTGGTCGCCAGTGCGGACTGGAGCCGGTTCGGCGCGGTCGAGAACGCGCTGAGCGCCGCCACGCCGCCGCCCGTCGGACAGGACGCCTGGCGTGCCGCGGCCGGTGTCGTCGGCCGGTCCCTCGGCGACCTCGCCCTCCGGCAGATCGAGTACTCGGCGCAGCTCGCGATCGACGGCGGACGCCGGGTTTTGCGCGGTGCCCTCGCCGCGGCCGGGGCGATCTCGCTGCTCGCGTGGGTGGTGATGGCGATCGTGCTGCTGCTCGCCCGGCGGCTCCCGATCCCGATCATCCGTTGCCCCGCTCGGCTCGAAGCCGCCCTTCCGGAGTCTTTGAGCTGGTCACACCGTGTACACGATTACGCCGAAAAGAGCACGCTGTTGGCCCACACGCGTCGGCGAACCGGTCAGGCAGACTTGTCCGGGTGAGTTCCCCGACGGATCTGCGCCCCTACCTGCGCACCTTGGACGCGGAGACGCTGGCTGACCTGCTTCATGCCCATGCCGAGCGTGACCCTGTGTTACGGCAGACCCTGGAGAACCGTTTCGTCACCCAGGGGAGTGATCTCGCCGAGGCGCACCGCCTCCTCGACACCGCCGTGACGGCGGGGAACGTCGAGTACGCCGCGAAGGTGGGCTCGGTTCTCGACACGCTTCAGCGGCTCCTCGACGCCGGCAGCCGGGCCGATCTCGCCCCGCTCGCCCGCCGGACCGTGGACGACATCAGCGAGATGCTGGAGCAGATCGACGACGCCTCCGGCGAGGTCGCGGACCGGCTGGACCGGGCCGTCGAGCTGTACGCGCGGGCCTGTGTCGCACGCCCGCCGGATCCGGAGAGTCTGGCCGACTGGATTCTCGAAGTGGAGTTCGACGGGCCGGGCTGGCCGGCCATCGAGCTGGCCGATTTCGCTTCCGCGTTGGGAGACAGGGGAATCGCGCGGATCAAGTCCACTGTGGACAGTGTGCTCGCGGAGCAGCCGTCCGGCGCCAAACGCGAGACGGCCGAGCGGTTGCGCGAGGAACTGGCGGAGGTGTCCGGCGACGTCGACGCGCTCGTCGCGATCCTCGCCGCGAAGCCGCCGCGGGTCGACGTCAGTCTCAAGATCGTGCGCGTGCTGCGCGCGGCGGGGCGGCACAGCGAGGCCATCGCGCACGCGGCGCGGGCACTCACGCATGACAAGAAGGAAGAAGCGCCTCCGGCCGAAGAAGAGCCGGTTCCCTTGTCTCGCAAGGAATTCGACGAAAGTCCGACCAGTGCGACATATCTCGCGCTACGCGAGGAGGCGCTGGAAGCGGGGCGATGGGTCGCGCAGCGGAAGACCGCGCTGGCGCGGTTGCGCGAACTCGCCGCCGAGGGGACGGAGGCCGCCGACGAACTCGTGCGCGCGTTGCTCGGCGAGGATCGCGCGGACGAGGCCTGGCGGGCGGCGGTGCGTTTCGAAGCCTCTTTGCCGGTGCGTGTCGAACTCGCGGATTCGCGTTCCGTCGCCCATCCCGCCGAAACCATTCCCATCTACCGGGACCATGTCGAAGAATTGATCACGCACAAAGATCCGAACTCCTATCGCGAGGCCGCCCGGCAGCTGCGCAAACTCCGCACGGTGCACAAAAAGGCCGGTACAGCTGAAGAATTCAGCTCGTACCTCGCCACATTGGTGGAAATACACAAACGCAAGACGCGGCTGATCGCCGAGATCAAGGCGGCGAGAATCGCGATTCCGAAAACGGTGAAGGCGTAACCGGTTCCGTCGTCGCTCGTTATTCGAAGCGAACCGAGGAAACCCGGCGAAGAAGGTCGAGCCAACTGGCGGGGCCGTCGAAGTCGCGGTGGTCCTGAACCGGTGTCCACCCGCGTCCTCCCCGCGACCGGACCCCGCGTTTCGCGCCCGGGACCACCGCGACGAGCGGGTTCGGCGCCCCGTGAAAACATGTCGCCATGAGTCCGGTCAGTCGTGCCCGCAAGAAGGCAGCCCAGCCCTCCACTCCGAGTGTGACGGGCCTCTTCAAGGACGTCCTCCGGGACTTCTCGACCCTCGGTGCCGAGCCCGACGTGCTCGACGTCGAGCTGCTGACGTCCGAGGTGCTCGGCCAGTGGTGGGAGATCGAGCTCGAAGAGGATGAACAGCCACTGGGCTTGGAACTCATCGCCTTCGCCGAGCGGAAGATCACCCCCGCCGCGGCCGCGTTGCTCGCCGGCCTGCGGGTGTTCGCCGAGACCGAGGAGGAGCGCGAGGCGGCCGCCTCGGCGCTGAACACCGTGCTGGGCCGTGGGATCCCGGAGCCGGAGTGGGCGGCGGACCTGGCCGCGGTGACCGTCGGGGACTGCTGGCGGACCGGTGACGTCTTCGGTGACGAGTCCTCCCTGCTCTGCTTCTTCTCCCGCGGCGGCGTCGAGCACGGTCTGCTCGCGCTGGTCGACTTCACCGAGGGCGGCCGGATCCGCGACGTCGTCGTGGTCGACAAACCGCACGACGTGCTGGCCGACATGCGGCAGCAGGCCGCCGACGATCCGGAGCTGGTCACGTTGGAGCGGGTGCTGCCCGAGCGTGCCCACCAGCTGCTCGCGGACGGGCTGGCCGCGACGGACGTCGTCGAGGAGCCCGACGTCAGCGAGGACTACGCGCGGTTCCACGCGCTCGCGCTGGCCTGGATCCGGGCCCTTCCCGCTCCCGAGCCCTCGCCCGAGATCATCGAGTGGCCCGAGCGGGTTCGCGAAGAGGTCGTCGCCGACTTCATCGGCTCCGGGCTCGTGGAGGACACCGAGGCGACGCGGTTCTACGCACGCTTGCTCGTCGACTACGGCTGCGAGACCGAGCCGGGCAACCCGTTGCGGGTCGGGCCCGAGAAGCTCGCCCGGTTCCTGGAGTCCTTGCTGGACGGGGAGTTCGAGGTCGACGAGGCGTACGAGGACGCGCTGGAGCCCGCGCTGCTCGGCTGGGTCACCTGGGCCGCCGACCGCGCCGGTCTCCCCGAAGCCGCCCGTGTGGCGCTGTTGGAAAGCGCGACGGAGTTCCTGGAGGAGTTCTCGCAGGAGGAAGACTCCACCCTCGACGTCTACTTCGACGGTTCCGAGGGGATCGAAGACCCGGCGGAACTCGCGGAGGCCCTCCAGCGCCGGATGTTCGCCGTCCCGACGGTGTACACGGAGATCGGCGACGAGGAGCTGGAACTCGAGCCCGCCGACCCCGAACAGCGCCGTCTGCTGGTCATCGGCGAGCACCCCGAGTATCACGAGGCGCTGGCCGAGGAGACCTTCGACGGGGAGCCGAGGTTGCGGCTGGCGCTCAAGACCACGATCGTCGACCAGCTCTGGGCCGACGAGCCCGCCGAGGTCTGGCAGGCCGTGCGCCGGCTGAGTGAGAGCGGCCAGGAGCGCGACGAGATCTTCGACCGGCTGATCGACGCGCTGTCCGCCCAGCTGAGCGAGGCGGGCGAACACGAGATGGACTACGACATCGACGACTACCGGAAGGCGCTCGCCGACCTCGGCTGACGTCGCTTTTTCACCGGTCACGACCTCTCCCAGCCTTGCCATCCCCGCCAAATCCATCTAGTCTGTCTAGATGGAAGCAGCAACCTGGCAGGTGCAGGACGCCAAGCAGCGGCTGAGTGAGCTGCTGCGCCGGGCCTCGGCAGAGGGGCCCCAGTTCGTCACGAAACATGGAGAGGAGGTGGCCGTGGTGCTGGACATCGTGGACTACCGCAGGCTGGCCGGAGGCGGTGAAGCCGTCGATTTCAAACTCGTGCTCTCCGGCGAGCAGCACCATCCCGAATACGGGGAGGCACTGGCCGACGTGTTGGAGGAGGTCGCCGCCGAACGTGCGGAAGACCTGCCGAGAGATGCCGCGGAGGTGAGCGGGTGAGCTTTCTGCTGGACACGAACATCGTGTCCGAAGCCCGGCGCCGCACGAAGAACCCGGGTTTCGCCCGGTGGTGGGGCGGGGTGTCGTCGAGCAAGCTCTACTTGAGCGTGCTGACCGTCGGAGAGATCGAGAGGGGGATACACAAACTCAGGAATCGAGGAGATCGGGACCGGGAGCGGGCGGACGCCTTGGCCGACTGGCTGGCCGGGCTCACCGCGCAGTTCTCGGAACGGATCCTTCCGGTGACCACGGAAATCGCGGCTGAATGGGGCAGGCAGTACGCGCCGCGGAAAGTGCCGTCCATCGACGGGCTGATCGCCGCGACCGCCCGGGTCCACGAGCTGACCCTGGTCACCAGGAACCTGGCCGATATGGCCGGGCTCGGCGCGCAGGTGCACAACCCGTTCGACTGAGCTGTCTTTGACCGAACCGGGTCCTGGCCCGCCTTCAGCTCAGCGGTGCCGCCGGGGTCCCCTTGCTCTCCGTGACTTCCGGCTTCTTCCAGCGGCGGTCCCCGCGGGCGTCGTCGAAGTCCACGACGAAGGCGCCGGCGGCCATGGCCACCAGGAGCGCGAGACCGAGAATCGAGCCGACCCAGGTCAGGATGATCGAGAACATCATGACCCTCCTCCCTGCTCAAGGTCCGGTTAAAGACCTCTTGTTCCCCTGACACAAGGGTCACCTCGGGGGGCTGTAGCCGGTATCGGCCAACCGGTTACACGTACTGAGCGTGGATCGGCCGATCGGCCGAGGAAAACCGGCCACCGGTCGCGGCGTGCGACCGGACGGCGTCGAAGCCTCGCCGGTGGTGCGAAGGCTGCTGCTTGTGAGGGAACGGCCGGGATTCGCCCGGGTGATCGGCGGCCGGTGAAATGATCTTGGCCGTCGTCGTGAAACGCTCGCCGTGAGTAGAGATTCCGTGAGTATCCGGTTACCCAGCGTCCGTGCTCAGAGTTTGCTTCCGTTCTTAGAGTTTGCGCAGCCGGACCCGGTTGATCGCGTGATCGGCGTCCTTGCGGAGGACGAGGGTCGCGCGGGGCCGCGTCGGTTTGATGTTCTCCATCAGGTTCGGCTCGTTGATGGTGCGCCACAGGTGGCGTGCCTCGGCTCGTGCCTCGTCGTCCGGGAGACCGGCGAAGTGGTGGAAGTGTGACGCAGGGTCCGCGAAGGCCGTGTGCCGCAGTTTGAGGAAGCGCTCGATGTACCAGCGCTCGATGTCGGTCGTCGGCGCGTCCACGTAGATCGAGAAGTCGAACAGGTCGGAAACGGTGAGCCGAGGGCCGGGCTGGAGGACGTTGAGCCCTTCGAGGATCAGGATGTCGGGTCGCTGAACGACCTGTTCCTCGCCGGGAAGGATGTCGTAGGCGAGGTGCGAGTACACCGGCGCGCTGACCCGTTCCGCCCCGGACTTCACCTCGGTGACGAACCGCAGCAGGGCCCGGCGGTCGTAGCTCTCCGGGAAGCCCTTGCGGTGCATGATCCCGCGCCGGACCAGTTCCGCCCGCGGGTAAAGGAACCCGTCGGTGGTGACCAGGTCGACCCTGGGGTGATCCGGCCAGCGGGCGAGCAGGGTCCGCAGGATGCGCGCGGTGGTCGATTTGCCGACGGCGACGCTTCCGGCGATCCCGATGATGTACGGCACCTTGGTGCCCCGACTGTCTTCACCGAGAAAGGTGGTGGTGGCTTCGTACAACCGTTGCCGGGCGGCGACCTGGAGATTGATCAGCCGGGAGAGCGGCAGATAGACCTCGGCGACCTCGGCAAGGTCGACCTGCTCACCGAGACCACGCAGCCGCAGCAGTTCCGCGGCCGTCAGCGGCAGGGGAGTCGCCCTGCGCAGCTCGCGCCACTGCTCACGGTGCAGCTCCACGTAGGGACTGAGCTCACGGACCCGCGGCATCGCACACTCCTCGCCCGTCGCCTGCGCTGGCGCCGTACAAAACCGTGTTGACGAGTTCTCGGCGGGAAGCGTGCCTCGAACCGGATGAAGCCGCTTTAACGGTAGGGCTTACGGCTCATGAACGCGCTGCGATGTGATGTAGCCCGCGTCGGGGCGTTACCGTCCGTTACGGGTACGGGGAGGCGAAAAGACCTCGTCCCAGGCCGCGGCGACCTGCCGGGCGCAGGTGGCGGGTGCGACACCGCCCACACCGGTGCCGAGTCCGGGCATCGCGATCGTGTGCACCAGGTCACGGACCCGGCCTTGGTCGACGCTGCCGTCGCGCCACTGCCGGAACACGGCGCGGGCGGCCAGGTACGGGTGCACGGTGTCGCGGGGGAGGCGTTCGCCGGGTTCCCGCATCGTCGGAGCGCTGATCAGCCAGGCGGGCTCCGCCTCGCCGGTGGGCACGATCACCGTTTCCCCGATCGGGAGCTCCCCGCCGTGGTAGGCGAGTACGGCGCTGCGCACGTTCTGCTCGACTTCGGGGTAGGCACGGGCGTAGACGGCGTCGATGCCACCGCGCATCCAGCCGTAGGAGTTGGCGGGGCTGACGACGGCCTGCGCGACGACGTCGAGCACCGACCCGCGGTGCACGAAGACCCGTCCGTCCACAGTGTCCGCGACGGTGGTCCAGGCTTGCGCGAGCAGGTCATCGACGGCGCACAGCACCAGCTCGGGGGTGGGATGGTCCGGCAGGGGAGCATATGAGGAGCCGACATCCGCGTGGCCGGTGTGCGTGCCCGATTCGGCGGTCACGCCCTAAGCATGGCAAAAAAAGCCACCCGGCGTAACCGGTTCGCGTACCGGCTGTCCGAGTGAAAGTCGCCACTCGCGGCGTGCGTAATCTGGCGAGGTGTCACGGATCGCGTACTTCGGCCCACAGGGAACCTTCACCGAACAGGCCGCACGCCGGCTCGCCCCCGGCGAGGAGCTGATCCCGGCGGAAACCATTCCGGCGGCGCTGGCCGCGGTGCGCGCCGGCGAGGCCGACGCTGCCTGCGTCCCGATCGAGAACTCGGTGGAGGGCGCGGTCACCGCCACCCTCGACAGCCTGAGCGACGCCGAGCCACTCGTCGCGGTGGCGGAGGTGCTGCTGCCGGTCCACTTCAGCGTGCTGACCCGGCCCGGGACGACCGAGATCCGCACCGTGGCGAGTCATCCGCACGCCCTCGCGCAGGTCCGCCACTGGGTCGAGGCGAACCTCCCCGGCGCCCATCCGGTCGCGACGTCGTCCACCGCCGCCGCCGCGGTCGCGGTCGACGCGGGCGAGTTCGACGCCGCCGTCACCGCGCCGGTCGCCATCGAGCACTATCCGCTGGAGGTGCTGGCCACCGAGGTCGCCGACGTCCGCGACGCCAAGACCCGGTTCCTGCTGGTCCGTCCGCCCGGTGAACTGCCGTCGCCGACCGGCGCCGACCGCACCTCGATCGTCGCCGCCGCGACGAACCGCACCGGCGCGCTGGCGGAACTGCTCACCGAACTCGCCGTCCGCGGGATCAACCTGACCAAGCTGGACGCCCGCCCGACCAGGAACAACTTCGGCGAGTACCGCTTCTTCATCGACTTCGAAGGGCATGTGACCGAGCCCCGGATCGGCGACGCGCTGGCCGCGTTGCGCCGCCGGTGCCGCAACGTGCGGTTCCTCGGCTCCCACCCGCGGGCGGACGGCGGCGCGACCGAGGTCGAACCGGGTGCCGCCAATGAGGACTTCACCGATGCGATCGACTGGGTCGAGTCGGTCAGGAAGGGAGCGCAGGCGTGAAACTTCTCCTCGTCCGCCATGGCCAGACCGAGGGCAACGTCCGTGGTGCGCTCGACACCGCCTTGCCCGGCCCGCCGCTCACCGAACTGGGGCGCGAACAGGCCCGTGACCTCGCGACGCGGCTCGACGGCGAGCCGATCGTCGCGGTCTACGCCTCGCAGGCGGTCCGTGCTCAGGAGACGGCCGCGCCGGTGGCCGCCAAGCTCGGCCTCGACGTCCAGGTCATCGACGGCGTGCACGAGGTCGCCGCGGGTGACCTCGAAGGCAAGACCGACAAGGACTCGGTCGCGGTCTACATGAGCCTTGTGCGCCGGTGGACGCTCGGCGAACTCGACCCGCCGATTCCCGGCGGCGAGACCGGCGTGCAGGTGCGCGCCCGGCTGCTCGACGCGGTCGCCCGGCTGCGCGCCAAGCACGAGCAGGCCGACCCCGACGGAACGGTGGTCTTGGTGAGCCATGGCGGCGCGATCCGGCTCGGTGGCGAGTGGCTCGCCGGGAACGTCACCGCCGAGGTCGCCAACCAGGGCCTCGTCCCGAACACCGGCATCGTCGAACTCGTCGCTACCGATGGCGGCTGGCACTGCCTGACCTGGGCGGACATCCCTCTCGAACGCTGAACCGCCGCGCCTGCGGTAATCCTGTTTGCCTCCGCTCCCACCGGGGAATACACCCCACGAGATCAATTAACACCTTGTGGGGAATTAACCGGGGGAGCGCAACCCCGGCGCCGGACAAGACGTCTACTGATCGGTGGGTCACCCGGCTACAGGGAGGCGAATGACCATGGTTCGTTCGAAGATGATCTCCATCGGCGGTCTCATCGCGGGTACCGCCGGGCTCTTGCTGATCAGCGCGTGCGGTTCGGAAACCGCCCCGGTCGCGCAGAGCTCGTCCGCGACGCCGTCCAGTTCGGCACCGGACACCTCGGCCGCGCCCAGCGCGAGTCCGTCGAGCTCCGCACCGGCACCGCAGCCCGCACAGGGCGGGGACCCGGCGCCGAAGAACGACGGACTGTGCAAAGCGGGAGACGTGAAGCTCTCCGTCGTCGGCGGTGACGGAGCGGCGGGGACGGTCTACCGGAAGCTCGTCATCACCAACTCCAGCGGACACGCGTGCACCATCCAGGGTTTCCCCGGCATCTCCTACGTGACCGGCGCGGACGGCCACCAGGTCGGTGAGGCCGCGTTCCGCGACGGCGCCAAGGGCGAGCCGGTCAGGTTGAACACCGGCGAGAGCGCGTCTGCCGACGTCGGTTTCGTGAACGTCCGCAACTACGACGAGGCGGTCTGCAAGCCGACCGAGACCCGAGGACTGCGGGTGTACCTGCCGCAGGAGACGGCGTCGAACTTCGTGCCGGTACAGGGACTCGGCTGCGCCGGGAAGATCCCGGGCAACCAGCTGACCGTCAAGACGGTCCACAAGGGAGCATGACGACTCAGAGCTGGGTACAGAGCTGTTCGGCCTGCGCCAGATGCCGGTGGCCGGAGATCTGGTTGAAATGCAGGCTGAACACCATCCGGCTGACGCCGTCGATGTGCTCGGCCAGCGGCCGGTAGGTGTCGTTGGCGGCGGCCGCCGCGGCGGAGAGTTCGCGGGCGGCCGTCATCCGGTGCAGGATCTCGGGGGCCAGCACCGCCACGGGCCGCTCTCCTGGTGCCGAGCCGGTGGTGTCCGGGATCGTGCCGACTCTGGCCAATGCCTGGCAGGCGTCTTGAGCGTCTTCGAGCGCTCCCGCGTTGACCCCCGAGAGCGCCCACAGCATGCCGATCACGCCGGCGCCGATCACGAAACCGGCGACCGCGGTGAGCACTTGCGGGCGCCTGGAAGGTTCTGCTGTCCCCAAGCCGCCCTCCGGCACCAGTGTCTGCTGCATCGCGGACCTCCCTCACCAGCTGGCGGTGATGGGCCATTTCAGCACCAAAGGCCCCCGTTTTCACCGGTCTTGGTGGAGTACCCGCAAGGCCGTGGCCGATTCGTCATCGAAGGCGCCGGGGCGTAACGAGACGAACGCGAAACCGGCTACGCCGAACAGCAGAAGCCCGGACGTCAGGAACGTCCGGGCGGGGGAACCGAGTGCGTGCGTGAGGACGCCGCCGAGCAGAGCCCCCACCGGGATCGCACCCCAGACCACGGTGCGCCATACGCCGAGGACCCGGCCGAGCAGTTCGCCGGGGACGAGCGTGTGCCGCGCCGTCCCCAGCACGATGTTCACCGCGACCACGGCCGCCGCGAACAGGCCGAACAGTGCAGCTCCCGCCACCGGCGAACTCGTCAGGCCCATCCCCGCGAAAGCCACGCCGCAGCAGGCGGTGCCCCCGAGGAGGACCGCGCGACGGCTGGACGTCTTCACCAGCCGCGGGGCGAGGCCCGCGCCCACCAAACCCCCGATCCCGCCGACAAACGCGAAGAGCCCGAAGGTGGCTTCGCTGAGACGCAGGTACTCGATCGCGTACAGCACCAACTGTGCCTGCGCGAGTTCGCTGATCAGGCTGATCAGTCCGGCGACGATGACCAGGCGCAGCACCAGCCGGTGATGCTTCAGCCACCGAAAGCCCTCCGCCAGCTCGGCGCGGAAGTCGGCGGGCGCGCTCTCGGCGGCCGTAGCGGAAGGGCGAGCCCGGTAGCTCCCCGTGAGCCCGATCAGCACCGCCGCCGCGATCGCGAAGCCTGCCGAGTTGAGCAGGAAGGGGAACGTCGCGAAGAGCGCGAAGGTGGCGCTGCCGACCGGCCCGCCGAGGAAGGTCTGTCCGACGATCTCGCAGGCCTGGAGCTTGCTGTTCGCGCTGTCGAGCGATCCCTTGTCGACGACCGCCGGGATGAGCACGTTCGCGGCGCTGTCGGCGACCACCTCCGCGAAGCCGATGAGCAGGGCGGCGGCGTAGACCACCCAGATCGTCACCCCGCCGGCCGCGACCAGGGCGGCCATTCCGCCGACGACCACCGCGCGGGCGCCGTTCGCGAAGATCATCGCGCGACGGCGGTCGATCCGGTCCAGCAGCGCGCCCGCCGGGAGCGCGAACAGCAGCCACGGCAGGAACTGGGTCGCCGAAAGCCCGGCGATGAGCAGCGGGTCGCGGGTGAGGGTGACCGCGAGCAGCGGGAAGGCGACCTTGCCGATCCCGTCGCCGAGATTCGACGCCGCACTGGAGGTGAGCAACCAGCGCAAACGCCGGTCACCCCTGCTGCGCGCCGTCGACTCGGCCATCCACGCCTCCCCAGGCATTCGCCGGCGTCGGCCGACGACAACGTGCCGAAAAGTTTAGCGGGGTTGTCGCCCAAAGTGGCTGGCTTGTTACACCCAGTTAAGAATCCGAAGAACCTTTGGTGCTCGACGCACAAAAATCACCGACCACGCGGCCCTCGGCACGAAATCCGCCGGAAAGGAGCAAGGGACCTTTGCTATCGCCTGTGGTCGCGGTTCAGCCCCAGCCGAGTTCGTGCAGTCGCGCGTCGTCGATGCCGAAATGGTGGCCGACCTCGTGGACCACCGTGATCAGTACCTCTTCGACGACGTCCTCTTCGGTGTCGCACATCTGGAGCAGCGGTCGCCGGTAGATCGAGATCCGGTCCGGCAGTACTCCGCCGTACTCGTGGGTCCGCTCCGTCAGCGCGACACCGTGGTAGAGCCCGAGGATCGTGGGCGACTCCTCGTTGTACTCCTCCACGAGGACCACGACGTTGTCCATCGCGTCCGCGAATTCGGGCGGAAGCTCGTCCAGCGCCTCCGACACCAGTTCCTCGAACCGCTGCTGGGTCATCTCGACGGGCACGCGCTCACCCTCCGGTCTTCGGGGCCGAAGAAGACGACGGCGGGGTCGCCTGCCCGCCGTCGGACGGCGGGGCTTCGCCGTTACCGACCTTGACGCTCCCGGTGACCGGTGCGAGCCCCTTGTTGTCCGGCAGGACCGCCGCCGCCTTGCAGTTCACCAGCGTCGACCCGGCGTCCCAGCTCTCCTGCTCGCGAACGTCCCAGCTGAGGATGAGCTTCTTCGCCGCCAGATCCGCGTTGCCGGAGTAATCCTGCGCCGCCGTCGAGCATTCGGTGTCCAGCCAGGTGTTCTGCTGCTCTTGTGACGGGTAGCCGTCTTTGAACTTCGTCTTGAGGTCGAGCGTCGCGATGATCTCGTAGGAGTGCGGCTGCGCGCAGTCGATCGGATCGCCGAAGCTGTTGTTGAGCAGCGCGAGGCAGGTGCCCGCCTCCCACACCATGGACTGGTTCTGTTCCTTCGCCGGTCCGGTGGTCGGCTGCAGCTTGCCGCCGGGGCCCGCCCACTGCAGACCACACCGCAGCTGCCGGTCGCCGTCCTCCCATTGCGCGGGCGTCGGCCGGAGCAGGTTCATGCTCAGCCTGCCGTAGGGATCCAGCGAGCGGCCGAGGTACGGCTTGACGTCCACGGTGCACTTCGACCGGGAGATCTCCTGCCACTGGTTCAGGTTCGGGCTCGGCACGCCGGCCGGGTACTGCGCGCCGATGTCGACGACGCTGGTGACCTCGAACAGGTGGGACTCCGTGCACGGCACGCGCCGCGCGTCGGTGGCGTCCGGGTTGTTCCAGGTCAGACAGGTGCCAGGGGGAGATTGGAACGCTTCGGCCGCGGCGGGCGACAGCTTGGGGGCACCGCCACCCACGCCACCTTCCGGGCCGACATTCCACGAGAACGCCACACTCAGCGAAAGGGCGATGATCGCGCCCACGAACACACCGGCCATGACGAGCCGGGTGCTGAGGGTGCTCAGCGCGTTTCGCGGATCACGGAACCGCTCGGCCTGTTGAGACATCCACTCCATGATGCCCGCGCCGCACGTAAGGTGCGCGTACCGGGTGGTTAGTGTTGGACACGGGTTCGTGCTGGCGGGCGATTACGGAGCTTCGATGACGCAGGATGACAACCGAGGGGGACAGCCTCCCCAAGAGCCGCCGAAGCGCGGCTCGATGCGGTTCCAGGACGAGACGACGCAGGCGCGGCAGCCGTCGCTGGCCGAGCAGCGCGCGCGACAGCAGGCACTGGCGGAGCAGGAACGCCAGGAGGCGCTCGCTGCCGAAGCCGCTCGCGCCGCCGAGAAGAAGTCGTCGACCAAGAAGAAGATCCTGATCGGCACCGGGGTGACCGTCGGGCTGGTCGGCCTGGTCGCGACGTTCTACACCGTCGCGAAGCCGGAGAACGTCACGGCCGTCTGCACCACCAAGGACGAGATCGTCGACAACGACAACAACTGCGACGAGAACTACGTGCGGTCGCACGGTGGGCACGTCAGCGGCGGATTCTTCTTCATCCCGATCCCGGGCGGCGGCGGATACAACAGCTACCGCTACAACTACGGCGGCAGCGGCACGATCGGGCAGCGCGTGTCCGGCGGCTCGTACACCGCGCCGTCGAACGCGAACGTCAGCACCAAATCGGGCAAGACCGTCCAGCGCGGCGGTTTCGGCATCAGCGGCAAGAGCGGCTCCGGCGGCAGCGGAAAGAGCGGGGGCTCGTAGGTGTACCGGGATTCCAAGCCGCCCCGGCGGGACTGGCAGAACATCGTCGAGGAGCAGGGCCTGGTCTTCGGCACGCCCGCCCGTGACGGCACCGGCAAGTCCAGGCCGTACTGGGACGAGTCGGTCCACTACGTCTTCGAGATGGACGAGATCCTGTCCGTCGAGGCGGACGTGGAACTGCTGCACTCGATGTGCCTCGAAGCCGTCGACAACGTGGTGACCACCGAGCAGTACCACCGCTTCGGCATCCCCGAGTGGGTCTGGCCGCATATCGCCGAGTCGTGGAAGCGGCAGGATCCGCACGTCTACGGCCGGTTCGACCTGCGCTACGACGGCAAGAGCCCGGCGAAACTGCTCGAGTACAACGCCGACACCCCGACCTCGCTGCTCGAGGCCGCGGTCCTGCAGTGGCACTGGAAGACCGCGGTCTTCCCGGAGGACGACCAGTGGAACTCGATCCACGAGAAGCTGGTCGAGCGCTGGGGCGAACTCGCCGACAAGCTGCCCTCCAACGAACTGCACTTCACCTGGTCGTCCGCGGATCCCTCCGGTGAGGACCACGTGACGACGGCGTACCTGCAGGAGACCGCGGCCGAGGCCGGACTCGACACCGTCGGGTTGTCGATCGAGGAGATCGGCTGGGATCCGGTGCTCAAGCGGTTCGTCGACCTCGAAGAGGCGCAGATGGCGACCGTGGTGAAGCTCTACCCGTGGGAATGGGTGGTCGACGAGGAGTTCGGCCGCTTCGCCGTCGAGACCATGCCGCGCACGCTGTGGGTCGAGCCGCTGTGGAAGATGATCCTCTCCAACAAGACGCTGCTCGCGATCCTGTGGGAGAACTACCCGGGGCATCCGAACCTGCTGCCCGCCTTCGCCGACGACCCCGGCCTGCTGACCGAATACGTCCGCAAGCCGAAACTCGGTCGCGAGGGCGCGAACGTGCAGATCGTCGCCACCGGGTACGAGACGCAGACCGACGGCGTCTACGGTGCCGAAGGCTACGTCTACCAGGCGTTCGACCCGCTCCCGGAGTTCCAGGGCTACCGGCCGGCGCTCGGTGCGTGGATCGTCGGCGACCAGGCGGCCGGCCTCGGCATCCGCGAGACGGCAGGACTGGTCACGGACGACGGCGCGGCGTTCGTCCCGCACCGCATCGTCGAGTCGTGATAGAAGCAACCGCACAAACCTGACATTCCTGACCAGCTCGTACTTCTGGGAGAACCCTGTGACCACCACCCTTGCGCTGTCCGACACGTTCGGCTCCGACCTCGTGCGAGGGATCGGCGCGATCCTGTTGTACGGCGTCGTCGGCCTGCTGCTGATGTTCGCCGGGTTCTGGGCGATCGACTGGACCACGCCCGGCAAGCTGTCCCAGCTGGTCTCACGCGGCCTGCCGAACGCGGTGATCGTCACCGCTTCGGGTCTGCTGTCGATGGCGTTCATCGTCGTCGTGGCGATCGCGAACTCCGCCAGCGACCTGACCGAGGGCCTCATCACGTCGCTCGTCTACGGCCTGCTCGGCATCGTGGTGCAGGTGCTGGCCGTCCGGCTGCTGGAGTGGGCGACGCGGATCGACGTCCGCTCGACCATCGAAAGCGAGAAGTTCGCCCCGGTCAGCGTCGTGGTCGCCGCCGCGCACCTCGCCCTCGGCCTCGTCGTGGCCGTCGGTATTTCGTAAATCCTTGTCGCACTGAAAACGGCATAGGCGCACGATTCCCACTACCGTGGGAGCCGTGCGCCTTTTGAGGACACCGGACGACCGGTTCTCGGACCTGCCCGACTTCGACTTCGAACCGCGCTACGCGGAACTCGTCGACCTTCACGGCGGCGTGATCAGAGTGGGTTACGTGGAGGCCGGACCCGAGAACGGTCCGCCTGTGCTGCTGTTGCACGGCGAGCCCACCTGGTCCTACCTCTATCGCAAGGTCATCCCGGTGCTCGCCGACGCCGGGTTGCGCGCCATCGCGCCCGACCTGGTCGGCTTCGGCCGCTCCGACAAACCCGGCGACATGGTCGACCACACCTATCAGCGGCACGTCGAGTGGATGCGCGCGTTCGCCTTCGACGTCCTCGATCTGACCGAGGTCACGCTGGTCGGCCAGGACTGGGGCGGCCTGATCGGCCTGCGGCTGGTCGCCGAGAACCCCGACCGCTTCTCCCGGGTCGTCGCCGCCAACACCGGCCTCCCCACCGGCGACACCGACATGCCGGAGATCTGGCACAAGTTCCGCGAGACCGTCGAGAACGCGCAGGTCCTCGACGTCGGCCGATTCGTGCAGGCGGGCTGCCAGACCAAGCTGCCGCCCGAGGTCCGCGCCGCCTACGACGCGCCGTTCCCGAACGAGATGTACAAGGCCGCGCCGCGTGCGATGCCGTCGCTGGTGCCGACCACCCCGGACGACCCGGCCTCGGCCGCCAACCGGGCCGCGCTGAAGGTGCTCGCCGAGCTGGACAAGCCGTTCCTGGTGTCGTTCTCCGACGGCGACCCGATCACCGCGCCGTGGGGCCTCGAACTGCGCGGCTCGATGCGCGGGGCCCGCGAACTGGAGCATCCGACGATCACCGGCGCCGGTCACTTCCTGCAGGAGGACGCCGGTGGACGGCTGGGCGAGGTCATCGCGCGCTTCGTGAAGTCCTGACGCGCGCTAGGAAAGGCTCTTTCCTTGCAAAATTTGCAAGGAAAGAGCCTTTCATTGCATCGGGCAGGGCTCAGGAGAGGGCGTGGGTCAGGACACCGCGGCCAGTGCGTCGGTGATGATCCCCAGCCCCTCAGCGGCCTCCTCGGCGGTGAGCGTCATCGGCGGCGCGATCCGCAGCACGTTGCCATGCAGCCCGCCCTTGCCGATCAGCAGCCCCCGTGCCTTGGTCTCTTCCATCATCCGCGCCGCGGCCTGCGGATTCGGCTCCATACCACCCGGCTTGACCAGTTCCACGCCGATCATCAGGCCCTTGCCGCGCACGTCCCCGATCAGCGGGTTCCCCGCCGCGCGCAGACCGGCGAGCAGTTCATTGCCTCGCGCCAGCGCGTTGGCCTGGAGGTCGTGGTCGGCGATGTGGTCGAGCACCGCGGCCGCGCCGGCCATCGCGACCGGGTTGCCGCCGAAGGTCGAGATCGAGTTCGCGGTCAGGCAGTCGACGAGGTCGCCGCGCGCCACGAGACCGCCGATCGCGAGCCCGTTGCCGAGTCCCTTCGCGAAGGTCATCGCGTCGGGGACGACGTCGTGCGCCTGGATCCCCCAGTAGTGTTCCCCGGTCCGTCCCCAGCCGGTCTGGACCTCGTCGGAGATGAACAGGATCCCGTACTGGTCGAGGACCTCCTTCATCGCTTTGAACAGGCCGTCCGGCGGTGAGCTGAAGCCGCCGACGCCCTGGATCGGCTCGGCGATCATGCAGGCGACATCACCGGAGGTGCCCGTCTCCAGCACGTCGACGAGGTCCGCGACGCAAGCGTCGATGTACTCCGTGTCCGAAAGCGCCCGGAACGGGCTGCGGTATCGGTAGCCACCGTGGACGTAGCTCACCTTCACCGGGCTGAGCGACGACGCCGACCAGCCGCGGTTCCCCGTGATCCCGACCGTCGCGAACGACCGCCCGTGGTACGAGTTCCGCATCGCCAGCACCTGGTTGCTGCGCCGGAACTGGGTGGCGAGCATCAGCGCGGTGTCGTTGGCCTCGGTCCCGGAGTTGGTGAAGAACACCTTCGCGTCCGGGATGCCGGAGAGCTTCGCGATGCGCTCGGCCAGTTCGACCTGTGAGCGGATCAGGTACAGCGTCGAGGTGTGCAGGATCCCGGTGTCGAGTTGCTTGCGCACGGCGTCGCTGATCGCCGAGACGTCGTAGCCCATCGAGTTCGTCAGGATGCCCGCGAAGAAGTCGAGATAGCTGCGTCCGGTCGAGTCGATGACCCGGCGGTCCTGCGCGTGCACGATCTCGATCGGCTCGTCGTAGTAGAGCGCCAGCCACGACGGGAGTACCGCCTTGTGCCGCGCCAGCAGGTCCGCATCGGTCATCGGGTTTCTCCGTCCGCAGCAGGGAGATCTCAGTATGGGGACGGCCCGAAACGGGCGACAACGATCAGACTGTCGGGTTATCCGCAGCGGCCCGCACAGTGTGTACGGGCAAACTGCCTCGAAGTGCTCGAAGTCCTAGGACTAATCTCTGGACTCGTGATTGACCCCAGGACTCTGCGCGATGACCCGGACGTCGTGCGCGCTTCTCAGCGCGCCCGTGGCGAGGACGAAGGAGTGGTCGACAAGCTGCTCTCCCTCGACTCCCGCCGCCGGTCTTCGATCGCCGCCGCCGACAAGCTGCGTGCCGAGCAGAAGTCGCTGGGCAAGCTCATCCCGAAGGCGCAGGGTGACGAGCGGGCCGAACTGCTCGCCAAGGCGAAGGACCTCGCCGCCCAGGTCAAGACCGCCGAGGTCGAGCAGACCGAGGCGTCGGAGGAGTTCGACCAGCTGCACCGCCTGGTGCCGAACCTGGTCCACCCGGACGCTCCCGAAGGCGGCGAGGACGACTACGTCGTGCTCAAGCACGTCGGCGAGCCGAAGAAGTTCGACTTCACGCCGAAGGACCACCTCGAACTCTGCGAGGGCCTCGGCGCGCTCGACATGGAGCGCGGCGCGAAGGTCTCGGGTTCGCGGTTCTACTTCCTGACCGGCATCGGCGCCCAGCTGCAGCTCGGTCTGCTGAACATGGCCGTCGCGCAGGCGACGGCGAACGGCTTCACGCCGATGATCACGCCGACCCTGGTGCGGCCGGAGATCATGGCGGGCACCGGCTTCCTCGGCGCGCACTCGTCGGAGGTCTACCGGCTGCGCGACGACGACCTGTACCTCGTCGGCACCTCCGAGGTCCCGCTCGCCGGCTACCACGCCGACGAGATCCTCGACCTGGGCAACGGCCCGAAGCGCTACGCGGGCTGGTCGTCCTGCTACCGCCGCGAGGCCGGATCGTACGGCAAGGACACCCGCGGCATCATCCGCGTCCACCAGTTCGACAAGGTCGAGATGTTCGTCTACACGCGTCCCGAGGACGCCGAAGCCGAGCACGCTCGCCTCCTGGACTGGGAAGAGCAGATGCTCGCCAAGATCGAGGTCCCCTACCGGGTGATCGACACCGCCACCGGCGACCTCGGCACCTCCGCGTACCGGAAGTTCGACTGCGAGGCATGGGTGCCTTCGCAGGAGACCTATCGCGAGCTGACCTCGACGTCGAACTGCACGACGTTCCAGGCCCGCCGCCTCGGCATCCGTTACCGCGACGACGACGGCCGTCCGCAGACCGTCGCCACGCTGAACGGCACGCTCGCCACCACCCGATGGATCGTCGCGATCCTGGAGAACCACCAGCTCGAAGACGGTTCGGTCCGGGTGCCGGAAGCGCTGCGTCCCTTCCTCGGTGGAACCGAGGTGCTCACGCCGGCATCGAAGTAGGGTGCGAGCCGATGAGGAGGGGACGCATGCGGTTTCGGAATTCGCTCGCGATCGGGCTGGTGGTGCTGGCGGTCGGTGGTTGCACGTCGACGGTCGGCGGTACGGCCGCGCCGGTGCCAGGGCAGGGGCCGGTGATCACGAAGGCCGAGCCGTGCGCACTGCTGACGCAGGAGCACGCGACGGCGCTGGGTGTCCAGTACCCCGGTGAGGAACGCGCCGCCAAACCCGAACAGAAGGTCCCCGCCGTCTGCCGGTTCCGGAAACTGGAGGACGTGCGCAAGGCGTCGAACCTCGAGTTGTCGTTGAGCAAGGACCTGTCCTTGAACGACTACATGAGCGGCGCGCAGCCCGGGGAGAAGTTCGGGATCGGCGGGTTCACCTGGACGCGGTACGCCACCATCCTCGGCCCGTCCTACTGCTCGCTGACCACGGAGCTCACCCCGGACTCCTTCGTGGAGATCGCCAGCGAGAGCCCCGACCACACCGAGGGCAACGCGTGCGACCTGGCCAAGGCGGCGGCCCCGGCCGTGGCGTCGAAGCTGCCAGGTGGGCAGCAGAACCCGCAGATCACCGCGCCACCCGGGCAGAAGCCGGCCGAGCCGGGCGGGCCGCTCGTGACCACCGACCCGTGCGCCATGCTCAAACCCGAACAGACCGCGCAGCTGCGCCTCGGACCCACGGGTGAGCCGATGAAGTCCAGCTCCAACCCGAACCAGCTCGGCTGTGAGTGGGCCGACACGGATGGCGACCAGGGCGAGAAGGCGTTCGACCTCTGGTTCTACACGGCGACGCCGATGGACGAGGCTCCGTCGTTGATCACGCAGGGTGAACCGCAGGACTTCGACTCGGGTGACCGCAAGTGGAAGCTCTACACCGAGCCGGGCAGCAAGCTGTGCGCGGCAGGTCTCGCGATCACCCCGACGTCGACGGTGGCGATCATCGCCGGAAACCTCGACGATCCCGCGAAGGCGTGCGACGTGGTCAAGGCCGCCGTTCCGATGCTGAACGGGAACCTGCCGCCCTCGTCCTAGTCCGACACCTCGTCGGCGATGTACTTGGCGATCTCCAGCGCGCTGGTCGCCGCCGGTGACGGCGCGTTGAGGACGTGCACCTGGTTCCGCGCGGTCTCGATCAGGAAGTCGTCGACGAGCGCGCCGTCCGGGCGCAGTGCCTGCGCGCGGACACCGGAGCCGTGCCGCACGATGTCGTCCTCGGTGACGGCGGGTACGAGCCGCGCGAGGCTTTCGGCGAAGCGGCGGCGGGAGAACGAGCGGCGGACCTCGTCGAGTCCGGTCGGGTAGGCGTACTTGCGCGCGAGCCGCCAGACGCCGGGGAAGCGGGCGACCTCGGCGACGTCCTTCGCGGAGATGTCGCGCCAGGTGTAGCCCTCGCGGCGCAGCGCGAGCACGGCGTTGGGGCCGGCGTGCACGCTGCCGTCGAGCATGCGGGTCAGGTGCACGCCGAGGAACGGCAGCGACGCGTCCGGGACCGGGTAGATCAGGCCGCGTACGAGGTGGCGGCGTTCGGGCTTCAGTTCGTAGTACTCGCCGCGGAAGGGCACGATCCGCGCGCTCGGGGTGAGCCCGGCGAGCCGCGCGACGCGGTCCGCGTGCAGGCCCGCGCAGTTGACGAGCGCGTCGGCTCGGATCACGTCGTCGCCGGTCGCCACCTCGACCCCGCCGTCGCGGGCCGGACGGATGCCCAGCGCGGGCGTGCCGAGGCGCAGGTCGGCGTCGGACTCGTCGAGCAGGCGCACCAGCGCGGTGCAGACGGCGGGGAAGTCGATGATGCCGGTGGACTCCACCCGCAGCGCGGCGACGCACGACACCTCGGGTTCGTACTCGCGGGCCTCGCTCGGGGTGATCAGCTTGGCCGGGACGCCGTTGGCTTCGGCCCGTTCGGCGAGCACCTTCAGCGCCGGAAGCTCGGCCTCGGAGGTCGCGACGACCAGTTTGCCGCACACCTCCACCGGCACCCCGTACTGCCGCGCGAAGTCCACAATGGACCGATTACCGGCGGTGGACATCCTCGCCTTGAAGGAACCCGGCTTGTAGTAGAGCCCCGCGTGCACGACGTTGGAGTTGTGCCCGGTCTGGTGGGCCGCCCAGCGGTCCTCCTTTTCGAGCACCGTGACGTCCAGGCCTCGTTTGGTCAGTTCCCAGGCCACGGCGAGACCGACGATCCCGCCCCCGATGACTACGACTGTGCGCACGATCGACCAGGCTACCCGGAGGCTAACCTGACAGCCGTCAGGTTAGGTGGTAGCGTACCTGACCGATGTCAGGTAAGCGGTTGAGCAAGGACGAACGCCGGGCGCGGATCCTCGCCGCGGCGGCGCGGGTGTTCGCCGCGTCCGGTTACGCTCGCGCCGGGATGCGGGAGGTCGCGACGGAGGCCGGGATCAGTACTCCCGTGCTGTATGACCACTTCCCGTCCAAGGCGAAGCTGTACGCCGGGCTGCTGGAGTCCGAAGTGGACAGTCTGCTGGCCGGCTGGGCGGAGCTGCCACCGTCGGGCACCGCCGAGGAACTGCTGCGCGGCCGGGTCGAGGCGATCTTCGCGTGGATGGAGACGAACGAACGCGGCTGGCGGATGATCTTCGCCGAGACGCCGTCCGACGAGGGTGTCGCCGAGGTGCACCGGCGCGGGCAGGCCAGGGCCACCGGGCAGCTGACCGAGGTGTTCGCGCAGGTCCCCGGCCTGGCGTTGACCGCGGACCTGCCGCGCGAACGCGCGAACGAGGTACTCGCCGAAGCGGCGAAAAGCGCACTGAACGCCATCGCCACCTGGTGGTGGAGCAACCGCGACATCCCGCGGGAGCAAGTCGTCGCGATCACGGCCGATCTGCTGTGGCGCGGTCTGGGAGCCCTGATCCAGGAGGAAACATGAGCATCGAAACCATCGAGCGATACCGCCGGGCTCTCGAGACACGAGACGTCGAACTCGGGCTGAGCGCCTACGCGCCGGACGCGGTGGTGCGGTCGCCGCTGACCAGCCGGGTCCGGTTCACCGGGCACGCGGAACTCAGGCCGTTGCTGGAAGTCGCCTTCTCATATCTGCGTGACGTCCGGTTCGGCACCGACACCGGTGACGCGTCGACGCGCGTGGTCGTCTACACCGCGCGCATCGGTGACGAAGAGATCGAAGAGGCGGCGGTGCTGAAACTCGACGAGGACGGGCTCATCGCCGAAGCGACGTTGTTCGTGCGGCCGTTGCCCGGCCTCGTCGCGCTCATGGACGCCTTCGGTCCCGACATCGCGCGCCGCAACGGCCGCACCTTCGCGGCCCGGCTGCTGAGCGTGGCCACCAAACCGTTGCTGGCCATGGTGCGGTCGGGCGACCGCCACGCCGTCCCCTTGGCAGGCCCCCGCCCCTGACCGCGTTCAGAGGACTATTGATCCGTAAGGCGAACCTGGCGTAATCGGCTCGCTGCCTGGTGGCAGGCGAGGACCTCCCCGTTGAGGCGGTTCCGCGTTGGGGGTCGTGAGTGGCGATTCGGGTTAGAACCCTCATCGCCACTCACGAC